>NZ_CAWUDJ010000001.1:0-596491 GCF_963920875.1 Anabaena sp. CCY 9910 | reverse complement strand
AATAATGCTCAAAACGCACTAAATACTGCAACCAATAATCGCAATAATGCTCAAAACGCACTAAATACTGCAACCAATAATCGCAATAATGCTCAAACCGCACTAAATACTGCAACTACTAATCGTAATAATGCTCAAACCGCATTAAATACCGCAACTACTAATCGCAATAATGCTCAAACCGCATTAAATACCGCAACTACTAATCGCAATAATGCTCAAACAGAGGTGGACACTGCTACTAGAAATCTAGCTCAAGCTCGAAGAGGAAATTCACAAACAGCCATTCAAAATGCTACTAACGCTCTAAATGAAGCTAATAATAAATTAAGTGCAGCCAATACTGCATTCAACAACGCAACTACTAGCTTTAATACAGCCAATACTGCATTCAACAGCGCAACTACTAGCTTTAATACAGCCAATACTGCATTCAACAACGCAACTACTAGCTTTAATACAGCCAATACCGCATTCAACAACGCAACTACTAGCTTTAATACAGCCAATACCGCATTCAACAACGCAACTACTAGCTTTAATACAGCCAATACTGAATTCAACAACGCAACCACTAGCCTTAATACAGCCAATACTGAACTTACTCAAGCTAATAGTAGATTAGATACAGCTAGAAATGATTTCAACACAGCTAACAGCAACTTTAGTAGAACTGGAAATGAGTTGAATACAGCTACCAATAACTTCAATACAGCAAATAATACTTTTAATACAGCAACTACCAATTTCAATAACGCGAGTAGCAGACGCAACACGGCTGAACAAACTAGAAATCAAGTCAGAGAAGAAACTAGATTAACCATCGAGAACGCTGACAACATGGTTAGAGATGCTCAAGTCTTGAGAGATCAGGCGAAGTTAGAAGCTGATACTGCTGCTAGGATTTCCCAAGAAGCACAGGAAGCAGCTAAAAAAGCTAATGATTGGAGTAAATTAACAAAAAGTACCCTTCAAGATAGATCACAAGACCAAAATTTCCAGTCTTTGCTTCCCCAGTTTCAAGCATTAGTGCAACGGGAAGGCGTAGAAATTCCCGCAGAACAAATTCAAGCTCAAAAACTAGACTTTTCAGAGTTATATTTAAAAAATACTCATAATGTGCGAGTTTGGTTTCTCAACGAAGGTGCTGGCTACAGAAACCAATTGGCTTATGAAGCTGTTAAAGGTAGTCAATACAGCAGTGGAATGGTTTTTGAAGATGTTTCTTGTCTCAGTACACGAAATCAATGTGCCTTAGGGAATTCCGATGGTGTTCTAGATATTGGTGACTTTGTAGACTTGGGTACAATCAGAGGTGGTACACAACTCAACTTTTTGCTCAAGGCAGATGGATATAATAACCCCAATGGGAATATTTATGGTGCAAATTCATTGCTCAACCCAGATGGACTACAACACTTAATGGCTTGGAAAGTCGGTGATTATTTAATGATGGGTTTTGAAGATTTATTTAACGGTGGGGACAAAGATTATAATGATGTGATGATTGTTGTGGATTTCGGTAAGGATAATTTCACAACAAGACGAGTACCAGAACCTTCAGCCACAACTGCGATTATGGCTTTGGGAGCATTCGGTATGTTCAAGGTACGTTCCCGGCGCAAAAACAAATAAGTTTGACAGAGTTAAAAAAATAATTTTTGATGATGAGCAGCAAGCGAGTTGAAACTCCGGCTTGTTGCTTATTTTCGTTATAGGACTTACGTACACAGCTTGTCTGTTGAGACTGGGTATAAGGCTTTAAAAACAAAAGGAATCTGGTGTGTGACTATTGGCCTTACTTAAAGATGTGACAAAAGTCTTTGGTATTTACAAGGCGGACTCATAGCTGTGTAAAAATTACCTCAGGTCTTGGAAATAATGAATCGATGATCTGGAACCCTGGAGATAAATTAAACCGTAATCAGTACGAAATTATACAGGAATTGGGACGGGGACGTTTTGCTATTACTTATCTTGCTCAAAAGGATGGGCAAGAAGTTGTGATTAAAACATTAAATCCCGATGAACTAAATCAACTGAGTAATGAAGATCGCGATCACTTAGAATCAGGCTTTTCCAATGAATCTCTCAAGTTACAAAAATGCCAGCATCCTAATATTGTGCGGGTAATTGAAACATTTATGCAGGGCGGTTTGCTTTGCATGGTCATGGAGTACATACAAGGAAATAATTTAGCTAACATTGTTCAATCTAGGCGCTTTTTACCAGAGCAAGAAGCTTTAAATTACATCCAGCAAATTGGACAAGCACTGATAGAAGTTCATAGACAGGGGTTATTGCATCGTGATGTAAAACCAGAAAACATCGTAGTGCGAGCAGGTACCCATAAAGCTATTTTGATAGATTTCGACTTAGCACGGACAGTTGATAACCCATTAACTAGTCGTGGTGCTAGAGTACATGGATTTACACCAATTGAACTTTACTCCAACTCTAGAAGACAGCAGGCAAGACGAGGAAAGTGGACTGATGTTTACTCTCTCGCGGCTACTTTATATGTATTATTAACAGGGAAACAGCCAGTTAGTTCAATAGACAGACAAGACCAAAATCAGCGATTAATTCCACCTCAAGAATTAAATCCAGAAATAAGCGATCGCACTAATCAAGCTATCCTTCATGCAATGGAACTAGAACCAGATAAGCGTCCTCAGACAGTAGAAGAATGGTTAAAAGAATTAGGATTAATCAAGTCTGCGCCTATTTTGCCTCAACTGCCTTTTAGACAACCTCTGTGGGCATGGATATTAGAAGTCATGGGTGTCTTGGCTTTACTGGCAGCATTAATATCAGGCTTTAAAGATGGTTGGGATTTGTGGAAAGAATTGTTTCCAGACAAGCCCATAATCCCAACAAAAGTTACAAAACCAAATTTACCATCTCCATCTCCCCTAGAAAACAGGTAAACAATATTTGTGATTTTGAAATATTCTGTACATACATAGGAGTTACAAAAAATATCTCAAACTCTTATTTTTGGCGTTGTCTGAATAAATTACTCGATATTCGGGTATTTATTGTACGTATCGTGGTTTCACGAACACAGACACCCACATCCATATAAAATATGCCAGAATCTACAGTATCCATAAATCCATTTTGATATATGTTATGGCAAGAAGGACAGCTAATATATAAGGGCAAATACAAAATAGAAAGATATTTAGGCTTTGGTGGTTTTGCGGTTACTTATCAAGCAATACATACTAGCCTAAATCGTAGGGTCGTCCTCAAAACTCCAAATACTTTTGTCAAAGGCGATCCAGACTATCCTAAATATATCGAACGCTTTAAAAAAGAAGCACGGACACTCGCACAATGTTGTGCAGATGCACATCCTCATATTGTACAAGTCTTCGACTTTGTTGAAGAAGATGATTGTTATTACTTAGAAATGCAATATATAGCAGGTGAAAGTTTATGGAATTATGTGCTATCTCATGGTGCATTATCTGAATTAGAAGCTGTGAAGTATATTAGCCAAATAGGTTCGGCTTTGGTGGAAATACATAAAAAAACAATTTTTCATCTTGATGTTACCCCCTATAATATTATGCTTAATTTTGATGGGGACTTTTTTCAATGTGGTAAAGCGGTACTAATAGACTTTGGTATTGCTGGGGATATGTCCCCACCAAGTAGTCTGTCTAGGACTTTTGGTAATCAAGTATTTGCACCTTATGAATTGATACGTAAAGGAGTTCGTCACCCAACAGTGGATGTTTACTGTTTAGCTGCTTCTTTGTACTATGCAATCACTGGAAAACGACCCACCAATTCTATGGATCGGCATGATGATGAAGAATTAAAATCGCCCAAGGAACTTGTCCCAAATTTGAGTGATGCTGTCAATGAAGCGATTCTTCAAGGTTTGGCATTACAAGCAAAAGACCGACCTCAAACAATGCAAGATTGGCTAAACTTACTTCCAAATATGTCATGGAAAGGAGATGACGCAAAAATCAAGACCAATCCAATAGAATTAATTCCGGTTAAGGATCAATCTCATATACAACCAAGTGACTGGGCTTTTGTTACCTTGAAATCCTTAGTAGAACGTTATGGAGCCATAACAGATGATCCTAATGGTAGATTTAAAGACGATCGCTCCATCACACGCTATGAATTTGCAGCTGGTTTAAATGCTTGTTTAGATCGCGTCAATGAATTGATTGTTACAGCACAATTAAATCTAGTAACTAAGCAAGATTTGGCTAATTTACAACGTTTACAAGAAGAATTCGCTACAGAATTAGTCACCTTATTTAGTATGAAAGGAACTGATGAAAATTACGGTTTTAAATTAAAAGAACCATCAACAAATGCACAAATAAAAGTACAACAAGAGTTGATTTTAATGCGCTTGCAAGAAAAATCGATTCGTTTAAGGGCTAATCTAGCAGAATTGCGTTCTGACGAGTCTCAGGATAATTTAAAACCGGATAGGAATCAACGCTTACGGTCATTACAAGAAGAGATTAGGAGATTACAAGATAAATACAGAAATCAACAACCTGGAAATCAAACTCTTTCATTAGCCATTCATGAAAGTCAGAAACTGCAAGGAAATAAATTATCCAAGGAAATTTTTGCGTCTTCTTCTGCTCCTCGCCCTATCTCTATCCCCCCTGCTTACATAAAGACAAATTATGTAACCAGAAGCTTTCTTGAGGTCTCATTAAATAACGCTACAGACAAATCAGTTTACGCATCAGTCGATGGGGTGATGAAGAAAGTTGCTTGGAATAGAGGTGGTTATGGCAATCTTGTGGAAATCCGCCATGCCGATGGCAGTTTGACTCGCTGTGGACACAATAGCCGAATTTTGGTGCAAGTAGGTCAACAAGTGCGCCAAGGACAACAAATCGCCAAAATAGGTAGCACTGGATTCATTACTAGTCCCCATACCCATTTTGAAATTCATTCATCTGAAAAGGGAAAGGTAAATCCTATAGCCATGCTACCAAGCAACCGCATATAGTTCTTGTCTATATCTCTTAAGTAAAAAATTTCTCTACACACCGGACAAATATCTCTACACCCATTGCTAAGGCGGTTTCATCAAAATCAAATCTGGGGTGATGATGGGGATAGGCTAAATCTTTGTCTGGGTTAGCAGAACCAAGGAAGAAATAACAACCTGGAACTTCTTGCAGAAAGAAAGACATATCTTCACCACCCATTGTTTGACATTCTGGCACGATACCAATGGGAGTTTCGATCACTTCTGCTGCTACAGAACGCACTAATTGAGCGATCGCCTGATCATTAATGACTGGGGGATATAATTCAGTATATTTAAAGTCATATTTTGCGCCATGACTTTGACAAATGCCAGCAATAACTTGCTCAATTCTTTGTGGGAAAAAGCCTTGGAAAACAGGGTTAAAATACCTGACAGTTCCTTTCATAGTGGCTGTATCGGCAATAACATTATGGGTTGTCCCTGCATGGAGTGCGCCGACAGTTACCACTGCGGAATCGATGGGGTTGACATTACGCGCAACGATGGTTTGTAGAGCAGTGACAATTTGGGCAGCAACTACCACAGAATCTACAGTTTGATGGGGTATTGCACCATGTCCGCCTTTGCCGAAAATTGTACAGTCAAATAATTCTACAGCTGCCATCAATGCCCCACTACGGACACCTACAGTTCCCAAAGGTAAGTTATTCCATAGGTGCAAGCCGATAATGGCATCAACATCAGGGTTCTTCAATACTCCAGCCTCAATCATGGGTTTTGCTCCCCCTGGCCCTTCCTCAGCCGGCTGGAAGATGATTTTTATAGTCCCAGCAAGGTTTTGACGATGCTGTTGTAAATAATAAGCTGTGCCGAGTGCGATCGCTGTATGTCCGTCATGTCCACAGGCGTGCATCACACCATTATGCTGTGAGCAGTAAGGCACTTCGTTAAGTTCTTGGATTGGCAAAGCATCCATATCTGCTCGAATTGCCAAGACTTTAGTGCTGGGTTTTTCGCCTTTAATGGTAGCCACTATTCCAGTTTGAGCAATACCTGTTTGATGCTCAATTCCCCATGCTTGTAACTTACTTGAGACAAACGCAGCCGTGATTTTTTCTTGAAAAGCTAGCTCTGGTTTTTGATGCAGTCGTCGTCGCCATTCAACCAATTGGGGTTGCAATGAACGGATTGCTAGCCGCACACGGGATAAGTCAACAGATGCAGGATTGGGAAAGGTGGAAACCATTACGGTTTAGGTAGATAAGGTGGGTGATTTTCCCAGTCTATCGTTATCTCATGGTTATGAGCAGGGGAGCAGACGGATAAGGACATACTGACCGAAGAGGCGGAGGGGCAGGGAGCAGGAAGAGAAGTCGCAAGGAGGGTTTCCCTCCGGGCGAACTTCGGGAGCAGGGGAGCAATAGAAAGCCCAGGAGCCGTGAAGCGGAGCGAAACATGAAGAGAAGTCTGAGCGCCGGCTTCCGGCGATCAGAACTTCGGGGTACGAGCCTCGCCCTTACAGGGCGCTCTTGCTGGGTCGGAGTCTGAGCTTCAGTCCCAGTTTTCCCCCTTGCTCCCTGCCCTCTTCTCCCCTGCTTCTTTTGACCACTGACCAAAAACTAACCCAAGAATGATAGTGATAACAGAAGTTACTGCTAAGAAATATTAAAATCTCGGTTAAAATAGGGCTGCATTAGCTTTTTTTGGATCAAGTAACTTATGCCAGCGAATTCCTGGCCCGACAACGATTCCTACAAAGAGCTTGATCCACTCAATTCCTTGTTGTCTGACCTATCAACAACAGAGGAATCAGTAGTGGAAACACGGGATTTGTCTCTACCATCCCGGTTTCAAGGACGTAGAGGGAAAGCTGCTCTAGTTTTAACAATCGTCTGGAGTGGCACGATCGCTCTACATTTGGTTTCCTGGGGTTCTATTTTTATACTAGGGTTGACTACCGTTTTAGGTATTCATGCTTTAGGAGTAGTTTTTGCTCGACCCCGCCACTATCAAAAAGAGATGCAGGGTAGTTTACCGTTTGTATCTATATTGGTAGCGGCGAAAAATGAGGAAGCTGTCATTGCTAAATTAGCGAAAAATCTTTGTAATCTGGAATATCCCAACGGGCAATACGAAGTTTGGATAATTGATGATAATAGTAGCGATAAAACGCCCCATATCCTAGCAGAACTGGCAAAAGAGTACGACAAACTAAAAGTCCTCAGACGTTCAGCCCAAGCTACTGGTGGTAAATCAGGGGCATTAAATCAGGTTTTACCATTAACTCAGGGTGAAATCATTGCCGTGTTTGATGCTGATGCCCAAGTAGCATCAGATATGCTACTCCATGTAGTACCTTTGTTTCAACGGGAAAAGGTGGGGGCGGTGCAGGTGCGAAAAGCGATCGCCAACGCCAAAGAAAATTTTTGGACAAAGGGGCAAATGGCGGAAATGTCGCTGGATATTTGGTTCCAGCAACAGCGTACCGCCCTGGGAGGCATCGGTGAACTGCGGGGGAACGGTCAATTTGTGCGCCGCCAAGCCTTGGATAGCTGCGGTGGTTGGAATGAAGAAACAATCACTGATGATTTGGATCTGACTTTCCGCCTGCATCTTGACAAATGGGATATTGAATGTTTGTTCTATCCAGCCGTACAGGAAGAAGGCGTAACAACGGCGATCGCTCTTTGGCATCAGCGCAATCGCTGGGCGGAAGGTGGCTATCAGCGCTATTTGGACTATTGGGATTTGATTCTCAAAAACCGCATGGGTACGCGGAAAACTTGGGATATGTTGATGTTCATGCTGACGATGTATATCTTGCCGACAGCAGCAATTCCCGATTTACTCATGGCTGTTGTCCGCCATCGTCCGCCAATTCTAGGCCCGGTGACAGGCTTGTCTGTCACAATGTCCGTCGTCGGAATGTTTGCTGGTTTACGGCGCATACGACAAGAACAAAAATTCCAAGTTCACACCCCCTTTGTCTTGTTACTACAAACAATGCGTGGCACCTTATATATGCTGCACTGGTTAGTAGTGATGAGCAGCACCACAGCGCGGATGTCATTCCGACCCAAGCGCTTGAAGTGGGTGAAAACCGTCCATACAGGAAGTGGGGAATAGTTCCTACGAGAAATTCAAAATGCAAAATGCAAAATTCAGTTTGGATTTTGCATTTTTTTGTTAGTTGTTAAGCTGTCAGTTGTCAGTTGTTAGTTGTCCATAGTCAATTTTTTTCCCCCTGCCCCCTGCCCCCTGCCTTATTCATCCTCTAAATCTGACTCATCCGTCCACTCAGATGTAGCCATTTCTGATAATGCTTCGCCATCGTCGGTAAATCGGATGATTTGCCCATCAAAGAATTTTGCCAGACGTTGGGCTGCGATCGCCACTTCATCAGTTTCCCACTCAGGTAGAGGTGCTTGGTTCTCTTTTGGGGGTGGTGTTTTTGCCCCTCCTGTACTTGGGGAGATGGGTGTAGTTTTTGGAGTTGGGGCGGTTGCGGTAGGTTGTGGGGGAGGTGTAGTTGGCTTTTGGTTGCTGTAGGTTGGTGACGGTGGCTGTTGTACGCTGGCAGTACCGTTATGACCGTTACCATTGCTGTTACCATTACTATTGGTTGGCGGTATTTTCCTGACTGTAGTAGCGTTTGATGGGTTGCCTCTTTCTAACGTTACCTGAATTTCCCGATTAAAAGTTTGTTGGAAAGCTGCCGTAATCATAGGTAAGTCAGACTTAACTTTGTCATACCACGCAGCTTTGACACCAATACGAGCCACAGTACCTGCAAAATCGATGAGGTAACACATTTGACCCAGTAAGGCGCGTCTGGGGATTTGTTGAATATTATTGAGGACTTGCTGCCAAATTTGAGCAAAGTTCTCTTCTGAGGGACTGGGGATTGGGGACTGGGGAGTAGGGGAAGATGTAGCTTTAACTTCCTCCACGATGGGGGATGAGATGGATGGGGGTGTGTCGGGGGTTTCTTGGTGGTTGGAGGCTTCTGGTGGGGGTGGAGGAGGGGGTTGTGGAGATGGGTTTTGTGGGGGCGCTTTTGGGGAAACTTGCTGTGGTGCTGGGCGATGGTTGCTTGGTGTCAGGGCTATCGCTGCGGGTTGAATATTGGCGCTTGGTAATAATCCTAGTAATGTCACTTCCAACCATAAACGTGGTTGAGTGGTGTGTTTAATTTGCAGTTCTGCTTCTTGTAAATGTTTCTGCCCTAGTAAGATGGTACTTATGGGCAAAGATTGGGCAGATTCAACTAGTGCTTTCCATGTCTGCTGAGTACAAGCAACTAAATTATGACGATTGGGTGCGGTTTTGGCTATGAGTAAATCGCGGTAGAAGGCGGCTAGGTTTTGCAGAATGGTTAAGGGTTCTCGACCACGATCTAAGATTTGTCTGGTAGAGTCTAATACTAATTCTGGGTTATCTTGGGCGATCGCTGCCAATAAAACTAACAAATCTTGTTCGCTAACTGAACCGACTAAATCCCATACTTGCTCTGGTGTGACTTCGTTAGGTAATAAGGCTAATTGGTCGAGTAAACTTTCTGCATCTCGTAATCCGCCTTGGGATAACTGAGCTACTAAGGTGACAGCTTCTAGGGAAATGTTAATATTTTCCTTTGAGGCGATCGTACTTAAGTGCTTGACCATCGCCTCTAGTTGAATGCGCCGAAAATCAAATCTTTGACAACGAGAAATAATCGTAGGTAACACTCGTTGGGGGTCGGTTGTCGCTAAAACAAAAACTACGTGCTTAGGTGGTTCTTCCAGTGTTTTCAGTAACGCATTGAATGCCGCACTACTGAGCATATGACAATTATGGACTAGAAGCCCATTAGCAACAAAGTTGTGATTATCCTCTACCTCGATATCGTATACCCTCTCAACTCCACCGAGGCGGACAGATTCGACCTTCTCCAAATTTGTAGTCCATTGTGGGTATTGAGTATTGATGCAGGTCTGCCAACCATTTTCTACTGGTGTTTCCTCCCGTACCATACTTGTAGATGAGTTTGCCACATCCACATTCACAGGGGATAGTATCTTCACTCCTTCTTTGACGTTTTTTGCTGGTATCCATCCTTGGTCTGTTCTAATTAAATGATTACCCGTACATCTAATCGTTCTATTAGTTGTCTTGATAACCAGTATTTCTCGTTCACCCTGGTCTAACCATCTAACAACTTTTTTGAATTCCCAGTTTTGTAATGAATCGTTGTAACTGAGAACTTGCTTGCCTTTAATTTGGGGGTCGTCGATCCTCATCAGACCGTCACTTGTCCAAACCAGAGCATCTCCTGTGAGACATTCATCGATTACATAAACCTTATACCGACACTGCACGGGGGCGAATTGGGCTTTTTCAATTAATTCGCGGATATTGTCTACACCAGTGTTACTGGCGGCATCAATTTCGATTACGTCCAGGGAGTAGCCTTTGGTGATTCCCTGACAAACATCACAAACGCCACAGGGTTCGGCTGTGGGTTTGTCACTGTTGAGACAGTTGAGGGATTTAGCCAGAATCCGGGCGCTGGAGGTTTTACCTGTACCTCTGGGGCCAGTGAATAAATACGCTGGAGCTATTTTAGCTGTACGGATAGCATTTGTGAGTGTGGTAGCGATCGCCTCTTGCCCCACCAGTTCAGCAAAACTCTTTGGGCGATACTTGTGGTGCAGGGGTACATAAGACATGGGTGAAAAAAGTCAATACCTTCTAGGGTTGATTTGCTAAGTTGTTGTGCTTTAAATTTACTTACACCCAATCATGAGAATTTTTGCCCCCAAAGAGTCTGACCATTTTGAATCGTGAATGAAGTTAAACCATTTTAAACTTTGCCACTCATATTGTGAGCTGTGACATACCCTAGAAGAGACTGTGAAATTCACTTACATATATTTACTTGACTAAGGCAACAGTGCGCTTTGCGCCCGCTTTAGGCGGCTACAATCTTAGGGGACACAATAGTAAATGGTACAGCAAATGCTCAGGCGGCTAGTCCAATGGCTTAAAAGCTTTTTTCAAGGCTTGTTTGGTGGGGGTAGGAAACAGACTGCGGTGAAAACTAGTCCTAGCGTGACAAAACAACCAGCTCCACCCCTGGGTGATACAGATTTAGAATTTCTGTTCACCGAACTTCTCGAAGGAGTGCATCAGGCGCGGGGCCAGGCTTGGGCTGTAAAGTGGCTGCAAAAAATTGAGCATCGTGTGACAACTGCACAATGGGTAGAATGGTTAAGGCGTTTTGGCGAAAAATTACTAGCATCCTCCTCACCAAATAATGAATTAGCAGCTCGATTAGTGCAACTCGGAGAATTGGGCGTGGGGGAACTGGGAGATGTCGCCTACGAGATTGGGATGCAGGTATTGAGCCGTAATCAAGGCGAACCGATTTGGGAATATGATGGCCCAGACTTAGATAGTACTGATGTATTATATCCAGAGGAAAGCGTTTCCGCAACTGAGGAAAACCCAGAAGGAGAATATCAAACGGTTACTCTTGAACAGTTATTTGAGATGCTGCAAGAGGATGAAAACTTACGCCAACAGATTGCCGAACAGCTAGCGATTGAAACCGATGATCCCCAGGTGATTGTCGAGGCATTGATGAATCAATATTATGCTGCCAGTCAACAAGCAACAGAATAATCACTGCATATAATTCAACACGGTTTAAGTAGACAGGGGAAGCAGGAAGAGAAGTCGCAAGGAGGGTTTCCCTCCGGGCGAACTTCCCTACGGGACGCTACGCGAACGGGGAGACAGGGGAGGAAAGAGGGTTAAAGGCTAAAAAATCTTTATTGACGAAATCGTCTGAGGAATAATCTTATGAATTTATTGTTACAGGAAATCCCAGCGTCAGAACTTGCTCCTCAAACAATTCAGGAAACGCCGCCACCAGGTAAAGACCCTCTGATTGCTAGGGGTCTACAAAGAGAACAGTACTTTGCTATTTTCGGTTTAGCAATTATTGTGATTGCTGCTGTGGGATTTTTCAGTCGTAGATTGGAATATGCACTGATATTAGCTTTTGTTCTCAGTGCTGTTTTAATAGCTGTATTTTTATTTATCTAGGTGAACTACCAGATTTAGCGGGGAAGGCGGGATTTATTTAATATCAGCCACGCTTCGGGGATGCAGAATTGAAGCTACAAGCCTTTCGTAGACAGAGACTAGGCGTTGGCATAGGTTCTTATAGGCCAGCCTACTACATATAAATATGAAAAACTCTATTAATTTTAGTGGATTTCACGTAAATCATGAATTATCATGAGTTGTTCAACACAGCGATCGCTACAATCTAGGGTAAATAAAATTTAAGAGTATGGCAAATGCTCACTCGGCTATTTCAGTGGCTTAAAACTTTTGACAAGCACCCTGTTGATGATCCACAAACTGATTATTTCAAGGGTGTCAAGGAACAGGTGGCAGAAGAACCACCTGAGCTAACTAATGCGGATTTGGAAGTGTTGTTTAATCAGTTGCTGCAAGGCGTGAATCAAGGGCGCGGTCAGCAGTGGGCAATTAGGTATTTGCAACGGATGGAAGACCGCATTAGTGTTGAGCGCTGGATAGATTGGCTGTTGGTATTTGGGGAAAAATTACTGATGTCACCTGCACCAAATCATCATTTAGGTAGACAAATGGTGACTCTGGGTGAACTAGGGATTGGCAAGGTAGGAGAGCTTTCTTATGATATTGGCATCCGTTTACTAGATAGGGAATTTATAGAAATAAATGAAGTGAATGAGGAGACAGAAGTATCATCAACTACAGTTCCCCAAACTAGCGATCGTCTCTCAGATTCGCCAGGACAGGAATTAATCCGCAATCTCGGAGATTTATTATGGGACTCCACTGAACCAGAAACAGCTACTCACCAGACACAATCAGAAATTGATCATCTTGATGAAGATACAATCACCAGCTTGCAAGAACTGAGTTGGGAATATCACGCAGTCCCCACTGGCTCAGTTGATGAGGATACAATCAAAAATTTGCAGGAACTGAGTTGGGAATATCACATAACTCCCAGTGAATTAGTGGATGATCACATTATCGAAAATCCTCCAGAACTTAGTTGGCAAGAGCCAATAGCCCCAACTGATGTAGTTGTTGATGCCACGACAAACTTACAAGAACTAACTTGGGAATATCAACAAGCCGAATTGACAGCACCACCTTTACTGATGCCGGCGCAAGAAGATGTCATCAGTAACTTAAGTGAACTGGTATTAGATTATCGAGAACAAAACTCAGCAGCCATAGTATCCACCCAAAGCGATTGGGATCAGTCTTTAGTCAATTTAGATCCCAATGTTGCTTACACTTTGGATGAGTTAATGGTGCGCTTGGATCAAAGTACTAATTTAGTCCAGCAATTGGCGGCTAATTTGATAGTACAGAACAACCAACCGCCAGCTATTATCAACGAGCATTCTAATGCTTTTGTCAAGGCGCAAGAATTATTTTACCAAGGGTTGCAGTTAGCTAAGACTGGTGATTTGTCAGGGGCGATCGCTAATTATGAGCAAGCAATTCAATTAAACCCCAATTCCTATGAATACTGGTTTAATCGTGGTTTAACTTTATTCCATTTAGAAAGGTTTGTGGAAGCGATCGCCTCCTATGACCAAGCTATTGAAATCAAACCGGATTACTACAAGGCTTGGTATAACAGGGGTGGGACTTTGGGGCAGTTAGGACTGTATGAGGAAGCGGTGTCCTCACTCAAACAAGCGATTACTATTCAGCCTGATATGCCAGGGGCTTGGTCTAGTAAGGGTTGGGCAGAATTGAAGTTGGGACAAATCGCAGAAGCTATTGCGAGTTACGATGAAGCCCTACTTTTATCACCAGAAGACCAGGAAAATTGGTATTACCGAGGTATTGCGTTAGGTGTAGATGAACAATATGAAGCGGCCATAGATTCCTACGACAAAGCCTTGGAGATTCAACCAGACTTCCATGAGGTGTGGATTGACCGGGGTGTGGTCTTATTTAATTTAAAACAATGGTCGGAAGCGATCGCCTCTTGGGATCAAGCCTTATCAATTCAGGCAGATTTTTACTTAGCTTGGTATAACCGGGGTGTAGCTTTAGAAAATTTAGGTCGTCGTGAAGAAGCGATCGCCTCCTATAAGCAAGCGATAGCCATTAAGCCAGATTTTCACCTCGCCTGGTATAACCAAGCTGTAGCGCTATTTTACTTAGAACGATTTTTAGAAGCGATCGTTTGTTATGACAATGCTTTACAAATCAAGCTGGACTACTGGGAAGCTTGGATTGGTCGCGGGACGGCCATCGGTAATTTAAATGAGACAGAAACACTACTAAATTTATTAACTACCATAGCTGCAAATAATTTTGCCTTAAAGCAGGCTGGCTATGAAGGTAAATTAGCTAGTTATCAGGAAGGTTTAAAACATATTCGCCCAGACACCCACCCAGAAGGTTGGGGAAGATTACATCTGGCGATCGCTAATACTTATTACGAACAAGGTAAAAAATATTCTACATCCCGTAACTATTGGCGCAAAGCTGTAACCGAGTACAATCAAGCCCTATTAACCCTCACCAGTGCAGGTTTTCCTCAGTTACATTTAGAAGTTCTCCAGTCCCTTGTTAAAGCATTGCTAGGACTAGGACAAACAACACAAGCCCAAGAATTTCAGCAACGCGGCTCTAGGTTATTACAACAACTACTGAATGAACCAACTCGCACCGCAGAAATTAAAAAACAACTAGCACTCAAATTTGCGGGATTCGCACAACTAGCCGTTGATGTAGCTGTAGAATATGGTGATTTAGTAGAAGCTTGGGAAATAGCAGAACAGGGAAAAAATGCTTGTTTAACTTGGCTATTATGCGGCTGGAACGCAGATATTCAACCACTAAATTATCGTGCAGTTCAACAATTACTTAATCCCCACACCGCAATTATTTACTGGCATATTAGCCCAGTCGCTTTACATACCTTTATTGTCAAAGACCAAGCCCCATCACCAATTCTTGTTTTCACACCAGTCCAAGATTTAGGAGCAATTAACGCCACACCTCTGCAAGATTTACCTCTACCCGAAGCTACGAGACGACTAATTGCCTTTGAAAATTGGTTAGAAGATTGGCAGCAAAACTATCAAGATTATCATCAACAAGCCCAAGACCAACAAAGCAAAAGTAATCATCCTTGGCGGTTGGAGATGGAACACAAGCTATTGCAGCTAAAGGAAATTCTAGAAATTGACACCATTCAACAAGAACTTGAAGATATTACTCAACTGATTTTAGTCCCCCACCGTGATTTATTTAGAGTGCCTCTTCATTGCTTGTTTCCAATGTCTAACTCCTCAGAAGCAATACCAAATGCAGATATCGCCTATCTGCCGAGTATTCAAATAGCTTTATCCGCAAAAAATGCTAATATTAGCCAATTTGTCAATCAAACACTATTGAGTGTTGAATATCCTGATAGTACAGCTTACCCGACCTTGAGATTTGCTAACTTAGAAGCCGAAGTTGTTAGCCAGATGTTTAACAATCGTCAACGGCTCCAAGGTGTAGAGGCTACTAAAAATAATTTTGAAGATGCTGTCTTTAGTAATTATAATGTGTTGCATTTCGCAGGTCAGGCAATTAATAGGTTAACAGATCCTCAAAGATCAGAATTAGCCCTAGCAGGTGAAGATAAATTTACCTTGGCAGAAATCTGTGAAACAAATTTATCAACTTATAACTTAGTAACTCTCTCTACTTGTGAAACTGCAACTAATACTAACCAAGTAACTACCAGTGAATATGTAGATTTAGTAAGTGCGTTTTTCTATAAAGGTGTTTCTCAAGTTGTCAGCACTCTCTGGACTGTAGAATCATCAGCCAGCGCTTTAGTCATCATTGAATTTTACCGACGACTACAGTTAGTACAATCAGCAAGTACGGCTTTGGCTGAAGCTACAGGTTGGCTGAGAGAATTAACTGCATCGGAATTAACACAATGGTATGAAGATTTACTCAGCAACCTAGACCCGCAAGAGTTAAAGCTCAGAGCTTATTTAGCAACACATTTGTATAGAATTAGCAAAATGCCTGCTGATAAAAATCTATATTCTCATCCTTATTATTGGGCAGCTTTTACAGTTACAGGTAAGCCGAATACAACAAGGTAACAGTTCAAAATACCCTACGGGAAGCTAAAGCTACAAAATTCAAAATAGCCTACGGCAAGGCTGCGCCAACAAAATTAAAGACAGTTGGAGTCGGGGATGTTTTTTACCCCAACTCAAATGTATCAACCTGCGATCGCATTGCATAGCTAACTCATATCATTTTTATCTTTGATTGCTAGCTCAATTAAATCTTCAATTTTCTTGATATTGGGGTCACCTGCCAAATAACCGATACCACGATGTAAATGTAGGCGGAACTGGGTTGCTAAAGTTTCTTTATCTGTGGGGTAACCGTCATTGTGACAACGTTGCTTCAGGGCGAGGAGGAGAACATCTGAGATTTCGCCACCAAAAACCCGCCATGTCATTTCGACGTTGCTATCTTGGGGAATGGGAACAGGAGAAGGTGGAGTTGTTTCGGCGAGGGAACGACAAAAAGCCCAACGACAGAGGATATTCCATTGGTTAATTTTGGTATTGCGGCGGAGTTTTAATAATTGTTCTTTAGCCGTTTGCGAGAGTTTAATTCTTTCGATTGGCGATTCCATAATAATTTGTATTACCAAAAATATTTATTTTCTATGATCGTTGTTTGGCGGGTTGTGGAGTTGTATTGCAGGAGATATTCACGGGCGATCGCTTCATTACTCCTTAGTGTTTCTACTTCTTGTTTACCGATCTCGGTATCTGTAGATAAGAGAATTACCTGATGACTAGCGGCGGGAAAGTACTTTTCTACTAGGTTTTGACGGTGGGAGGAGTCAAGCCTACCGAGGGGTGTATCGATAGCTACAGGTAACCGCAGACCAGAAACTTTGGCTAATCCCCAGAGGAAGGCGATCGCTAGTAGTTGTTTTTCCCCTGCTGACAGGCGATGTTTGGGAACTGGTTTACCATCAAAATCGAACAGGGATAAGGCAAAGGTTTTAGTATCAATAGTGAGGCGATATACTAAATCTGATTTGTGCAGTAGGTAGAGGAAGCAATTTTTTACTTCTTCCTCTAGTTTATTGAGTTTTCGCAGAGTTAATTTTTCCCGGAAAAGCTTCAGAGTTTCCTGCACTTTAGCAGCAGAAGTAATAATATGTCCTCTATTTTTAGTATCAATATTTCTATCAGTATATTCTTTCAATTCCTTCTTTGTTTGTTCAATAGATTCTGCTAATTCCAATAAAGTACGGCGAGTTGTTTCATAATTAGCCTTAGCTTGAACCACTTGATTTTGTGCTGTTTCTACAGTCTCGCGTAGCTTTCGATAAGCTTCTGGTTCTGCTGCTGTCTGCACCTGTCTAGCTAACACAATCGATTCTTCTTCTATACTTTTGAGATTAACTAATTGCTGCTTTGCTAAAACTTTAGCATTTTGTAAATGATATCTAGTATTATCTAACTGACTTAAACTTTCTTCATCAGCTAATAACCAAAGTGCTTCAGTTTGGGCGTAACCCGTATACAAATTATCCACATCTTCCACTAAAAAAGATTGGATTTTATCGACCTGTTCAGAACCAATTGCTAATTTATTTAACCATTGCAATAAGCGTTTATCTCTCTCCAATAAAACATCTCTAGCTAATTGTATTTGTTGATAGCGGAATTCCTTTGCTCCCTGAGTTTGTACTTGACTTAGTAAATTGGGAATTAACGCCAAAGGTAAAGCCTCAGCAGCTACCGCATACATTGACTGTCTAATATTCTCGGCGGCGCTAGATTTTTCCTTTTGTTGTTGTTCTAGCTGATTACGTTCGGCAGCAATCTTACCACCTTCAGACACAAATTTATCTAAAGCTTCTCGCTGTATAGCTTCTAACTCTTCAATTTCATTTTTCACAGTTGCTAACTTTTCTTCTATAACTTGATAATCTTCTTGCTGTGATTTTAATCTCTGTTCAAGTTCTTCCAGTTCAGCTAAATCTTTAGTTTCAGCGAGTTCCTTTCGTTTGCGATTAACTAAAATCTCTAAATCAACAGCTAATCTATCCGCCAATTCTAAACCTAACAATCCGCGAATAGCTTCAATAACAATTTGTGGTGGTGTTTCCTGTTCCGCAAGTTCTTTAACTTGTTCCCCATCAAATAAAAATAAATTAGAAATCCCCAAAGGCAAAAGATTTTCTATATAGTCATCCCAGATATTCACCAGAGAATCCACAGGCCATGTATCATCATCACCCAAAATTCCTAGTGTATCTTTACCATCTTTAGGATTTTTTTCCCAAGTTCTGACAATCCGGTATTTTATTGGTTTATCATCTTCAATATGTTCAAAAAGCAATTCAACCCGCGTTTTTTCCGCAGGATTAGCTTGACTATTAACGCATTGAGTTAAGAAATCACTATAACTTAAATTTCCACGGGTAGAACATTGGGCGCGTTGTCCATATAAAGCTAGGCGGATAGAATCCATGAGTGTGGTTTTTCCGCCTCCATTCATCCCCCCTAATAGAATAATTGGGTGAGGATTATCTTCACCTCTGGGGTCAAGATTGATTACTTGTCTCCCAGAGTAGGGACCAAAATTTTGTAGAACGAGTTCGAGGAATATCATTAATTTATGTTCAACCCGTGTAGATGGGTTCAATATGTATAACTGCAATTTTTATCTCTGTGTTTCTGTAGTGAAAATAATTTTTAACCTACAGGAACACAGAGAAGTAAGGTTTTACTACAAGGGTAGGTTGGCATCGCCCACGTTACCACTTTTTAAGTTAGGTCGTCATAATATGCCTTGTTAATATACTCATCACTTCACCAGGGTTAGAACTAGGTAACAACGGACTCCATTCGTTAACTTGAGCAAAACCCAGTTTGTAGAGTGTGAGAATTGTGTTGTTGACACCTGTTTTGGTTCCGAAGATTACTACTTTTACAGACTCTCTGGCTGGTGTCGTTTCTGCTGATTCATCCGACGAAACAAGCGGTGTAGGAGTTATACAGGTATCTGCCAAGAAGCTTTTAGTCATTGGGATGTACCTAATTTATTGGTAAAAGTTACTGTTACATAAAAGTAACAAGACTATCTTACATTATTTGTTACATATATAGAACATTTACTAGGTTATGAGCCTTTGACACAATCAGAGGCATGGGAAAAGCAGGAAAAGCGCTGAAACAGGTGTTAGAAATCTACGGCATCAGCCAAAACAAGTTAGCAGTCACAATGGGAACAGGACGGCCAAACGTTCATCGATGGGTTAATGAGATGACAGACCCTGTAGCTGATGCAGTGCTGGAGATTCGGGATGCGCTGAAGAAAATTAATCCAGCCGCAGCCGAGGATTTTATCAGGTTGTACTTAGGGAATGGTGACGATGATGAACTAGCTTAAGCCTTTGTCTCTTTATTTTTGAATTTCTTATTTGCCCAAGCCTTCGCCTTAGCACCTGATTTTGTGGTAATGGTTTCATCACTTGGTGTATCTGGTGCGTTTGTAGTTACATCAGGTGCACTGAAGTCTGCTAAAGTTAACTGCTTAACTTTTTCAATATCACCTTGTTCAACTGCTGTTTTCAAATCTCGTTTTAAATGAGCATTTTTAACTGCTTCATCCTTAGAACGAGAACTGGTAGCAAAACATTTTTCTAAAGTTTCATAGATTCCCACACGACGAGACATTTTCCGATATTGGCGTTCTGTGTCCAAAAGTTTCGCCATCAGTTCCAGGTGCATACCATCACCTGCACAGATTTCTTCTAATACAGACCACTCATCGCTACCTAATAAGCTAAGGTCTGCGCCAGGACGTGGGTCTTTAAATTCTTCACCAGTTATCTCTTGATAAATGCGGGGTAAGCTATCGTCAAACTCATGTTTTTCTTCTAGCCAAATCCGGCGAATGGCACTTAGTTCTTCTACGGAAATGAGAGTAATATCGCGCATATTTTCTGGTGCTGTTTGACTAATTTGTTTTTCAGCTTCCAATAAGCGCCTTAACCAATATTCTCTCCAATATTTTGTATATGGGCCATGAATTGGCTCAACAGAAGTTTCACCCTCAACATTTCGCTCAAATAATTGAACCTCTCCCCAGATACGGCGAAAGTCTCTTTTATCGCGATCATCTCTAATATCTAATTCATTACGAATGTCTAATAGAGGCTGCATCCATTCTTTTTCTTCATCATTTTGGATCATCGCCTCCATTGATTTATCTTTATTAACAATTGTACAAACCCAGCAACCAAATCGAGAATCGCCACAGCTAGGGGTAGAAGTATCAACAACTAATGGACATTCGTTGTCAGCTGTTGCGCCTCGATACATAGAAAACAAGTCTTTATTACTGTATCCCCAAGGATTTTGCCCTTGATTAAGATAAATCCAAACTTCATCAGTACGCCAATCTTCTATAGGAAGGTAAATCAATGAGTTAGGCCGATTGGGATTAGCATTTATATGATCTCGTATCCGCCATTCTCGATGTCTAGCCATTGTGATAGCGCGTTTAATACTTTCAGCTTTGCGAGTACCTAAAACAAGAATTACTTCTCCATTAGACTGAATTACTTCACGAATAAAGCTGTCTGTTGGTTTAATTTTCAATCTATCAGTACACCAACGCATACGATTACGCGGTGCTGGATAGCCTTTACCTATTAAATTAACCCAAAAAGTGTCTTTCACTGCTGGGTATAATAAATGAGCATAAATTGGCATCCCTTGCTCATTTGCAGCAACTTTCATCTGTTCTAAAGAGTTACGTACCCAAACAGAGACTATGGGGTTTTCTACTAAAGTATCAGTTGTAATCACATGAATGGGCTTAGTCCGCTTTTCCGGTGGAAGTTTCGATATTGCATTCCAAACGAGCTGTAAAGTAGCAGTGCTGTCTTTCCCGCCTGAATAACCAACAACCCAAGGTATCGCATCTAAACAATACAATTCTTGAATTTCCGTAGTCAGAGCTTGGATATACTCCACCAATTCTGCTACAGTACGTGTCTGCTGACCCTTATTTTCTGGCTGTTGTGTTGTACTCATTGCTCCCTACCTTTGAACATTCGGGCGTTACCGCATTTTCTCTTACCCGGCGTTATAGAATGCGCGGGTTGCCAAAAAGTTTTTAAAAACTGATTAACTAGTATCTAACTTTTTGGAAAATATAGCTACACTACAAGATTAAGTTTTTAAAAATTAATATGAGTGATACTACATCTGACCCAACTGCTGACATTGCTAGAGATTACCCAGAGCGAGAAGACAAGGAAAAACAGGTACTAGCTTTACTTTTAGACAAATTTTTACAGAAAGAAGACCAAATTCTCGTTCAAAAAACCGAGATGGGGGGTACAGAGGCTTATGTAGGGTCTGTCACTCTGGAATGGTTTGCAGGTAGGGTTCACTTTGCCTCTGGGTTACCTCTGCTGCAAAAAAAGTATAATGCAGAGACTGATAACATCGAAATTGACGCGGATAGTATTGACGAAATTCAACAGCGTCCCCTTGACTGGTCACGTCAAGCACCCCTTGTTCAGTATTTAGCAGCTAGAAAAAATCATAAGTTTCCAGCAGTTCTAGTGGTAATTAATCAGTCTTGGGTAGATAAGCACAAAGCTGATGAGTGGGATAGTGAAGAACGTGCAATAAAGTCTACTACTGATTTTACACCCCTAGATCAAGATGGTAAGGTCGGCTTGCTCAATGTGTCTGAGGATAACGTCAGCATTTACGCATTAGATGGACAACATCGGCTGATGGGAGTGCAGGGGTTGATAGAATTAATCAAAACTGGCAAACTCCAGCGATATAAAAAGGATAAAACGGCTGATGATAGTTTTATCACAGTGTCAGATTTGCTAGAGCAGTATCAAGTAGACCCTGATTATTTAGAAAGCTTACCCAAAGAAAAAATAGGTATTGAGTTCATTTGTGCGGTGAATGCTGGGGAGACTCGCACCGAAGCGAGGCGAAGGGTGAGGTCTGTATTTGTTCATGTTAACTTAATGGCTGCACCCTTAACTAAAGGTCAGTTAGCGCAGTTAAATGAAGATGATGGTTTTGCAATTGTGGCGCGAAAAATTGCAGTTACTCATCCGCTTTTGGAACAAAAACCAAATCGTAACCCCCGCGTTAATTGGAATAGTGCAACAGTCGCAGCAAATTCCACAGTTTTGACAACTTTGCAAGCATTGCAAGATATGTCAGAAAAATACTTGGGTCAAAAATTCCCACACTGGAAACCTTTTGAGAAAGGTTTAATTCCCATGCGTCCAGAAGACGAAGAAATTGAGGAGGGAATTGCAGAATTCACCAAACTCTTTGATAACTTGGCAAGCTTACCTAGTTATAAAATTTTGGAACACGAAGATATACCTATTTTACGACGCTTTAGTTTTGAAAAGGGCGGCGGTGAAGCAAACATACTTTTCCGTCCTGTAGCACAAGTGGCTTTGGCGCAAGCTTTAGGATTTTTAGTTTTTAAAAAAGGTTTGTCTGTAGCCGGTATTTTTAAGAAGTTACGCAAGTTTGACCAGCAAGGGGGTTTTACTGGTATGGAATACCCTCAATCTCTGTGGTATGGGGTATTATATGACCCTAATAAAAAGCGAGTGCAGGTTTCAGGAAAGGAATTGGCGACAAAGTTATTAATTTATATCCTTGGCGGAATTCAAGATTCTATGGAACGTGCTGAACTTCGTAAAGCTTTGGCTAATGCTAGGACTGTAGAAAATAAAACAATTGGGTTTGATGGCGAGTTTGTTGAACCAAAGGAGGTAGGGCTTCCGCCCGTCTTGTAACTACGCTTGAAATACATTTTGGCGATGCCATTGCAGGGATTCTAACTCTGGGAAATATTGCTCTTGATTTGGTAGGAGTAGTCTTTCGCCATGAAAATCTTTCATGGGTTTACTGTGGGGGGATATTTCTTTTAATTCTTTACTAACAATGATTTTATACTGCTCATCCACAGTAAACCAACCACGGTCAAAAGCCCAGTGGTGATTTTTGCAAAGAGCAATACCATTATGGATTCTACTGTCATAGAATTGTGCAAATGGTTTGATGTGTGCGCCATCCACAATATTTTGATTTATGGCTTTAGTCACTTTTAAACCACAAAATGCACATTTGTAGTCATAAACGCGAACAACAATGTTTCTAAAAAAAGCGTCTCTAATTACTGTGCTTCTCAAACTCCGTTTAGCATCAGCACCTGGGTTGATTAGGATTTCATTGTTTATGTCATAATTTAACGATTCATTTTGAAAATTTTGGTTAATATTGACAAGGGATTCTGTAATATCTTCTTCATAGGAAAACCATGTTGAAACAATTGCTTCGATTAGTTCTTTTCTCGCAAAATAATCCTGCATTAGGATAAATAATTCATCATTTAAATAAGCATAATTAACGTCTTCTCTTAGTTTAGGAATCGTTTGAGGGCGACCACCATCATAGTTATCACTATATTTAAGATACCAAAATTTACATTTTTCGTTTTTTAAATGAAAAAAAGGAAGTGCAAAATCACTACCCTTAAAAGGTTTATTAGCTGTTATTTCCCAATATTTTTTGAATGTTTCAATTAAGTCATCTGTAATAGCAATATGATTATCCTTGATCAAATCTCTTGAAATAAGTTCTATTATAGCTAAAAGTAATACAGGCTTATTAAGTGCATCTCCTTTCTTATTAGTTTTATATACTTTTAGTTTAGAAAAACAGTCAGAATAATAAGCAAGATTATTATCCTTAAAATGGCTTTGTACCTGATTCATTTTTGCCCTATCTTTTATTAAAATTAATATAAATTAATGATTGAGTGGCAAGTCGCTAGCTTAATACTTAAGAAGATATAAATTTTCTCAAGTCGAATTCATCTTCATAATTATCCTGAAATCTTTCAGAACTAAGAAACAATAAAATCCTTTCTGAATAATCTACTGCTCCTCTAAACTCTATTTGCAATATCTCAAGACCTCCATTAGCATATTCTTCAAAAACATAGTTCCGAATCTCACTCTTGTTTGATTCATTAAAAGAAAGAATATTAATATCTTTAGTCTCATTAATGGCTAATAGGTTTATTACTGTATCATATCCCCTAACAATAAACTGTTCTTGCGGAATTGGTGATGGTTCTCGTTTAGAAATTTCCCCTAAAGGTACGCGCTTTTTATGCTTTGCACCTAACGCAGCAGCAAACACAATTACATCAGCGAAGGTTTGAAAAGGCCCAGTACTACCATCTGAAGATGTCAACGCTTTAACTAAATCTGCTTTATCTTTAGCAACCCTGATTCTGCCAGTTTCTGCCATGATATTGATAATTGCTTTGTTGCTATTTTAACCGAAAGGTACAAGTGTCACTTCTTATAATTTTATACCAAGTAAGCAAATTAACCCAAAAACACATCCTCATAAACCAGAGATATGGGAAAGCGAAAATCAACACTCTGCAAATAAACTTCGTTTCCTTCTTCGTAAGAATACAACTCCCAAATACCGTTTTCATTTAACCGAAAACAATCTAAATTGATTTTTTCTGCATCAATTAGGACGTATTCTTTTAAAGTTTGAATGCGACGATATTGCTTAAATTTAGCACCTCGGTCGTAAGCTTCTGTACTGGGAGATAAAACTTCGACAATTAGACAAGGATACTGAAGAAATTTAATAGCCTGTCTATCTCTTTCATCACAACTCACAACAACATCAGGGTAATGAAACGACATACCCTCAGCTACTGCTACTTTCGCGTCAGACATATTGACACGACATAAGCCACCACGCAAATGACTTTTTAGGGATGTAGCTAAGTTGAGAGCAATATCATTATGAGGAAGAGTTCCCCCAGTCATGGCAAAAACTTCACCATTGATATACTCATATTTAATATCTTGGCGTTCTTCCCACTCCAAATATTCTTGAGGAGACATATAATTCCGGTCTGGACTTGCAACCATAACCAACTCCTTTTTCTCAACTGCACTAATAAAAACTCTCCGCGCTCCTCTGCATTTTCCTCCTCACTCCTCCGCGTTTAAAAATAATAATTCTGCACCTATGTTCACGAAGAATCGCTATAAATAACCTCTCAAAATTGTGCGAATATCACCACTCCCTCTCGACCACTATCACCTCAGTATATTCAAATTCATTCGGGCTTTGTTTCACTAAAGGATATCTTCCCCCACCCAGTTCAATATAATCTTGCTCACAATCTGGCTTAGAAGAGTAGTAAGTCAGTACGTATTCCCTACCAATTCTATCTGTCATCTCTGTTTCCACTTCTCCTCGCCATTGAGTTTTTGTGACTAACACTATTAGCTGATTAGCCAACTCCGGTAATGTTTGAGCAATGCGACGACGATAAGTTTCATCTAAACTCCCAAATGGTGAGTCCATAACTATGGGAAAAGTACTGCTATCGGGTACTGTTAATATTTTGCGTTTCTCGCTCCAATCTCTGACTTTATCAATAATGCTGGCAATGAAAGACAAGCTGAGAATTTGGTTTTCACCAGTAGAAGCTGCAACTGATGCTTCCATCCCTGACGTACTCTCTACCAAAGTTAACTCATATTTATCACTAATTTTAGGTACATAAGGCGTAAAAGATACGGAATTAAATATCTCTTGCAAGCGCTTTTCTAATTGCAGTCGAAACTGATTTTCTTGCCGATTTCTGACCTCTGTTAACCGTTCAATAGCATCTTGAGTAGCGTTAATCCGTCTTTGTGCTAATAACTGTTTTTCTTCGTTGAGCTTTTGTTTAGCAATTTGTTTAACTAAAGTATCAATATCAGCCTGTACATGAGAAATTTCTTGCTGATTTGCACCTTGTTCTCTATTTAATTCATCAATTTTATTTTCAATCTCATCTAATCGCTTTTGTAAACTGCTAATTTCTTCGTTTGCATCTTTGCGTAAGCGTTCTTGAATAGTTTCTAACTCATTCTCAACTTGAGATATATTTTGCCGTAACTGATTGATTCTCGCTTGTTCCTTATCAACTTCTTCCCAAAATGCGATCGCTTGCTTATCAATTTCGTCTACTTGGGCGCTCATACGAATTGCCGTTTCTTCTACAGCCGAGGAACCTGCTTGATTTAACCAGAGACTCACATTTGTATGAGCATGATTACCTTCATGCAATTCTGCACCACAAATACAGCGTTGGGATTTTAATAATTCATGAATAAATTCCCGCGAAATTCCCGAAGTTAAGTCACCTTGTTGCTTCAGTTGATTGATAATCGTCCGAAATTGGGCTGTAGTATCTGACAATAATACTGTGTAACCTCGTGCAGAAATAATTTTCTTTAGTGATTCTCTAGTTTGTCTGAGGCTTTCTTGATTGGAGTTTTTTTGATTCTCTAGTTCTTGTCGTCTTTGTTGCAGTTCCTTGGCTGCACTTAATTCTTGTAAACGATTACCTGTTTCTTTCTTAAATGTTTGTTGATATTCTAACTCTTGCTTAATTTCTGTTTGTCTGGTGTGAATGCGTTCAATTTCTTGTTCCAATTTTTCTTGTTCACGCAAAAGCTGTTTAATCTCGGAATCACCAATTGCTTTTAACTCGTTCTCTAAACTTTTTTTAGCTTCACCTAAATGTCTGATGGAACGGTTAATTACTTCCACACCCAAGAAAATTTTAGTCGCTTCGGCAATTTCTGCTTTTTTATCAGAACGTACGATTTCTTCTATGCGTTCCCCGTCGAAGAAAAAGTATTGATGTAAACTAACTGGTAAAATCTGCCCAATGATTTCTTCTGGTTGCTGGCTTGGATAATACCATCTGCCATCATCCCCAGCTACCTGCATAAGTAATTCGGTTTTACCTATGGCAAAGTCGGTTTTATTTTTATAGCCTTTACATTGGCGTTTGACGTTGTAGCGTTTACCTTCGTGTTCCCAGTTAATCTCTACCCAACATTCTACAGCTTGTCCGAGTTTAGCTTCGACGATCGCTCGTTTATTAACTAATTGTTCTATCGAGGCAAATGCTGCACTAAACTTCTCATATAATACCCACGTAAAGGCATTAAGTAAACTGGTTTTACCTGAGCCATTATTCCCATGAATTATCGTGGTGTTAAGAACATCTCCTCCAGCAATAACTATCTCTGGTGTTCTGCCATAAAAGGAGCGAAAATTGCATAGTTTAATTGAAGTCAGCTTCATTGCACCGCTTCCTTCACAATTGTCAAAATATCATCATTGATGGGGCTATTGCTTTTTTTATCTAGTCTGTTTTTTTCCAGATGCCATACCCGCTCAATAATTTGCCGTACCTCCGGCGGTGCATTAATAATTGGCTCCTGAACATCATCAATATTTTGCTCTTGAGACATCTTAATTCGGCAATAGGTTATGCTCTATTCTATTCTTCCCCACCGTTGATTTTACCTCAGTAAAGCTACTATTACTCTTATCTTTTCTTATCTTTAATTTAGGCGGATTATGCTCAGAAAATTCTCAATGTTTTTGGTAAAAATGACTTTATTTTTGTGCTGTTCACTGATATGCTTAATTACATAAAGTCAATCTTGATCATAATCGAGTGTTTGTCGCTTTAAAAATTTTACTTACATCCTATTATGATCAAGATTATCTTCGCATATTCACTGCAAATATTTTCAGCTAGCGAACAAAATTTTACAAAATTAACCATAGAAGAATGAGTAATAACTAAACATCTAACAATCCATATCGCTTTTGTAAATCCAGCAACTTGATTCGGGCTTCACCAGCGTTATCAGCTAAATCAGCAAACTCCACAAAGCGCCGCAACTCTTTTCTTAACAAATTGCGTTCAACTTCTATAGTTTCTCGATCCAAATCTGGCGGTAAAACAATCATGTCGTAGATAGTAGCTCTTTCCTTGCTGGGATGGGGACGTAAAACCCTACCCCGTCGCTGAATAAACTGACGAGGATTACCAGAACTGGATAAAATCACCGCCGTTTGAATTGCTGGAATATCCACCCCTTCATCTAAACAGCGAATTGCCACTAAACCTTGTAATGCACCACTTTCAAATTGACGGCGTAAAATTTCTCTTTCTTGTAAAGATGTTTGGGCTGTGTATGTACTTACCTTATACCCTAATTCTCCGCCCAGAATTTTTGCCACAGCTTTGAGTTGATGCAGAGATGAACGTTGTCCGGTTTCTAGCGAACCATCACTACAATAAAAAAGCGTATGAGTGGTTTCCCGGCGAGTAGCCATTAATTGACGTAAAGCGTTTAATTTATTTGCTGCTGCACCAATTAATCTGGCGCGTTGCATTAATAAAGGCTTTAAATCTTCGTTGTCTTCAAAATTAGATGATTCGCCGTGATTGCGTTCTCTATATAATAGCGATCGCCCGATGCGTTTAGTGAGTTTCAAATAAGCAATACTTTCCGCCTCAGTTAACTCTACTAAGATGGGATAATACAAGTAATGCACCAAAGCACCTTGAGCGATCGCATCCCGTAAAGTAAACTCCGGCTGTAACACTGGGCCGAAGTAGTCAAATAAAGATTGCGTACCACCATCATCAAAATATCTTTCTGGTGTCGCCGATAAAGCCAGCCGCAAACCCACCCGCCGAGGTAAACTTTCTTCTAACTTAGGTGCGCCTAAATTATGGGCTTCATCACCAATAATTAAAGTCTTCGCTGGAAAATACTTGAGTTGTGACTGAAATCCATCCCCAATTAAGGTGGAATTGGTAGTAATCACAGTCACGAAACCTTGAGAACCAGAACGCAGATTGTAAAGTTGGGTAGAAAGTTGACTTTGCCAACTGCGTAAATTCTCAAAGGCTAGTATAGGTCGTAAATTAAACTTTTCACATTCTCGTCCCCATTGTGTTACCAGATGACGATAGGGACACACCACCAACAACACCTGTAAACTAATCTGCTGGTATAACTCGCAAGTAATCGCCAGTGCAGTTATAGTTTTCCCGCTACCAGTCGCCATCTTCAGCGTTCCTCGGCCATTATTCGCAAACCAGTTAGTCATAGCTTGACGTTGATACTGGCGCAACTGCACAGATAACGGCATTCTAGGACACCCTGGTAATGGCTGAGTCTGATAACTACCTTGGCTTTCCCTGACAGATGGTAATTTGAGCCGGAAAGCAGGAAATTGCTGCACTGGTTCTTGCTTCAGGTACATAATACCAATTCAAAATTCAAAATTCAAAATTTATAGGATTGGACATTGACAAGATGAGAAGGATGAGGGAAACAAGGTAGGTGAAATTCTTCCCCATCTCCCCTACTTCCCATTCACATATAACCGCGCCAAACACCAACTAGAGAACCTTGCACCTCTACCTGTATAGCTGCAACTTCAATGGGGTTGTATTTGGGGTTAGCTGGTTTAAGAGTGATGCGATCGCCACTTCGATAAAAACGTTTTAATGTATTACCATAACCATCGACTCTGGCAGCGACGATAGTACCATTTTTTAATTGATCTGGTTCGGGAACTGGGCGCAAAAATACCAAATCCCCATCAGTAATTAAATCTTCAATCATGCTGTCACCAGTTACCCGCAAAGCATAAGTTTGTGCAGGTAAAGCGAAATTAGAAAAGTCGATATGCTCTACAGCATCAGTGAATGGTTCAATTAAACCACCTGCGGCGATCGCTCCTAAAACCGGTACACCTTGCTTCATCGGTTGTAAAATCCGAATAGTCCGGGCTTTACCTTCAGTCCATTCGATGTATCCTTTCGTGCGTAAATGTTCTAAACGACTTTGAATCGGTGCAGGTGATTTCAAATTCATCGCTTGCATCATTTGACGAATCGAAGGTGAATGCTGGTGAATACGGATATATTCTGCCAGCCATTCATAAAGTTCTTGTTGCGCTTGTGTGAGGCTTTCCATAAAATAATAGGGAGGATAAATATAAATGTCCCTAGAACATTAGTACTACAAAAAACCTCTAATAACAAGATAAAAATAAAAATTTAAAAGGCAAAAGAAAGATAAGTTAATTTTCTTTTGCCTTTCTACTTTTGACTTTTAACTGTTCACTCTGCCCCCAAGATACTAGCGAGTAAAGCTTTTTGAACGTGCAATCGATTTTCGGCTTGTTGCCAAACTCTTGATTGAGAACCTTCGATTACTTCTTCAGTAATTTCTTCACCACGATGGGCGGGTAAGCAATGTAAAACAATTGCGTTTGGTTCAGCCAGACTTAATAACTGCTCAGAAATTTGATAAGGTTGGAAAATAGGAAAGCGATCGTCTGCTTCTGCTTCCTTTCCCATACTCGCCCAAACATCAGTGTAGAGTACAGATGCACCTTTGGTTGCTAATTCTGGGTCATTGGTGAGGAGAATTTCGGTTTTACCATCAGCTATTGCTTGTGCTTGTACGACAACCTGCGGATTTGGTTCATATCCACTAGGTGTGGCAATTCTCACATTCATCCCCGCCAAAGCACAGCCAAGCATCAAAGAATTAGCGACATTATTGCCATCACCAACATAGGTCAAAGTTAGCCCAGAAATTGTGTCAAAACATTCTTGTGCAGTTAATAAATCCGCTAATATCTGGCAAGGATGTTCTAAATCAGTGAGTGCATTAATTACAGGAATTTTGGCATACTCAGCAAAAGTTGCTAACTCCTGCTGTTCAAAAGTGCGAATTGCCAAAACATCCAAATATCGCTCTAATACTCGTGCAGTATCTTGTACTGGTTCTCCTCGACTAACCTGAGTCACATTCGGATTAAGATCAATTACTTGTCCGCCCAGTTGGTACATAGCCACAGTAAAACTGACTCGTGTCCGAGTTGAAGCCTTAGAAAATAACAAACCCAATACCTTATTACACCGCAACTTCAACTGTTGTGATTTCAATTGGGTTGCCAATTGCAGAAGTTCCTGAAGTTCTGTAGGAGTCAAGTCTGCCAGACTTAACAAATCTCGTCCTAACAATGCTGCCATGCTTGTTATCTGTTAAATAACAATTATAAATCTCTCTTCCTTTACCCAGTCAAGCAAAAAAATACAGTTACCCTAAACAAAAACACCCCCCTCACCTACCAGTCAGGAGTTGATGAAGAATCCCCAATTTCCGTGTTTTTTGGTAGATAAATCCACAAGGAGGGATTCTCTTGCTCTTGCCAATCCCCTCGTATCTACCGAGCTAAATTAAGTTGCTTTAGGGGTAGACAAATAAATTACCTGTGATATAATTAAAAATCGGTGAGTGCGTTAAAGCAATTACTAAGTTGCCAGCATAGCACAGTGGTAGTGCATCCGACTTGTAATCGGAAGGTCGTCGGTTCAAATCCGACTGCTGGCTTTAGGTTGAACCTCCGACCATTGATTGGCTCTTTGGGTTGATTACTTTGTCCAGATGTTACATACTCGATTGTGAGATTGATGGTAGTTTATTTCTGCACAAACTCCTTTATCCCAATCGCAATATAAGCTATGACACTCAATTTATATTTACTGCGACATGGAGAAACTACTTTTAGTCAAAGTGGTAATTTCTGCGGTAAAACTGATGCAGATTTGACCTCTGAAGGGGCGCAGATGGCAGAAAGTTTTGCCAAGGTTTATCAAAAACTGAAGTGGGAAGCGGTTTATGTTAGCCCGATGAAGCGCACAATTGCCACAGCCAAGCCATTTTGTGATGCTATTGGTATGGAGATGCAGTTGCGTGACGGACTTAGAGAAGGTAGTTACGGCGAATGGGAAACTAAGAGTAAAACCTTTGCCCAAGAGAATTACTCAGAAAACTATGTCAAATGGTTGACAGAACCCGCTTGGAATGCACCACTAGGTGGCGAAACGGCGGTAGATATTGCTAACCGTTCTATGCCTGTAATTGCGGAAATTCAGGAAAAACATCCCCAAGGTAATGTTTTAGTAGTTTCCCATAAAGCCACGATTCGGATTATGCTTTGTAGCTTACTAGGGATTGATCTGGGACGCTATCGCTATCGGGTGAATATTTTGGTCGCGTCGGTAAGTATGGTAAAATTTGATGTAAATGGCCCTTTATTAGAAATGTTAGGCGATCGCCATCACATACCCGATCATATTCGCTCTCGTCCGGGAACATAACAGTCTCTACTAGTAGTTTGTCAAGAAACGATTAGACTTGTCCAAAAACCCCAAAGCCCAGGGACACCTATTTTTACTTCGACAATTGTTAAATAGCGTTATCTAATTCGTGAATGTAGACGAATTCTGAGTAATTGGAATTTCAATCACAAATTCTGTACCTTGTTCTTCTGTAGAATTACAGTACAGCTTTCCAGTATGCTTCTCCACAATAATTTGGTAACTAATTGATAATCCTATACCCGTACCTTTACCTAGTGGCTTAGTTGTAAAAAATGGATTAAACAATTTGTCACGAATATTTTCTGGAATACCTATACCATTATCGATAATCCGAATTTGTATCCAAGATTCATTCATTTGATGAGTGCAAATCCGAATCCTAGAATGGCTATTCTTAATTTCATCATCTGTGCGTTGCCAGTTATATTCATGTAAAGCATCTATGGCATTAACAAGAATATTCATAAACACCTGATTGAGTAAACCAGGATAACATTCTACCAATGGTAATGAAGCATATTCTTTAATGAGCAAAATTTCTGGATGTTTGTCTATAGCTGTCAATCGGTGAGATAAAATCATCAAAGTGCTATCAATTCCTTCATGAATATCGACTGATTTAATTTCGGCTTCGTCAAGGCGAGAAAAATTACGTAGGGATTTAACAATTTTCTCAACTCTATCAGTGCCATATTCTATAGAGTTGAGGATTTTGATAAAATCTCCTTGGATAAATTCTAAATCGATATCGTTAATTTGTACTTGGATAATATCGGGGGGTTGGGTATAGTACTCTTGATAACTCCGTATTAGGTTTAATAAATCCTGGGAGTATTCCTTGACATAACTAACGTTGTTTTTAACAAAAGTAATCGGATTATTGATTTCATGGGCAATACCAGCCACCATCTCACCCAGAGATGACATTTTTTCAGTTTGAATTAGTTGAAGCTGAGTTTGTTGTAATTTTTGTAATGTTTGGGTTAGTTGATCATTTTTATATCGCAATTCTTTTGCTCTTTTTTCTACGCGCATCTCTAATTCATAATTGAGATCCCTTAGTGTTATTTGAGCCATTTTACTGGTTCTTAAATAATTCTTTAATAAACGTAATACCAATAACCATGAAGGGATAAGAAAAGCCAAGCTAGTAACTGAGCCACCAATTGACCACAATAGATATATTTTATATTTTAAGACTCTTTCATCTATCAGTATAGCGATCGCCTGATTTATCTTATTAACACCGGATGCGTACTTTCGTTTCTCCGATTCATATTGTGAACTTAGTAAAAGTGATCTTGCAGCTAGTGCTTGGCCTTTTCTTACTAAATCAAAAGATTTATATTCCATCTCCACTAAACGTTTATTTGCTAAATCAGTTTCCTTAGCATCTTGATTATTATAAACTTCGGGCGCAAGTTGAATAGATTCTTTAATTACTGCATCTAATAAAGGTTCAAATTGACGATACCTTCTTTCCCACATAGAATTAGCTGTTACAGCATTCATGCGTGCTGACATTGTCAGAACTTCGTCATAATAAGTAATTTGTTCACTAAGACTCTGTAGTCTTAATTCATTTTTGATAATACTATTAAAATCATTGTAAGCTTGCCAAGTAACCCATGTTTGTGGCAAAAATAATAGGAGAGTTAGTACAACCGTGAGAGTAATTAACTGAGATGGTAGCAGTTTAAATGGGAGACGAAGCAATTTTAAAAAAATTGATTTAATATCTAGCTTCTGAAACATAGTGAGACTATATATTAATTTTCGGAAGATACTTAATCTAGATTAATAAATAATTGGTAAATATCTGAATCTGATTTGATTGCTAAAAAGACAAGGTTAAATAGTACATGAGAACTATATCAGGTTAAGTTCCTCTTAACCCAAGGCAAAATTTTTTTCGCACTATTTGATAATGTTATCTGAATCAGGCTTTGTTAGCGATCGCATAACCAAGAAAAGCTTCGATGATCGTACTTTAATTTTGGCAAAAACGCTACAAATAGCTAATTTTAGACAAAAATCAAACCAAATTTTCATATTGTCTATATCCGTCCTTGCTCACCGTGTTTTCTCTTAACTGTGACGAGGCAAAAGTAAAACTAAGGAAGAGCAAGAAACAGAGGATTTTCATCTAACCTTGAGAGGAAGTATCGATGATTTTATTGCCAATGATTCCAGAGAGATATATGGAAATCACCAGGGATAGTAAAGTTATGTTACACAGATGAGCTAAATCCTGAATTTGAGTTTGCCTCAGGCTCAACTATAAACACTATGATATGGTGGGCATTGCCTAGCGTATAGATACTGCGATTTGTTCAAGCATCAAATCAAATTCTTATACTAAGCTATAACATCATCTAAAGATGATATTTGCACTGTGCGGCAAATTTTTGGTCAACATTAACCCTGATAAAATCAGGAAATCAATACTAGGTTTAAAAATAGAGAGGTGTAGCTATGCCAACAATTCATTTGATAGATGGAGAAAAAGGAGGGGTGGGAAAGTCTTTAGTCGCTAGAACGATGATTCAGTATTGTCTGGATAATAATATGCCATTTGTACCGATAGAAACCGATAGGTCAAATCCAGATGTAGCTGGTGTGTATAAAGGTATATGTCAGTATGCGGTATTTACAGAGGATGAAAGGCACGCAGATAAGGCGGATAAAATTTTTGAGATAGCAATGAATAAAACAGTAATTGCTAATCTTGCCGCTCAATCTCATAGAGCAGTTAAGGGATGGATTGAGAAGAATCATTTAATTGAACTAGGAGAGTCGCAAGGGGTTGATTTTTGTAAGTGGTTTGTGTCAACAGGAGGGTATGACAGTCTCAATCTATTTAAGCAGTCTGTAAATAGTTATGGTGGTAAAGTTCCTCATATATTAGTGAAAAATCTCGGTCTATGCGATGACTGGGAACACGTAAACTCAGATGCAACAATCCAAGAAGTGGTAAAAAAATATAATGTTAAGGCTATAGACTTTCCCAAACTTGCATATAAAGAAAGAAATATAATAGACCAGCATAGATTAACCTTTGCAGATGCAAGAGAATATAAAGAATTTGGCATCATCAGCAAACAGAGAGTGGTAAATTTTCTCAAGCTTGCCTATGCTTCTTTTGAAACCGTGGGTATTTGGTATGAAGAAGTTAAATGATGGAGCAACATAGGTAATTAGGACTTACGCACTGAACCAAAAAACTCTTGTGAGGGTGGTCAATAGTCAATAGTCCATAGTCCAAAAACCTTGATTTTGACTATTGACTGATACACTTTATTCTGTGCTGTAGAGACGTTGTATGCAAAGTCTCTACATCATTTATTTGGGGCAACTTCATAGAGAATTGGTATAAGTCCTAATTACTTAAGAAAATTCGCTCATGGTAAAAATACCAATCATCACTGCTTTCATTAGTTTTAGTCGAAAATGCAGTAGATTTACTGAGATATTTTATGCCGTATTCAGATAAACTCTATTCACTCTAAGTTATTACCTACTTAGTTTTACATACTACTGCTCTTTCTGAAATTGCCTAATCAATGCACCTACTTGTTAGGTGCATTTGTTTTGTCAGTAACTTACTTAGAAATCGAATGTTGTACGAACTACTCCCACATATTGAGTATCGTTATTGCGATTATTTTCTGGGTTAAGAATCATCCAAAAGCCAGGAGTTATAGATATATTGTCGTTAAGTCGCCAACGATAGAACGCTTCTAGGTGGTAAGAGTTATCACCCTCTTCACGGACGTTACTGTTAGAAACGCGCGGTGGTAAACCCAAGAGAATTCCTGGCAAATTGCCCTTACCACCCACATCGGGAAACGATAGACCAATTGCCCCGAACCAAGCATTAGCATTATCACCACTGTTGACGAACAGAGAATCAGTACCACCCCTGCCATTAGAGATATCACTAAAACCAGAGTTCTTGGCAGTTGCCCAAATATACCCGCCCCAAGCATGAACTTGGAATTTAGGTGAAAAGCGATAGTATCCCTGTACACCAACGATACTGTTAGCAGTGGCGATACTATTACCAAAGGGGGCGCTGGATAGGGCGCTACCTCTACCGGCGGTGATGTCCACAGTGCCAGGAGGGTTGTATCCATGAGAGTAGGCAACACCAATTGCTCCTTGCTGGCTGTAATAGACGAGATGAGCTAGAGCATTGTAGCCACCATCAAATAAACCATTAGTTAGTGTGGGGTTATTGGGACTGTTGGCTAAATAGCCAAGGGTTAAAAGCAAGTCTGGGCGAATCTTCCAGTTAGCGGCTGCACCACCGCCACCCCTCTCGAATAGCAGACTATTTTTACCAAATAATGAGGGAATCCCATTACCATCATCGGCGATCGTGGCAGGAGTCACGTTATCGGTGATGTCGTTGTAGCCAATACCTGTGGGGCCGACGACGAAGGAAAGGGAATCACTCACAGGGAAGTAGTAACGGATATGGGGGACGAAAAGTCTATTGTTGCTGTCATTATCAAAGTTTAGCCGCGTCATCCCTGTGCCTGTGGCGGCGGCTATTTGGCTGGAGCCATTGGTATTAGCAAAGTTGCCAAATTCCAGCCGGACTCGCAATAAATCTTTGCCTGTGAAACTGCTTTCTAAATTGAGACGACCACGAGTCGCAAAAAAGAGGTTGGTTTCATCCCGTGTACCGCCTACTTTGTTGCCAAAGGTATCACTGATGGCAGTAATAATTTGTCCATTCAGCCTAGTGGTAGTGGAAAATTGCTGCTGTTCTAGTGTCGCTGTCCGTGCTTCTAAGTTATCTACTCGTCCGCGCAGAGTTGCCAGTTCTGTGGCAAAGTCGGTTTGTAATTTTTGTAATATTGCTAAGTCTTCTTGATTGACTAAATCGCTGGTAGCTGTGGCAATTAACTCATTGATGCGATCTAAGCAAGCATTGATACCTGCGGCGAATTCATAACGGCTTAAGGGGCGACTACCACGATAACTTGAATTAGGATAACCTGCAATACAACCGTAGCGTTCTACTAATGATTGCAATGCTGCAAATGCCCAATCGGTGGGTTGGACATCGGAAAACTGGGAAACTGATGTGACTTGTTCTTGTAAGCTATCAGAATTATCTAAGGGTGTTGCCCAGACTGCGGTTGAGGTCAACAATAAGAGCGAAAAACTAGATAAAAGATGTTTCAGCATTGGTGTAGTATGGTGCATGGCTAAAAATCTGCATTACAAGTTGGAAATCTCCTGGTTTAAGAGATTTCAATTTTGGGTATTGTTAGGGAATGATGTTATTTATTTCACGCAGAGACGCGGAGGCGCAGAGAAGAGAGGGAGAGGGGGAAAGTTGTTGAGTAAGTCTGCGCCCTACTCCCTGCTTTTTTATCGTCGGGAACGTCTGCGGAGTCTATCAATCATGACTGCGGCGATAATGACTAGTCCTTTGACGACTAGTTGCCAGAAGAAAGACATATTCAATAGGGTCAAACCGTTGTTGAGAACGGCGATGATTAATGCCCCAAGGAGTGTGCCGCCTATGGTGCCGATGCCGCCTGTGAAGCTGGTTCCACCAAGAATTACGGCGGCGATCGCATCTAATTCGTAGCCTTGTCCTAACATCCCGGTGGCGCTATACAAACGGCTGGCGCTCATGATTCCGGCTAAACCTGCTAGTAATCCGCTCACACCATAGACAAATAACAACACGCGATTGACTTTAATACCTGTTAAGCGTGCGGCGCGTTCGTTACCACCCACTGCATATATCTGTACACCCAAAACAGTTTGTCTGAGGACGAACCAACTCACGGCTACAGTCAATAGGGCAATGATGACTAACCAGGGAAGAAAGCCTACATAGCTATTACCTATCCACGCAAAATTGATATTGCGATTAATAACTGTTGTGCCGTTGGCTATTAAAAAGGCAGCACCTCTTAAGGCGGTTAATGAACCCAAGGTGACGATAAAGGGGGGGACATCTAAAAAGGTGATGAGAGCGCCATTGAGTAAACCCAAAAGTAATCCTGTCAGCAAACCCGCCGGGACAGCTGCCCAACCTAAGGCAGGAAGCAGAGATACTAATACTGTAACTACCGCAGATACAGCCAAGATTGACCCAACTGAAAGGTCAATTCCACCGGTGAGAATGACAAAGGTCATGCCGGTTGCCAAGACAATATTGATTGAGGCTTGACGTAAGATGTTGACGGCGTTGCCTGCTGTGGGAAAGTTGGGGCTAAGGAGAGAAAATAAGATGCAGATGATTACCAGGATTGGCAAAATCCCGGCAACTTGCAGAAGATTGTTGATTGATTGACGCTGGCGTGATTTGGGATGCTCGCTTGGTCTTTTGTTGGCAGGTCTTAGGGTTTGACTCATGATGCGGTTACCTCCGATGCTCCAGTTGCATAGTGCATAATGTTTTCTTGGGTGATTTCTTTGCCGGGGCTATTGTCTAGTTCACCTACTAGTTGTCCTTCTCGCATCACTAAAACGCGATCGCTCAAGCCAACAATCTCTGGTAGTTCGCTGGAAACCATGAGAATGGCTACCCCTTGGGCTGATAAGTCGCTGATAATCCGGTAAATTTCGCTTTTAGCACCGATATCTACGCCCCTTGTCGGCTCATCTAGCATCAAGACTCTGGGGTTAATGGCTAACCAACGCGCCAGCAGCAGTTTTTGTTGATTCCCACCGGAAAGATCCACGGCTCTAATTTCTAAGTTCGCCAGGCGGATATGGAAGTTTTCTACTGCATCTGTGGCAATCTTGTTGACTGAACCCCAGTTAACGATGCCACCCTTTGCATCTTGCTTGAGTCTATTGAGTCCAATGTTCTTACGGGAACTCATCTCCAGAAATAAACCTTGGTCTTTGCGGTCTTCTGGAACATAACCAATACCTGCGGCGATCGCATCACTGGGGGAATTAATCTCTAGTTTTTTGCCATTGAGGAATACTTCACCGCTTACTTTGCGATCTGCGCCAAAAATTAGCCGGGATACCTCTGTGCGTCCTGCACCAACTAACCCCGCGAGTCCCAGAATTTCCCCAGATCGCAGTTGAAAACTCGCTGGTTGGACTTTGCGCCCATCACTGATATTTCTCACTTCTAGCACCACTGGGCCAGGATTGGTTTGCCGTTGATGTTCGTAAAAGTCCTGCATAGAACGACCGACCATCATCTGTACCAATCGCTGGGGAGAAATCTCCTCACGGGTTAAACTACCGATGTATTGACCATCCCGTAGTACACTAATACGGTCAGCTAGGGCATAGATTTCTTCCATACGATGACTGATGTAGATAATGGCAATGCCATCATTACGGAGTTTGCGAATTACTTCAAATAAACGCTCAGTCTCGCGGTCAGACAGTGCGGCTGTTGGCTCATCCATTACCAAAATGCGGCTGTTGTCCTTCAAGGCTCTGGCAATTTCTACTTGCTGCTGCTCGGCGATCGCCAATGTGCCAACAATATCAGTTGGTGCAAAGCTAGCCCCCAAGCTTGCTAACACTTCTTGGGCTTCCAGTTCCATCGCCTTGCGGTCTAAAAATTGACCCCGCGTTAACTCGCTCCCCATAAAAATGTTTTCGGTAACGGTTAAATTGGGTGCAACATTGAGTTCTTGATAAATCAGATTGATACCGGCTTGGCGCGCTGTTCCCGGATCGGTAATTTTCACCCCTTTACCATTGATGCGAATCTCTCCCTCATCGGCAATATAAGCCCCAGCGAGAATTTTCATCAATGTACTTTTACCAGCCCCATTTTCACCCATGAGGGCGTGAACTTCCCCTGGATAAATGGTGAGATTGACACCTTGCAAAGCTGCGACACCATGAAATCGTTTCGCAATCCCCTGCATTTCTAATACAGGGGTGGCAGTTGCAGGTGGAGAAAAATCTGTTTTAATATTTGTTGTCATTGGTCAATAGTCAATAGTCAATAGTCAGTTGTCAGTTGTCAGTTGCTCCCCTACACCCCTACACCCCTACCAACCAGTAGATGTACTCACGTTCTCTTTCGTAATCAACTTGGCAGGAATCAAAATATTGGGTGATTCAGGTTTTTTGCCATGTAAAATGTCGTTGCCTACCTGAATGGCTGTCTGCGTCATTCCTCTGGGGTTTTGCGTCGCCGTTGCTGCATATAGACTATCTCCAGAGGCGATCGCTTCTATGGCTTCTGGCGCACCGTCAACTCCCACGATGAAAAAGTCTTGGCGTTTGGCTTGGTTGGCGGCTAGGTCTACTCCCACACCACTAGGATCGTTGATGGCAAAGACAGCATCAATCTTGGGGAATGTGACTAGCAAATCGCTCATTACCCTAAGTCCGCCATCTCTGCTACCTTCTGCGTTCTGGTCTTTAGAAAGTAGTTTGATATCGGGATATTTGGCTAATACTTTCAAGCAGCCGTCCACTCGCTGAATTACCGATGTTACTGGCGGCCCGTTGACTATGACTACATTACCTTTGCCTTTGAGGCGATCGGCTATATACTGGCAACTTATTTCTCCAGCTTGCACATTATTGGTGGTGACGGTAGCATCTATGTCTGCTTCTATTGCCGTATCTACTGCAATTACAACCTTACCTGCTTGCCTTGCTTGGTCAACGGCTGGTCTGATTCCTTTACTGTCAGCAGCATTGATGATAATCAGGTCAGTATTAGCCGCAACGAAATTCTCAATTTGGTTGAATTGCTGGTTCAGGTCATAGCCGCTAGAAACTACAGTTACTCTGACATCCTCACCACCGATTTTCTTCGCTTCTTTCTCGGCTCCCTGGGCCATGACAACGAAGAAAGGGTTACTCAAATCCCCCAGGGTAACACCAACCGATCGCAATTTATGGCGAGATCCATTGTTGGTGTGGGTATTGGTATCAGTGTCAGCAGCCGTTGGGCTATTGGGAGAAATGTTTGTGCAGCTGACAAGAGTACCACTGACAATACTTAATAACGTTGCTGCGTAGACGCGTAGCAGCTTGTCTTTAGACATCGCCTGTTTTTTCACATCCATCTATATCCTAAGTAGAAAAACTGGGAAAAATTTAAATATGTGTAGAAAAGTTAACTAAACTAAAACCCACTTTAATCGTCCCTTGTAGCGGGTATTTTCTGTCTTATCCTAACGATAGATATTTATGCCGACCTGTTTTGAAAATGGGGATAAGGGATTCAAGAGTGGGGGTAGGGGTGTAAGAGTGTAATGGCTTAGGGGAAAGACTTTTTCATATTTGTTTATGAGATTTTTTGGTGAATAGTTGACTTGTAAAGTTTTGCGTACTGAGTATTGAGTTTCAGTCCACAAGAATTCTTGAAATAGGTTATGCACAGGTGTGCATAACCTATGCTTTTATCTTTGCACACCTGTGCATAAAATATATGTTAAGTTTATTTACGTTACCTACAGCAATACTGAAAATGAGTGAACGAAAGATTTCCATTGAAGATATTGCTCGAAAAGCAGGCGTTTCTCATTCCACAGTTTCACGAGCTTTACGAGACAGTCCCCTAATTAGTTCTCAGGTACGGGAGGACATTAAAAAACTCGCACAGGAGATGAACTATGTACCTAATGCGATCGCTAAAAGTTTACAAACTCAACGCACTTATACTGTTGGAGTAGTTGTCACTTCCATTGCTGATCCCTTTTTTGGTGAGTTAGTAGAAGGAATTGAACAAGTTGCCAGACTTGCAGGCTTGAATGTGTTTTTAAGTGCTTCACACGGAGATTTTGAGCAAGAAATAGGAGCTATTGAGAATTTTCATTATCGGAGAGTAGACGGTATCTTGGTAGCGGACTCACGAATTAGCAAACAGTACACCAAACAGTTAACACAATTTACTGTGCCAACAGTTCTAATTAATATCGACACCGAAGATCAAGGCAAAACATTTCACTCAGTGGCTATAGATGATCGCTTAGGTGGCTCTTTAGCAGTAGAACATTTAATCGATATGGGACACACTTCTATTGCCTATCTAGGGGTGGGTGATGGCAGCAAGGCAGATCAACAGCGTTTAGAAGGATATAAAATAGCTCTGAAGCAAGCAGGTCTACCACAAAATCCGGCTTGGGTGGCAATTAACCAAGACCCGAAAATTATCAACGATATTGATATTGGCAAAAAAATGCTACCTCAACTCGTTGAAGCTGGTGTAACTGGCATTTTTTGTTACAACGACATGGTAGCAGTTGGCGCTCTTTTAGCTTGCAAAGAACTAAGTATTTCCGTACCAAAAGATTTAAGCCTCGTGGGATTTGATAACATTGCTCTGAGCAGTTATATTACCCCACCCCTAACAACAGTCAGCCAACGAATGTTAGAAATGGGTGAGTCTGCAATGACGATGTTAGTTGACCTATTACAAGGTAAATCTGTAGAAAATCTGCTTTTATCTCCTTTTTTAGTCAAAAGAGATAGTACTTCAACTATCCATCGAAAAGTTTGGTGATTGTCTACGGTGGGGAGTAGTTATACCCCTGAGTAAGGTGCTAAGGCTAAAGTTTGCGTCAGATCACTAAGTAAAAAGCGATCGCAAAGGTTAAACATTTCCACCTCGGTTTGTGTTCGTCGCATCAGGCGCAGGAACTGACCTTCAGCATCAACACTCAGGGCAATATAATTGAGGAACATTTTTAGATAGCCTATGCGCGATCGCTCTGGCATAGTTGCGGCTGTCGGGGTTTGCCATAAACGATCAATATAGTTGCGTACTTCTACTAAAGGAACAGGGGTGATTGGTTCTCCTCGTAAAGCCTGGCGAATCTGATTAAATAGCCACGGATTCCCAATAGCCCAGCGTCCCACCATCACACCCGCCGCACCTGTTCGCTCTAGTACTTCTAAGGCAGTTGTGGCGGAGTGAATATTGCCATTAGCTAGTACTGGACAATCCACCCGTTGCACCGCCTCCGCAATCAAATCATATTTCACTACCCCGTGGTACATATCTTTGACTGTGCGACCATGCAAACTCAGCAAATCAATGTTGTGGCGATTGACGATATCGAGAATTTCGTAAAATGTGTCTGTATTTTCAAAACCTACCCGCATCTTGACCGTTAAGGGGCGATCGTTCACAGCTTGACGTAGTTCTCCCAAAATCTGATCCACTTTCCCCGGTGAGAGTAGCAATCCACCCCCAACATTTTTACGATAGATTCTCGGCGCGGGACAGCCCATATTCAAATCAACTCCAGCGATATCATAACGGCAGAGTTCCTTGGCGGTTCTCACCAAGTCGGGAATACTTTCCCCAATCATTTGGGCAAAAACAGGGCGACCCGTATCATTTTCGGTGATGGCTGCCAGAATACCGCGATTCAGCCGCGAAGTATCATTTACGCGAAAATACTCAGTAAAAAAGTAGTCAGGACTACCATAGTGGGCAATGACCTTCATAAACCAGAGGTTTGTCACATCCTGCATGGGTGCAAGGGCGGTGAAGGGTTGGTCTTTCTGAAGCGATTGGGGCAGCGATACCTGGGGCATAGATATTCGGGCGATCGACAAACTTGATTGTCACAAGAAGCAGGGGCGCAGGGAGCAGGAAGAGAAGTCGCAAGGAGGGTTTCCCTCCGGGCGAACTTCGGGAGCAAGGGGGGAAGACTTGGAACGGAGGCTCAGACTCCGCCCCAGTAAGAGCGCCCTGGAAGGGCAGGGCTTGATACCCATGTTACGCTCTGCTCCACGGCAGGGGACTGCTCCCCCTGCTCCCTGCCCCCTGCCCCTCCGCCTCTTTGGTCATACCTAATGTTACAATAGAAACACCGAGAGATATTTTGTCAAGCCAATTGGCAGTTTGCAATTATAAAGTCACTCAACATATATCAGAGTGTTGGGTTACGCAAAGCCTCCACCCAACCTACATTTTAGGCTTGTCACGCCAGTCAGTATGATAGTGGTGCATGACGGCTATATATCATTTACTCACACACATTTCTTAAGTTAGCAACTTATATGCAGATAATTGATAAAAAATCAAATAAGAAAGCCTGGGCAAGTGCATTAACTGAACCAGCCAAAGAATTTCCCCTGACTCCGTTATCAATGATCTCTGGTAACATCCCTGAAGGATTGCGGGGTACCCTCTACCGCAACGGCCCTGCCAGGTTAGAACGTGGGGGGATGCTTACAGGACACTGGTTTGATGGTGATGGGGCAATTTTGGCTGTCAACTTTACCGATGGAGGTGTGAATGCAACTTACCGCTATGTGCAGACTATTGGCTATCAAGCAGAAAACACCGCCGATAAATTTCTGTATGGCAATTATGGCATGACTGCACCAGGCCCCGTTTGGAATCAATGGCGCAGACCAGTTAAAAATGCTGCCAATACCTCAGTGCTAGCATTACCAGATAAACTTTTGGCATTGTGGGAAGGTGGAAAACCTTACGCCTTAGATTTACAGACTTTAGAAACCTGGGGCGAAGATAATTTAGGTGGTTTAACTAATGGATTAACTTATTCTGCCCATTATAAGCAAGACCCCCAGACCAAGGAAATTTTTAATTTTGGTATTAGCTTGGGGCTAAATGCCAAGTTGAATGTTTACAAAAGTGACTCTACAGGTCAAATTATCCAAAAAGCTGCATACCCCTTAGATGGTTTACCACTGATACATGATTTTGTCTTAGCAGGACAGTATTTAATATTTTTCATTTCCCCTGTGCGGCTGCGTATGTTGCCTATATTGTTGGGGACTAGCAACTATAGTGATTCTATGGAGTGGCGACCAGAATTAGGGACTCAAATTTTGGTTATTGACCGCGACAGTTTATCTTTAGTCAGTCGAGGGGAAGCAGAACCTTGGTATCAGTGGCATTTTGCTAACGGTTATGTAGATGCTAGTGGTGCAGTCATTGTGGATATTGCCCGTTACGAAGATTTCCAAACTAATCAATATCTCAAAGAAGTAGCTACTGGTAAAACTCACACACCTGCTCAAAGTACACTGTCACGGGTCACTTTACATCCCCAATCTGGCAAAGTAGCCGCAATTGAACAACTGTTAGATAAACATTGTGAATTTCCTAATGTTCCACGGCAAAATGTCGGTCAAGAATCTCGATATACCTATATGTCGGGATTCTGCCAAGGCACAGATATCAGCCAAGAACTATTAAACACGATCGCCTGCTTTGACCACAAGACACAAACCCTCACCGAAGCCTACCCAGGAGAAAACTGCTATCCCTCCGAACCCATCCTTGCGGAAAATTGGGTCTTAACAGTTGTATATGACGGCAATTCTCATAGTAGTCAAGTTTGGGTATATGATAGCGATCGCCTCAATGAAGAACCAATCTGCAAACTAAAATTACCCAGTATCATCCCTCATAGTTTTCATGGCACTTGGAAATCGGGTTTGAGTAAGGAGTAAAGACGAGGTTTTATTCCATTTTTCTGATGAGGCTTTTAAATTAAGGTGAGTTAGATATATTTTATTTCTTATGAGTGATGTGTCCCGTTTATCTCTAGCTTCTAACTCACCAACTGCAACCCCTCGGTTGCAATTACTCGTACTAAGTAATGGTCATGGGGAAGATGTGATTGCTGTCCGCATTTTGCAAGCGTTATTACAGCAAGCAAACCCACCAGATATTTATGCTTTACCTTTGGTAGGTGAAGGACGGGCTTATGAAAATTTAAATATACCCCTGATTGGTGCAGTACGTACCATGCCTTCTGGTGGCTTTATCTACATGGATGGGCGACAATTGGCGCGGGATGTACGCGGGGGTTTAGTGCAGCTTACCTGGAGTCAAATTCAAGCGGTGCGGCGTTGGGTAAGTTCCCAAAAAAAATTAGGTAACAATAACGCCATTCTCGCGGTAGGCGATATTGTCCCTTTATTGTTTGCCTTTGTCAGTGGGGCTAATTACGCTTTTGTGGGAACAGCGAAATCAGAATACTACGTGCGGGATGAAGTGGGGGTACTACCAAGGAAATCAAAAGCAGCCCGTTGGGAAAACTTTTCTGGTTCAATTTATCATCCGTGGGAACGGTGGTTGATGAGTCGTCGCCGTTGTCGCGCCGTATTTCCTAGAGATGGTTTGACTACACAAACCCTAAAAAATTGGCCGATTCCCGCTTTTGATGTCGGCAATCCGATGATGGATGGTCTAGAACCAAAAGTTTCACCACAGTTATTTTACATGGCCAATGCTCGTTATCAAGAGATGGACAGACCACTGGTAATTACCTTGCTTCCTGGTTCTCGTCCACCAGAAGCTTATCAAAATTGGCAAATAATTATGACTGGTGTTTCTGCATTAATGGGGAGTTTTCAAGAACGGGATACATTTTTACCCAATTCTGGCAGTGTGATATTTCTAGGAGCGATCGCATCTGGTTTAGACTTGAATATACTTGCTCAAACTGTGCAATCCCAAGGTTGGCGACCCCACGCAGATTTACCCTTACCTCTGCAAGATAGCAATGCGTTGATATTTAAACAACGTAATGCCTATTTAATTTTGACTCAACAATCATATAATGAATGCTTGCATTGGGGCGATGTAGCGATCGCAATGGCTGGTACAGCTACAGAACAGTTTATCGGTTTAGGTAAACCTGCGATCGCTATTCCTGGAAAGGGGCCACAATATAACCCTGGTTTTGCCGAAGCCCAAAGCCGACTTTTAGGCTTATCCCTGATTTTAGTCGAAGAACCAGCACAAGTGGCTCAAGTAGTGCGATCGCTTTTCACCAACCCCGACAGCCTACACATCATCAGAGAAAATGGAGTCCGCCGCATGGGTAAACCAGGTGCAGCAAGACGCATCGCTGAATGTTTGCTAGAAAAGTTTGGTAATTGGTAAATAAAGATATGCTTTATTCTGGACTGTAGAGACGTTGCATGCAACTTCTCTACACCCCCAAACCCATACACCCCCAAACCCATACACCCCCAAACCCATACACCCCTACACCGTGTGCGTAAGCCCTAATAAAGTTCCACATATTTATACTGATAAAAAGTAATATAAAGCCTATATTTTTAAGCTGAGTGTAAATTTGTTAAAGGATTAGGCACAGGAAATAGACGATTCTCTATAACTTTAAACTGACTATTTTCAGCATCATAAGCAAACACTTCTCCAGTTTCAATTTCATAAATCCAAGCATGAAGTGTCAGCTGACCACTATGAAGTTTAGAACGGATTACGGGGTAAGTCTCTAAATTTTCTATCTGTGTAAGAACGTTTTGCTCAATAGCAATTTTTAACAGTTTCTCATGAGAATAACCTTGGTAGTTGTCCATCACAAGGCGGCGGGTAGCTTCAGCATGACACCTCAACCATTCATAAACTGAAGGCATTTGTTGGGCAAGATTCCCTATTTGCAGTAATCCCTTCATCGCACCACAATGAGAATGTCCACAAATAACAATATCTTTAATACCTAAAGCCTCAACAGCATATTCTATCCCCGCAGCTTCCCCACCGTTTAACCTACTATAAGGTGGGATAATATTACCAACATTGCGAATCACAAATAAATCCCCTGGTTGGCTTTGTGTGATTAAGAACGGATCTATTCTTGAGTCTGAGCAAGTGATAAACAAAAGCTCAGGATTTTGCCCATGAGACAGATGCTCAAATAACTCACGATGAGCTACAAAATAGTTGTCATGAAATTCATTTAGCCCAGCGATAATGCGCTTAATCGGCACAGTTAAATTCTCCTTAATCAACTATTAATATATTGTTGCTTATGTGTTTCCAACTGATTCATGACTCAATTATGAATTGTAACTCCAATTATGCTTAATAACTCATAATTTATCAGTAAAAACAATAAATCCAGAATGAGGAAAATTTCGATGTCCAATCTTAATGCTTACAAGCAAGCAAAAACTTGATGGTTTTTATATTTCCCCCTCATTCTGGATTTTCAGGAATTAAACCTGAATCACTAAATCACCTATTTCTACATCACATACCTTATTTAATGTGCAGTCCATTTGGCATCAGAAACAATACATACACCGCCATATTTCTTAATTACAGGTTGAATCGCTTCTACTAATGCTTGTTCTTGTGCTTCCGTACAAATGCTCATGACATATCCATTAGTGAGGATATGCGTTTCTAAATCATCAATGACTTTACCTCTGTGTCCCTTGCCTGTAACAGTTTCAATTACCGTATATCCAGAAACACCATATTTTTCAAGAATTTCTAGAACTTTAGGTAGTTCTAGGGAATTGGTAATTACCTCTATTTTTTTGACAGCTTCCACTTCCTAAATTCCTATTAATTTGATGATGTTGAAATACAAGGGAATTCCGACAATGATATTGAAAGGAAAAGTCAGAGCTAAGGCCATAGATACATATAAACTGGGGTTAGCCTCAGGAACAGTTATTCTCATGGCTGCTGGAACGGCAATATAAGATGCACTTGCACAAAGAACAGCAAACAAGAGGGCATTTCCTTGGGAAATACCGATAAATTTAGCTAAAATGATGCCAAAAATCGCGTTAGCCACAGGCATGAATACAGAAAATGCTATCAAGAAAGAGCCTGTACGCTTCAAGTCTTTAATTCGTCTTGCTGCTACCATCCCCATATCTAGTAAGAAGAAAGCTAGGACTCCGTAAAAGATATCTTGGGTAAAGGGATGTAATTTCTCCCAACCTCTTTCACCCGTGAGAATACCAACTAAAACGCTACCAACTAGGAGAAATACTGAACCATTTAAAAATGCTTCTCTAAGTACTTCACCCCAAGAAAATTCTCCTTTCTCCTCATCTTTATTTTGCGTGAATAATCTCACTAGTACAATGCCAACTATAATTGCTGGCGATTCCATCAAAGCTAAGGCTGCTACCATGTGTCCACCTGAGGAGATATTGAGAATTTTGAGAAATGACTGAGCGGTGATAAAGGTGACAGCACTGATAGAACCATAGGTGGCTGCAATAGCCGCAGCATTATAACTATCCAGTTTGATTCTCAACACAAAAAACGAATATATCGGTACAGCAGAAGCCATAAATATAGCCGCTAATAATGTCAAAGCAATTTCTGGATTAATTCCACTTTCTTCAATTTCATATCCTCCTTTAAACCCGATAGCTAGTAGCAGGTATAGAGAAAATAACTTTGGTAACGGTTGGGGAATATCTAAATCCGATTTGCAAAAAATCGCCAGCATTCCCAGAAAGAAAAAAAGCACTGGCGGATTTAAAATGTTGGATAAAATCAGGCTGGAATTCATCTACACTTCCCTGATATTACTAAATAGGAAACAATAGTAGGACTTACGTACACAGGTTGTTTGTTGAGAGCGGGTGTAAGGGTGTAAGGGTATAGGGGTGTAAGGGTTGCAAACATTCATACCCCTGCACCCTTTTCCCAACCCTTGATCTTTCGTTTTCATGGGTAAGTCCTAAATAAGAAACTGGCGTAGTATGTCATCGCTACAGTATGTGTAACGAATCATTAACTATAACCAGTTAATTTAGTCCAGTATTGTCAATCAAATATGTAGATGATGTGTAAATGCTATGTATTTGCTGTAACAAATCCGAAATTGATAGTTTTATCGGCAAATTTCACGATTGACTACATTATTTCTCATGTTTGTCAATACAAGAATTATTCTAACTTTCAATTGCGCCCCTTACCAAAATCACGGTACTATCAACACCAGAAGCGATCGCCTCTGGAATGTTACCTTGAATAGCCTGTTGTAATAAGCCTTCACGGGAAGCGCCTAAAACCACCACATCATAACCTTCAGTTTCCACTAACTTAATCACACCTTCGACTACTGAATCAGCTTGTACTGGCGCAGCAATTACAGTACTAGATAGTTGGCGGCGACGCATCAATTGACGAATGGCTTGTTCTAAAACTGTCATATCTGGTCTAAATTCCCAAGGTTTAAACACCCTTGTCAAGCGAATTTGTGGGTCATCGCTTAAAGTAACTAAAGCTGGTAACAATTTAATGGCTATTCTGGCGTTGGGGCCGCCAGCCATTGGGACTAGCCAGCGATTGAATGGGGGATTGGGGATTGGGGACTGGGGACTGGGGATTGGGGAAGGTGGGGCCCCCTCTGGGGATAAGGGGTAATGGAGATTGGGGATTGGGGAAGTACCTAACTTAACTAGTACTACGTCACAGGTGGCTTGACGGATGATGGTGTCTACAACATTGCCAAAAATCCTACCTGGGGTGGATGTGCTGCCTTTCCATCCCATGAGAATTAAATCTATGTGTCGGTCTTTGATGGTTTCTAAAATGGCGTGAGCAGGATCATGGGCGACCCTAATTTGGGTGTGTAGGGGAATGCGCCATTTTTTAGCTAATACTTCGGCTTGTCGCAGAAGGCGACGACTTTTGGCAGTTCTCACAGTGGTTTCTGAAGGGGAACTGTGACGAGAAACCAGCATTACTTGTACACACTCTATTTCATAATGGCGATCGCGGGCAATGGCGGCTGCCATTTTTAAGAGAGTTGCGGCGGTTTCTGGGTTAGCTACTGGGACTAGTATTCTACCCCTGCCTGTGCTGGGACTCCGCGTTTGGTAAACTACATAGGATGGTTCTGGTTGGGGGCCTGGGTTGGGGTTTTCGCAGTTGAGACGGTCTGCTTCTACCCGAATGATATCTGCACGGGTAATAATCCCGATGAGTTTTTGCCCGTCTACTACTGGTAAGCGACTGATTTGATAACGGTCTAGCAAATATAAAACATTACTCAGGGTATGTATGGGTGTGACTGTCATAGGGTTAGCAGTCATAATTTCCCTGAGGTGAGGATGATTCTCTAGATTGCGGCTGAGACTTTTAGTTAAATCTGATTGGGTAATAATCCCGACTAATTTGTTATCTTCCACTACCGGGAAGCCGCGATGGTGGGAACTAGCAAAGGCTTGCTTGGCTTCTTCAAGGGTAATATCTGCATCTAAAGTTTCTACCCGTTGCTGCATCACATCTTTTGCAGTCATTTGGCTTAATATCCCCTCTACCGACATCTGTTTAGTGAGGGTAATGCCATTTAACAGTAATAATTTCTCATACAGTGAACCAGGTACTACTTTGTCTGCTACCAAGTAAGCCGTCACAGAAACTATCATCAAAGGCAACACTAAATTAAAATCTGTGGTCATTTCAAAGATAATCACAATGGCGGTGATTGGTACTTTAGAAACGGCACTAAAAAAACCTCCCATCCCCGCTAAGGCGTAAGTCACAGGAGAACCATCACCAGTGATTTGATACTCTAATACACCGACCAAATGTCCTAAAGCCGAACCCAAAATTAAGCTAGGCGCAAATAAACCTCCGGGTGCGCCAGAACCAAATGCGACTAAAGTTAGGGTAAACTGAGCAACAAAAGCGATCGCTGCAAAGCTTGGATTTAAATCACCAGTAATTACATATTCCCTTAAACCAGCATTATCCCGAAACGACTCAGGTAACAGCGATACGACAATCCCCGAAACCAAACCAGCCAAACCGACCCGCAAAGGTAAACTAATATGCAGACTCCGATAAAACTGGAGGCTAAAAATCAAGCCACGATTAAATAATGCACCCAGTAACCCTGCTAAAACACCCAAAAGCAAAAAGAAGGGAATTTCTGGAAAAGAAAAACGACTAGAGTAGGAAAGTAATTCTATATTTAAATTTAGACTGCGACCACCCAACAACCGGGAAACTACCCCGCCAATAAATGAAGCGATAATGGCAGTTCCCAGAGTCAGTCCCGATAAATCTTGAAGTAATTCCTCAATAATGAATAATACACCGGCAATGGGAGCATTAAAAGCAGCCGCCAAACCTGCACCCGCACCCGCCGCAATCATTTGCCGCCGATGGTCAGGAGAAGTGGGAACCAAGCGACTCATCCCCGCCGCTAAACCTGCCCCTACTTGGACTGTCGGCCCTTGTCTTCCTAATGTGATGCCAGAACCTAAAGCAATAATGGCACTCAGTAGCTTAATCACCGCTACCCGCCAAGACAATTTCATCGGTATATTTGCCAGGGTAGCCTTGACTTGGGGGATACCACTACCCGCCGCCTCTGGTGCTAATCTTTGCACCATCAGACCAGCCAAATACCCAAAGCCCAAACCTATGATTGGTAAAACTACCCATGCAGGCAAAACATGAGAACTATGAACCCGCCATGCACCTAATAATCCCGAACAAACCTTGAGGAATACCGCAGATAATGCAGCTAAAACCCCAATAACACAAGCTTCGGCGATCGCTAAACCCCGTCTAGGCTGCAACCAACTGCGAAAGTACATAGTACTAATTTAGTTATTTGTCAGTTGTCAGTTGTCAGTTGTCAATTTTCTTCCCCCTGCTCCCTGCCCCCCTGCTTCCCCTGCCCCCTAATTATTCCTCCCAGTCGTCGATAGCCCTTCAACTATTAAAGACGGAGTATAACAAGAACCGTTCCAATCAGCATCACTGCCTAATTCCACTTGCTTGAGGGCGGTATAAACATTGCCTGCGACCATTGTATCTTTGACGCGACCGATTACTTGACCTTTTTGGACTCGATAGCCTAATTCGATATTGATCGAAAAGTCGCCAGAGATACCACCGCTACCGCCGAGCATTTGGTCTACAATCAAGCCATCATCCATGTTTTGGATCAGGTCTTTGAGGGATTTAGAACCAGGCTTAATCAAAAAGTTAAATAAGCCAGGGGTGGGATAACTGCCTAAACCGGGACGGAAGCCATTACCAGTGGTGCCATTACCTAGTTGCCTTCCGGTGGTGCGATCGCAATAATAATTTTGTAATATGCCTTTTTCGATAAATACCAAAGATTTGGTCGGAGTACCTTCGTCATCAAAAGGGCAGCTATAAGGCCCGGCTTGGGGGTCTTGGTAAAGGGTAAGGCTAGGAGCGATTACTTGTTTACCCACGCGTTCTGCCCAAGGGGAAGCTGCTTCTAATACACGTTTGCCATTCAACGCTGCTTGTGCTGTTCCCCAAAGCATATCCGCCGCCTTGGAGGTAAATAAAACTGGGACACGACCGTTAGGAGGTGGAACATTTTCCTTAGCCCAAACCAATCTTTGTAAAATTTGATAAGCCAACTTTTCCGGGTCTAAGTAATCACGCTGAGTTTGTCCATCAGATACACTTAAAAAATCATCACCACGAACCCATTCGGCGGACATATAACAACTGAGGGTAGTATCGCTGTAGTAGCAATCTAAACCTTGAGTGTTGACAAGTCTAGTCGTTTCCACATCACATTCCCAGTCACTATTACAGAGGACATCGGGATAATTATCGCGGATGATGGCGATCGCTTCTTTGCCCCAACCAACTAAAACTTCTACAGACACAGCCTCACCCAAGTCTGGGTAGGATGGCTTAGAGTTGCTGACCAATTCCACTGGTTCTGATTGGTTCAGTTCGCTCAAAGCAAGAGCGCGTTCTACCATTGCCCCTGGTTCTACTGAACCATAAGCTACCGTGAGTCCTGGGCGACCTTTGCGCCATAGCCGCAGTGCCGTACCTTCAGATTGGCTGGTTTCTAGCTGTTTGAGTCGGTTAGCCTCAAAGAATACCGGACGAGAAAGCGATCGCGACTGATACACTTCAGCCGCTTCTGCTCCCGATTTAATAGCTAGTTCCAGCAGCTGTTCTGCTAGTGTATCTTGTGACAAATTTTCAGAACCCATGACCCTCGGTGAATTGTGGACTTTGGATTTTGAACTGGCAGTACACGCAGATCATTATCCCAAATCATTGGTGACTATCCGCGTAGATTTCAGACGGACGCAGATAATTATCCCAAATCATTGGTCTTTATCACCATTTAAAAGGAATGGGGATTGGGGACTGGGGATTGGGGATTGGGGACTGGGGATTGGAGACTGGGGACTGGGGACTGGGGATTGGAGACTGGGGACTGGGGATTGGAGACTGGGGATTGGGGAAAAAAATAGACAATTCATATTTCTCTCATCTCCTACACTCCCACACCCCCGCACCCTTACACCCTTACACCCCTACACCCTTACACCCCTATACCCCCACACCCTTACACCCCTACACCCCTACCTCTTGTAACAGCCAAAATCCAGCAAAAGACTCCGCTTCCGGGTTTGACTGCACGCCGATAAAATGTACACCGTTGGCCTTTTGTTTTGCTTCCTCGAAACCTCTAGCTTCTTGTAAGGTGGTGGGATTTTTGATATTTGCTAAAATCCAACTTTCCGTAGCACCAGTTTCTAAAACTAGTCTTGTTCCTTGGCTGGTATCTACTCTCAAAAATGCCAACTCCAAACCAGACATCCAACCCGCTATTGGCAAAGCTCTAGGGGAGAAAATCAATACCCCAGGAATGCGGGTTTCCGGCGATACCTGGACAAAATCTAATGGAAATGCCTCACTAAAACCAATTTCCCACTCTGGCATTTCTGCTAAATCCGCAGCTGATAAAGAGACAAACACCCATTGTTGTCCTTCCAAGGCATCAGGTAAGCGTTGTGGTAAGGGACTGTCCAAACGCACTGAGGGAGTCGTTCCCCCTTGATAACCTGGTTCTTGGGGATAAACCTCTTCCATGCGCTGCTTCAGCAATTGATTGAGCGCCAAGGTGCGTCGGCTGGGCAAAGCTGGAATACCTGCATCTTCGCAAGCCTTGACGATCATATTATTCATTTGGCGACGGAAAAAGCGAATTTTGATTGGTGCTTCCCCCGCCTTGCTAATTGCCTCTTGAATGGCTGTCCTTAACCAAACTGAATTGACTTCAGTGCTGGGACAATATTGTGCATAGCGAAATAAGGAATCCGTCTTTGTGCGAATATCTAAGGGACTTTCACAAATTACAACTTCCCAAACTTTTTTCTGATTTTCGTCCAAAATCGGACGGGAGTAAAAATCTAATTCCCAAATACTGCCCATGTTCTGCCGTATAAATCTGGCGAGTTTATATTTTGCTTATATTCTCACTCTACCAAGATTGGTCATTGGTCAGTGGTCAATAGTCAATAGTCAATAGTCATTAGTCATCAGTTATCTCCCTCCTTACCAATGCTTGATCAAAACCAAACACCATTAATCGACGGGATAAAAGCTTGTATCGCTCGTCCTCATGCAGCGTTTTATACTCCTGGGCATAAGCGGGGGCGGGGGATTGCTCAACCTTTGGCTGATTTGTTGGGTGAAGCGGTGTTTGGTGCTGACTTGACGGAGTTGGCTAATTTAGATAATTTATCTGCACCCCAAGGAGTGATTCAGGAAGCCCAACGATTAGCGGCGGCGGCTTTTGGTGCTGCACAGACATGGTTTTTAGTCAATGGTTCTACTTGCGGTGTCGAGGCGGCAATTGTGGCTACTTGTAGACCAGGGGATAAGATTATTTTGCCTCGGAATGTACATTCATCAGCGATCGCTGGTTTAATTCTCTCTGGTGCTATCCCAATTTTTATTCATCCTGAATATGACCCGGTTTTAGATATCGCCCACAGTATGACACCTGAGGCTGTAAAAGCTGCTTTGCAAAAACATCCTGATGCTAAAGCGGTGTTGACAGTTTACCCTACGTATTACGGTGTGTGTGGGGATTTAGAAGCGATCGCCCAAATCACCAACCAATACAATATTCCTCTACTTGTAGATGAAGCCCACGGCGCACACTTCACTTTTCACCCAGAATTACCTACCCCAGCCTTAGCTGCTGGTGCAGACTTAACTGTACAGTCCATTCACAAGGTACTGGGTGCAATGACGCAAGCTTCGATGTTACACATCCAAGGTGACAGAATAAATGCGGTTAGAGTTAGTCAGGCTTTGCAACTGCTACAGTCCACTAGCCCCAGTTATGTACTTCTAGCTTCTCTGGATGCGGCTCGTCAACAAATGGCTTTGTCTGGGAAACAGTTAATGTCCCGTACCTTACAACTAGCCAATGAAGCTAGAGAAAGAATTAGTCAAATTCCTGGCTTATCAGTTTTACAACCTCCTACCCAGACACCATCACCAGGGTTTACAGCTTTGGATAACACACGCTTAACTGTCACTGTTTCCGGCTTGGGTTTAACGGGTTTTGCGGCGGAAGAAATTTTAGACGAACAACTGGGGGTAACGGCTGAATTTGCTACGTTGCAACATCTCACCTTTATTATTAGCTTGGGAAACACAACTGCTGATATTGAGCAGTTAGTCCAAGGTTTCACAACTTTAGCAGAAACAACACCGCCTGCTAAGGCATTAGTCAACCCAAGAGTTAATAGTAATCTGGAATATTTTTCAGAGATTTCCCCCCGTGATGCCTTTTTTGCCGATAGTGAGACATTATCCATCGAACAGGCGCGCGATGGAATTTGTGCAGAAATTGTCTGTCCCTATCCCCCAGGAATCCCCCTTATTATGCCAGGAGAAGTTATCACAAAACCTGCCATTGAATATTTACAACACATCCAAAGTTCAGGCGGATTTATTACTGGTTGTGCCGATACTAGTCTGAGTACTTTAAAGGTGTTAGTCATTGGTCATTAGTCATTAGTTCTGCACCTCTACAACCTTCCCTAATCGCCTTTAGTTCTTGAAATTCTTCACCTTAATTCACATAATTTACTATTAATTTTCTGTAAGATGAACTACCCCTAGCTCAAACGAAGTTAGCCAAGGGTAGTTCATTGGAATCTATTGCTGTGATATTGTCAAGCCCATGAATTTGAAATTTCGCCAAATTACCTTTGAGGATAAATTTAGTGGCATTCTTGGTCTGGTGATTGGATGTGTGTTTATTGGGGGCGGTTTTTTGGTAAATAATCAAATCACCAAGGAACGTGCAACGTTAAAACAAACACAGGGTACCGTGGTAGATAGCCTTCGTCGTCGTGAACGCGACAGTAAGGATAAGCAAAAGGAAACCTATGCGCCTGTAGTTGAGTTTCTAGCCAAAGGCGATCGCATCCGTTTCACAGGTGATTATCGATCTTACCGTTCCAGTAACGGCAAAATAGTAGCAGTACGTTATGACCCCCAGCGACCAAAAACTACTGCCCGCGTAGTCGATTCTTATGAAGGCTTGATACCTTGGATCAGTTTTGGTATGGGTGGGTTAAGTCTCATCTCTGGCCTGCGCCAGATTTCCCCTATATACTTGTCTTCAAGCGACGAGTAGCACTGTATACGTTACATAAATTGCAACAATCCCAGGCTTAGGTTTTATTCTCAGTAATACTTGTGATTAATCCAACTATCTGGGGTGAGATTATGCAAAAGTCTATTCAATTACCACGTAAATCAGCTTTATTTGTCACTGCCCTAATAGGGGGAGTAATTTTTACCAGTTGCGCCTCTGCACCCCAGTCTACAAATCAAGCATCAGCACCTGTACCTGTTACTGCTTCTGAGCTTGCTGATAATGTGGCACAAAAGGCGCAAGCTGCACCTATACCCCGTTCCCGTCCCCAATTAATTAAAAAAGCGGCCATAACTCTAATTGTCAACTCGGTAGATAAAACTATTGATACTGTTACGCAAATTGTTAATAGTCAGCAGGGAGACTTAATTGGCTTAAATGAACAACAACCCACAAAGGGAAATACCCGTCATACTGCCTCAATACAGCTAAGAGTACCGCAGAACTCACTAGAACCCACAATAGAGGAGTTAGCTAAATTAGGCACAGTAGAAAATCGTAAAATCACGGCGGAAGATGTGGGCAATCAATTGGTTGATTTCCAAGCCAGATTAACTAATTTCCGCAAAACTGAAGCTAATCTGCAAAAAATTATGGATCGGGCAGGTTCAGTTAGAGATGTACTCAGTGTTGCTCAAGAACTCAGCAATGTTAGACAATCTATCGAACAAATTGATGCTCAATTAAAAAACCTACAGAATCAAGTCGCCTATTCCACTATTACGCTCAATCTCAAAGCAGCCGTCGCTAGTACTAGTCCTCAACTGGCTGTAAATTCCCAAATACAAGAAACTTGGAATAAATCCACTTATTCGCTGGGAAATTTTACGGTTGGGCTGCTCAAATTGGGTATTTGGTTAATAGTGTACAGTCCCTATTGGTTAATTTTGTCTGCTGGAGTCTATGGGTTCTACCGTTGGCGGCGTAATCATTTAGCTAGTCATTAAGAGACGCGATTAATCGCGTCTGTACAATTGTCAGAGAGGGGATTAATCGCGTCTGTACAGTTGTCATTAAGTAAGTCGGTGCATTGAAACCAAACTATGTGAAGAAAAATAAATAAGGCTCAAACTCTTTCTCCCCCTGCCCCCTGCCCCCTGCCTCCTGCCTCCTGCCCCCTGCCTCCTTAAACAATAGTAATTCTGAGGAATGTGCTGATTAGACTGAAATAATGGTACTGATGAATGCCAAGATCAAAATGAGGATGTCGTAAGGGTATTGAAAGTACTATGCCAGAAATACACCAGTCAATTGCTCAACATTATCACGAACGTACTAAATATGACCCTGAGACGATCGCCTCTAAAAGTCAGGGGTTAGATTGGGCTAAACAGCCAGTGCCGTTTAAGGAGTATAAAATCGGTTCTGCTATTGACCTTAAACCCTATTTACAAGAAACACCAGAGGTATTTGTCAATGATACCAATGGTCAATGGTGGCAAAGGCTGTCGCGGTTATTGTTTCGCAGTTATGGGCTGACTGCCAGAATGCCTTCTATGGGGAATACGGTGTATTTACGTGCTGCGCCCAGTGCGGGGGGATTATATCCGGCGGAGGTATATGTGGTTTCCCGTGGTACGCCCCTACTATCGCCAGGGCTTTATAACTACCAATGTCGGACTCATTCCCTAATACATTATTGGGAAAGTGATGTTTGGCAAAGTTTGCAAGAGGCTTGTTTCTGGCATCCTGCTTTAGAAAGTACTCAATTAGCCATTATTGTTACGGCTGTTTTCTATCGTTCGGCGTGGCGCTATGAAGACCGGGCTTATCGTCGCATTTGTCTAGATACAGGACATTTGTTGGGAAATATCGAGTTAGGTGCTGCTATCACTGATTATCGTCCCCACTTAATTGGTGGTTTCATCGATGAAGCGGTTAATGATTTACTATATATTGATCCGCTACAGGAAGGAGCGATCGCTGTTTTACCGTTAGCAGATTTATTAGATATCCAGCAAAATTTATCCCCAGGATGTACAGCCCTCCCCTCGGCTACAGAAACCAATTATCCCCAAGTTCCCGACGGTGAATTGCTCAAATATTTTCATCACCATACTCAAATTTCGGCTAGTATCACTGGCAAACTGAATTTACCAACGGTCATCCAAGAAAAATCCTTGGAGGATAAATACAATTTCCCTTTCTGCTTGAAAATCTCCACCGTCTCCGCACCCATATACTGGGGAGAAAATCTGTCAGAGTTGGAAATCACCATGCACAAGCGACGTTCTACCCGTGCTTATAATGGTGAGGAATTGACCTTTGATGAACTCAAAGCTTTACTGGATTTTACTTATCAACCCCAAAATTATATTGACCAAAGTCTAGATAATTCCCCGGATTATTTTGATTTAAATTTAATTGAAACTTTTATCGCTGTCTGCGGAGTCCAAGGACTGGAGGCTGGTTGTTACTATTACGCGCCTAAAGCTCAAGAATTAAGGCAAATCCGGTTTAAAAACTTCCGGCGAGAGTTACACTTCCTCTGCTTGGGACAGGAACTAGGCCGAGATGCTGCTGCCGTAATTTTTCATACATCTGATCTTAAATCCGCGATCGCTCAATATGGCGATCGTGTTTATCGTTACTTACACATGGATGCCGGACATTTGGGACAAAGATTGAATTTAGCTGCTATCCAACTCAACTTAGGTGTCAGTGGTATTGGTGGTTTTTTTGATGACCAAGTCAATGAAGTTCTGGGTATTCCCAATGATGAAGCAGTCATCTATATTACAACCTTGGGAAGACCTAGATAAATCAATTCAAAAAAGGTCATTAACCATTAGTATTTCTCTTTTCCTCCTGTCTCTTAAGCTTACCCAGTCTTTGTTTTCAATTCACGTTACTAAGTTACAAATGCTACACCCAAGCATAATTTCATCTAATGGTATGTATAGTAACAATGCGTAACGGAAAGCTAAGACGCTACCAGTGAGCAGTTTTTAGCCAAAAGCGGGCATAAACTAAAAGCTAAAAAGATAAATGCAACTTTGGTCAAGAACAATAGATAGAATGAACAAAGTTAGCCTTGATGTCTAATCGCCAAAACCTATATATCTCATGGATTTTGCTAATCTTGCAGCCCAGTTAAATGCTGGAACAATTTTGCCAGAGGGAATTGTAATTGTCACCCTCATGGGGGTTTTGATTGTTGATTTGATTTTAGGGCGTACATCCTCACGCTGGATCGGATATCTGGCGATCGCAGGCTTACTCGCAGCGATTGTTGCCCTGTATTTTCAATGGGATGCTACCAATCCCATCTCTTTTACTGGCGGGTTTATTGGTGATGACCTCAGCATCATCTTTCGCGGTATCATCGCCCTATCTGCCGTTGTTACCATCTTGATGTCAATCCGCTATGTTGAGCAGAGTGGAACTGCTTTAGCGGAATTCATCGCTATTTTGTTAACTGCCACTTTGGGCGGGATGTTTGTCTCTGGGGCTAGTGAGTTGGTGATGATCTTCATCTCCCTAGAAACCCTAAGTATCTCCTCTTATTTGTTGACAGGTTATACCAAGCGTGACCCTCGCTCTAATGAGGCAGCGCTGAAATACTTGTTGATTGGCGCTTCCAGCACAGCAGTATTTCTGTATGGCGTGTCACTTTTATACGGTCTATCCGGTGGACAAACAGAACTAAGTGCGATCGCTAACGGAATCATTACAGCTAACGTTGGTCAATCACTAGGTGCAGTTATTGCCCTGGTTTTTGTCATCGCGGGTATTGGCTTTAAGATTTCCGCCGCACCTTTCCACCAATGGACACCAGACGTATATGAAGGCGCTCCCACTCCAGTGATTGCCTTTTTATCCGTTGGTTCCAAGGCAGCAGGCTTTGCCCTCGCTATCCGTCTGTTAACCACAGTTTTCCCCTTCGTCGCCGAAGAATGGAAATTTGTGTTCACAGCCTTAGCCGTCCTCAGCATGATTTTGGGTAACGTTGTCGCCCTAGCCCAAACCAGCATGAAACGGATGCTAGCTTATTCATCCATTGCCCAAGCCGGGTTTGTGATGATTGGCTTGATTGCTGGAACTGATGCCGGATACGCCAGCATGATCTTTTACCTGCTGGTTTACCTATTCATGAACCTGTGCGGTTTTACCTGCATCATTCTGTTCTCCCTGCGGACAGGAACCGACCAAATTGCCGAATACTCTGGGTTATATCAAAAAGACCCACTCCTCACACTAGGTTTGAGTATCTCCCTGCTTTCATTGGGCGGTATTCCTCCACTAGCCGGGTTTTTTGGCAAAATTTACTTATTCTGGGCTGGTTGGCAAGCAGGTCTTTACTGGTTGGTCTTACTAGGCTTAGTAACCAGTGTTGTCTCCATCTACTACTACATTCGCGTAGTCAAAATGATGGTAGTCAAAGAACCCCAAGAAATGTCCGATGTAGTCAAAAATTACCCCGAAATACGTTGGAATTTGCCTGGATTTAGACCATTGCAAGTGGGTTTAGTGTTGACTTTGATTGCTACCTCCGTAGCAGGAATTTTATCTAATCCACTCTTTACTTTGGCGAATAATTCTGTTGCCAATACTGCAATTCTGCAAGCCACAAAAGTTGTCAGTACTCAGGTAAGTGCTATTCCTGCTGAGAAACCAGACGGTTTGTAAGCTCTATCTCAATCCATTTATCCCCGATTTTTCCCAAAATTCGGGGATATTTTTTTAAATTTAGCTGGGATTGGGGATTGGGGACTGGGGATTGGGTAAAAAGTCTTGTTGTGTGTAGGTTGTATCATCTTATTGATGTCCTAACACTACTGGCAACAGCTATACTCTTGAACACGAAACATCAAGGGCTTAGATGAGCGTATAAGGGATGAATTAATTCAAAATAAATGTTTGAAACCCCTAAACCCCTAAACCCTTAAACCCCTACACCCCTACACCCAGTCTCAACAGAAAATCTGGGTGCATAAGTCATAATTTATTCAATAGGAAGAGTAATAATAAATTCCGAACCCTCTCCTGGAACTGAATTAACCTCCAACTTTCCACCATGTTTTTGGACGATAATTTGTTGAGCGATCGCTAACCCTAATCCTGTACCTTTACCCACAGGTTTAGTAGTAAATGAATGTTCAAATATTTTTGATTTTAATTCATCTGATATCCCAAAACCATTATCTTTAACTTGAATTAAAATAGAATTGGCGAATAAACTAGTGATAATCGTAATTTGATTGTTTTTTTGCTCAATCTCCGCAAAACTTAACCCAAAATTAGACTCTTCCAACGCATCTATCGCATTAGCTAAAAGATTCATAAATACCTGATTCAATTGACCGGGAAAACATTCAATTAAAGGAATATCCGCATACTTTTTAACTACTTGAATTTGTGGACGGTCTTGAGTAGCCTTTAAACGATGCTGAAGAATATAAAGAGTACTGTCAATCCCTTCATGAATATTAAAAAGCAATTTATATTCTGCATCTGTTCGGGAAAAAGTCCGTAAACTATTACTAAGCTTGCTAATGCGATCAGTTCCTTCTTTCATTGAGGAAATAAGTTTAGGCAAATCCTCACGCACATATTCATAATCCATTGCTGTCATTTCTGCCTGGATTTCTGGGCATGGTTCGGGGTAATATTGCTGATACAGGTCAAGCAGACGGAATAACTCATGAATATACTCAAATGCTGGGTTCAGATTCCCCATGATAAATCCCACAGGATTATTAATTTCGTGAGCTACGTCTGCAACCATACTACCTAAGGCAGACATTTTATCCTGCATTGTCTGAAGATTAAACAGGGTTTTCTCTAATTCATGCCTCCTGTCTTCTAATTGAATTTGTGATTGCTTTAATTCATTAATTACATTCTTAAGCAAAGTCTCCTTTTTGCTGTTAGTTTCCTCTAGCCTAACTCTATCAACCTCTGAACGAATTAATTTTTTCTGAAGAATTCTATTAGCTTTTTCCAGCCTCTGGATTTCTTGTTCACAATTCATACAATCCTTAAATTATTAATGAGTTCCTAAAATTAAAGTGACAAAAGTTTCATTATGAAAATGTGTTTCACCTGTTGGTTTTATAGGGGAAATTTCTCCATTACAATAAAAACCACAAGATGGTAAATATTTATTAGAAATATTTTTAGTATTTAGATATTCTTGTTGAGCTTGTGTACCTAGTAATTGTCTTCGAGCTACACAAGAGAAAAACAGAACACCTGCTGGTTCCGTTCCTGGGTAATTCTTGAACGCTGTCATAAATGATGCTTGAGAAGCAGCTAAAATATCGCTCTTACCTGCTTCAGCCATGTTAATACTCGCCTGTTCGGGAATATCAGCAAAGAAAGTGACACTACCTAATTGTTCATCATAGGCGATCGGCGCTCTCAGATAAAAACTCGTTTTATCATGAGTAAACACGGCTAAAGGATATTCCATTGACGGCGGAAGCTGACCTAAATAATGTCGATAAAATTCTAAAGCTGGTTTACCGTCAATCTCATAGACGATATTTTTATCTACTTTGGTAACTTGGCTAGTTTTACCAATGGGGAGCCAACCACTAGCCACACCGTGGGAAAATAAAACTTGACCACAAAAGAGCAAAATTGGCACAGCATCACTCAAGACTTCTGTTTTAAAGAATTGGTGCGTGTTTTGATAAACTGACTGATCGGCTGCTAAACCACCGAAAATGGGAAACTTTTCTCCTAAAGCCAGTTTTAAGCCATCTAAGATAGACACACCGCTAGTTGTAAGGCTTTCTGGATGGGTTAAACATAACTGAGGCTCGGTTGTGCTTTTGGCTTTGGCTTTTTGTACAGCTTCTTGAGTCGCCGTAATTGGATTGTGTGAAACCTGATATCCCACACCTGCAAAAATTTCAATTTCGTCGGAGCAGAATAGCATTAAAGTTATTGAGTCTTGCTGAAATTCTAACAGTGAAGAAATTTCCCCATCTGTAGTTCCACCAATCAACTCAATACCCGGAAAAGCCTGATTAATATTTTCCAGAATTAGGGAGTGATCAAAATCAATAGCTGCAAATAAAATTCCCGCTTGAGGATTATTTCCTTGAAGAGAATCTGTTGATTGCTGAATAATCTCTTTAACTGCTGATAGAGAATCTGGGTCGTTGCTGTGGGCTACTACTATTTTCATCATCGTTTTACTCTGTAAAACATTAATCCCTACAGCAATATAGTTCCCTAGTTTTATGAATAAATTTGCAAATCACACAAATTAGCGACAAATTTATACTAAATTACTCATGAATTTATGATAAGTTATATTGCAAATAAGGATTAACTTATCAATCATTGAAGAACCATAGAAAACATCCTGGCTTTAATTAAGTTTTAGCAAAATACATAATTAGCTAGAGAAATTAAGTTTGACAATTGATATAGTTATTCAATGGGGATGTTAATAATAAATTCTGAGCCTCTTCCTGGTTCTGAATTTACCTCAAGTTTACCGCCATGCTTTTGAATGATAATTTGCCGAGCAATTGATAATCCTAAACCTGTACCTTTCCCTACAGGTTTAGTCGTAAACAAATTATCAAAAATTCTCTCTTTAATTGGCTGTGGCATTCCTATGCCGTTATCTTTAATTTTAATTAAAGCACAACTTTCATCTTCACTCAGTATTGTCTGAATTACGATCTGCGGAGTCTCAGCCATCATTTCCTGATTAACAGTAATTTTACTATCTATTACTGAATAATAATTATTACTAAATGATTCTTCTAAGGCATCAATTGCATTAGCTAAAATATTCATGAACACCTGATTCAATTGCCCAGGAAAGCAGTTAACTTGAGGTATGACACCATAATCTCGTTTAATTTCAATGTCAGGGTGATTCTCAGATCCTTTCAATCGATGCTTGAGTATTAAAATAGTACTATCAATCCCTTCATGAATATCAAACTGAATTTTTTTTTCTGTGTCTGACCTGGAAAAAATACGTAGACTCCTGCTAATATCTCGGATGCGCTGAATGCCTTCTTTCATAGAGAAAATTAAATTGGGCAGGTCAGAACGCACATAGGCTAAATCCATTTCACTGATTTCGTTTTGAATTTCTTTTACAGGCTGGGGATAGTAACTTTGATATAAATTAATCAGCTTATCCATATTTTCAAAATACGTCAAAGCGTGACCTAAATTGCCATAAATACAACTGACTGGGTTATTAATTTCATGAGCTAATCCTGCTACTAATTGTCCAAGCACAGACATTTTTTCTTGTTGTACAAGTTGGAGTTGATACTCTTGTAGGTCTTTTAATGCTTGATTCAATTCAGCCGTGCGTTCAATAACTCGTTTTTCTAAATTTTTATTCAAGCTTCTCAGTTGCAGATGGGCAGAAATACGAGCTAACACTTCTGCTTTATGGAATGGCTTAGTAATGTAATCAACTGCGCCTAAACTTAAGGCTTCTACTTTACTATTTGTATCAGTAATTGCTGTCATGAAAATCACGGGAATATCGTGAGTTTCTGGCTGAATTTTCAAGTTTTTACAGGTTTCAAATCCGTCCATTACCGGCATCATTACATCCAACAGAATTAAATCTGGCACTCTACTTTGTATCTGTTCGAGTGCTTTTTTTCCATCAACTGCGGTGGCTACTTCAAAACCTGCGCCAATCAATGCTTCAGAGATAATTTCGAGATTGGTGAGGGTATCATCTACAACTAAAATAAAGCTAGTTTCGGTTGATGTATCAAGCATTTGATTTGAACTCGCGGATTTTATATTAATTCACTGGTGATGCGATAGGAGACTATTTATAAAGTAAACCTTGGGTGTATTAATCGCTTAAATTATTCTTTTCCTGACCAATCATATCTACATATGTGCCTAGCAGAATACCACTTGCTACAACAGAGACAAGCTCCCCAACAGAAATGTTATTCTTGCTTTATAAATAACCTATGAGATTATGATTCCCAGAAATTGTAACAGAGCAACAGCTACAACCAATAATTTTTATAACATCAATATATAGTAGTCCAGGTTGATTTATGTTGGACTCATCTGCATGAGAGTTCATGACTAATTTAGTTAAAGAATCATAAAAATAAAATATAGGTACAAAAAATAAAGCTGTCATGACTCCTAAATACTTTTCTGCTGAAGCAGGAATGACTACTACCTGATTATTGTCTCTAAACAGATAGTAAGGGTATCATGACTATAAAAATAGCTAACATTAATATCTAATCACTTGTTGAATGGGAATAGTGATTAAAAATTGAGTACCTTTTCCCGGAGTAGATTGTACCTGTAGAGTACCCCCATGTTTTTCGACTATAATCTCATGGGCGATCGCCAATCCTAAACCTGTACCTTTACCTAAAGGCTTGGTAGTGAAAAATTGCTCAAATATACGCTGTTGCACTTCTAGAGGAATACCAACACCATTATCTGTAATTTCAATTAATACTGATTTTTGGTCATCCACGACTTTTGTCCGAATCCAAATTGTCAATGTATCAGTTGTTTCTCTATTAACTACTGACTCCTCTAAGGCATCAATGGCATTAGCCAGCAGATTCATGAATACTTGGTTAAGTTTTCCAGAATAGCACTCAACCAAAGGAATATCACCATATTCCTTGATAATATGAATTGTTGAATCTGTAGGCAAAATTTTGAGGCGGTGACTTAAAATAATGAGTGTGCTATCAATACCTTCATGTAAGTTAAATAGTTGAAATTCTGGGTCTTCTAATCGAGAGAATAAACGCAGCGATCGCACGATTTTCTCCACCCTTTCAGTCCCCATTTGCATCGAAGATAATAGATGTGGTAAATCTTGTTTAATAAACTCTAATTCAATACTTTTGGAGAATGCTTGAATTTCCGGACTTGGATTAACTGTATGATTTTCGTATAATTTTAATAAATTTAATAAGTCTCCAACATAATTTTGGGCGTGGGTTAAATTCCCATAAATGAAATTAACTGGATTATTAATTTCATGGGCAATTCCTGCTACTAACTGTCCCAAAGAAGACATTTTCTCCTCTTGTGCTAGCTTTAATTGAGTCCGCCGCAATTCTAAATGGACATTGATTCTCGCTAACACTTCTTCATATTCAATAGGTTTAGTAATATAGTCAACTGCACCAATTTGCAACCCTTTGACTTTATTTACCGTATCAGATAAAGCTGTCATAAAAATTACGGGAATGTCCTTGGTCTTGGGATTGGCTTTTAGGTGGCGGCAAGTTTCAAATCCATCCATGCCTGGCATCATGACATCCAGTAAAATTAAATTTGGTAATGTTTCTTGTACTTTTGCTAACGCGCTTAGACCATTTTTAGCAACAGAAACTCGAAAACCAGCTTGATTGAGAATGTCAAACAAAACCTTGATGTTAGTCGGGATATCATCTACAATTAAGACTGAGTTATTGATGGGACTGCTCATCTAATTATCCTATGAAACATCGTAGTTTTAGATTCATCTTTATTTAATAACTTTCCTGAAAAAAAATCCATTTTTAGTATCTTAAAATATAAATCTATATAATAGATTTTTGATGTTATTAGTGAAGAACTGATGAATATCAATATGATAGATGAGGTTGAATCATTGCAACAATTGCCTCATCTTCAAACTCTGCTATTAATTCTGAAACTTTAACGGTAAAACGCGTATATCGTTTATCTAATTGCTGAATTCTGGTGATCTCTTCTTGAATACCAACTACATAACCAGCCTTAGCAGCTTGATATAAGTTAAACAATTCCGTAGGTGGAGGAAATATAATTTCTTCTGTAGTTGAAATTTTAGCTGAGGAATCATCATTAAGTGAGTAAATCCATTTTAAAGATAAATAAGTTTGTAACATATTAAATAATTCTTCAACCTTTACAGGTTTTGCTAAAAAATCATCATAACCGGCTTCTTGACTTTGCTGACGAGTATATTCAGATACACTAGCTGACGAAGCAATAATCACCAAATTTGCAAATTCTACTTGCGATCGCATCGTTTTCATCATCTGCAAGTTATTTATTTCCGGCATGGCGATATCAGCAATAATTAAATCGGGATGTTCAGTTTTCATCTTATCTAAACTCTCTTGTAGATTACTAACCTCGATCAACTTAAACCCTAAGGATGACAATAAATTGGCGAAAATAAAACGATTTTCCCAACTACTATCAATAATTAAGATACTTCTTGTCTTCCCTTCATAGCCAATAATATTTTTTTGACCTTCAACTGATAAAGAGAATTTCCCAGTATCAACTATAGGTAAATCTAAATCAAACCAAAACTTAGTTCCTTTACCATATACACTCTCAACTTTAAGATCACTACCCATCAATTCTAGAATTTGACTACTAATTGCTAGTCCTAAACCTGTTCCCTCTGATTTATGTAAATTATCTCCTACTTGCTCAAAGGGCAAAAATATTTTTTTTAGTTGTTCATCAGTCATCCCAATGCCTGTATCTTCAATGTGGAATCTCAGTTGATGAACTGGCAGTAACTGATTTGTATTGGTAATTAATTTTGTTCCTGTACAGGCAACTACTTCTACATCAAAAGTGACTGTACCATGATCTGTAAACTTAATAGCGTTACTCAGAATATTAATTAAAACCTGGCGTATCCGTTTTTCATCAGCGAAAACATTAGCAGGAATACGATGATTTAAATGATATTTAAAAATAAGTTCTTTTTGATCTGCTTTAATTCGGCACATCTCACAAGCACCGAGTAATAATTTTCTTAAATCAAATTCTTTAGGATATAATTCTAGTTTCTTAGCTTCAATTTTGGCAATATCTAAAATATCATTAATTAAAGTCAGTAAATGAGAACCACACTCATAAATAGTGTTCAAACCTTGCATTTGCTCATCACTAGTATTGGAATCCATCTGCAAAATTTGTGCATAGCCGAGAATACCATTGAGTGGGGTGCGTAATTCATGGCTCATGTTAGCCAAAAATTCACTTTTGGCACGGTTAGCAGCATCAGCCGTTTCTTTCGCTGCTGTGATTTCCGCCGTTCGTTCCGCAACTCTGTTTTCTAATTCTTGATTGGTTTTTTCTAATTCTGCAAAACTATCACGTAGTTGTCCCGCCATTTGATTAAAAGATGTGGCAAGCATACTCAATTCTTTTAAGCCAGAAATCGTCACTTCTTGGTCAAGGTTGCCAGAGGCGATCGCACTACTAGCTTGAGTTAACTGCACAATAGGACGAGCAATCCAACGGGAAGTATACACACCCATTGCCGTCGCTATAATTAGCGCCCCCAAACAAAGTAAAACAGTTGTGCGATTGTTGGTATTAATTTGTGCCATAAAGTCGCTCTCAGGGACAACAACAATCACTAACCAATCCAAGCCTAATTTATCTTTCCAAGGTCTTACTTGCACAAAATGTCTTTCATGTCGTAGTTGCAATACAGTTTCTTGATAATTCTTAACATTTTTTAGTTGACCAAATTTTTGTTGCAGATAATCCGTTGTTTCTCGAAGCAAATAATTTTGACTCTGGTGTGCCGATAGCCTTTGTGCTTTGCCGCTAATTACTTTGTATGGTGCTTCACTAGTGGAAGAAGCAACTATCATTCCAGAACGTTCTAGAATAAATATTTGTCCTGTTTGTCCGACTTTCAAATTGGCTAAAAAGCTGTTAATTTGCGACAGTATTAAATCAACACTAATTACACCAACAAATTTATTATTACTGTCATTGATGGGATAACTTGCAGATATAGATAAAACTTCTGGTTTATCTTCCCATGAATAAATCTGACTCCAGATAGGTTTCCCTACCTTAACTGCATCTGCATACCAAGCTTCCACATGGGGATTGTAATCTTTGACTGCTATTAATTGCTGGCGATCGCCTTGATTATTTGTATTGTAAACATACAGTTTGCCAATCCCCTTTTCTTGAGAAACTTCATTAATTAATAAGCTACCTCCATCCAAGCGTTCAACCCCGATAAATTCTCCTTGGGGGTTAGCAAAACTAATATAACCAACATTAAATACCTGCATTTGCTGCCAGAAATAACGTCCTGTAGTCTGAAAATTTTCTAGATTCAGCATTCCTAAATTCGTAGCATCCACATTGATTTGATTAATCTGGCGAGGAACTGCTAAGTAAGTATCAAGATGTTGATCAACTAGCCCATTTACTTTTACAATTAACTGGTCAGCGAGTTCATTTACTGCCTTCTGTCCATTTTTAAAAGAGAGATAACCTACAAGACTTACTGCTGTGAAAATTTGCAGCACAAAAGGAACAACCAAAATCAAGCGCAAAGGTAGCTTTTGAGCAGTTTGAACACTAGAACGAATCATAGTTTTAATTTGGCGCTGCAAAGAAGGTTTTGTGTTACTCACTGGCATTATTTTGCCCATTCCTCCAGATGCAATATCAAAATGCTATTTACCCTTAAATTTGCCAAGTACCTTTTTAAAGCCATTATCCGCAGTGGGGTGTAACATTATCGCACCCTAAATATTTAGGTGATAACTTGTCTTACTCTCAAGTGTATGCACTTATTTGTTCTAAAATATCACAATAATAACTTGATATTGACAGCTTTTGATTACGGGAGTGCCTATCAGTTGTTTTTGCATCTCCTGGCTGAATACCCCGCACCTGCATAAAAGATTTTTACATATCAAAAGCCACTAGCAAACACATTATTTCCAAGATATGCCAAAAAACAACGCTAATTTGATTAGCGCTGTTGAGTGGGGTTAGAAACATAAAAAATACAGAAAAAGAGACAAATAACTATTGACTGTTGACCAATGATTTCTCATTAACTCCTTTGCCAAAGTTTAATCGTCTTATCCAAACTGCCACTGACTAACATCTCACCGGATGTTGTAAAAGTTAGCGCTGTAACGATATCAGTGTGACCTGTAAACGTAGCTAATAACTCGCCTGTTTCCAGATGCCACAACTTGATGGTTTGATCAGAACTACCACTAGCGATAATTTGTTCATCAGGACTTAAGGCGATCGCATACACTTTATCTGTATGACCTTTGAGGGTGCGAATTAATCTCCCAGTAGCCAAGTGCCAAATTTTAATCGTCTGATCCCAACTGCCACTAATCAGTAGTTGACCATCTTTACTTATCGCTAAAGAACGCACGATATGACCATGACCCATCAGGGTATGTAACGGTTGTGCATCCTTGAGATTTTTACCGAACCAGGAACCAGAAGTTTGCCAAACTTTGATTTTGCGATAGCTCCCTGTGACTAAAGTTTGTCCATCTCTGCTCAAAACTAGAGAATGAGCAGTCGTATCATCTAAAGACAAAATAGCTTTGACCTGACGGTGCATCAAATCCCAAAACAAGATTCTTCTGTCGTCGCCACCAGTCGCTAGCATCTGCCCATCGGGAGTAAAAGCCGCACACCTGACAATCCCATTGTGTTTGTGCAGAATATCAATTAAATCTAGTGCGCCTGTATGCCAAATCTTAATAGTGGAGTCTGCACCACCACTCACCAACATTTGCCCATCAGCACTAAAAGCCAGAGAATTTACTTCATCTACTAACCCAGAGACAATCCAAGGATATTCCGACAAAGTATCGATTAATTCACCCTGGCTTAAATCCCAGAGTTTTGTCTCTCCCCGACTACCACTAGCTAACATTGGCAAACCATTTTCACAACCAGAACTAAAAGACAAGCAATTAATTCCTCTAGTGTGTCCTCTTAATGTCTGCCAACATTCCCAATCACCTATAATTTCTTTGCGGGGATGTTCTGAGGGTACAGTTTGAATCGTTTCTGGTATCGTTCTCTCAATCACTACCGGCAGAAAATCTAGTTTCGCTTCTTTTTTTGCAGTTAGTGATTCTAAATACCAACTTAATCCACCTCCATATAACAAATGACTGGGGGTGAAATATAGCTTTGGTTCAGTTAAGGCGATGTGACTAGTGGGTAAAAAGCCAGCTACTACAGCTTGCTTTTCATAACCAAGTTTACCTGTGGATGGATAAAATAAACACAGAAAAATTAATACTTGGTGATTTTTCAAATCTTCTTGAGTAACTGACCACTTAATTTTATCTTTCTTAATACCATTAAAACTTTCTCCATCCGCTACATAAACTTGCACACTGATTTTGGGGTTATCTGCCAACAAATAAGTAAATTTGCTTTCACCGCGCAAATTGCCTTCATCATCAAGTACCATGTTTTTCACAGTATCCTGGGGCAATTTTTTCAGTAACTTACCCAGACGTTCCACAATAATGCGATCGACAATTTGTTCTCGCAAGAAATAATCTTCTGCTTGCTGCTGGAAGTGGATAGGAAAAGGAATCGTCCAGTCCGGCGGTTCTGGATATTCGGGCGGGATGGGAGGCGGATTTTTAGCAAGGATTTCAGCTTGTCGGCGAGAAACTTCCTGAATTTTGGCAAATGGCTCCCCCCAAAATGCCATAATTTCGCTGTGGCAACCTTTAACTTGACTTTCCAACAAAGACAGATCGTAAGTCTTCGGTTTTTTCACACGGAGAAGGAAGTCAGCTTGTTGAGCTTTGAGTAAGCTAATCCAATCCATCTGCATTCCTGTGGCACAATTTTGCATACTTAAGGTAAGTTATACCAATGCAATTAATCAAGTTTATAACTTCTAGTTAATTAAAAATTCCGTAATCCTCGCAGTCTAATAGAACACAATCGTAGGCAAAATTCGCAGAGAGTATCCTTATTAATAGGATTTTTAGCCTTGATTGCTTGATATGACTGAGATAGGAATAATTTCCATGAAGTCCATCAATTCTAACTAACCTTAACCAAAAGATACTGTTGTCCTAGAACAGTTCTATTTCTAAAGAAGAGTATGATTTAACTAGGTTTTGAGATAGGGACAACTAAGCAAAAATTGTTTCAGGTTAATTAAACTTCATCGCAGATCAAGGCTAAATCAGATGTATTGTTGATTTTAAGCTTTGTTTTCTGGTGTAGTAACTTCAGTCATAACACCAGAAGGATTATCAGCATCTAAACGTTGGATTTTTGTGTGTAAATCAGAGTCATCACTGCTAACGATAGTTTCTAGATTGGCAATTCTTTGTTCCAATAGTTCTACCCTTTGATTAGAGAAGTAGTGAGGTTTTGATTTCCTCTCATCAGCACGCCATATAGCAAAAGTTCCAGCTGTTGCACCTCCTAGAGCAGCCAAAGGAATGATAGCACCACTCCGAGTTACAGCCGACAGAGGTATACAAAGCGCGAGCATACCAACCGTAAACCCCCAAATCTTTGTAGTAGCGGCTACTTTAATATCTTGAGACGCATCAATATATTTTGGCGATCGCTTAACCATAACTCACCTACGATGAATTACCTATTAGAGTGGCATAATTACTGAAAAAAATCTCTCCCACAATCGGGCTAAGTATAATTACTCTAAGTATTAAAATTCAGGGGTCAGAGACTAGTATTGTTTACTAAGTGATCTTCAAAACAGGCTACCTTCTGAAGTTAGAGTGGCAAATCTTGGTTTTAACAACATACCTTTTGCTGATTTATTAGCACAAAGACTAACTGCATACTGAATTCGTAATCAATCCTATCAATAACTCCAGTTTTGCTTAGGTACATACGAATCATAAATTATGCAGACTGTGCAAGCTTTATTAACCGCAGCTAAAGTTGATAGCGCTGAATCTCCTTACGATACTATCCACATCAAAGTTCTCTATCCTGCAAAAAATACAGATAGTAATTTAGAAAAAAATTGGGGAATGTTACCCGTTGATGCCGCACAAGCCCCTTTCCCAGTGGTGATTTTCTTCAACGGCTTTAACTGCGATGCCCAAAAATATCAATGGTTGGGTATAGAATTAGCCCAAACCGGACTGGTTGTGGTGATGTTTAACTGGGTTGGGGAAAGTCTTCCCGGACTGGTTAGCTTCACACCTGGATTTGAGATAGAAAAGCGAAAACGAGAATTTTATGGTACTGTTCCTACTGCTTCAGCTTTGCCAGCAATACTAACCAAACTAGCGCAATTACAGAGTGCAGGTATTTTATCTGGAACACTTGACCTAGAGAAAATCATCTTGGGTGGACATTCCGAAGGCGGCAGAGTGGCAATGGAAAATGCCAACCCCAACTTTTTCCCCCAAGTCGTAGCATCATTTGCCTACGGCTCACACACTGCCGGTGCAGTTATGTTGGGATATAAACCTAATACTATCTTGCCGTTACCAGATACCCTGCCTCGACTGGTAATCGGTGGAACCCATGATGGAGTGATTGCCAACAGTAGCTCTCACTTTGGGTTAAATACAAAAGACGCTACCACCCCAATCATTCGTACCTTCCAAGAAGCAATTATGGGAGGACGCGAGAACAGCTATTTACTACTTTTGCGAGGAGCAAATCATTTTTCCATCGTCGATATAGTTGACTCAACCTTAGCCCTACCCTTTAAAGACATTCCTGCCACTCAACCCCAAGAACATTTTCGTTTATTGCTAGCCACAATCATCCATTTATTTATTGATGCTCATGTGCGCCACAAACCAGAAGCCTTCCAAAAGCTTGAGCAATTACTAATTGCTACTAATCCTTTGATACAATCCTTTGAGCGTAAGTGATTAGTTTTAATTTATTACAAATCATATGACAAACTCATCCCATATTTTTTTAGTTGGTGCTAGTCGCGGCGTTGGGAGAGAAATTGCCAACTACTTAACTAGCCAAAATCTCAAAGTTACAGCACTTTTGAGAAGTGAAGCATCTCGTCCTGAACTAGAGGCAATAGGTGTTCAAGTTGTTTTGGGCGATGCTTTAAATGCCAGCGATGTAGAACGGGCAATTTTAACTGATGAGCCTATTCATACCGTTATTAGTACCCTCGGTGGTCTACCCACAGACGTAGCAAAACCAGATTACCCCGGAAACAAGAATCTCATTGATGCAGCACTCAAAGCCGGAGCGCAAAAATTTATCCTTGTGACTTCTATTGGTACAGGAAATAGTGTAGAAGCTCTTTCTCCCCAAGTGCTGGCAGTATTGGGGCCAGTTTTAGTAGAGAAAGATAAAGCCGAACAACATTTAATTGCTAGCGGACTAACTTATACAATCATCCGTCCTGGAGGGCTAAAATCAGAGCCATCCACAGGAAACGGCATATTAACTGAAGATACTAGAATTATAGGTAGCATCCATCGCGCTGATGTGGCACGGTTAGTTATAGAGTGTTTAAATTCTGAGCGTGCTAATAATAAAATATTGTCAGCCGTAGACAAGAATATGTTATTTACCAAAACAGATTTTATAGAGTTTAGTTTGGATTAACGAAAACGATATATTTGACTTTAAGAATTGGTAATGGGTGATGGGGAATAGGTAATAATTTATTACCTATTCCCGATTACAAAATCCAGAAAGAGAACACCAAAAAATAAATTATCCGAAATTGATGGTTTGGTAGGGTGCGTCAGTATGAATATTTCTGAGTATAGTTAAGTTATATCGCAAGTAGCGCACCCTACATTTTGGACACAAATCTATAAAATAAGAGCTATGTTGAACTTATTTAATCAACTTTTCGGACGTTCTCCAGAAAAAATTAAAGCCAACGTAGAGATATACACTTGGCAAACCTGCCCCTACTGCATTCGTGCCAAATTGTTACTGTGGTGGAAAGGCGTACAATTTACAGAATATAAAATAGATGGCGACGAAGCAGCCAGAGCTAATATGGCAGAACGCGCCAACGGTCGTCGCACAGTACCACAAATTTTCATCAATAACCAACACATCGGTGGTTGTGACGATCTTTATGAGCTAGATACAAAAGGTCAACTTGATTCCCTACTAGTACAGCCAGCGTAATTAAGTACTGGGAATACAATTATTTAATTTGGAATTTTGAATTGCCCACAGGAGTTGACTACCCCGAATATCTCATATACCGTCAATGGATGAGTCACGCCCTAGAACTAGCGAAGGTGGCGGGAGACGCAGGTGAAATCCCGGTTGGCGCGGTAATTACTGATGCTAGCGGTAATTTGATAGCGGAAGGAGAAAATCGCAAGGAGCGAGACCAAGACCCAACAGCTCATGCGGAAATTGTGGCATTGAGGGCGGCTACTAAAATTTTACAAACTTGGCGACTCCATGAATGCACATTGTACGTCACCCTAGAACCTTGCCCAATGTGCGCCGGCGCTATCATCCAGGCACGGCTAGGAAAGCTGGTCTATGGGGTGGACGATACCAAAACTGGCGCGATTCGGACTGTTTTAAATATCCCTGATAGTGCGGCTTCTAATCACCGCTTACAAGTTATCGGAGGTATTCTAGAATCAGCCTGTCGCCAGCATTTGCAAAACTGGTTTATAAATCGGCGGTTGCAAAACAAGTAACGGACAGACGTAAAACTGTCCAGCTGCTATGACACAAGTCACGGAAGAAAATCTACGGTGGAACTACGTTAATATCACACCCTACTTTTACCGGACAATTCGCAGCTACCAACATGATCGAATTTTTCTCTGTGTCTGATACTCGCCAAACACAACCAACAAATACGCTCTTTCCTCCTCAGGTAGCTGTGACTACTTCCAAGGTTTCTCCTTGGTTGAGTCCTGTATTGTATTTTGTTGGTAATTATCTCTTACTGCCGTCATTTTTTGGGCGCATTTCCATTACTGGACAAGAAAATATTCCCAAAACTGGCCCTGTAATTTTGGCTCCAACTCATCGAGCCAGGTGGGATTCCTTGCTCCTACCTTACGCAACTGGGCGTTACGTTACCGGTCGAGATTTAAAATTCATGGTGACTAAGACTGAATGTCGAGGGTTGCAAGGTTGGTTTGTGCGGCGTATGGGTGGTTTTCCTATAGATACTCAACACCCTGCCGTTTCTACTCTGCGCCACGCGGTAGAATTACTCCAACAAGGACAAATGTTAGTCATTTATCCAGAGGGCAATATTTTTCGAGATGGTAAACTACATCCACTCAAGTCAGGAATTTCCCGTCTAGCTTTAAGCGCGGAATCTAGTCACCCAGGTTTGGGGGTAAAAATATTGCCCGTTAGCATTAATTACAGTCAGCCTTATCCTTGTTGGGGTACAGATGTGAGCATTCACATTGGTTCGGCAATTAATGTCCAGGATTACACCAATGGTAAAGTGAAGCAAAACGCGAAACGCCTCACGGAAGATTTAGCTAGGGATTTACAAAGCTTAAGTAATCCAGAACTAGCCTTTAGTCATCATGATGTTGCAGAAGTTAGCAATACGCCCAAGGGAAAGGGCGATGAGGGAGCAGAAGCGGTGGAAGAGCAATGCAGTCTTGGGCTTTGCCCAAGCGGAGCAATTGCGGAAGAGCAGGCTTCCATCATGAGCGCGAGCCTAGCGAAAGCAACAAGTAGGAGCAGGGAACTATTGACTGTTGACTATTGACTAAATTCCTAATGTTAATTCCCAACTGTTGAGTCTGCCGATATCTTGGGGTGAGTAGTCAATTATCCATAACTGCCAATTGCCTGTGGCTGATTGTGAAAGTAACTGTTTCAGAGTAGGATGCGATCGCACTCCATAAGTTATTTGTAAATCTGTGCGATTTCCTAAGGTACGATTTTGCAATAGCACTTGCTGGTTATTAGGAGCGATTAAATAAATTTCTATATCACCTAAAAAATCGTGAGTTAAATTAACGGCGACTTGAATATCTTTAACGCTACTACCATCGGCAACAGCGATGGTACTTTTAACCCCTTGGATATTATTATCAGGAATCTCTAATCGGTTAGAATTACTAAGTTTTACTTGTTTGCTAGCATCTGATAACGTGGTTCGTTGTTGTAATGCCACTTGTACTGCCCTAGCAGCATTGACCTTACCATAACCAAACCACTGAGAATAACCATTTTTATCATATTTGCCTTCACTCAACCCCAGTTGGGGGTCGGGGTCAGGGTCTACAATTTTATCTGCCGTTGTTTCTAAAATTCGTTTGACTTGTTGGGCTGTCAAGTCAGGATTAACTGATAAAACGAGGGCTGCTACTCCGGCAACTACAGGGGTGGCGCTGGAAGTACCGCCAAAGTTACTAGTGAAGTTACCAGGATCATAACCTGCGGCTCCTACTATATCAGTGGTGAGCATTCCTAACCCACTCAAGTTAGTTTTGATGCTTGGTTGTGTATACAAAAAACCCTTCTCTGGAAAAGACATTCCCGGTGAGGCATTGTTACTAGGCGCACATAGGGAAATATTCAGTCCCCAATTACTGTAGGCGGCCTTTTTACTCATACTAGTAGATGCAGCGATCGTCATCACATCAGGATGTACGCCAAAACCATTTAACCAATCTGTCACACCTTGTAGAACATTATCTGGCCAATCTTGTTCATAAATAGCGCCACTAACTGGACGGTTGGCGTTACCAGCCGCGAATAGGACTACGCAACCTTTACCATTACGTCCACGGGTAGCTGCCCTAGTAATAACGGCTTTTTGACGCAATGATAAGGGGAAATATACCGCCGAAGCTCCCCAACTGCAAGAAATCACACTGGCTCCTTTTTCTATAGCCCAGTTGAATATCTGCTCAATGGATTCGTCATCTAAAAAACCTGTGGTACGGATGGGCATTAATGCACAACCAGGAGCAACCCCGACAATTCCCGCACCGTTTTCTTCCGCTAAGGCAATACCAGCGCAAGCAGTACCATGACTGTTTTCCTTCCCCCCTGGTAAAGGTAAAAAGTCATTTTCTCTTAAATCTCTAGGAGCTACAATCTTACCGCTACCTTGAAAATCTGGGTGATTTAAATCAAAGGAGTCATCCACCACAGCCACCACAACAGAACGGACACCGCGTGTTATGTCCCAAGCCTGTTCTACAGCGATGTGGGAACTGGTAGCCAACTCATTACCACCGTTGTGGTTGAGATACCATTGCTGGGGATAAAGGTTGTCACTGGGTTTATAGTGGGTTTCCGCTTGTATTAATATATTCGGTTCAGCCGCCAAAACTTCGGGGATGCTTTGTAATTGATTAGCAATTTTGACGGGATTTTCTGTAGCTTGTTTGCTAACCAAAAATACAAACGCATTTGGTAAACCGGGAATTGGCTTGTCTTCAACTAGGCTGAATTGAGAGGCTATAAGGGTAATTTTGACAGCATCTAACTTAGGCGCAAACTGAATTGTAATTTGGTCGCTGAGATAAACAAATGTCCCAGGATTATCCTTAACGGTGTAAGCATGACTAGCAAAAGTGACATTTTGGTCAGCGCGGGCTTGAGCGATCGCCTCTTCTATTTGGTTGGGTGCAACCTGGTATAGTTCTAATTGAGCTTGGGTAATACTGCTGTGCCAAATACCCCAACTAACCTGAGATAATTGTTGCACAGGAAAATCGGTGACAAAACGGATGGTGAAGCGGTCTAAGGCCTTTTCCAGTATCAATTCTTCACCACCCCGTTGCAAAACTAATCCCAATTTGCTTGCACCTGTGGTTGAAAAATCAGAAGGGTTATTGCGTTGATTACCGTAGGTATCGTTCATAGTGGCGATTATGGTGAATGCACGGGCTAGGGGAACTCAATTAAACCGATTTTCTGTCTAAATCAGAGAGACTCAGTACTTAGCTTCGCTTTGTTAAAAACGCAAACAGAGTTAAGATACCCGAAGTTTCTCTATATTGATCTGTTTCTTAATAGTTGTTGCACAAATTGATCCCATGAACTTCGCGGAACCTGCTTCTGTAATTCGTTTGACTTCCCTTGCGGTGATAGCAGCCCTTGGTTTGCTTGCACCTGTGAATGCTCAAAACCCACAGCCTATTGACCCCAATAGTCCAAATAACCTGCGTCCTACAGCTCAAAATAACAGCTTATTGAGCATCGAAGGTGGAGAACGTTTAATGAAAGAAGCAGAACAAGCGGTTGCTGCTCAAAACTATACCTTAGCTGCCAAAAAACTCCAAGAAGCGCGACAGGTATACAATCAGTTATCGAATTTTTATCAAGATTTAAACTCTAGTTTTTCGGGAATTGACAATAGAGTTTCTGATTCTCAACGTCAAAGAGCTTTATTAACAGCTCAAAAGCGGGATGAAGCAACCTATCAGTTAGCATTGGTACATCGCGCCCAAAACCAGGCAGAATTGGCTGTACCCTTATTGGTGCAAATTATTAAAAGTCAAAACCCAACACGAGATTTAGGGAAGAAAGCTTATCAGCAGTTGTTTGAGTTAGGTTTTGTTGAAGCACCTTTTCCCCGACAAGGTGGTAATCCAGCTTCTTCATCACAGAAATAAATAATTAAGTTCCTGTTGTATTTCTATTGCTCCCCTCCTGCTTGTTGGCTGTGAAAAAATGCCGCAATGGTAGGATGGGATTTTTTATATCTAGTATCATGGTTGTGGTGGGCAATGCCCACCACAACCATGATACGGTGGTAGTTGCCAACTATGTATATTTCAAAAATCAAATACTAGTACTGTATAAATATGTAAACTAACGCCGTATGCAACTTTCTCTCAACCTCCAAACCCTTCCCTACGTTCGCGCAGCGTGTCGTTCGCGTTAGCGTTGCGTAGCAAACACAGGGAAGGGGAGCAAGATTCAAAGTAGAGACGTTGCATGCAACGTCTCTACAGTTTCAGGGGAATGGAGAGGGGTTTCAAAAATAAGTTGCACATCGCGTAAACTATCGAAGAATTAGCCACCAAAAAAGCGCCCTTCCAATTTGCATGGAAGAGCGCTTTTTTAATTAACTGAAACTGAAGATTAACCGTTGATAGCAGGAGCGGTTAAAGCAACAGGAGCAACTTCACCAGCAGCCAAGTCTAAGGGGAAGTTGTGAGCGTTACGCTCGTGCATTACTTCCATACCCAAGTTAGCGCGGTTGATGATATCAGCCCAGGTGTTGATCACACGACCTTGTGAGTCGATGATGGATTGGTTGAAGTTGAAGCCGTTCAAGTTGAACGCCATTGTGCTTACACCCAACGCGGTAAACCAAATACCGATTACAGGCCATGCAGCTAGGAAGAAGTGCAATTGACGGCTGTTGTTGAAGGAAGCGTATTGGAAGATCAAGCGACCGAAGTAGCCGTGTGCTGCAACGATGTTGTAGGTTTCTTCTTCTTGACCGAACTTGTAACCGTAGTTTTGCGATTCGTTTTCGGTTGTTTCACGAACTAAGGAGGAAGTTACCAAGGAACCGTGCATTGCGGAGAACAAGCTACCGCCGAATACACCAGCTACACCTAACATATGGAAGGGGTGCATCAAGATGTTGTGTTCTGCTTGGAACACGATCATGAAGTTGAAGGTGCCGGAGATACCCAAGGGCATACCATCAGAGAATGAACCTTGTCCGATGGGGTAGATCAAGAATACTGCTGTAGCAGATGCCAAAGGTGCAGAGTAAGCTACGCAGATCCAAGGACGCATACCTAAACGGTAAGACAATTCCCACTGACGACCGAGGTAGCAAGCGCATCCGATCAAGAAGTGGAAAACTACCAATTGGTAAGGGCCACCGTTGTACAACCACTCATCTAAGGAAGCTGCTTCCCAGATGGGGTAGAAGTGCAAGCCAATAGCGTTGGAGGAGGGAACAACTGCACCGGAGATGATGTTGTTTCCGTAGATCAATGAACCAGCTACTGGTTCACGGATACCATCGATGTCTACTGGAGGTGCAGCAACGAAAGCGATGATGAAGCAGACGGTAGCGGCTAGCAGGGTAGGAATCATCAACACGCCGAACCAACCAACATAAATGCGGTTTTCGGTGCTGGTGATCCATGTGCAGAACCGTTCCCATACGTTAGCGCTACTACGCTGTTGTAAGGTTGTGGTCATTTTTTTATGATTGCTTTGGATTTGTGCAGATTAATTCAGACGTTTTTTTAGACTTACGCCTGTCTCATAAAATTTACATGAATTCACGCAAATTTACTAGACAAACAACGCATGAATTAATAATTCTTAATGTTAATTATTCCCTCTATCTTTGGGAGTCCTTGTGTTTCTTTGGTTTGAAAGTTAATTAACCGTAGATATCAGTAAGTCTTGGAGATTAAATCAATATTTATTAAGTAATGTAAAACGATACATTGAGTAATGTAAAGCAATAGCACCTGATTTTTTAGTAATACCGTTTCTTAATGAAGATGTGCTTTATTCTGGACTGTAGAGAAAACGCATACAACGTCTCTACATCATTTATTTGGTGCAACTTCATAGAGAATTGGTATAAGAGCTAAAGTCCTTTTTTGAGACTAAACTCCTGACGGCAAACATTTATTGATTTACGTCGTTTTAGGGAGAAAACTATTAAAAATCAAAGTAAATATAAGGAAGGCTACCTTCAGGGGCGAATAACCAAACAGCGTAGAGGCATAGAGGTACAAAGACGAGTTTTAGAGGCCAGTTTAACTCTAGTTTCAGCTTGCCTTTGAAGCCATAGGTTATACCCATGAGAGTAAATAAAGCTATAAGAATGGCAGAAACTTGAGATTGGCTAGTATTTAAGGCTTCCACGTAGACCTTTTGTGCAAATTGAGCATCCGCAGAGTGACCCCAGAGGCGCTGAATGACGAGAGAAGATTCTGACAGATTAGGCAGACGGAACCAAATCCAAGAAGTGAAAACCATCCATTGGGTGAATAGCCAAGCTACAACTACCCCTAAAGGATTTTGCCAGAATAGCTCTAACTTTTCGTAGCGATCGCTCATTACATCCGTCAGTCGATGAACCACTAAAGCTAAACCATGATACATCCCCCAAACCACAAAGCCCCAGGCAGAACCATGCCAAATCCCAGCAATTAGCATAATCAAGAACAAATTCCCGCAGGTGCGAGTTAAACCTTGACGGGAACCCCCCAAAGGAAAGTAGACATAATTCCGCAACCAATCTCCTAGAGTCATGTGCCAACGCCGCCAAAATTCAGCGATGCTGGTGGTGAAATAGGGAAAATCAAAGTTTTCAGGTAACACTAAACCAAATAGCAAAGCAGTACCACGGGCGATGTCTACATAACCGTTAAAATCCAAATACAACTGCAAACCATAAGCGAAGGTAGCTAGCCAAAGATCAGTACTACCAGCCCGTGGCAAATTACCAAAACACAAATCTACAAAAATCCCTAGCCTGTCTGCCAAAATCCCTTTTTTGACAGCACCTCTAGCAATTAACCATAATGCCTCTGACACCTTATCAGCAGTGGGTAACTCTAAGGTATTAAATTGATTTGCTAGGTTGTGATAACGGGTAATGGGGCCAGAAATTAATTTAGCAAAAAATAATTTATAGGTAGCGAATTGGAGGAAATTATTAGTTGCCGGCGCACCACGATAAACATCTATTAAATAAGCAATACATTCAAATGTAAAAAATGAAATTCCTAAAGGTGCAATAATTTTCCACGATGATTCGGATGGGTTGACAGGAAAATCAAAAATTAACTGCAAGAAACTGTTAATATACTTAAATCCGAGTAATAATAAAACATTTAAAACCACACCTAACCACAATAAATTTAGCCGTTTGCGGTTCCAATCTACTTGAGCAAATTGCCACTCTTCATTAGAAATTTGCCAGTTGAGGTTATGTTGTCCTGGTGATGTGTTTTTACCAATTTCTCGCCCTAAGCGGAAGTTAATAAATGTGAGTGTTAATAACAGTGGGATGTATTGGATACTCAAAGAAGCATAAAACACCAAGCTAGCAATTAATAAAGTCCATAATCGCAGTTGCTGACGACCTACAGACCAATAAATCCCCAGCACACTTAACAAGAAAAGCCCATACAAAATAGATATGAAGTTCATGGTTTAGTTGGTTGTCAATAGTCAATAGTCAATAGTCAATAGTCCATAGTCCATAGTCCATAGTCCATAGTCCATAGTCCATAGTATTCTTCTTTGTTTCCCCTGCTTCCCCTACTCCCCCTACTCCTCCTACTCCTCCTCTACTTCGTTGGCCAGGAAATCATCGGGTCATTGGCTAGTTTTTTCGAGACTTCGTAAGCACCAAAACGATTAAGGTGGCTGGGGTCGGAAAAATAATCATTGGCTTTTGTCCACAGTTCGCTTAAATCTCGATAGATAAAGTTAGGATTTGTGGCTAAAACTAACATATATTGCTGAAATTCTTGCTCGTATTTTTTGCGTATTGGGTCTAAATATTCTGCGGTTAGGGGCATATTGACAAAGACTAAAGAAATATTTTGCGATTGGGTAAATTGCAAAACATCTCTAAAGGCTGCATCTTGTATACCGCCTACTTGAAAAGATTTATAATCGTTGTCGTAATTACCTGTGACTTTAGGATGTTTTTGATAGTATCTAGCTGGATGAAAGCGCACAGATAAAGCGAGGAAACCATCAAAATCAACAGCTTGTAAATTACTACTATCTTCGGCATTATCTATGGTTGACTGTGTTGGTGATTTGGCTTCTGGTGACTTGCTACTAAATATAGGTAAAGATGCTAGTTTATTTTGCAATAATATTTTGACTTGTTCGCGGTTTTGATAAGTGACAGAAACAGCTGCTAAACCTTGGTTTAACCACAAATTCACAGCTTGATAGCTATTCATTTCTGGCTTGGGTGAAGTTTTCACTTCTTCCGCCGACTTTTGGGGAGTTTTTGCTGATTCTTCACTACTGGAGACTGTCTGGGCTTTCTGCAAAATATCTTGATAGCCTGGGGAATTAGCGATCGCTCTAAATGTTAAATCCTCTCGTCCACTATTAAACGCACGGGAACCATCAGCCCAAATAATAATTTTTGGTAGTTCCGATGGTTGCAAAACTTGGCGAACTACAAAGTCTACAACTTGGGCTGTGGCTCCGTTAATGCCAAAGTTAAATACATCTATTTTGGGATAACCTTGCAATGCTAAAGCTTTAGATAAAGCCATCGGATCAACTCCCCTCAGGGCGCGGGAGGAACCAATAATTAACACATCCGGCGCTTTACCGTTTCTGGCGATGCGTTGTTTATATAAAGCCAACTGCTCATCTAATTGCCTGACATTAAAGCTGGGCATTTGCGATCGCGCGGCTAATAAAATAGCGGCAGCTGTGGCTTTTTCTCTAAGCGGTGCAGCTTTTAAGTTTTTGGGTTGGTTCTCATCTTGAGTAAAGCCAGAAGGATTGAATACACCACTCCTCTGCTGAGAACTGCTGGTGAAAAATGCTGTTCTCTGACTTTGGTCATCTTCATAGTCAGTTTGGTCAGAGGGTGATGGTTGGGAAATACTCGCTGCCTGTGTTGTACTAGGCGTAGTGCGAGTTACAATCACACCTAAAATCCAATCTGTTTGCAGGGTGAGTAATAAGCCCAAAGTACCCCAAACTAAGGCAACTTTTACCCCTTGGGTATCAGTAAATTGGTTGGTCTGCTGACCGCTTTCGGTAAATAACTGGGTATTGAGAAACCACTTTCTGACGGTGGTGGTTGTGGTAGCTACCCAATCTCGCGCCACTTCCGAGACAAAATTCTGGACTTCCTCTGTGGTGACCTCAGAACGTAAAATTGGTTCGTCGTCTTCCCTGGTAATCAGGTCGTTGACGTATTCGGAAGTAGCGGCAAATTCTGGGGTGGCTTCGGGAACTAGGCGCTGGCGGTGGACTAAATCTACACCATAATGCCAAAAGGGTTCTTTATTCCCGGCACGGCGACCATAAACCCGTACGCCAGCCGTCCCCGCCAAGTTTAACTGACGCAAAAACTGGATAACTTTTGGTGCTACTTGCTTGCGACTGGGACAAATGGGTGCATCACACATAATGTGGAGTAAATCCCCTTTCCGCAACAAGAGTACTCTCAGACCACCTGTTTTTAACTTGCGGTCTAAGTCTGGGTTGAGGAGGCGTTCGAGTAGGAAAATGATTGCAGGTTCATCACCAGTAACAGCTAAGTCAAAGGCGGAGGTAGCCAAGGCTGGGTGTTCACTGGCGGGTAACTTCAGCCAATCAATCCATTCTGGTTGTTTGTCATTGATTTTCTGGCCGTAAACCGTAGCCGCGAGGATACCTTGGGGGGCGATCGCTTCTAGTTGGGAAGAAATTTTCTCAATGCAAGTTGTCTTGTCTGGTGCTGGGGAATCTGGCGCTGAATTAGCAGTGGGTTCACAAAATATATGTAGGGTGGATTCCTGCAAAGAAACCTGTACAGTTACCAATAACTCTGATAATGCGGCTGTGAGTAGACGGGCGATCGCTTGCACATCTCCCCACCTAGCCCATTCCTTCAGCATTACCTCCGGTGGTGTCAAGTCAATCCTTAACAACCAGTCAGGGTTTGTCTCACCACTAACTTGAGAAACAATCACAGCATCACGATAGCCAGCCAACTTCAATTGGCGTAATTTCTGGGCTACTGGTTCGGCTAATAATGAAGGGTCAGGACTATAAGCAGACTGGCAAAATATCCACAGGCGACTAAATACATCAGCATTACCATCTTCAGGCTGATGCTGCTTCACCTTCACCTGCACCGCCACACCCATTGCACTCAAGGTTTCGCTGAGATAACGGGCTATGGCATTGGCATCGCCTCGACGTGCCAAACTCTCATTAGAGAGAATCATTGCCCCACCAGGGGCTTTAGCTGCATCTTCTAGTAGGGCTTGTTCCACTTGTTCCAGATGGCGTTCCAACTGGTTTAAGTGGACTTTGTGGCACCATTGGGGGCGGTACTCCCCTTTTTTTCGCCCGTAGACAAATACTTGGTATATTGAGGGTTGTTCGTTGCTGGTGAGGACATCTAAATCTGTTTGCTGTAACGCATGAAGCAAATCAGAGAGAGTGCGCCAGCGTTGAGGACACTCTAAACCTTCACAAAGAATATGAAGATCATTTCCCCGTAACCGGACTTTCACCCCGAAAGTATTTATCCCCGTTGCTTGGCTGACCCATTGCAACAAGGATTGCTGGCTATCTAGTAGGACTGTTTTCATGGGCAGTTAACTTTACAAGAAGCGAATTTTGGGGGGTAGTGCCTGCACTTGTAAACTAAAACCATAGGTCTATCACATTTTGAAGTTTTCTGTTAACAATTTCGTTACCATCTCGGCTTGCTAAATAGGACAAGATAGTCTTATACAGTTACAAGTCATACAGATTTTGAGTTTTGCGTTTTATTCTACTCGCTGGCTAATCATTTAAGGACAAGCAATGCCTCCTATTACCCAACAGTCCACACCAACCCCCGGATTAAATTTGGTTTTGTTTAGCATTCCCCAATCTCTCCTCTTAGAAATAGGTACAGCGTCTATACTACTGCTGCTGACCACTGGAAAAGTCACCGTAAAAGCCCTGGAATCCTTAGGCCAAGCCAGTGAAGAATTATTTCGCGGCGATCGCCTGCCTATTTTACCCTTCCCTGATGATGATGAATCTAACAATTAAAGTTAAAAAATATACATCGATAGTATGCTCACATAAGTAGACAAGAGCATAAGTTACCAAAAATCAATCTGTTAAACAGTAATTGGCTTTACAAGAGAAGCAAATATGGGTTCTGTTTTATACTCTTTATCTGAATCTGCTAATTTATATCCAGCATCGGAATTATTCTTGCGTCATCGTCTCCAAATAGTAGAAGAACTTTGGGAGTCGGTACTGCGGCAAGAATGTGGCCAAAATATGGTGGATTTGTTACGGCAGTTACGTGATTTGTGTTCGCCAGAAGGACAAGCCACAAAAGACCAAGCGGTTTCTGCTGTCAAGTTAATTGAACAGTTGAATATTAATGAAGCTATCCGGGCGGCTAGGGCTTTTGCTTTGTATTTTCAGCTGATCAACATCATAGAGCAGGAATATGAGCAAAGGCAGCAATTAACTCGCTATTCTGACTTAGAAGCAGAAACAGCACCCCTGAATGGTTCCGAAAACATTACCTCATCCTCTAACCACAACGAAGATGATGTGATTTTCAACCGGGGCTTAGGAACTGATTTCTTAGGAAAAAATTGGACTAATCGCGGACAAGGGAAACAAAAAGGTACTTTTGCGGCGTTATTTCCCTTACTGTCTAAATTGAATGTCCCCCCCCAACAAATTCAACGCCTAATTTCCCAACTAGATGTCCGGTTGGTATTCACCGCCCACCCGACGGAAATTGTCCGCCACACCATTCGGGACAAACAACGGCAAGTAGTAGATTTGTTACAACAACTCGATGAGGTGGAAAATCGGTCTAAGGAGGGCGGCGGCTATCCTTGGGAAGCTGGGGAAATTCGGGAAAAATTACTAGAAGAAATTCGCTTGTGGTGGCGTACAGATGAACTCCACCAATTTAAGCCCACTGTATTGGATGAAGTGGATTATGCTTTGCATTACTTCCAAGAAGTTTTATTTGATGGGATTCCCCAACTGTATAAGCGCTTCAAATACGCCCTCAATCAAACCTTTTCTTGGCTAGAACCACCCAGTAAAGATTTTTGTTCCTTCGGTTCTTGGGTAGGTTCAGATAGAGACGGTAATCCATCGGTAACACCAGAAATTACCTGGCAGACAGCTTGTTATCAGCGCAAAATGGTGCTGGAAAGATATATCAAGTCAGTCAAGCAATTGATTGAATTATTAAGTATCTCCATGCACTGGAGTGACGTTTTACCAGACTTATTGGAATCCTTGGAGTTAGATCAATCCCAGTTAAGTGAAGTATACGACGCATTAGCCCTGAGATATCGCCAAGAACCTTATCGCCTGAAGTTAGCTTACGTCCTCAAGCGGCTGGAAAATACCCGCGATCGCAATTTAGCATTATATAAAGGTGAAACCCCCACCAATGAAGATAGCCCCATGTATCGTTCGGGGTCAGAATTTCTGACGGAACTGCGGTTAATTCAGCATAACTTGACAGAAACAGGTTTAAGCTGCCGAGAATTGGATAATTTGATCTGTCAAGTGGAAATTTTTGACTTTAACTTGACAAAATTAGACATCCGTCAAGAATCCACCAGACACTCCGACGCTTTAAACGAGATTCTCGACTATCTCCAATTATTACCCCAACCATACAACGACCTCTCCGAAGAACAGCGAGTGGCTTGGCTGACAACCGAACTGCAAACCCGTCGCCCATTAATTTCGTCGGAACTACCATTCTCAGATAAAACTAATGATGTCATCAAAACCTTCCGCGTAGTGCGATCGCTCCAGCAAGAGTTTGGCATTAATATCTGCCAAACTTACATCATTAGTATGTGCCGTCAAGTCAGCGATGTCTTAGAAGTTTTACTCCTAGCCAAAGAAGCCAGACTTTTTGACCCAGCGATCGCCGTCGGCACAATTCAGGTTGTACCATTATTTGAGACTGTCGAAGATTTACAACGTTCTCGCAGCGTCATGCGACAGTTATTTGAGTTACCCCTATACCGCGCCCTATTAGCGGGTGGTTATAAAAGTACCGAGGTAAAAATACCCAGTCCTGATTCAACCCCACTCCCCACCCCCCACTCCGTACTCACCCCCGACTTACAAGAAGTCATGCTGGGGTATTCCGACAGCAACAAAGACTCTGGCTTCTTGAGTAGCAACTGGGAAATTCACAAAGCCCAAAAATCATTACAGAAAATCGCCGAAGAATATGGCGTAAATCTGCGGATTTTCCACGGACGCGGCGGTTCCGTAGGTAGGGGAGGCGGCCCAGCCCACGAAGCGATTTTGGCACAGCCAGGACACAGCATCAACGGGCGGATTAAAATTACCGAACAAGGGGAAGTATTAGCTTCCAAATACTCCTTGCTGGATTTAGCCCTGTACAACTTGGAAACCATCACCACGGCGGTAATTCAAGCCAGCCTCCTGCGGACTGGGTTTGATGATATTGAACCGTGGAACGAAATTATGGAAGAATTAGCAGCGCGATCGCGGCAACATTATCGTGGTTTAATTTACGAACAGCCCGATTTTATCGACTTTTTCCACCAAGTCACCCCCATCGAAGAAATCAGTCAACTACAAATTAGTTCCCGTCCCGCCCGTCGTCCTTCCGGTAAGAAAGATTTAAGCAGCCTCCGCGCCATTCCTTGGGTATTTAGCTGGACACAAACACGATTCTTACTACCTTCTTGGTACGGTGTCGGTACAGCTTTGCAAGAATTTTTTAACGAAGAACCAGAAGAACATCTCAAATTGATGCGCTACTTTTATGTCAAATGGCCTTTCTTCAAGATGGTGATTTCTAAAGTAGAAATGACCCTGGCGAAAGTAGATATGCAAATGGCTGGTCACTACGTACAAGAATTATCTGACCCTGAAGACAAATCTCGATTCGAGAAAGTATTTGAGCAAATCGCCAACGAATATTATCTCACCAGAGATTTAGTCTTAAAAATCACCGACCACAGTCGGCTTTTAGATGGTGATCCCGTACTCCAGCGTTCTGTACAGTTACGCAATGGTACAATCGTCCCGCTAGGGTTTATCCAAGTTTCCCTCCTCAAGCGCCTACGCCAGTCCAAGAATAATAATGCTACCTCCGGTGTCATTCACTCTCGTTACAGCAAGGGAGAATTATTGCGCGGCGCACTGTTAACCATTAATGGTATTGCCGCAGGGATGAGAAATACAGGTTGATTTGTGAGTTGTCAGTAGTTAGTGGTCAGTGGTAAAACACATACAACTGACAACTGACAACTGAACAAATGGTCAAAAATAAAATCTTAATCTGTACTGTTCTAGCACTATCATCAGGATTTCTCGGCGGGAACATTGGTAGTCAAATCACCTTAATGTTACATAGTCAGAGGTGTCAAAATCAAAATTGGGGCATAAAAGAATTATGTAACGTTTGGATAACCCCAGGAGCAACTTGGCAAGGTAGTACAACTGGAGTTTGGACAGGTGCGATATTAGGTGCATTTGCTGGTGGTTTGGTCATCAGGCAAAATCGCTCTTAAGTCAGTCTTTTTCGATAATTTTTCTGATCTACGGTAGTCTAACTGTTACCAGTAGTGTTAGGACATCAATAGATGATACAACCTAGACACAACAAGACCTTTCACCCAATCCCCAGTCCCCAGTCCCCAGTCCCCAGCTATATTTTCTGACTAGCTCCCACAAATTCCATATGATTACTATAGACGCTCCAAGTTCTGACGCTTACACTTGTGGCGCTAGAATAAGAGCGACTTTATGCAACTACCGAGAATTGTTTTAGGCTGTTTGGCGGGATTAACTACCCTAGTCTCAATTATGGAAGCCAAACCAGTAATAGCATCTACAACTACCCTAATTAATGAGAACTTCAGTCACATAAGAAATTGGAAAGACTTAAGTACCAGTATCTCTTGGGGTGGTCATCCAGTTGGTACTTCTGCTTTTCAAATTTTTGATATTGGCGGCGGTAATAAAGCTGTGGGTATTGCTGATGGCACAACCCATAGCGCTGCTAATATCTTGATTAATGGCTTAAGTAGCAATTACACCAACCTTACAGGCTTAAAAGGATTTTCTGCTTTAGACTGGCAATTTCCCCAACCAATTAATCATGCTACTCGTGTAGTTACCGTAGAGTTTCGCGTCAAATGGATGGAGTTGAGTAATACTAGTTCTGGTGAAGGGGGACGATTTTTAGTTATCCTAAATCACAACTATCCTATAGGTGGACTCAATCTCACTCCTAACAGTAAATACCAGGACTTCAGTACGCCTAACATATGGGCGCAACCAGCTTACCATGCCCGTATTCGTTCTGGAAATAATGCGGCTTCTTTCGCCATGCTTCAATACGGTGGGGGAATGTCTGCATCGGGAGAATACGAAAAATTTGATGCCAATAATGATACTATTCCTGACTGGTGGTTACCAGGGTTTATCCAAAGTGCTGGCGGTGGTGTTCCCGGTCAAGGTTCTCCCTTTCCGGCTAATAGCTGGTCGCGTTCAGCTACTGGGTTAGCCTCGACAAATTGGCAGACTTTTCGCTATGTAGTCACACCAAATACACAAGAACTATGGCGCGATGCGAATGGAAGTGGTAATTTTACTCGTGAAGCGATAATGTTTTTACCGCAAAGTAGTACTGCTCCTTTTTATCAATACTTCACTCAATTGTCTGGTTTAAGGCTTTACTGGCGGGCTGCTGGTATCACAAAAGGTCAGGTATTAGTAGATAGATTAAAAGTCACGGTGAACACAATACCATGAACCTCATCTGAATTGTGTTATGCAAGTTTGTCTGCGTGGTTAAAGGCTTCCAGTTAACACTTCAAAATACCCTACGGGAAGCTTACGTGTCTCAATTGCATAACTACTAATATAAGGTGTGTTATGCCGTTTCTTGATGTAGCTTGCCTGGCGTAGCCATAGATGCACTTTATTTTGTACTGTAGAGACGTTGCATGCAACGTCTCTACTTCCTAGAGAATTGGTATGACCTGTAATTTAGCTGATTCATCCTGCATTCACGCAACCCCAAAAATCTTTCTCTCAAGCAAAACGTCATCGCCACAGTATTTGTAACGAATCATCAACTATCACCAGTTAATTTCATCCAGTATTGTGAATAAAATATGTGGATGATGTGTAGGTGCTATGAAATTGCCACAACAAATCTCAAATTAATCCCTTTATGAGCAAATTTTGCTCTCAGCTAATTAGTCAAAATTTTCTAACATCATTCCTAATATTTGTCAATAAAATAAAGCCTTGATGTGATGATTGAGAAAATACATGAAAAACTATAATGATTCGCCAATATGAAACTTAGTCTATGTATGATTGTCAAAAATGAGGCGACGGCACTACCAAAGTGTTTGAGTAGTGTCGTAAATGTAGTAAATGAAATTGTAGTTTTAGATACAGGTTCTCAAGATGGTACTCCCCATATTGCCAGACAATTTGGGGCTGAGGTTTATGATTTTGTTTGGTGTAACGATTTCAGCATAGCCCGCAATACTGCCCTAAAATATGTCACTGGTGATTGGGTATTAGTTTTAGATGCGGATGAAACTCTTACACCAGCAATTGTCCCACATTTAAAAAATGCGATCGCCAGTGAAGAATATTTACTTGTCAATCTCATGCGTCAAGAAGTAGGCGCAGAACAATCTCCCTACTCTCTGGTGTCGCGCCTATTTCGCAACCATCCAGAAATTCGCTTTGAGCGTCCCTACCATGCTTTAGTAGATGATAGTGTTTCGGCAATTCTCCAGAAGGAACCCCAATGGCAAATTGGTTATTTACAAGGAGTAGGGATTCTTCATGCAGGTTATCAAAAAAGTGCGATCGCTCAAAATAACAAATATGCCAAAGCCCAAACAACAATGGAAGGGTTTCTCGCTACCCATCCCCATGATCCTTATGTTTGCAGTAAGTTAGGGGCTTTATATGTAGAAACGGGGAAGATTGACAAAGGAATGGAATTATTAAAGCGAGGTATCAACGCTTGTCAAGAAGAGTACGAAATTTTGTATGAACTCCACTATCATTTAGGTATTGCCTACAATCGGTTAAAGAATCCCCAACAGGCAATTTATCACTACCAAACTGCCATCAAATTACCAATTTACCCCATGCTCAAGTTAGGAGCATATAACAATTTAGGTAGCTTACTAAAAGCTGCTGGAGATTTAAATGGGGCAAAAAAAGCTTACGAAACTGCTTTGAAAATTGATACCAACTTTGCCACCGGACATTATAACTTGGGGATGATTTGCAAAGCAATGGGTTTATTTACAGAGGCGATCGCCTGTTATCAAAAAGCCATTAAATTAAAACCAAACTATGCAGAAGCTTATCAAAATTTAGGAGTAGTACAGTTAAAAGTTGGCAATGTCTTAGCTAGTAAAACAGCTTTTAAAAATGCCATTATTCTCCATGAACAAGACAACCCAGAAGAAGCGATGAGGCTGCGTCAAGGCTTGCGAGAAATGGGCTTAGTTTAGGAAATACTAGTATTATGCGAATCATTGCCCGCAGCACATTACGAAAGTTTTGGGAAGCGTATCCCGATGCTGAACAGCCATTAAAAGCTTCGTTTGATGAAGCGTCTCGTGCAGAATGGGATAGTCCAGCAGATATTAAAAGCACCTATCGTAATGCTAGTATTATTGCGAATAATCGAGTGGTTTTTAATATCAAAGGCAATGATTACCGCTTAATTGTTCACATCCGTTATGACATTGGAATTATTTTTATTCGTTTTCTGGGAACACATAAAGAATACGATAACGTAGATGCAACAAGTATTTGAGGCAGTAATATTATGCTGGAACCCCGTCCGATTCGTAATGAAGCTGATTATCGTGCGGCGCTTGATGAAATTGCAAGATTGTTCGATTCAGAATTAAATACACCAGAGTCTGACAAGTTGGAAGTATTAACTACACTTGTGGAAGCCTACGAACAAAAACATTACCCAATTGCAGCACCAGATCCTATTGAAGCAATCTTATATTATCTTGAATCCCGTGGGTTATCTGTAAATGATTTAGAGCCTGTCATTGGCAGCAAAACAGAAATTAGCAACATTTTACATCGTAGACAGGCGTTAACTTTGGAAATAATTCGGCGTTTACATCAACAATTAGGGATTCCAGCAGAGGTTTTAATTCAACCATACTCCTTGATGGAAAATTCAGCTTGATTCCGTGAATGCGTGTTAGTTATTAGTTGTTAATGTTATTCCCAAATTCGTTGCAGATTGAGTACAAACCCAGATAAAACATCTTCACCAGAAAGCGTTTGAGGTAATGTCAAAACCTCTACTTCCCGTTCTGGGTGATAAATTTCTACTTCCTGTTTTTTTCGGTTAATCAACCAACCCAATCTACATCCATTTAACATATATTCATACATTTTGTCTTGAACTTTTTTTAAACTGTCGGATGGTGACATTATTTCAATGACAAAATCAGGACACAAAGGAATAAATTTTTCTCTTTGTTCTTTAGTTAACGCTTCCCAACGAGACTTTTCTACCCAAGAAACATCAGGAGAACGATCAGCACCGTTGGGTAAAGTAAATCCGGTAGATGAATCAAAAACTTCACCCCCATGATTTATTTCATTCCATGATGCTACTTGCAGAATTAAATTAACATTACTTCTCCCTGTTTCTCCTCCTGTCGGTGGCATGATAATTAATTCTCCCTGGGCATTGCGTTCTAATTTTAAATCAGGGTTTTCTATACACAATTTATAAAACTGTTCTCTTGTCAATTTAATGACAGAATCGAGATTTAATGTAAGCGCTGTCATAGGAATATTTTCCGTTTTTATTCGCTGACTAGACTACAAATCTATATTCATTATGTTCCACACCACAATAAAACTCCCAAATATTTAGGGTAGGCAAGATGCCCACCCTATAAGAAGATGTATGATATTTTTGACTTGACAGTAGCTGACACCCGATGATTCACTAAATGCGAGAACGGACAAACTTCTCTAACCGATCCAAACCTTTCTCAATTGTTGCCAAATCGGTGGCGTAGGAGAGGCGGATGTTGTCATCAGCACCAAAAGCTATCCCTGGAATCACTGCAACCTTGTGTTCTTCAATCAAAGCATCACAAAATTCGAGGGATTTCAAACCGGTTTTGCTGATATCTGGAAACAGATAAAATGCACCGTCTGGTTTTGCAGTACTCAAGCCGGGAATGGCGTTGAGTCGATCTAGCATTACCTGACGACGTTTAGCGAAAGCTTGGCGCATTTCTTCCACACAGTCTTGGGAATCTTCCAAAGCAGCGATCGCCCCATATTGAGCAAAGGTACACACATTCGATGTACTATGCCCTTGAATGGAACTAGCAGCCTTGATAATGTCCACTGGCCCGGCTAAATACCCCAAGCGCCACCCTGTCATAGAATAAGCTTTTGCAAAGCCGTTACTAATCAAAGTGCGGTTAAAAATTTCCTTCCCTAGCGAACCGATACTGATATGCTGCGCGCCATCATAGAGAATTTTTTCGTAAATCTCATCAGACACAACATAGATATCTGCATCAACTACTACCTCAGCCAAAGCTTTGATTTCCTCTGGTGTATACACCATCCCTGTGGGGTTAGATGGCGAGTTGAGGACAAATAGCTTGGTTTTGGGGGTAATAGCTTTTCGCAGTTGTTCGGGGGTAATTTTATAACCAGTGGAAGCATCTGTGGGAACAATTACCGATTTCCCACCTACCAGAGTCACCATTTCGGGATAACTCAGCCAATAGGGCGCAGGAATAATTACCTCATCGCCTGGATCAATCAGTGCCACGATCAAGTTGTAAAGCGAATGCTTACCGCCATTAGTGACAATGACATTCTCTGGCTTGTAATCCAGATGATTATCCTTTTGCAACTTGTGGGCGATCGCTTCCCTTAACTTTGGTTCTCCAGCTGCTGCACCATACTTGGTTTTGCCTTCATCCAAAGCCTTGGCGGCTGCTGCTTTGATATGCGCTGGGGTATCAAAATCGGGTTCACCAGCGCTAAAACTACAAACGTCTATACCCTCTGCCTTCATGGCCTTAGCTTTCGCTGCGATCGCTAAGGTTAACGAAGGTGTTACCTGACTTACTCTTGCTGCCAGTTTCATTCTTACTTACTTCGGCAAATCTCGTACCTATTTAAGAATAGCCCAGATTCCCTGCTTGCTGTCCCCTCACCTTGGACTTTCCCAACATCAGCTTATCGTCCCACCCGAAAAATTTGGTCAGCAGTTAAATCCAACTCCGGGAATGTCGGCGATTGAATACGTTCCCCTTGACGAAACTGACTCACTTGGTACTCACCTTCAATTAGGTAATTTACTGAGATAGTTGGTTGCTTAGGGTTGCCAATAAAAGCTCGTCCACCTAACCCTGCATAGTCTACAATCCAGTATTCAGGAATACCCATCTCCTCATAATCAGCACGTTTTTTGTAATAATCATCACGCCAGTTAGTGCTGACAACTTCAACAATTAACTTCACACTTGCTGGATTCTCAATGATGGACTCACGCTCCCACCGGGGTTCCTTGCTTAACGCCTCTTGATCTAAAATAATGATGTCGGGTTCATAACCAGACTCACCCTTAGGCTTAACAATCGACTCTCTGGGAATAGTCCAAATACCGCGTTTCCCTATTTGGATGATGTTGAGAAATAATTCTTCTATCAGGAAGCCTGTAACATTAGAATGCTTCCCGCTTGGCTTTGGCATTTCGACTATCACCCCATCATGCAGTTCGTAGCGTCCCTCTGAGTTTTCTGGCAACCAATCAATAAATTCGTCAAAGATTACTTGTTTGGTTAAGGCTTGAGTCATAAATTTACCCTTCTGCTAACCACACAAAATTATTCTTAAATCTCAGCGCCCCTCTGCGATCACCTCAGCGCCCCTCTGCGTTCAAAAACACAGAGGTAATCATATACCTCTGTGTTAACTCACTCCCTTAAACCATCTCCGAAGAAGTTTGCACAACCGGCTGGGGCTGAGGCTGGAACATAAACAGCGAATAAACCACATCCCGGCGGATATTCACCATCATATCCAAGAACAACTCATAACCCTCACTCTTATACTCAATAAGCGGGTCTTTCTGCCCGTAACCACGCAAACCAACAGACTCGCGCAAAGCATCCATTTGTTGCAAGTGTTCCCGCCACAAAGTATCAATACGCTGCAAGATAAAGAAGCGTTCAGCTTGACGCATCAATCCTGGCTGAATTTGGTCAATTTGGGCTTCCTTGAGGTCGTAAGCAATGCGTACCTGTTCATGGAGGAACGCCTTAATCTCACTCACGCCCATATCTTCCAATTGACTCGCCTGCATATCAGATAACAGATAAACAAACTCTTTGACCTTTTCCACCAATTTATCTAATTCCCACTCTTCCGAGGGCAAATCAACGTTGATGTAGTAGTCAACGATTTCGTCCATCGTCTTTTCGGCATACTTAATCACCTGTTCTTTCAGGTCTTGACCTTCCAGAACCCGACGACGTTCCGCGTAGATGGCGCGACGTTGGTTATTCATGACCTCGTCGTACTCAAATACTTGTTTACGGATGTCGTAGTAATAGGTTTCGACTTTTCTTTGTGCGCCTTCCAAACTGCGGGTAAGCATTCCCGACTCAATAGGCATATCATCTTCTACATTGAAGGCTTCCATTAAGCCAGCAACGCGATCGCCTCCGAAAATCCGCAATAAGTTATCCTCTAAACTGAGGAAGAATCTTGTCGAACCAGGGTCGCCTTGTCGTCCAGCCCGTCCCCGCAACTGGTTATCAATCCGCCGTGATTCGTGGCGTTCCGTACCAATTACGTGTAAACCACCCCGTGAGACTACCTCATCATGTTCGGTGCTGGTAAACTCTTCATACTCCTGCTTAATTCGTTTGTAAGCGTCCCGCAGTTTCTGAATTACCGGGTCGTTCGTAGGGGCTTTTTCGGCGGCTACTGCTACTTTATCTTCTGCTTCCAATTCTGGTAAAGAGCGATCGCCATATTCCCGCACGGCAAAATCAACTGCTTCTTTCAGGAGTTGTTCTGCTTCTTTAGAAAGTTGCGTGGGGAAAATCTCTGGCGAAGCCTTCCAAGTCTTGACTTTCTTTCCAGGAACAAAGCCTTGACCCGCGCCATGTCCTGTGGGTAATCCTGCCGCCCTTTGGACACCAAACACATCTTCGTCATCTGGTCGGACAATGCGCGGCATAAAATATTCCCGCAATTTCAACCGCGCCATGTATTCAGAGTTACCACCAAGGATAATATCTGTACCCCGTCCTGCCATGTTGGTGGCGATGGTGACAGCACCCCTGCGTCCAGCTTGGGCAACAATTTCGGCTTCCCGTTCTACGTTTTCTGGACGAGCGTTGAGCAATTCGTGGGGGATACCTTGTTCTCTCAGTAGTTGACTGAGATATTCTGATTTTTCCACACTGGTAGTCCCTACTAACACAGGTCTACCAAGTTCGTGCATCTCCGCACATTCTCGCGCGATCGCCTGCCATTTGCCAATTTCTTTTTTAAATACTAAGTCAGACAAGTCTTCCCGTCTTCTAATTCTGTTAGTGGGAATAATCGTGACTTCTAATTTGTAAATTCTTTCAAACTCAGCTTCTTCTGTCTTAGCTGTTCCTGTCATCCCACCTAATTTGGGATACAACAAGAATAAGTTTTGATAAGTAATTGTCGCTAAAGTTTGAGTTTCTGGTTGAATATCTACGTGTTCTTTGGCTTCAATGGCTTGGTGTAAACCATCACTCCAACGTCTTCCAGGTAACACCCGTCCGGTAAATTCATCCACAATCACAACTTCCCCATTACGGACGATATAATTAACGTCCTTGAGGAACAGTTCTTTGGCTTTAATCGCATTGAAAACAAAGTGCGCCCAAGGGTCTTCTGGGTCAAATAAATCAGTTACTCCTAACAGTTCTTCTGCTTGTGCAAAACCCTCATCTGTTAGCAGTACGTTACGAGCTTTTTCATCTACGTCATAATGCTCATCTTTTTGCAGAGTCAGAGCAATTTCCGCCGCTTGGACATATTTTTCTGTAGGTCTTTCTACCTGGCCGGAAATAATGAGAGGTGTCCGTGCTTCATCAACTAAAATCGAATCTACTTCGTCAATGACGCAATAGTTAAAAGGACGCTGTACCACATCAGCCATTGATGTAGCCATGTTATCCCGCAGGTAGTCAAAACCAACTTCACTGTTGGTAACGTAAGTGATATCACACTCGTAGTTTTTCTGGCGTTCACTGGGAGTCATGCTGGATTGAATCAGCCCGACACTCAAACCCAGAAAGCGATGCACCTGTCCCATCCATTCTGCGTCCCGACGAGCCAGGTAATCGTTCACGGTGATTACGTGTACACCCTTACCAGTCAAAGCATTTAAATAACTCGGTAAGGTAGCCACCAAGGTTTTACCTTCACCGGTTTTCATTTCTGCGATTTGTCCACTATGCAGAATCACGCCGCCTAACATCTGGACATCAAAATGCCGCAACCCTAAGACTCGCCGTCCTGCCTCTCTTACCACAGCAAAGGCTTCTGGCAAGATATCATCCAAAGTTTCGCCTTTGGCAAGTCGCTGTTTAAACTCTGCTGTTTTACCTTTTAAATCTTCATCAGAGAGGACTTTAATGTCCTCTTCCAAGAGATTAATTTCTGTAATGTAGGGTTGGTATTTTTTGAGCTTACGAGCGTTGGGGTCGCCCAACAAGAGTTTTAGCATGGCAAGTTATAGAACTAAATCGAAGGGATGGGAATTAGAGGGATTTGGCTATTGATTATAAGAATTTAACCCTACCCAAACATTTTGGTGATGGATGGGGATGAAATGAAAATTAACTCAACAACAAAAATGTTGATTTAGTCAGTTTACTAAACGAGCGCTTTTATATCGCAGTTTAAAATTGAGACTGTTCTAATAGTATCATTTCACCTTCCGATGAGGCAGAGAACGCCGATCCTTGCTAAGTAGCAATATCCGATGGGGAAGTAATGAGTTTCTGAGTTCAAATTCTCTGCTAGTTACCCACTCCTACTTCTCCCATTCTGCACTCAGGCGACGGAAATTATACTCACTAGCACTAGGGTGACAACTGACACAACCATTTATCTGCACAGGTCGAGGTAAATCGACTTTAGGGTGTAAAGCTTTAAAATAACGAGAATTTCTGACGCGATAGGGAGTTTCTTCGTCTGGTAGCTGGGAACGGGAAAAGGTAGAAAGATACCGCCAGACCAAAGTCCGTGGTGGATCAATTAAAGGCTTGATTTGTACACCATAATGCTGTGAGTCTTGTAGGAGATTCCGCCAAGTTTGACTAGGTAAAACAGCCGGTGGTAAACCAATGTGGCAAGTAGCACAATTTTCTAAATATAGTTCTTGTCCCAGTTGTTGTCCTGGGGGAATTACGTCAACAGTGCCAATTTCTGCTGTAGGTGTAGCACTGTGGGCGCTGGTTGCCAAGGCTAGTAACCAACCCATAGCCAGACTCCATGCCAGGATAATGAAAATTAAACCCAGAGGTCGGCGGTTGAGTGAACGAGTACGGGCTTTGCGTTTAACCAGATTTGACATTCCTCACATTCCCAAATACGTAGATGTGGCACTTGTAGCTCTATCATAAGACGTACTTAAGACAGTAATGAGTGGTTGTGAGTATCTTCAAATGTGAGCGTTAAATTTACTCACTATAAAAATCAGCTATGATATCTCGAATTTCAATAGCACCAATATCTTCTCGGTCAGACTTGGAATAAATTGTGAGTAGCAAAATACTTGTCGGTGATTCTAGTTGATAAATTAATCGATATCCAGCACTCTTACCTTTTTGGATATTAGTGTTGCGGACTCTCGCCTTGTAAACAACATTCTCCTCACCAATGCCCCCAATCCTATCTCCGACAAAGTTACCTTGTTGTAATTGTTCGATAATCGGTTGAACATCAGAGCGAATATTGCGAAATCTTTTGGCAAGGTCGCGCAAGTTTTGTTTATATTCAAGCGTTAAATCTATTAACACCAATGGCTGCTCATTCGGCATCAATTCCCTCCCACATTTGGGATAGGGGTATGCGTTTTCCTTCTTTAGCTTGCTGTAAGGCTCTCCGCAAGCTGGCTTTAATTTCCTCAACTGGTGTATCATCAGGGTCAGCTTCTTCTGCTTGCGCCTGTTCCGGAATCAAGACAATTACTCGCACCTGATGAGGGTAAGTTGTTCCCTGAATTGGCTGGTCTAGAATTAGATTTCCCTGAGAATCAATTGTGCCAGTAACTTCGATCGCCTTCATTTGTTTTCTACCTTGTTTTGTAGGCGATCCTAGCACGAGCAAATTCCAGTAAATTAAGGAATAGGTAGCGATCGCAATAACCTATCAACTATACTTCTAGCACTACGTCCACCCCTGGCAATTAGACGATGGCACAGGACATGAGGAGCGAGAAATTTCACATCATCAGGAATGGCATAATCACGCCCTAATAAGAAAGCTAATGCTTGGGTGGCTTTGTGTAAAGCTACCGTACCCCGTGGACTGACACCGAGGGTAATTTCCTCATCTTGGCGTGTAGACCTGACTAATTCCAAGATATATTGCTGTAAAACAGTTTCTACTTTGATTTGGGAACATATTTCTCGTAACTCTGCCACCTCTGCCAAAGTCAGACAAGGCTGTAAATCACCAACCTTGATACCATGTTGGAGATTTTGCAACATTTCTAGTTCTTCATCCACACCAGGATAACCCAAGCTTAAGGACAACATAAACCTGTCCATTTGAGCTTCTGGTAAAGGGAATGTACCCTGATACTCAACAGGGTTTTGTGTAGCAATCACAAAAAAAGGATGGGGGACTAGGCGGGAAACTCCATCAACAGTTACTTGTTGTTCTTCCATCACTTCCAACAAAGCCGATTGAGTGCGGGGTGTGGCGCGGTTGATTTCATCTGCTAAAACAACATTGGCAAACACCGGCCCAGGCATAAAACTGAATTCGCCGCTTTTGGGGTTCCAAATATTAGTGCCAGTAATATCCGTGGGTAGTAAATCAGGGGTGCATTGCAGTCGTTGAAATGTACCATCCAGTGAACGTGCCAGGGATTTAGCCAAGAGAGTTTTGCCAACTCCAGGGACATCTTCTAGTAAGGCATGACCACCCCCTAAAAGTGCCACTAATACTAAGCGGATAGCCTCGGTTTTGCCAACAATGGTACGGTTCAGATTTTGGGTTAAAGCGTCAATTTTTTCTCTCATGCACCACAGGTTCGGGGATTAGGGTATGGCAGGACTGATACAAGAGGAGGGGTGTAAGGGTGTAAGGGTTTAGGGGTGTAAGGGTTGTGAAAACTTATACTCCTAATCAAATCCACTCTTCGTGTGTCATTCCTCATATAAGAAACTGGAATGGAGAATAACCTATGCCTTATTCCCCACTCCTGTATTTACAGTGTTCCCACTTAGGCTAGTCAAAATTCAAAATTTAAAATTTATTCTGAATTCTGACTTCCAAGGTCTGTGGAACCTACCCATAAGGAACTTCCAGATAAAAAATATTCAGAATACTAAAGTGTAGATGTTCAAAAACCCCTACACCCCTACATCCCTAAACCCTTACACCCCTAAACTCCCACACCCCTATTCTCAATTCTCCCTTGACAAAATTTGTCTAGCGACAGTGGAGTCTTGTTGAATTTGCGCTTTTAAGGCTTCTAGAGACGGAAATTTTTGTTCTGGTCGCAGAAATTCCACTAACTGCACTACTAGTTCCTTGCCATATAAATCCCCAGACCAATCTAGAAGATGCACTTCTACCGATGAATAAGTACCATTAACTGTGGGGCGGTTGCCAATATTCATCACCCCCAAAATTTCCGGTGGTACATTAGCATCTGCGCTCTCACCGAGAATTTTGACACGGACGGCGTAAACTCCTTGACGGGGGACAAACTTATCTTTTGGTAGTTCCAGGTTGGCTGTAGGGAAGCCAATAGTCCTACCAAGTTGTTCGCCTTCAACCACTACGCCCATGAGAATGTAGGGTCGTCCTAAGAATCGATTGGCAGTTTTGATATCGCCAGTTTCTAGCGCTTGGCGAATTAATGAGGTACTAATAGGGGCATCTTCTAGAGACTCAAAGCTACCACAGTTGCCGTCTTCCAGAAATTGTCCATCAGAAGTTTGTAAAGGAACTATGCTAACAGGGATATGGTATTTGGCTGCAATTAACTGCAAGTCCCTGGCAGTACCACGGCGCTGTTTGCCAAAACAAAAATCTTGCCCGACGCTAATTCGTTGACAGCGTAGTTGTTGCACAAGAATTTTTTCGACAAACTCTTCCGGTGACAAGGCAGTTAATTCTTTGTCAAAGGGTAGTAGTACTAGTTGATCTACCCCAAGCGATCGCAATTGTTGTACTTTTTCATCTAGAGGAGTTAACCAAGTACGGGCTTGTCCTGTAAAAAACTCTTGGGGATGAGGACGAAAAGTGACAACTGTGGAGTATATCCGTTCTTGTGGTGCTGCTGGAGGGTTCGCTGATTGGGCTGATGAGTCTAGTGCATCTCCCCATGTTTGTGCGCTCCTAGTTGACTGCAAAACTGGTTGAATGACCCTTTGATGGCCAAGATGCACTCCATCAAATTTACCAAGAGCAACAGCCGTTGGCGTGAGAACCATTTCAGTTGTAGAAGCAACCCACACAGAACACCCATTTTGAGACAGATTTAGCACTTGGATTTTGGGATTTGAGGTTTATTTAACTATCAGCTCGTTGCACAATACCTTACAGGTAAAATCTGGCGCTGACAGTTCCTAATCACCAATCTAATCTAAAATCTACAATTACTCCGAGTGCAACTTTTACGCGGAAACATTACTAACGGGAAAAGATTCTGATAAGGGCGCCGACACAGGAACCTGTAGTACCATGCCTTCCCGCGCCATAATTGCCCCAGAAAACTGGGCAAAAGCTTGCGCGCCAATCTGATCTAAGAAATCATCATCATGGGCAGGATCATGGTGGAAGATAACTAAAGTTTTGACATTAGCGGCCTTTGCTATTTTGACAGCTTCTTGCCAAGTCGAATGTCCCCAACCAATTCTCGGCGATTTGGCAGAGTGATATTCTTCATCGGTATAGGTGGAATCATAAATGAGAATATCTGCATTTTTAGCCAACTTCAGGACATTTTCATCCAATTTATCTGGAAAATGTTCTGTATCTGTAATGTAAACGGCTGCACCACCACGCCAGTTAACTCGATAGCCTACGGCTTCACCTGGATGGTTGAGAGCTGCTGTTTCGACGGTAATATCGTTGATATGGATTGGTAGTCCTGGCTGCACGTCATGAAAATGCAGGTTTGCTTGCATGATTTGCAAAGGTACGGGAAAATTAGGGTGGAGCATTTGATCATTCAACCGTTGTTCCACAGTGGAACCATCAGGAGCGATCGCACCGTAAATATGAAAATTATTCCCTTTCACAAACCCAGGAACAAAGAAGGGGAAACCCTGCATATGATCCCAATGGGAATGAGTGAAAAACAGGTAAGCTTCTATAGGCATTTGGCGCAATAAAGATTGCCCCAAAACGTGTAACCCTGTACCACCATCAAAAATTAGACGTTTGCCTGCCACCTGCATTTCAACACAAGGTGTATTACCACCATAGCGGACTGTATGTGGACCAGGACAGGGGATGCTGCCACGAACTCCCCAAAATTGCACAGTAAATTGGTTCTCTATCCTTGACATGGGTATTTTCTGCTGGACTGAGCGGTCTATTTACTCACAAGTGTGTTACTTGTTTTGTGAAATTTATACTGTTTTACCGTAGGAGATAGAGAATAGAGTTGTTGGTAAAACAGCATACTTTGTTTTCGGTAGATGTTGTCAACCAGGTGAGGTAATACAAGGCGTTTACCTCATGATTCCCAGCATTTATGTATCACTAATAGCAAGAATGCTCATAACTTTATAGCCTAAATTTTGCTGTGTTGCACTGGGGATTGGGGATTGGGTACTGGGGATTGGGTACTGGGGATTGGGGACTGGGGATTGGGGATTGGGGATACTGGCAAGTGTATGTTTTTTACCAAGCAGTGAGTTATAACGCTCAGACTAACGGGAGAATAATCATTTCACTAACCCCTACACCCTTAAACCCCTACACCCCTATACCCTTAAACCCCTACACCCCTATTTAAGACAGAGGAAAATTCCAATTCGATAATTTATCTAATGCACTGGCATAGGTGAGGTTGTATTGCAGTGGGGTGATGCTGATGTAGTTATCTTTGACTGCATGAACATCAATGGGTACATTTTGGGGCAGATTTAAACCTTCTGGGGGTTCCACTTCCTCTAAAACTTCCCCAGTTAACCAGTAGTAAGTTTTGCCACGAGGATCGGTGCGCTTGTCGAAAACATCGACGTAGCGCCGTACCCCTTGACGGGTGAGTTTAACGCCGGCGATTTCTTCCCATTCCACAGGGGGGATATTAACGTTGAGTAACATCAAATCTGGTATGGGTTTGGCAGCGAGTTGCTCTACTAGAATGGTGGCAAACTTTGCCGCAGGCTGAAAATTTCGGGAAATGTGGCTAGTTAGGCTAAAAGCGATGCTGGGAACACCTTCAATCATTCCTTCCATCGCCGCAGAAACTGTACCAGAATACAAAATTTCTGTGCCTAAATTGGCACCTTGATTAATCCCAGAGAGGACTAAATCAGGGGGAGAATCCAATAAAGCCCAAAGTGCCAGTTTCACGCAATCGGAGGGAGTACCATCACAAGCCCAAGCTTTAATCGCGGGGTGAAAAATTGACTCGACAATTTCGGCGCGAATCGGTTGATGTAAAGTCAGTCCATGACCAGTAGCCGATCGCTCCCTATCTGGACAAACTACAGTTACATCATGGCCAGCCTCGGCTAAGGCGTTAGCCAAAGTACGAATACCTAAGGCGGAAATGCCGTCATCATTGCTAATCAGTAATTTCATAGTTTAGTTGTCAGTGGTTAGTTGTCAGTTGTCAATAGCTATTTTCGTCTTTTGACTTTCAGCACCTATGCCTGATCGCCTTTAAACTGGTAAACAGAAGTATGGTTTGATAGTGTGGCGTTGACTCATTAATTCCACATTGCTAATGTTAATTGTCCTTTGTCAGTTGTTTATTTTTTGCTACTGACCACTGACTACTGACCACTGACTAATAACTATTGACTAATGACTAGCAACTTAGAAGCTCAACTTTTAGCATTGCGGCAGGAAGGAGAACAGGCGATCGCCGCCGCCGATACCCTCGAACGTCTGGAGGAACTCAGAGTTAGTTATCTGGGCAAGAAAGGGCAATTGGGGGCTTTGTTGCGAAGCATGGGGCAGATGAGTGCGGAGGAACGACCGAAAATTGGAGCGATCGCCAATACTGTTAAGGAAGCCCTACAAGCTAGTTTAGACAAGCAACGCGAATCTTTAGAATCTGCCCAAATTCAGGCACAGCTTGACGCGGAAACCCTTGATGTCACTATGCCTGGTATTTATAAGCCTCAAGGACGTATTCACCCCCTAAATGGCATTATTGACCGGGCGCTAGATGTTTTTGTGGGCTTGGGCTACACCGTAGCGCAAGGGTTAGAGATGGAGACAGATTACTACAATTTTGAAGCTCTCAACACCCCACCAGACCACCCCGCCCGTGATATGCAGGATACTTTCTACCTCCCAGATGGTAATCTCCTACGTACTCACACCTCATCGGTGCAAATTCGTTATATGGAAAAAGAGGAACCACCAATTCACATTGTGGCTCCTGGGCGAGTTTATCGGCGAGATAATGTAGATGCTACCCACTCAGCAGTTTTCCATCAAATTGAGTTGTTAGCTATTGATGAGGGACTAACTTTTACCGACCTCAAAGGCACTATTAAAGTGTTCTTGCAAGCTATGTTTGGTGATTTACCAATTCGCTTCCGTGCCAGTTACTTCCCATTTACTGAACCCTCAGCTGAGGTAGATTTGCAGTGGAATGGGCGCTGGTTGGAAGTGATGGGTTGCGGTATGGTTGATCCCAATGTGATGAAATCCGTAGGTTATGACCCAGAAATTTATACTGGGTTTGCAGCTGGTTTCGGTGTCGAACGCTTTGCAATGGTGTTACACCAAATCGACGATATCCGTCGTTTATATGCTAGTGATTTGCGGTTTTTGCGTCAGTTTTAAAAAATCATAATCAAGAGTTAAGAGTTAGGAATTAATCTAAATTCCAACTTTTAACTCCTCTAAAAATATAATTAGAACTTATACTGTTTCTTGATGTAGCTTGCCTGGCGTAGCCATAGATGCACTTTATTCTGTACTGTAAAGACGTTGCGTGCAACGTCTCTAAATCATTTATTTTGTGTGTATAATGAATCGCATTTTGATATTTGGCAATTCCGGTTCGGGAAAAAGCACTTTAGCACAGAAGCTGGGACAAAATCTTTGTATTCCAATTCTCGACCTCGATACTATTGCATGGGAACCAAATCAAATTGCTGTACGCCGTTCTCATGCAGATGCAGCAAAAGATTTACTAGAATTTATCCAAAATAATAATACTTGGATAATTGAAGGCTGCTATAGTAGCCTCATAGAAATTGCTCTAGAATTTGCTACTGAAATCTATTTTCTCAACCCTGGCATCGATAAATGTTTACAAAACAACAGCAATCGACCTTGGGAACCTCATAAGTTCAAATCATCTGAAGAACAAACTAAAACTTTTGAGTTTCTTCAAAATTGGATTCAACAATATGAAACCCGTAATGATGAATTTGGTTATTCATCTCATCGCGCATTATGGGATAAATTTAAGGGCAAAAAGAATGAGCTTACTGGATGAGTTAATTTCGGCAATTATCGCAATGTCCACAACGCCAGTTATTTGCTTCTTTATCAAACCCAAAAGCATTTAATAAAAATTGCCAGCGACATTGTTTAGTATTTAAATATTGAGTCATTTGTTTAGTAGCTTGCAATTGTGTTGATGGCTGACTTTTGGCCTTGTGTTCTATTTTGTAATTGAAAGGATCTAGCCAGTTTAATTGACCACTGCTGTGGAGTAAAGCGAGTGCTACAGCACTATCGGGAAATTGTTTGCTGATGGCGTTAACTTCTCCTTGCTGTGGTAATTTTTTGATGAGTTGCTGGGCTTTTTGTTGTTGCGATCGCATTTTCTCTTGAAAAAACTGCTGTCTTTGTTTATCATCTGGGTCTAGCCACCCTGTAGGTTCACTCACCAATGTCAGCGCCTCGGCTGGTTTACCATCCCTTCCCGCACGACCAATTTCTTGCACATATTCAGACAATAGGTGTGGTGAGTGATAATGGATAACCCAGCGCACATCTGGCTTGTTAATCCCCATCCCAAAAGCGCAGGTACACACCACAAAGGGAATTTTCTCGCCTAACCACTTGGCTTCTACTTCCCGGCGTTCTCCTGCGCCTAATCCAGCATGATAACTAGCTGTGGCGTAACCCATTTGTGACAGCCATACAGCTAAATCTTCACTATCTCTTCTGGTGCGGACGTAAATTAATCCTGCTTGTTGGGGTCGATTTTGAATAAATTTGATTAAATGCTGTTTCCTACCCTTTGGTGTCCAAGCAATGCGGACAGTAGGATGCAAATTAGGACGGTAAGGATTGAGGCGAAAAATATCTGGTTGCTGTAATTGTAAAACTGTTTGAATCGTTTGTTGTGCAGAGGGGTCAGCCGTAGCCGTAAACGCAGCAATACTGATTTTAGTTCCTGGTGGTTTATGTTTGAGCAATGCAGGTCTAACAGCCCCTAGTCTGCGGTAAGCCGGGCGAAATGTTTCACCCCACTGCACTAAACAATGGGCTTCATCTAAAATTAGGCCATTTATTTGCACTTGCGGCTGACATAATCTTTCCCAAACTGGTGGACTTAATAAAGTTTCGGGAGATAAATATAATAATCTTAGCTGTTGTTTTTCTAATGCTTGTAGAGTTATGCGGCGTTGAAATGTGGACAACTCACTATGCAATAGTGCTGCTTTTTGTTGGCGTTGGAGTAGTTCTTGCACTTGATTCTCCATCAACGCCACCAACGGGGAAACTACCAAAGTTAAACCTGTTTGTAGTAGTGCAGGTAATTGAAAACAAATTGATTTACCGCCCCCGGTAGGCATAATAATTAGTGCATCTTTTTGGGATAATAAACTGCTAACAATTTCCCCTTGTGGTGAACGAAAATCTTCGTAACCCCAAATCTCTTTAAAAGTAGTCCGAACTTCTTCCCAAGCCTTTATTTTCTGAGGATTCATGAAGGTAGTAGATGCAATATTTTTGAATTTACACTCTACTATCTAGATATTGGTTCAGTAATTTTCTCAGATATTACTGACAGTTTCTATGGCAAATATTTCTGTTGACAATTCTCCTTGGGCAACTTTTGTGACAGAAGCAGTCATAGAGATATGAAAATCATCTTTAATTTGAATTAAAATGTCTCCCCCAGGCATTTTGACAATAATTTCAGAGTCACACAAACCAAGTTTATGTGCAGTAGCCGCCGCCGCACTACTACTACTACCTGAAGCTAAAGTGTAACCTGCTCCTCTTTCCCAAATTTCAATTTGAATAGTGCTTCTATCTAAAACTTTCATAAACTGCACATTAGTGCGATTGGGGAAAAGAGGAAAAACTTCAAATATTGGGCCAAAATTTCTGGCAATATCGGAATTGATGTCATCTAAAAGAATTACACAGTGTGGATTACCTATTGTGGCTGCACAAAATGTAAAAATGCCTTCATCAAGAAAGATTTTTTCTTGAATTACTTCTCTGTCATCGCCAACAACTGGAATATCACGACTCCAAAAACTGACTTTCCCCATCTCTACTTGGACTGTTTTACCTGCATCTTTGATCACAGATTCCACTATTCCACCCGCAGTTTCAATTGAGAATTGCTTTTGGTTAACCAGTCCCGTATCCCAAAGGTAACGGGAGAAAATCCGCAGTCCATTACCGCTTTTCTCTGCTTCACTTCCGTCGGGGTTGAAAATGCGTAAAGCAAATTGTGCTTTTGTTGATGCTAAAGGCCCCAATAAAATACCATCAGATCCAATGCCAAAATTCCGATGGCAAATTATTTTAATTTTTTCAGGTGTTAAGGTAAATTTTAAATCCTGAGGATTGATAACTAAATAATCGTTACCAAGAGCATGATATTTGTAGAACTTCATTCGTTGAAGTAAATAATTAGGAGAAATAAATAAACCCAACTTGTAATGAGTTGGGTTTATTTTAAGTTTTATGCTGTTACTTCTGTTTGCTTGTCTTGAGTCTGCAAGGATGCGTATAAACGATTTAGAGCGTTAACGTAGGCTTGTGCAGAGGCGACGATGATATCGGTGTTGGCTGCATGACCGGAAAATACGCGTGATTCATAGCGCAAACGAATTGTCACTTCCCCAATTGCATCTATCCCTGCTGTGACTGACTGTACAGAGAACTCAATTAATTGGTTGGGGACGTTGACCACGCGGTTAATTGCTTTATATACCGCGTCTACTGGCCCTGTACCAATGGCTGCGTCGGTGAGTTCTTCGCCGTCTGGGGTGCGGAGGGTGACTGTTGCTGTTGGACGTGCATTGCTACCGCAGGAAACTTGTACCAACTCTACCCGGAATAAATCAGGGGCTTGCTGGATTTCGTCATTAACAATTGCTTCCAAGTCCCAATCAGAAATTTCTTTCTTTTTATCGGCGACTTCTTTGAATTTGACGAAGGCTTTATTTAACTCGGTTTCTGATAGTTCAAAACCTAATTCTTTCAAGCGGGTACGGAAAGCATTACGCCCAGAATGTTTGCCTAAAACTATTTGATTGTCTGTTAAGCCAATCAATTGGGCATCCATGATTTCGTAGGTGAGTTTATTTTTCAAAACTCCATCTTGGTGAATTCCTGATTCATGGGCAAAGGCGTTAGCCCCAACGATCGCCTTGTTGGGTTGTACTAACATTCCTGTTAAATTAGAAACCAAGCGTGAGGTTTTATATATTTGCTTGGTGTCAATATTGGTGAGTGGTTCTTCCGAATCTGGGTGTCTACCTAAGAAGGGATTAAAGTATTGTCTGCGGACGTGCATCGCCATTACCAATTCTTCTAAGGCGGCGTTTCCTGCCCTTTCACCAATACCATTGATGGTGCATTCTAATTGTCTAGCGCCATTTTTGACTGCTTCTAAGAAGTTGGCAACTGCCAAGCCTAAATCATTGTGTCCGTGAACAGAAATAATTGCTTGGTCGATGTTGGGGACATTATCTTTAATGCCCTTAATTATTGCCCCAAATTCGCTTGGTGTGGTGTAACCAACAGTATCGGGAATGTTAATTGTTGTTGCACCGGCGGCGATCGCTCGCTCTAAAACCTGATACAAAAATTCTGGGTCTGAACGTCCAGCATCTTCCGGGGAAAATTCCACATCATCGGTGAAACTTTTGGCATAAGCTACCATTTCTTCGGCGATCGCAATCACTTCTGGTCTGGTTTTTTTCAGCTTGTACTGGAGGTGAATATCTGAAGTAGCAATAAAGGTGTGAATCCTGCCTTTAGCTGCTGGTTTAATCGCTTCGGCTGCCGCTTTGATATCATCATGCTTAGCTCTTGCCAAACTGCAAATTACCGGGCCATTTTCCGTCCCTACAGTTTGGGCAATTTTATGGACTGCTTCAAAATCCCCAGGGCTAGCAAAAGCGAAACCTGCCTCTATGATATCTACACCTAAGCGGGCTAACTGTTTGGCGATCGCTAGCTTTTCATCTATGTTCAGTGTTGCGCCCGGACACTGTTCTCCGTCACGGAGTGTTGTATCAAAAATGATAATTCTCTCTGGTTTAGTAGTCATTTTGGCTATTTGTTTAGTTGTACGTTTTGCTTAAAATATCTAGAACCTAAGTTTTTGTAGTTTTAATTTTGTAAATAATTGCTAAGGATATTAACCTTCTGCTTTTTCTATACGGTCTCTAATATCATTTAAGTCTATATATCTATCCGTAGCATTACGTAATTCCCTAGCTATCATTCCTTCTGTTGATACTACTGTGATGTGTGTATTTTTTGAACGTAATAATTCAATTGCTCTTTCAAAATCACCATCACCACTAAATAGAACTACTCGGTCGTACTGGTCTACCGTATTAAACATATCAACGACAATTTCAATATCTAAATTAGCTTTTTGTGAGTAACGACCGGACGAATCATCATAATATTCTTTGAGTATTTTAGTCCTAACTGTATACCCTAAACTAATGAGAGCATCTCGAAAACCTCGTTGATCTTGGGGGTCTTTTAACCCAGTGTACCAAAATGCGTTAATTAATGTTGTTTCTGATTGCTCGTTTTTGAAGTATTCTAAAACCCGTCTTGGATCAAAAAACCACCCATTTTTTTGTTGAGCATAGAACATATTGTTTCCGTCTACAAAAATAGACAGACGATTCATTGGGGAACCCATAGAAAAATACACCTAATATATAGTAAAGAATTTAGAATGGACAATAGATTATAGCAATTCTCATTTGATAAATTGACTAATAGCTCTAGCGAAACTTTTCATGTATAGATTTTATCTTACCTCTTTCAATGTCTAAAATTAGGAACAATATAGGAATTCATCTGCTGGTTGTTGAACATTTTAACTCCCAACACTATGAGAAACACCCTGTAATCAAAATCTACCAATAAAATCGGCACAGTAACAGGATTGTTTGCTATCCATCTATCAAGTTTACTTCTAAAGAGGTAAGGCATAGGTCTGAAGATAGGAGATTGGGGAAGTACCATATATCGATTGTGCAATTAACAATAAAGCTGAGCGAAAAATACCAATTCTGTATAAGCGGTATAGGTAGCAGGTAAGAGGCCAAGAATTAGGGGTGAGAAGCTAGGGTCTAATATTGTTTACTCAACAGAGGCTAGGTTAACAGTATTTTTTCCAGTCAGCCATTTCCGGAAAAATCCTCTGACTCAGCATGAAAAAATCTTTGATCTCCACCCTATGTCCTTTCACTTATTCCCTATTATTCAGACTTTACACACAACTAAAGGAGAAAAATCTGTGTTTTCTAGTGTTTAACCTTTAATCTCTAGTCCCTATCATCTTGACTGAGTGGAGATTGTTTAACACAAGTTTGGCGCAGAATAAAATTTATATTACAAATGTATAAGATTATCATTTAAGTTCTGATTTCAATGTGGTTGTAGTATAAATGAAACTAAATAAATAAAAAAATTGTACTTAAACCAATTATTAACACGATATGGCAGAAGAACCTACAGAAAAAGTCAACAAAAAAAATGGGTCTACTGCCAATATAGCGTCAAATAAAACAACCAAAGCCACTTTAACAGCAGCAGCACGCCAGTCTCAGCGTCTGGTACGTTTAGGAAACATACTCACTGTTGCTTTAACAATGGGTGCAGCTTTGTTGACAACTTCTGGCTTAAGTTTAGTGCAGTTGCTGGAAAATCAAGCAATATCTGCATTTTTTCAAATCAGAGGACCACTTATCCCGCCAGAGGACATAGTGATCTTAGCAATTGACGATCAGTCCATATCAGTACCCGAACAATACTATAGAACATATCCACAGAAATATGCCTACCTAGAACCACTGAGTAAGTTTCCTTTTAAGCGTGTTGCCTATGCTCAGGTAGTGGAAAAATTGATGCAGGCTGGGGCTAAATCTGTTGCGTTGGATGTGGTTTTTGATCTACCTGGAAGCTACGGAAATGAGGACGATCGCCAACTGCAAGCAGTATTACAGAAATATAGCGGCAAGGTGACATTAGCGGCACAATACGAAACTTCTCAGTCCCACCAGGGATTCTTTACTCAATTGAGGTTACCCTATGAAAAATTCCGTCACGATGATTCGTCAATAGGTACAGTAAATTTTCCTGTAGAGGTGGATGGCAAAATACATCGCTTAGGTAGTGAATTGACAAAGATATTAGGCGAAGTTGATGCCCTCACAGATAAAATTCCATCCTTTGACCAAGCAGTGTTGGCAACAGCAAAGGTAAAGTATCCTCGTTCACCAGGAGAACGCATTTATTTTTGGGGACCGTCTGGTACATTTACCACGATTCCCTTTTGGCACGTCCTCGACCCGCAAAACTGGAATACTTATTTACAGCAAGGGCAAGTATTTCAAAACAAAATCGTCATTATTGGTGCAACTGCCCAGTTAGCAAATGATTATCATGGTGTAGCGGTTAGTAGCGCTTGGTTATCGTCTGAAAAAATGTCAGGAGTAGAAATTCACGCCAATGCGATCGCCACCTTGATGGAAGGTAAAGCGATCGCCCAAGCGATTCCAAGTCAATCTCTGCAAGCTTTGTTTGTGTTGGTATTAGTTGGTGGTACATCTTTTATCATTACCAGAAGCAAAAGCGGACTTCAGCGATTTATTTTAAGTTTGGCTGTCGCCAGTGGTTGGGGTAGTATTAGCTATATCAGCTTTGTTTATGCACAGTTGCTATTTCCTACAGCTATACCAATGTTGGCGATCGCCTTTTGTGGCATATCTTATCTGGGAACAGAAGTAGCTAAAGAAAAAATCCGGACTCGCCAAATAGTCGATATATTTCAGAAATATAAAACTTCTCCTGTTGTTCAGGAAATTATTAGCCAACAACAAGAACTACAAGACTTATTACAACAAAGAAATGTAGCCGTATCGGGAAAAATCCTCAGTGGACGTTACAAAATTCTCAAGGTACTGGGTTACGGTGGATTTAGTGAAACATATATTGCTGAAGATACCCAGCGTCCAGGTAATCCGCAATGTGTAGTTAAGCAACTTAAACCAGTCAACACCCAGGCAAAAGGATTGCAACTAGCTAGGCGCTTGTTTAATCTAGAAGCACAAAGTTTAGAAAAATTGGGTTCATACCAGCAAATACCCCAACTTTTGGCTTATTTTGAACAAGAAGCAGAATTTTATTTAGTTCAAGAATATATTATTGGTCATCCTCTCAACCAGGAATTGCCATCAGGTAGAAGTATTAGTGAAGCAGAGACGGTGGCAATTATTAGGGAAATACTGGAAATATTAGTATTCGTTCATGAAAATGGTGTAATTCATCGAGATATTAAACCCAGCAATATTATTCGCAGACACTCAGACCACAAATTAGTCTTAATTGACTTTGGTGCAGTCAAAGAAATTTCCTTACCCCAAGCAAACAATCAAGAGCCACTACCCTTTACTATTGGTATTGGTACTAAAGGTTACGCACCCAGTGAACAATGTTTCGGCCGTCCTCAATACAATAGCGATATCTATGCAGTCGGCATGATTGGTATTAAAGCCTTAACAGGTATCGCCCCCCACGATCTTCCCAGAGATGAGGATGAGGAAATAAAATGGAGAGATAAGGCACTCGTTAGCCAGGGCTTTGCACAAATTTTGAGCAAAATGGTGCGGGAAGATTTTAAACAGCGTTATCAGTCTGCATCAGCAGTTTTAGCAGCACTTAATAAATTAGCCAATACCCCAGATAAAAACTTCGGACAGCAAAATGACTCATCAATGAACACAATCATATCCATAGATGAGTCAGATTTTCCGACCGCACATTGGCCTTGAATTAATTGGGGATTTAACTATACCAAGATTCTTCCTTGGCTTTATCGCTGAATAAACCCAACAAGGGCCCCAGGAGTGCGCCGAAAATAAAGCCACCAGCATGGGCCCAGTAGGCAATACCACCACTTTCCATCCCGATGTTAGTGCGTGTTTGTAAACCAGCAAGTCCGTAAAACGATTGTTGCAGGAACCAAAAACCTAAAAAGAAGTATGCAGGAACACGGAAAGTTGGAAAGAAGAAACCTAAAGGAACTACACCGAGAATTTCGGCGTTGGGAAAACGCAGGATGTATGCACCCATCACACCAGCGATCGCCCCACTAGCACCCAAAGAAGGAATGCTAGAATCTTGAGAGAAGTACCATTGGGTTAAAGACGCTAAAACCCCACAAGCCAGATAAAACAGCAAATATCTGGCATGACCAAGTTTTTCTTCTACATTGTTACCAAAAATCCATAGGAACAACATATTCCCAGCTAGGTGTAGAAAGCCACCGTGCAGAAATTGGGAAGTAATCAAAGTTGCCCACTCTGGTACTGGTTGATGCACAGAAACACCAGCAAAACTTAAACTCAGTTCTCGCGGAACAACAGCCGCCAAATGCAAAAACCCATCTAATGCTTGGGGAGGAAGGCTAGCTTCATACAAAAAAGCGAGGACATTGGCAGCAATTAGCCCATAAGTCACATAAGGCGTAATTGTTACAGGATTATTATCTCTAATGGGAACCACTGGCGTTTTTCCTGATTTTTCAGTCACTAGAACCACAGTAGTAAATTTTGCTAGTATTTTCTTCTAGCTAGTGGATGAATATGAGTTAAACGGTATCACGATTTAAAATATCGCCCATCTAATACCAATCGGAAAAAAGAATGAGACAAATAAACCATCTGTAGAGACGCGATGAATCGCGTCTTCTTCACTGTTGGCAGTTAACCGTTAGCAGTCAAATCATGGTTATGTAATAAATTGACAATTATAGGAAACAGCTGCTTGACCACAATACTGGTGTTGTTCATCCAGCAGATTCCAGATGATACCGTCTTGCATATAAAAGCGTTTGCCAGTGCTGGTAATGCGTACACCAGAGTAGTAACTAAAACCTTGAGTTGCTGCTTCTGCTAACAGGCGATCGCGTTCTTGTTGTACTATCTCCTCAGCACTCTTGCGCGAAGGCATTTTCGTAAATTCATCCCAAGACAGTTCCCATAGTTCTAAAGCTTTGCGATTACCGTAGTTAAAAATCGGGTCTGGTTCCGTACCATGAGAAACTAAGACAAATGGTGCTTCAAATAATGCCAATGCTATTTCATCAGGTGATCCATGCACATCTAGTAATAAATTTCCTGTCCAATGCTGAAAACTTTTAATTAAGCGTTGACTGTGGCGAATAATTACGTATTGTTCCCCAGGATATTCTTTCAAACCAGACATAGATCAATATAAATTGAACACCAAGAACCCAGTATGACATAACAAGCTATCTTTCCCCCCTCTCTGTATCTGTGCGTGAATAATTTACTATCCCTCTCAACTCAGCAGGATTACCTGAAAGTAGAATTAAACATAAATTATTACACTTGCAGTTGTTGATAGTTAAAATTACCGTATATAAATCATGTTATTTGCCAATTCTTTAGAAAATCAACTCCAACAATGGAACGAAGTTATTAGTAAACAACCCAACAATCCTAATGCTTATGTCCGTCGGGGTATGGTGCAATTTCAGTTAGCAAAAATTGAGGAGTCAATTGATGATTTTGACACAGCAGAAAAGCTAGATGATCGAATTAAGCCATACCTTTGGCAACGAGGTTTATCTTATTATTATGCAGATAGATTTGCTGAAGGCGCTCAACAGTTTGAAATAGATTTAACGGTCAATTCCCAAGACGTGGAAGAAACAGTTTGGAGATATCTGTGCATGGCACGTTTAGTTGGTGTAACAGAGGCAAGAAATAACTTATTAACGGTGAAAAATGACCCCAGACTAATTATGCGTTCTGTCTATGATTTGTTTGCCGGATATTGTACGCCAGATGATGTATTCAACATTGGAAAAACAGAAGGTAATAAGGGTAAGTTTTACAGTCATCTTTATTTGGGACTATATTACGAAGCGGAAAATAATTTACCTTTAGCTCAAGAATATATAGTTAAGGCTGCTGATAAATATAAACTTGATGACTATATGTGGTACTTGGCGCAGGTGCATAAAAAGCTGCGGGGTTGGATTTAGTTGCTGGATTATTCCCTGAAAAAATAAAAACTCCACCCACGAGGGGATGGGGTATTAGACCAGATTCTCTCAACAACTGACCACTGACAACTGACTACTGACACGCAAAGTAAAATAAAATTAAACTAGTAGAAAATAACCTTTTATTAGCAATTTCTAATTATTAGTAATGATATCGCTATAATCCTGAAATATAGGGCTATTACCAGGCTGATTTCGGGTGTTTTCTCATGAAGTTAGATTTAATCAGGTTTTTTCAGGCGTGCAACCCTAGCAAGACTTTGGCTGTCAGCAAACCGGAGGATAGACAATATTACATTGATTTCTCTAAAGTGCGGGGTAGCAAGATTATTGACGAATTAGGGCGAACTATCACCAGGCTTTCCCCAGATGAACCTACTTGTCAGTTGTTTACTGGTCACATTGGTTGTGGGAAATCAACGGAATTACTCCGCCTGAAATCGGAGTTAGAACAGCAGGGATTTCATGTGGTGTACTTTGAGTCTAGCCAAAGCCTGGATATGGCTGATGTAGACGTGACAGATATTTTATTAGCTATAGCCCGTGAGGTGAGTCAAAGTCTAGAGGCAATCAAGATTAACCTCAAACCTGGATACTTCCAAAATTTGTTTACAGAAATTGTCGGTTTTTTGCAAACACCGCTAGATATTGGCGTAGAAGGGGAGTTATCTGTGGGGATTGGTAAAATCACCGCTAAAACTAAAGATAGTCCGAAACTGCGATCGCAATTACGACAATATCTAGAACCACGCACCAATGGTATTTTAGAGTCTATCAATAAAGAGCTACTACAACCAGCGATCGCAAAACTCAAGCTGCAAGGTAAAAAAGGATTAGTCGTCATCATTGACAATCTTGACCGTATTGATAATTCACTAAAGCCTACAGGTCAAATCCAGCCTGAATATTTATTTGTAGAACGCGGCGAACAGTTAAACCAACTAAGCTGCCATGTTGTTTATACAATTCCCTTAGTTTTAATATTCTCCAATGCTTTAGGTAGATTAACAAATCGCTTTGGTATTGACCCCAAAGTCCTACCAATGGTACCCGTCAGACTTCAGAATGGTACTAAATTTGCCCAAGGAATTAACCTGCTGCAACAGATGGTCATGGCCAGGGCGTTTCCTGGGGTAAGTTGGGAACAAAACCAAGCACTAATTACAGAGGTTTTTGACAGCCCTGAAACCTTAGATAGACTGTGCTTAGTTAGTGGTGGTCATTTACGTAATTTGCTGATGATATTATTTCGCTGTCTTCAAAAAGAAGACCCCCCCATTTCGCGGGAATGTCTAGACAGGGTAATTAAGCAACGCTGTAATGAACTTTCTTTAGCTATTACCCCTGATGAATGGGAAGTTCTTTACCAAGTAGCGCAAGATAAAAGCCTGAGGGGTCATGAAAAATATGAACTTTTGCTTCCCAGTATGTTTGTATTTGAATATCGGGATGAGGACGGTTCTTGGTTTGATATTAATCCGATTTTGGCAGAAGCCAAAGACTTTAAATTATAAGATGTTGTCTTTTTCATAAGATGAATAATCTACCTAATTCCCATAACTTAACCCCTGAGAACGAGCAGTCGTTACAAACTTTGGTAAGGGCAATTACTTTTTCCCAGGGAGAATTTTCTTTAATATTATTGCGTTGTAATTACGCAGCTTTGCGTAAACGCATTACCCAACAACTAAACCAAATTTCTCCAATTAAAATACATGAAATCACTTTACCAGAAACAGTAAAAACACTGTACACCAACATAAATGAACAATTAGGCGATGAACAACCACCCGCATTGATTGTCTTTGGCTTAGAGTCAGCTAAAGACATTGATACTGTCCTGACTGCGGCTAACCGAGTCAGAGAAGAGTTTAGAAAAAACTTTCCCTTCCCCATACTTATCTGGGTTAATGACCAAGTTCTCCAAAAGTTTATTAGATTAGCCACCGATTTAGAAAATTGGGCAACTATTATTGCATTTGAAAGTAGTACTAATGAATTAATTAGTTTTATTCAGAAAAAAACTGACGAAGTTTTTATAGGTGATTTAATTCCCAATCCACAAATTTGTTGGGAATTAAATCGAGGAATTCAAGATTTACAAAACCGAGGTAGAGAATTAAATCAAGTAATCCAGGCTAACTTGGAGTTTGTCCGGGGTTTACATGATTATTTGTACGATAATACAGACTCTGCTTTGGCTCATTATCAAGATAGTTTAGATTTTTGGCAAAAAAATCATAATTTGAAACGGCAAGGAATATTACTATTTAACATCGGGTTGACTTATGTAAGACAGGCGCAGAAAAATCAGATAGATGATCAGGACTGTTACCAAAAAGCTAGAAAATATCTTCAGCGATGTATTGCAATTTTAGAAAAAGGACACTTTGATAATTTAATCGCTAAGTATATTAATACCTTAGGGGAGGTATTAAGAAACTTAAATGCTTGGCCAGATTTATATAATCTAGCCCATAAATCCTTGAAACTACATAAAAATTATGGGCAATCTTTAAAAATAGCCCAATCTTATGGATTTTTAGCTGAAGTTTCTTTAGAAAGTTTTCAATGGTATGAAGCTAAAAAACTTGCTCAAAAAGCATTACAAAGACTGAAGAATATCTCAAATCAAAAAGTCCCTGAACGGAGTTTATATCTGTTTATTTTAGCCCGTTCTCAAAAGGAATTAAATGAGAGTACTGATGCTATTAGTAATTTATTGGCAGCTAAAAATGAAACCTGTGCTTACTATAATCCCAGGCTTTATATTAATATTTTAGAGATGTTAAGTAACGTCTACTTTGAACAAAGTCAATATTTAGCAGCTTTTCAAATTAAACAAGAACAACTACAAATTGAACAGCAGTATGGTTTCCGTGCCTTTGTTGGTGCATCTTATCTTAATCCTCAGCTTCAGGCGATTAATCCCGCCCAATTACAAGTATACAGAAAGGGAACAATTGCTCAAGAAATAGTTGCTTCTGGTCGAGAAAAGGATGTTCAACGTTTGCGAGAAAGGATTAGTAGCACTGAACATAAATTGACTGTCATTCATGGTCAATCAGGTGTGGGTAAAAGTTCTATTTTACAAGCTGGTTTAATACCTGCTTTGCAGGAAAAGCCGATTGCTGAACGTGATGCTTTACCTCTATTGTTACGAGTGTATACAGATTGGGTAGGAACATTAGGACAAAACTTAGCACAAGCTGTTGAAGAAGTTAGAGGCTATAAGTTATCTCATGATCTTAATTCAGCCCTAGCCATTAGAGAGCAATTACAGAAAAATTCTGAGCGCCATCTGTTAACAGTGTTAATTTTTGACCAATTTGAGGAATTTTTCTTCGTTTATACAGATAAAGCTAGCAGAAAAGCCTTTTACGAGTTTTTACGTTTTTGTTTGGATATACCTTTTGTCAAGATTGTACTTTCGTTGCGGGAAGATTATTTACATTACTTACTAGAGTTAGAACGATTATTTAATTTGGGGTCAATTAATAATAATATTTTAGATAAAAATATTCGCTATTACTTGGGTAATTTTACCCCAGCAGATGCCAAAGCTATTATTCAAAACCTGACAGAAAAAACACACTTTTACCTAGAACCTAAACTCATAGATAAGCTAGTTGAAGATTTATCATGCCAATTTGGGGAAGTGCGCCCCATTGAATTACAGATTGTGGGGGCGCAAATGCAAACAGAAAAAATTAATACTCTGGCAAAATATTGTCAGTTTGGTACTAAAGAAAAATTAGTAGAAAGGTTTTTAGAAACAGTTATTAGAAATTGTGGTTCTGAAAATGAACAAATGGCGCGCCTGGTACTATATTTACTCACAGACGAAAACGGTACTCGTCCTCTCAAAACTCGGACTGATTTGGCATCAGATTTAAAACCAGAGGTAAAAACATTAGATTTAATCTTAGAAATTTTTGTGAAGTCTGGATTAGTGTTACTTTTACCAGAAGTACCAGCAGATCGCTATCAATTAGTACATGATTATTTAGTCCCGTTCATTCGTCAACAGCAGGGAAATGAGTTATTGGCAGAACTCGAACAAGAACGGGAACAAAGAAAACAGATTGAACAAGAGCTAGAGCGGGTGGAAACCATACTAACTCAAGTCAACGCAGAATTAGAAAAACAACAAATTGTCCTCAGAGAAGTACAAGCAGGGACAACCTTAGAACAGGAAGGAGTCAGCGCTTTACGTCAGTTCGATTTTGCACAATTAGACTCCCTTATGTCAGCAATGCGGAGTGGAAAAGCTTTGCAAGCTTTAGTCAAAGATGGTCGCTCTCTGGTAAAGTACCCAGCAACTAGTCCATTACTAGCTTTGCAGACGATTCTAGACAATATCCAAGAGCGTAATCAGTTCCAAGGGCATCAAGGCTGGGTCAGGAGCGTCAGTTTTAGTCCTGATGGTGAGTATATCCTTACGGCTTCTGATGACTGTACCGCCAGATTATGGAATCTTCAAGGCAAGCAATTAATTTCATTACAAGGGCATGAAGATACAATCTGGAGTGCCAATTTCAGCCCTGATGGCAAATACATGGCGACTGCTTCCTCTGACCGGACAGCCAGGTTATGGAACTTTAGGGGTCAACAATTAGCTAAAATTCAAGGGCATCAGGGCTATGTGCGGAGTGTGAGTTTCAGCCCTGATGGTAAGTACATCGCCACTAGTTCTGATGACCGCACAGCTAGGTTATGGAATTTTAGCGGTCAGCAGCTAGCGCAATTTTTAGGGCATCAAGGAACCGTTTGGTGTGTCAGTTTTAGCCCTGATGGTAAACACATTGCCACAGCTGCTGATGACCGAATAGTCCGGTTATGGAACCTCAAGGGTAAATTGCTCGTCCGCTTCCCAGGACATCAAGATTGTGTTTGGGATGTAAGTTTTAGCCCCGATGGTCAGTATATTGCTACCGCCTCCTCTGACGGTACAGCCCGATTATGGAACCTAGCCGGGGAACAGATAAGCCGATTTCGCGGCCATCAGGATGTGGTTTGGAGTGTGCGTTTTAGCCCCAATGGTAAATATATCGCTACCGCTTCCTCTGACCGTACCGCTAGGGTTTGGAATCTCAATGGTCAGCAACTAGAGCAATTCCCAGGACATCAGGACTACGTGCGAAGTGTGAGTTTTAGCCCTGATGGTAAATATATTGCAACTGCATCTTCTGACCGTACAGTCCGATTGTGGCACCTAAACAAGCAGCAATTCCCCCCATTTAGAGGACATCAGAGTACAGTGAGGAGCATAGATTTTAGCCCTGATGGGCAACAGGTCGTTACGGCTTCTGATGACCGGACGGTACGTTTGTGGAATATTCAAGGTGAGGAGCTTTTACAGTTCCTTGGACATCGAGGAAAAGTTTGGAGTGTGAGTTTTAGCCCCGATGGTAAATACATTGCTACTACTTCCTCTGACCGGACGGTGCGATTATGGGATGTTACAGGGCAGATGCTTCAGCAATTCCCAGGGCATCAAGGTACAGTTTGGAGTGTGAATTTTAGCCCTGATGGCCAGCATATCGCTACTGCTTCTTCTGACTTGACGGCTAGATTATGGAGTCTTGATGGTCAGGAGTTGATGCGATTTAAAGGGCATGATAAATGGGTGCGATATGTGAGTTTTAGTTGTAATGGAGAGCATCTTGCCACTGCGGCTGATGACTGTACAGCTAGATTGTGGAATCTCCAGGGACGACAGGTGGGGCAATTCTTGGGGCATCAAAGTACAGTTTGGAGTGTGAATTTTAGCCCTGATTGTCAATATCTCGTGACTGCTTCGGAAGACCATACAGCCAAGTTGTGGAATCTGGATGGGCAAATACTCACCGAATTTAGAGGACATCAAGCCCCCCTAAAAAGTGCAGTTTTTAGTCATAATGGGCAGTATATCGCCACTAGTTCCGACGATCGCACCGTTCGGTTATGGAATCTTAACGGACAGCAACTAGCCCAATTTAAAGGACATAAAGGTGCAGTCAGGAGTATTAGTATTAGTCCTGATGATCAGTATATTGCCACGGCTTCTGACGATCGCACTGTGAGATTATGGCCGATAGAAAATTTAGACCAACTACTGGCGCGTGGTTTCAATTGGCTACAAGATTATCTAGAGAATAACACTCATGTCACAGAGAGCGATCGCCGTCTGTGCGAGATATTAAAGTATTGATTGGGGCGCGATCGCTTTATGGGAAAATACTATAGGCGATCGCTAGTGGCAATTAACTATACTTCCACAGGGTTTTTGACTTTTTGATGTTGTCCAGTGGCAATTAACCATTTACCACCGGAAGGTGCTAAAGTGACACCGCGTCGGGTGGGTTTGACTGGATAGTTATCAACTAATGCTAAATCCATATTTGCTAATACTGTTGCCAAAACCAATTTCATTTCATACAAGGCAAAAGCCATACCGACACAGCGACGGTTACTGCCACCAAATGGTAGATATTCATATAATGAATACTGCTTTTCTAAAAACCTTTCTGGCTTAAACTCTTGCGGTTGGGGATATAAATCTGGTCGGCGGTGCATTAAATAAATGCAGCCTACAAGCATTGTTCCTGGTGCAAATTGATGACCACCAATTTCTAAAGTTGTCTTGACAATACGCGGAATGGTCACCATCGCAATGGGATAAATGCGTAGTGTCTCCTGACAGACAGCCGTTAAATAAGGTAGGCGAGTAATTTCATTTACGTCCCTATTGTCGCCAAAATTATCTAACTCAGCCAGAAGTTTCTCTCGTACTTGCGGTAATTTGTGAATCCAGTATAAAGCCCATGTCAAAGCTGAGGCGGTAGTTTCATGACCTGCGACTAACAACGTCATCAATTCATCCCGCAATTCAACATCAGTCATGGCTTCACCATTTTCATCCCGCGCTGCCATCATCAATGACAGGATATCAGTGCGGGATGGGTCTGGATGATCTCTGCGGTCTTGAATTTCGGCGTAAAGTAGTTGGTCAATTGCCGCTCTTTGACGCAAGAAGTGACCCCAAGGACTCCAGCGACCTAAGTCTATCTGCAATGCAGGCAAGAAGGATAGGGTAGAACGTAAGGCAGAACCACTCAAATCTAAGATGTCACACAAGCGTTTTTGTAGTTGGGTGTAACGTTCTCCCTCACGCAAACCAAAAACAGCTTGTAAAATCACTCGCAATGTGATTTCCTGCATGGAGTCGCGCACAGAGAAGGGTGCGCCTAATTGCCATTTACTAATAACTTCTTTGGTGATGTTAGTAATGATATCGCCATAAGCCCTCATGCGATCGCCATGAAAAGGCGGCGTTAACAACTTACGCTGACGCTGGTGAGTTTCTCCAGACAGCAACAGTAAAGAATTTTCTCCTAGTAAAGGTTGTAAAACTTGGGCTGTTCCTCTAGCGTCTAATTGTTCTAATGGAGTAGTAAAAAGTTCTTGAATTGCTTGTGGGTTACTCAAAAATACTATTGGTCGTTTGTTTGTCAGCCATAGTGTAAAACAATCCCCATGAGCTTTGGCAGATGCTTCCATTAGTTGCAATGGCTGGTAAATCCACTGCACTAGCTGCATAAATCTTGGTATCTTTGGACTGTCTGGAAGTTTCATAACAAATGCTCCTTTCGGTACGATCCTAACTAAGCTAACAGAAGTAGAAATTAATATAAGTCATCTTCATGATATCTATCTGTAGATCATTTATACAAATAGGCGATCGCTTCTAAAATAGCCTAGCCATCCAGATTCTTTATACATCATTTATATGATAGATATTTATATTCTTGACCTATTTGTAATTGGGCTACTTTTGCTCATCGTTACATTAGGTTCTGGTTGGATTGCGCGCTTACCTTTATCTTTTGCTTTGATATATCTTTTAGTGGGAATCATTCTTGGGCCTTATGGCTTTGGGTTGATACAACTACGCCGAGATGATGTATTTAATGCAGATTTATTGGAAAGAATCACAGAATTTGTTGTCATTATTTCCGTTTTTAGCTGTGGATTAAAAATTATCCATCCCAGGAGACGTAGAGTGTGGGATATTACCGCACGCCTCATTGGTTTCTTAATGCCCATTTCTATTTTTGCTATAGCAATTGTCGCTAAATTATTTTTAGGCATGAATTGGGGCGAAGCAATTTTATTAGGAGCCATTCTTGCCCCCACTGACCCAGTATTAGCATCGGAGGTTCAACTAACAGATATTAATGATAAAGATGAGCTACGCTTTGGTTTAACTTCTGAAGGTGGGTTAAATGATGCCCTAGCGTTTCCTTTTGTCTATTTTGGACTTTTTGCTATTAAAGATGACAACTGGAACACCTGGTTTAAGCAGTGGGTAGCCATTGATTTAGTTTGGGCGATCGCTGCTGGATTAATTATGGGTTTTGTTGTTGCTAAAGCTATTGTATGGATTGACCAAAAAATCCAGAAGCGCCGTTCTGCCGATGCCTTGATGGAAGACTTTGTGGCTCTCAGTGCAATTTTGTTAACTTATTCTCTAACAGAAGTTGTCAACGGTTATGGATTTTTAGCAGTATTTATTGCGGGATTAGTTTTTCAAGACACCTATAGAAACCCAGAAAGACCACTGGCACAATTAGAATTTATTGAACGACTAGAAAAGCTTTTAGAAGTTGGCACCATATTATTATTAGGTTCCATATTACTATGGCAACCAATAGTTAACTATGGCTATCAGTCTTTAATAGTAATTATTTTCCTATTTTTAATTATTCGACCTATTGGAGCCTGGATTAGCACCATTGGCAAACGTCCTTTAGCATCCCATCGCCGCCGCTTTCATCCTGCCACTCGCTGGTTATTTGGCTGGTTTGGTATTCGTGGCGTTGGTTCCTTATATTATCTTGCCTATGCTTTTGGTCATGGTTTGAAAGATGGAGTGGGGGAAGAAATAGCTTGGATAACTTACACTACGATTGTAGTTTCTGTCGTTATACATGGCATATCTGCTACGCCATTAATGAGTTGGTACGAACGCAATATTGCTAATGAGAAAAAAACTTCTTTGCCTGAAACTTTAAGTGATTTAGAGTAACATCTATGGGTAATTCGTAATTATCAATTTTATAGTTTTTTAGTTGAAATTAAATATGTTATCATTTTTGACCGAACTAGTATGAGTGGTCAAAGAGGGGGTAGAAGAGCAGAGAAAAAATTCTTACTCAGTACCCAGCACTCATGACTCAACTCTCAGCTTTGAGAATCTCCTCATCTACAGAAAAATCGATTTCTGATTTATCGCGTCCACTTGCTACATAATCGTTTTCATAAGCGTCAGCCAACCCAGAAATTAAATCATATTGGGGTTGCCAATTTAATTCTGTCTGTGCTTTGTTGACCGAAGCAAAGAAATGTTGCACTCGCATAGGGAAGGCTTTGCGTTTGCCAAAATCAAATTTCTTCGGGTCGTAATGGACAATTTTCAGATCATCGGCTGATTTTCCCAAGGCTTGGGCGCAAGCACGAGCTAAACCATCAAACGTGACATAGCGATCGCCAGAAATATTATATACTTGCCCAATGGCCTGTTTATTACCAATCACTTGTGACATCGCCGTTGCTAAATCTTTAACATGACCTAGCTGAGTGATATGTAACCCATTACCTGGAATTGGCAGGGGGCGATCGCGTACAATCCGATCAAAGAACCAGCTTTCTAAATCATTGTAGTTACGTGGGCCGTAAATGTAGGTGGGACGAATCGAAGTGAAGGGTGATCCTGTTTGCTGTAAATAAGCTTCCGTCTCGTGCTTACCCTTGTGGCGACTTTTGGGGTCTACCTTATCCCCTTCTATGTGGGGTAGCTGGTCAGATTTGAGATAAACCCCCGCAGAACTCATATAAACAAAATGCTGCACTCTACCTTGGAAAATCTCCGCCAAGGGTTGAGTATCTGTTAATTCCCGGCCGTTATTGTCAAAAACGACATCAAAATTTTCTGCTGATAATTTTTCTTTGAGCTGCGTGGCATCCGTGCGATCGCCTATAATTTGTCCTACTCCCTGTAAAGCTGGTAACGGTCGATTACCACGATTGAAAAGTACTACCTCATGTCCTTGTTCAACCAGGATTTGCGTCAAATAGACACCAATGAACCTAGTACCACCCATTATTAAAATTCGCATAAATTACCCATTGCTATGTTTTTGAGGGAATGGTGAGCCAGCGCGTTCTTGGGGGTTTCCCCCATTAGCGACTGGCGAACCCCGAAGGGGAGACTGGCGACTGGTGACTGGGAAAAGACATAAGAATAAAGAAAATATTATTCCCTTACTCAACCCCTAGTACCCAATCCCCAATCCCTGATTTGAGGTTATCAGGTTGCTGTATCCTTCTGGAACCTCTCCTCACAGAAGTACGTCTGTATTTTTTATCTGAAGCGCTTTCCATTTCTTGCTTGTAAAGGGAAATTTGACCTGAAAAAATCCTGACTTTAAAAGTCAGTTTCCCATAGAGTAATTTTTTCCGTGGCTTCAAGGCTGGAGGGGTTTAATTTGCTTCTTGCTTACTCCCTCTCTCTGCCTCCTGCCTCCTTTAATTTCTACACCTTAAAGTTAGTTAGCTGTGCCATTGAAATATGCTCTTGTTCATGAGTGGCTGACACCAAAAGCCACCGGCGGTTCAGAACTCGTTGTCAAAGAAATTCTGCATCATATCGATGCCGATTTATACGCTCTCATCGACTTTGAGTCTAACAATCCTGAAAGTTATTTGTACCAACGTCAGATTGGCAAGACCTTCCTCCAGCACTTTCCCTCGGCCCGTAATGGTATCCAAAAATATCTACCATTTTTACCCCTGGCAATCGAACAATTGGACTTGCGCCAGTATGACGTAATCTTGTCCTCATCTCATGCTGTTGCCAAAGGCGTATTAACCACTGCTGACCAGTTACATATTTGCTATTGCCATAGTCCCATGCGCTACGCCTGGGACTTAACCTTTGATTATTTGCGTTCCAGCCCAATGGGGAATGGTGTTGCGGGATGGGTGACTCGATACTTATTACATCGTTTACGCCAATGGGATGTGTTAAGCGCCAATCGAGTAGATTACTTCATTGCCAATTCCCATTACACAGCTAGGCGTATATGGCGCTGCTATCGGCGAGAAGCCAAAGTTATTTATCCGCCGGTGAATGTCGCAGAATTTCCATTTTTACCTCACAAAGAGGATTTTTATCTCACAGTTTGCCGATTGGTGAGTTATAAACAGGTATCCCTAATTGTGAAAGCGTTTAACCAATTGCAGAGGCCATTAGTCATCATTGGTACAGGTTCAGAAATGAAACAGATTCGCCAGCTAGCTAATTCTAATATTCAAATATTAGGTTGGCAACCTGATGATGTAGTCAAAAAGTATATGGCCAAAGCCAAGGCTTTTGTCTATGCTGCCTGTGAAGATTTTGGTATAGCTTTAGTAGAAGCACAAGCTTGTGGTACTCCGGTAATTGCCTATGGTATCGGAGGTGCCACGGAAACAGTTAGGGATGTACGATCTTATAAAGATACAGGAACAGGTATATTTTTTAAAATGCAAACTCAAGCAGCTTTGGTGGAGGCAGTAGAAAAATTTGAAATGTATCAAGATGCTCTTGACCCTGAGTATATGCGATCGCACGCTGCCGAGTTTTCCCCGCAAAACTTTGCCAAGCGCTATCTAGATTTTTTAGACCAGTGCCATCAACAAAAGCCTAATTTAGCAGGTTAGGCAGAATTTTTTGTAATTCTTTTGTATGCTTTTGGCAATTTAACCCCAGAAGCACATCCTTTTGGCTTTAAGATTGGGACTATGTGTGGTGTGGATTATTAAGGAGTATGATGACTGCCCAGAGTTCACTCCTCTCCGGCAAACGACGCTTACGGCAAGATGCTAGCTCGTCTATGCGTTCTACAGTCAAGCGTGGTCAAAAAACAAAGACACCTAAAATCAAACCCAAAGGTTTGTCTTTGCAAGGTATCAACGGAGAGTTTGCGAAAAGACTTTTCGATATTGTGTTTTCTTTATTGGTGTTGATCCTCTTCTCACCAGTCTATTTAATTCTGGCCTCGCTGATTGCTTTAAGCTCAGAAGGCCCAATTTTTTATGTCCAAGAAAGAATCGGCCAAAACTACAAACCCTTTAATTGTATTAAATTCCGGACAATGGTCAGCAACGCTGACGAAGTCCTCATGCAAATGATGGAAACATCGCCACAGTTGCGACAGGAATTTGAAAGTAGTTTTAAGCTCAAAAAAGACCCCAGAATTACTAAAATTGGTCAATTTTTACGAATTACCAGCCTGGATGAGTTTCCCCAATTCTGGAATGTTTTAAAAGGAGATATGAGTGTTGTTGGCCCGCGCCCTTTAGTAGCAGAAGAATTACCAAAATATGGTGATCACATCGAACAAGTTCTAACAATTCGACCAGGAATTACTGGATTATGGCAAGTTTCAGGAAGGAATGATATTCCCTATCCCCGACGAGTACAAATCGACTTGCATTATGTCAAGTCTAGGACTCTCTGGTTGGACTTATGGATTATATTGAAAACAATTGATGTGGTAATCATGCCCAAAAATAACGGAGCATACTGACGAAAAAAGATTTTTTTACTAGGGGGCATTATTTCCCCCTTCACACAAATAATATTATTTTCCTCCGGACAATATATTTCTGGTAATTGGTAATCATAAATTGGTATTAGAAAAAATTCACCTATTTCCTATTAGCTATTACCAATTACCAACTACTGAGCTATTAGTTATTATTAACTATGTGAACCAAGTTTTGTGACTTATCCTAATCTAGACATAGCCAATATTCATTCATCTTCAATATTAGATTAATTCCAACTTAATAAAAGTGACATTTGTGTAAAGTTTTGGCCAAGAAAAATCTTGGTAATATCCCTAAGAAAAAGGGTAAAGTGCCTTAAAAAACTTGACTTGTGAGTCTTAAAGCTGAGTTGCCAGAAAAAACTGCTCTTTATTAAGTATATTTATTTACGATACAATCCGGGTACTCTTTAAAACGCGTAAGTTTACCGTTAGGCAATTTATTCATTACCTGCTAGGTTGTATCAATTGACCTGCGAAAATTTCATCACCGACAAAAAGGAATAAACAAAGCATGAACCAAAACAAGCGAGCATTAATAACTGGGATTACTGGTCAAGATGGTTCATATTTAAGCGAATTTCTCATAGAACAAGGTTATGAAGTTCATGGTATTATTCGCCGGACTTCCACATTCAATACAGACCGTATCGATCACATTTATGAAGATCCCCATCAAGAAGGAGCCAAGTTATTTCTTCACTACGGTGATTTAACCGATGGTACAACGCTGCGCCGAATTCTTGAAGAAGTTCAACCAACAGAAATTTACAACTTAGGCGCTCAATCTCACGTACGAGTAAGCTTTGATTCGCCAGAATATACAGTAGATGCCGTAGGTATGGGAACACTACGGTTACTAGAAGCAATCCGTGACTACCAACGACGCACAGGCATTCAAGTACGTTTTTACCAAGCTGGTTCTTCGGAAATGTATGGCTTAGTGCAAGCTGTACCCCAAAGCGAAACTACACCATTTTATCCCCGTAGCCCTTATGCTTGTGCCAAAGTTTATGCCCACTGGCAAACAGTCAATTACCGGGAATCTTACGGTTTGTTTGCTTGTAATGGCATACTTTTTAACCATGAATCACCTCGTCGCGGTGAAACTTTTGTTACCCGCAAAATTACTAGAGCTGTTGCCCAGATTGTTGCCGGCAATCAGAAAAACATCTATATGGGTAACCTTGATGCCAAGAGAGATTGGGGTTATGCCAAAGATTATGTCCGCGCCATGTGGTTGATGTTACAGCAAGAACAACCAGATGATTATGTAATTGCTACAGGAGAAACCCACTCAGTACGTGAATTTTTAGAGTTGGCGTTTGGCTATGTAAATCTTAACTGGCAAGATTATGTAGAGTTTGATGAGCGTTATCTGCGTCCGGCGGAAGTAGATTTATTGATTGGTGACCCCACGAAAGCACAACAAAAATTGGGATGGAAGCCTTCTGTCACCTTTAAAGAATTGGTGGCATTAATGGTAGAAGCCGATTTGCAAGCTTTAGGTCAGACTTCACCTAATGGCAATACTTCAATCCTACCGCAGGATATTGCTACTATTCGTCAACAACTGGGTGTACTCCACTTCTGATTAATTCTTGCCAAGGATGAAAGTATGACCGCCTTAGAACTAAAAAATAAACGGATTCTTGTCACTGGTGGGGCAGGGTTTCTAGGTCGTCAGGTAATAGATCAGCTGTGTCAAGCTGGAGCTGATACGGCGAAAATTAGTGTACCGCGATCGCGTGATTTAGATTTACGTGTTTGGGAAAATTGCCAACGCGCAGTAGATCAACAAGATATTATTATCCACTTAGCTGCTCATGTAGGTGGGATTGGACTTAACCGGGAAAAACCCGCAGAGTTGTTCTACGATAACTTGATTATGGGTACTCAATTAATCCATGCTGCCCATCAAGCTGGAGTAGAAAAATTTGTGTGTGTGGGTACAATCTGTGCTTATCCCAAATTTACCCCAGTACCATTTAAAGAAGACGACCTGTGGAACGGTTATCCAGAAGAAACTAATGCTCCATATGGAGTTGCTAAAAAAGCTCTTTTAGTTCAATTACAATCTTATCGTCAGCAGTATGGCTTTAATGGTGTTTACTTGCTGCCAGTAAATTTATATGGGCCGGAAGATAACTTTGACCCTGGTAGTTCTCATGTCATCCCAGCTTTAATTCGCAAGGTCTATGAAGCCCAAGTTAGGGGTGACCAAGAGCTGCCAGTTTGGGGTGATGGTAGTCCTACCCGCGAGTTTCTCTATTCTGAAGATGCAGCGCGGGGTATCGTTATGGGAACTCAATTCTACAATGACTCCGAGCCAGTCAACTTGGGAACTGGTTACGAAATCTCCATCCGCGATTTAGTTACACTCATTTGCGAATTGATGGAATTTAAAGGTGAAATTGTTTGGGAAACCGATAAACCCAACGGTCAACCACGGCGTTGTTTGGATACCGAACGAGCGAAGCAAGCTTTTAATTTCACAGCCCAAGTAGACTTTAAACAAGGCTTGAAAAATACCATTGATTGGTATCGACAAAATGCTGCTTAAGTAATGGGTAATGGGTAATGGGTGATGGGTAATGGGTAATGTTTTTGTCACCTGTTCCCCATCCTCAGCACCCCATACCCCATCTTTGAATTTGCGCCCAGTGAACGACCATCAATTATTAACTAAATCTCAATTACGCCGGAGTTTAATTAAAACTCGACAGTCTATGTCGGTTGAAGAATGGCGAGAAAAGAGCGATCGCATTTCGTATCTATTACAATCATCCACTCTTTTTACCCAAGCAAAAACAGTACTTGCCTATTTCAGCTTTCGTCAAGAACCTGATATTAGCTCCTTATTTGCCCATACTCACCACCGTTGGGGATTTCCTCGCTGTGTTGATCAATCCCTGAGGTGGCATAGTTGGATACCTAAAGATTCCCTAAATATCAATGCTTATGGTATCAAAGAGCCTGAACCACAAGCGCCAACCATAGACCCTGAGGAAGTTGATTTAATTCTCGTTCCCAGCGTTGCTTGTAACTATCAAGGATACCGTTTAGGCTACGGTGGGGGATACTACGATCGCCTACTGAGTTCTCCAGAATGGTCAAAAAAGCCGACTATCGGAATTGTCTTTGATTTTGCCTATTTGCCTCAATTGCCCAAAGAAAATTGGGATCAACCGTTACAAGCAGTCTTGACAGAAACATCTTTTCATGTTAATAGTTAACGGCTAACTGTCAACCGTCAACGAACAGAATGAATTGGAAAACGCAAAATTCACCCTGGCGAACGTTGGTAATTTATGGTTTATTAGGTGCGATCGCCTTAATCACTCTCTTCCCTCTGTTGTGGCTCATCAGCACTGCTTTAAAATCACCTACAGAAAATATTTTTCAGTCTCCACCGCAGTTATTACCAAGTCAACCGACTGTAGATAATTTTTTTAAGGTGTGGAATTCTCTACCATTTGGACAATATTTATATAACAGTACTTTAGTCTCTGTACTGACTGTAGGGTTAAATCTGTTATTTTGCTCCTTAGCCGCTTACCCCTTAGCAAGGCTATCATTTTCGGGGAGGGACTGGATTTTTGTGGCGATCGTATCTACGATTATGATTCCCTTCCAAATCGTTATGATACCACTGTACATTTTGACTGTGCAGTTGGGCTTACGCAATACTTATCTCGGTATGATGTTTCCTAGCTTGGCTTCTGCTTTTGGTATTTTCCTCTTAAGGCAAGCTTTTATGGGTGTTCCCAAAGAAATAGAAGAAGCTGCCAGGATGGATGGTAGTTCGGAGTTAGGCTTGTGGTGGCATATTATGTTACCTGCTGTGAGACCAGCATTGGTAACTCTGGCTATCTTCGTATTTATCGGCGCTTGGAGTGACTTTTTGTGGCCGTTGATTGTGATTCAGGATGAGAATTTGTATACCTTACCTTTGGGTGTAGCTAAACTGGCGGGGACGTTTTCCCTTGATTGGCGTTTGGTTGCGGCTGGTTCCGTAATTGCGATCGCTCCTGTACTAGTATTATTTCTTATACTACAGCGTTACATCGTAGAAACAGATATTGGCAGTGGTGTGAAAGGTTAACTAACAAGCACCGCTTTTTTTTAGCACTACCCACACGGTTTTCAATATCAGACTGAGGTCGTAAGTTATAGACCATTTACGTTGATAATCTAAATCCATCTGTACGATAGTTTCAAAATCTTTAATATTGGAACGACCTTTAGTTTGCCATTCTCCCGTCATTCCTGGTTTAACCCGTAATCTTTCCCAGTGGCGTGGTTCATAATGAACGACTTCATCAGGTGTGGGTGGACGGGTTCCCACTAAACTCATATCCCCTTTCAAAACATTCCAAAATTGGGGAAACTCATCTAAGCTGGTACGACGCAAAAATCTACCCATAGGGGTGATACGTGGGTCATTCACCGACTTAAATATGTGACCCTGAGCTTGGTTTTTTACCAAATGCTTCACTTTATCGGCGTTAACCACCATAGACCGGAATTTCCAAATGCGGAAATGTCTGCCGTTTAGACCGCAACGAATTTGAGAATAAAATATGGGGCCAGGATCATTAATAATAGTAAGTATAGCAATGGGAACTGTGATAATAGCTGCAATTATCAGTCCCACAATAGCACCGATAATATCAATTAATCTTTTTCTAATGCTAATAGTTGAATAGTGTACAGGCTGTTGTAAAAAGTCCGCATTCATTGGATGATTCACAATAGCTAATCTATCCATAGTAAAATGTTCCGGCTTAGGCGTAAAATCAGGTACGGACATGACTGTAAAGTAAAATTTTCAGTTTTTGGTCAAATAAATTATTCTATGCTAGGTGTAAATATACACAAAAAGTCACTGGCATTAGAAATTTACTGCCCGGAGTTCATACAATCTTTTAATTTGACTGAGGCATTTTAAGTTTTGGTTATATTTTAATTAAGTATATTCATTAAAATATAGCGGCGATCGCTGCACCATAGATCAGTACTAGTCACAACTAGCTCACATAGCTGAATAATTTTTGGTTCAGTCTCCACCTTGGCAAAATTTTTTTGTCAAACTGAGGTAATTTTTTGATATATGGAGTCAGGATTTATTGTAATCTTGATAAACTATGACGCTTTTAAATTACACACTCACTTGTATAGTTTGTCGATAGTTGATGGTTGACAGTTAACCGTCAACTGTCAACGGCCAACACGAAAAAATGTGCAAGTTAAAGCAAAGGTAGCTTCAGGCTTCTTTTGTTTTCCTTGCCTACTGCCAATCAATTTAGCAACTGTGGGTAACACAATAGGTTAATTTACTATTGACCAATCGTTACTAAGAAGGCTAAAGTGTCAGCTTTAATGTCTTGAGTTTGCAGTGGAACTATTTGCATCTGCAAACGTCTCGATGTCAGAAAATAGGCAAAAATATCACCTTCCCACAGCACTTTCCGGAAAATTAAAAAAACACCGGAAAATATTGCAAATAATCTCTGTAGCTCCTCACAATTCACACGCATGAAGTCACCTTTTCTCTTACTCGGACTCATTAGCACAATTCTTTTATCTACTCCAGCAAATGCAGCTCGCTTAGAATCATGGAAATTTGATCCTAATCGGAATCAACTAAATATCACGACTGATTCAGAAGTTAAGCCCAGAGCTTTTTTAATTAATAATCCAGACAGAATTGTCATCGACTTACCAGGAACAACTTTCAAAGCTAATACTCAACGTAAAAATTTCGGAGCCGCCGTGCGAGAAATTCGCATTGGTAAGGTTGAGAACAATACTGCCAGAATCGTGGTGGAGTTAGCACCAGGTTATACAACTTCTCCCGACAAGTTAGTAATTAAAGGTGACTCTGCCTCACATTGGATTCTCAATTTCTCAGCTATTAAGAAGGACGCTGATAATACAGAAACAAGTGAAGAAAAAATCTCAATTCCTGTAAGTAATAATTTGGAATTTGCAGGTGTTGTTCCTTTAAGTAGAGAAATATCACAGCTAGATTCTCAAATTAAACAATTGATGAATCGCTACAGTTCTCTCTCAGCCGGAATGTTTTTCTTAGATATGGAAACTGGTGAGTACCTGGATATCAATGGTGAAAAAACATTTGCCGCAGCCAGCACAATTAAATTTCCGATTCTCATTGCTTTGTTTGAAGAAATTGATGCTGGTAGAATTAACCCCAATGAAACTTTGGTAATGCGGCGTGACCTGATGACCGGTGGTTCGGGAACAATGCAATATAGAAAAGCAGGCAGTAAATTTAAGCTGATGGAAACTGCCAGCAAAATGATGATTATCAGTGATAATACCGCCACGAACATGATTATTGACCGATTAGGTGGTAAAAACCGATTGAATCAAAGATTTCGCAGTTGGGGATTACAAAATACAGTCATTCGCAATTTACTAGGAGATTTCAAGGGAACTAACAAAACTAGTCCTAAAGATTTAGTAAGATTAGCTGCTTTGATTTCCAACAATAAGTTGCTAAGTGCTACCAGCAACTCACAGGTTATGGACATTATGAGTCGCTGTAAAAATAGAAGCTTGTTGCCCGTAGGACTGGGTAAAGGTGCAGTCATAGCCCATAAAACAGGGACTCTTGGAAGAGTTTTAGGAGATGCAGGAATTATCCAAACACCCTCTGGTAAACGTTATTTGGCAGGTATCATGGTGGCCAGACCTTTTGGTGATGCTAGAGCTAAAGCGTTCATCAATCAAGTTTCTCGCCTAGTATATGGCTATCTAGACCAACCAACATCGGCCAGAAATTTTTGATTATAGCTTCATAGGATATGAGGTAGTAGGGGTGTTGTTGTGCGCCCCTACTGTTATCTCTTTCAGGACTTACGCAACTCGCACAATATTAGGGTGCATTAGATGAGGAATATCCTCTAATGTGTACGAAATTATTAGGGCTGACGCACCCTACAGTTAGTTTAATTATGACGCTTGCATAAGTCCTATCTTTATTGCAAAGATGATTAAAATCGCTATAATCGCCGTTCTTTTTCTAAAGCCTGAAGCAGGCTATCTACATATATTTCCAACTCAGAACTTCGTCTTTGGGTTGATTCAATAATAGGTGGGCTATCAGGAAAATTCACTACATAACCACCGACTGGAATACCTAAAGGTTTTAAGTGACTACCTGCTAAATAACTCTGGAAATCTGTTGGTGGCTTTTTGAAAACATTGATAAACCAGTCACCCGTTGACTTAGCAATATTATCTGATTTGAAGCGAATCAATCCCAGAAGATTAAAGAGATTAGTAGCTTGAATTAAAGCATAAGTTTCTTGAGGGCTGGGTTTAACACCCCAGCCTAATTTATCAATAATATTTGCCAAAAATTTGGGAACTGCACTATCAGTACCAGTATTGACAGGAGCCAAAAGTATAGATGTTTGTCCTTTGATGAAGAGGCTTTTAAAGAAAGTTCTGTTAATACTTGGGTCTTCCATTCTATCCCAGTAAGTATCTGGCTCATACCCAAGATAATATTTAATTAATTGGGTTGCTTTAGCACGTTGTTGCTTGAGATCATTGATGAGGATTTCTAGGTTTTCGACAATAACTTGAATTTTGCGTTCATTTTTCGCCTGCTCTGATGGGTTTGATGTTTTGGCTACTATATCACCAATAAATTCTTCCAATTCTTTGCGCTCTCTTGGTAATGCTGAAAAAGCCTCCAAAAGAGCAACATACTTACAGCCAATGCTATGTCCTATCCATGAAAATTTCCGATCATTTAAATATACTTGATAATCATAATTAGCAAGTTTTGCCATTCTAATTAACTCTGGGGCAATTTCGTATTCTTCCCTGATTAAAAACCCTGCTTCTGCATAATGATTAAAGGTAAAATTAAAAGGTAGAAGAATAATAGTGTAGCCGTTATCAAATAGATATTGTAATAAATAGCGATAGAATAGCATGGGGACAAAAGTACCGAAGAAAGCCCCACCAATAAATTGAATGACACCTTTGGGTTTTGGATGTAAAGCCACCCAGCTATGAGAAACAGGTTGAAACCTCAGTTTTGCTTTCATAATTTTTATACCTGATAAACACAACAAATTGAAGGCATCCTCAAGATTGAGAAGACCATAATTAAATTGAATTGTCCATAAGTACTTCTGCAAGTATGAAACTTTAGTTCATGATGATTACTAAAGTTGAATTCAGAGGTAAAAATATTTACTTTTGTCCGGCAATTGACTTACAACATCATGCTTAGATTAAGTGAGAATACCAAATTTTTGCGATTATTACCTACAACTTATATAGGAATCATATTTGATTTTTGAAAATATCTAAGTATCTGTAGGGTGGGCAATGCCCACCAAAACCATGATACGGTGGGCATTGCCCACCCTACGTATATTTCAGAAATCAAATACTAGTTCTATATCTGTTGATTCTCAGTATAGAGAGTAGACCAAATATAGATGAAATTCAATTCGGCAAAGAATTTATCTCACTTTCGGGTTGACTGATATCGCCTCATCAAATTGTAATTTTTATACCAAATATGAAATTAGTAGCATCAAATTACAAGCGGCATAGGCGAAGCATTATCATAGACATCGCTTAGTTTATTGCCTGACTCCTTACATAACTACTTTACGAACAAGTCTTGATACAACGGCAGAGTTCGTTATTCCTAAAGCTTGTTCATAAACCTATGTAGTTAGTTTTGGTTCAGAAACTTAAAACCCAATGAATTACCCGATGAGAAAGCTCCTCTTTGCTACAATCACCTAAATTTATTTTCCAAATTGGTATTGCTGAATCTTTATCTCAAAATCTTTTTGAAGCAGATTTTGACCATTGCTTAACTTTGTGTCTCTTCAATAGACTGCTGTGATTTAAGCTGAGAAGCTATTAAGGGGACTTTTGGGGCGAGAAAAAAACCAATCAAGCTCGCAAAAAGGATTGGTGTAAAAGGGCTAAAATTAGTCAGTTTTGATAACAACAAAGTTGTACTTATAGGTGTGCGTGTTACTCCTGCATTAAGAGCTGACATTGTACATATCATAGCTAGTGCAGGATTCAACCCCGGAATTAAAATTGCAATTGCTTTGCCAACACAAGCACCAGTAAAAAATAGGGGAATAATGAAACCACCACGCCACCCACCAGTGACCGTTAGACTGATTGATGCCATCTTACCCAAAGCTAAAATCAAGAGAAAAACAACTGAAAAATTAGTAGTTAGAACTGACTCTAATTCTTCATGTCCGAAATAGCGGGTTAGGGGTAAGAAGATGGCTAAAGTGCCTAAGCCCAATCCTGCTAAGGTGGTGCGTACATAGACAGGGACGGGAAGCATCGCCAATAATCTGTCACAGGTGCGAAAAATGGTCATAAAAATCCAGCCTGCAACAGCGCCGATGATTCCGAATAGGATAGCCCAAGCAAAATCATCCATGTTCTCTAAATTGTATTTGGGAAAATGCCAAGTGGGGGCAATTCCCAAATGAGTAATTAAGGCAAATACTAGATAACTCGCGCAACTAGAAACAATAGCTGGCATTAAAGCTTCATAGTATTCGACGATATGCTGATGGTGAAGGATTTCTAGGGCAAACATCGCTCCACCTAATGGTGCGCCAAACAAGGCAGTAAAGCCAGCAGCCATTGCTGCTAGACTCATGGATCTCATATCTTCTCCCTGGAGACCGAGGCGATCGCCTACCCATGTACCAAAAGAACCTGTAACTTGTACTAATGGCGCTTCTGGGCCTGCACTGCCCCCACCAGCTATACTCACCAAAGAGGCAAGAATCATCGCTGGATTTTTTCGTATATCCAAGCGCCCGCCACGAAAATGGATATTATCAACAATGACAGCAATTTCTCCAGGATTGCCTAAAAAGTGGATTACCAAGCCAACAATTAATCCAGCTATTGGCATAACTATTAGCAGACTCACACTCTCAAACCTCTCCAGTTGGTGAGTCATCAGTTCTAAAACATTCCAGTACAAACCAGCAAATAGACCACAAACAGTTCCCACCATTACCCAGCGTAAAACCCATCGTGAAATTAGTAGAGGATTACGTCTTACCAGACCAAAAAGTTGTAAAAACTTCCAGCGTTGAGCTTGGTTTGTGGGAGTACGCTTATTCGGTAGCACTGTTGATTCCCTAGCTAAATGAATCAAATGTTATAGATTCTTGACATTTATTATACTAATGTAGAAGGTAGGACAAAATACATACAAACTGACCAAAATTTTAAATAATTTGCAACCAGCTTTGCTACAAACCTGAGCAATGTTCTTTACTGATGACAATACAGGCTCAAAAGCTCTGCTTGGCTCAAATAAGTTTCATCCCTCACCAGGTTTGTTAACCTATCGAGTACATATCTGCTAATTCTTTCAATTTAAAAAGATTGATTCTTGGCTTATGTTCTCACCGCCTTTGGTTGAATGATAGCAGTACAGGAACTTTAATTAAGGTAGGTATTGAGCAATGGTACGTTTAAAACCGTGGCAGTGGGTGGTATTGGCAATGCCGATCGCCTCCATCATGATTTTCTTGCTAGTATCCGCAGGGATGCAGATTCATACTTGGGGAATAAGTTGGATTTGGGCTGTGTTTACCTTGGTATTTGTGGCTTGGCGTTGGTTGTTGGTGAAATGGACACAACCAGCCATTCGGCAAATAGAAGCTGCATTAGCCGAAGTTAAAGAAGAACTCAAATCTGCGGTGGAGGACACAACACCAAGCGTCAGCAGTGATAAGACACGACAAATAGAAGCAGCTTTACAAGAAATTATCACAATTGCCCAAGGCGATCGCCCGATTTGGGAAGATTGGACAACATTTTGGCAAAGATGTCAAGATTTAGTGAGAGCGATCGCCCTGATTTATTATCCCCAGGTGCAGTATCCCTTATTGAATATCTACGTCCCCCAAGCTTACGGATTGATTCGGGGAACAGTCGATGACTTAGATCAGTGGATGCAGAAGTTATCACCAGCACTCAATCAGGTAACAATTGGGCAAGCATACCAAGCATACGAAGTGTATCGCAAACTAGAACCATCGGCGCGAAAAGTCTGGCGTGCATGGAACTGGGCGCAGTGGTTGTTAAATCCTGTGGCTGCTGCTGCTAACCGGGCAACTAAGGGAACAACTAATCAAGCAAATCAGCAATTATTGGTGAATTTAGGGCAATTACTGCGGGAAGCCGCCTTAAACAACTTGTGTCGCCAGGCGATCGCTCTCTACAGTGGAACTACAGTAAATATCTCCACAGCTACCATTTCTACCCCAACCCTATCTAAAACCAAAACTCAAACACTAGAAAACATCCTCGCACAAGCCCAACCAGTCGAGAAAGTTGCCCAGAAACCCGTAAATATTTTACTGGCAGGAAGAACGGGAGCAGGAAAAAGCAGTTTAATTAATACAATCTTTCAAAGTAATTTGGCAGAAGTGGATGTGTTACCCAGCACCGCCGAGATTCAAAATTACCACTGGCAAACCCAAGATGGGGAAACCTTGAATCTCTTAGATACACCAGGATACGAACAAGTTAAACGGGGCGATTTACGAGATTTAGTATTAGAATATGCCACCAAAGCCGACTTATTACTGTTAGTCACCCCTGTACTTGACCCAGCTTTACAAATGGATGTGGACTTTCTGCAAGAAATTAAAGCCACAGTTGCAGACATCCCCGCGATCGCTGTGGTTACCCAAGTAGATCGCCTGCGTCCCATCCGTGAATGGCAACCGCCTTATGATTGGGAATTGGGTAACAGACCGAAGGAAATTGCCATCCGCGAAGCTACGGAGTATCGTGCTAACTTGTTAGGAGACTTTTGTAATCTAGTCCTACCCGTTGTCACCAGCGATACACAAACAGGTAGACTTGCTTGGGGAATAGAAGCGTTATCCTGGGGATTAATCCAGGCGATCGCCCCAGCTAAACAACTCAGACTCGCCCGCTTCTTGCGTAACCTAGAAGCCCGTACTGTGGCGGCTGCCAAAATCATTGACCACTACACCTTACAAATGGCAACCACCCAAGGATTGACAGCATTACTCAAAAGTCCAGTGCTTCAGTTCATTTCTACCATTTCCACTGGTTCCCCAACTTTAGCTTACCTACTAGCAGAACAAATCCCCGTGGAACAGTTACCCATTGTCATTGGTAAACTGCAAATGGCTTATGATTTATTCTCACTATTAAAAACAGAAGAATCCAGCACCCTCAACTTTGATCTATTGTCTCTGTGGCCACTACTTTTAGAAAACCCCACCACACCAGACCGTAACGCTTGGGCTTTTGGTCATGCAGTAGTTGAATACTGGACTCAGAATCTCACGGTTGAACAATTGCGGCAGCGTTTCGACTATTATTTACAGCAGGTTTGAGATTAACTAAAGAATTGTTTCAGCTTGAATTTCTCGAATAATTGTCAGAACTTCATCTTCTGATTGAATATACCGTGCTAACACTTGAGCAGTTGATTCAAGTACACGCTCAGAAAATAATTTAGCTAAGTCTTGCCGCAAACTCTGCCCAATGTAAAACTTGAGTAGAGCTTCAACTGTCATATCTCGACTAGCTGCAACTTTTTTGAGCGATTCTAATGTATCCGTTGGTATTTTTATTGACACTGTTTCTGTTGCACGGGCTTTTAAATGTAGTTGCAGTTCTTCATCAGGCTTGTTCATATAGTTTTCTTTCTGTGCGAGTAGCTGGACGGGCGGAGATAATACGTGTTCGACTACCACGGGCTAGATAAACTACGAGCAATAAACGTTGAGCAAGAGAATAACCTAAGATGAAATCACGTTGTTCGTTATTAGCAGTAGCATCACCTATTTGGTAAAAAGGGTCAAAGAAAACTTCTGCGGCTTCTTCAAATGTAACACCATGCTTTTCTATGTTACTTTGGGCTTTATTTTCGTTCCATTCAAATTCAACACCTTGTATACGATAAACAATATCCATTTTCCATGAGTGGGGATATATTTAATATTTAAAGCTTTGCCAAGGGAATTACAGATAAAAAATATCCAAAATTTAGGTGCGTCAGTGCCAGAAAAACTAGCTGTACCAAGAAATTATTCATACTGACGCACCCTACTAACTGAAGACATCGAATTTAGTTACTCTTCTTCATAAAGTCCAAATTCCTGGCGGAGTTCATCTATGGTTTGCGGATGATTCGTCTTAGCTTTTACTCGCTGTAAAGCATCTAGAAGTCGTGCTGCATTTTCAGGTGATTGAAATAAGTATGCTGTTTCTATAATGCTATTAAGTTCCGCAGTAGGAATTACAGACACACTTTCAGCACCTTCACGATTAACAATCACAGGTTCACGGCTATTAACTGCCTCTTCATAAATTTTGTCAAAATTATTACACGCCTCTGTATAGTTTGTTTGGCTAGGCATTTGTTATTCCTCAAGTTATCTATTAGTCTTTGGTGGAAGTTGACTATAGAGTTTTTGCATCCTAAATTTCTTTGGGCGGTGAATAGTTGATTCAAGGATGCTTACAGAATATTTTATCTAAATCTTGCCGCAAATCTTTTGCACGCGATTGTATGACCGACCTCCATCGGCGATCGCCTGAAATCTCTCTAATGACAACCCCCCATACAGTAATATGGTTGGCTTATGGAGGATAGGAACGAAAGAGGTAAGGCGATCGTATTTTCATGTTGTCAAAAGTAGTATGATGACATTTATATACCGGAGTCCACACAACAAGATTTGAGGTAGTAGAGTGTGATTATGCAGAATGTTTAATAAATTTATTAAATAAACCATTAAATAATTAAAAAATCAGAAGATGTAGGAACCCTGATCGCAGTTCTTATTTTTTCGCCCAAAAGCCTAATGCAGTAAGGTTTATGGGATTTTTTTGGGAGAGTTGCTATCGGCAGATTGCAACTGTGGTTATCAAAAATTAGATTAAAGGACTAATAGTAACTTCGCCATTTGTTAATTTCGCCCAAATAAAAATCTGTTTTCCGTTGTCACAAGAAACTTGATATTTAGGCGATTCAACAGTCCAAAACTCCCCCTGATTTACCCTGTCAATTTTTTCACATTTGAATCCATTCTTAGCAGCATATTGTTTTATATCTTTGGATATATTCTCTACCGATTCATCGGCTGGAAATGATTTTACATCAAGCTTTTGCTCATTATTATACTGGTTTACTGAAGTGCTGTTTGTGCAACTTAGAGATAGTAATAATGGGATCAATAGTAAAAACTTGAATTTCATTACGAAAAAGTCTACTGCTATAAAAATTGATTTTATCCGGTTTGTTGCACAAAATTTTTACTTTATAAAAATCTACAAATTCTTTTGCAATAGAAAAAATCAAGCCAATACCAAGCTTGATGATTGCTGATGTAATACAGAAATGCACGACTGGCGTGCTTAGTAGTCGCCACAAACACTAACTACTTACTTAGATTATGGCAATAACCTTGGATGGCTACATTATTTTTTATCGAGTTTTTGAAGATAGTGTTGTGGTTGTGCAAGTGTTAGCGGTTATCAGGAATAGAATCCATATTTGCAGATGTGGATGATGAGTAAATTTTTGAGTGGCTGGCAGAAAGTGACAAGTATTAGATTAGCGTGAGTTCGACGGAACCTAGCTCCAATCCCTTCCCTACAAGGGAAGGCTGCTCAAAATCTATAAACTGAGTACTAAATAATCAGGGTTCTAAGCCTCTCCCCGCGTCGGGGAGAGGTTTGGAGAGGGGTTCTTCGGAATTTATAACCCAAAGTTCGTACAAGAGGAAATAAACCAACAAGTTCTATGACTTATCAGCCTACGCTAGGCGATCGCAATTTTCCTACCCTTCTGGTAAACTTGCAAACACTTGTTCAACTAATTCCTTAGTCTTCACTTCCAAACGCTGCCAATCGACCTCACCTGTTTCATCAATTAAACTAGTATCAACATCAACCACCTCACTCCCAGAAGTGTAATTACGGAAACACACCTGATAACACAGTTCCCACAAATCGATACTGGCACTTTGGTCTTGACGTTGCAAACATAAATGATATCCTGGGTGGGGCATTGGCAGTTTAGCTAAAGTCTCTCTGATGGCATCGGCCTGTTCTAAGGTTGCAGATTCCATTTCTTGCAATAACTGTGTCACCAAAGTTTTAGTTTCATCAGTGGTGTTGGGGGGCCAAATCAACACATCTTGGTAAGTTCCTTTCCAAGCAGATTCATCTAGCTGCTTGCGGAGATTATCGACAACGCGGATAAAAGCAGGCTGCATGAGGAGTTCGGCCTGGTGCCAGGTATCTTGGTTTGTTATTCTGGGTGGCATTGGTAATTAACAAAGGCACTAAAAGAAAAATTTACAGTCTTGTTTATTAAAAAGATTGCTTATATAGTCCAAATCTTTTATCAAGATAGCGGATTTCATGTAAAAAAAATTGGAGATATTTATTACCATCGGCGAAATCTAGGTAATAACTCTGGGGAGAGAATATGATTGGCAAGCTACTAGATCATCGATACCAAGTAATTAGAGTCCTGGCAATAGGGGGATTTGGTCAAACTTACATTGCTCAGGATACCCGACGGCCAGGCAACCCCACCTGTGTTGTCAAGCACCTCAAGCCTGCCACATCTGACCCCAGAGTATTTGAAACAGCCAAGCGCCTCTTCAATAGCGAAGCCGAAACTTTAGAAAATCTGGGTCATCATGACCAAATCCCCAGGTTACTGGCTTATTTTGACGAAAATCAAGAATTTTATTTAGTCCAAGAGTTTATCGACGGACATACCCTGACCGAAGAACTTATCCCTGGCAATCGTTGGAGTGAAAGCCAAGTTACTCACCTGTTGCAAGAAATTTTGATTATCTTGGAATTTGTCCATCATCAAGGTGTAATTCACCGCGATATCAAGCCAGATAACATCATTCGCCGCACTGCTGATAATAAGTTAGTTTTAGTAGATTTTGGGGCTGTTAAACAATTGCGTACCCAACTGGTGACAGTTGGCGGACAATCATCGGCTACTGTGGCCATTGGTACTCCTGGCTATATGCCTACAGAACAAGGGCAAGGTAAACCCCGTCCCAACAGCGATATTTATGCCTTGGGAATTATCGCTATTCAAGCCTTGACTGGTATTTCACCTACAGAGTTACAAGAAGACCCCCAAACAGGAGAACTCATTTGGCGGCATTTGGTGAATGTGAGCGATCGCCTGGCAGTAGTCTTAAATAAAATGGTGCGCTATCACTTTAAAGACCGTTACCAAACTGCCACAGAAGCTTTACAAGCCTTACAAAATGCTCTTAATCCTATATCTGTAGCTGTATCCTCTACATCAGCAAAGTCTTTCAATAGCTCCTACTATCAACCAGCTAAACCATCATCCTCCGTCTCTCGTCAACAAACTGTAGCCGTTGCACCAACAAACCCAGTTGTTACTCAACCTGGACGTAAAGACTCTAGCAAATCCGACCCATTACCTCTATTAATTGGGATTGTATTGGCGGGTGGCGCTGCTGCGTTAGTAGCTAACTTTTATCCCAATGTGAAAAATTTTGCTGCTAATGTTTTGGGTAATAATGCTACATCAGGAAATAAATGCCTGGCTGTAGTAGCTGGCAATTCTAATATCCGTTCTGAACCTAGTTCCATTAATACTGATACGGTTTTGCAAACTATTGGTGTTAAGACTAACTTTGAAGTCACAGGTAAACGGACAAAAAGAGGTTGGGTAGAAATAAAATTTAACTCTAGTCGTTTGGCTTGGGCGCATTCGGATGTGATTATTAATAATCAACAGTGGGTTTCTTGCCTACGGGATAAAGGCATTGCGTTGAAAACGGTTGATGATAGTACTTTGATTGCTGCTAGACCAGTACCCAAACGCCAACCGAAATTAGACCCTTTTATTAATTCAGCACCACAACCAGAAGATTCCCCAGATTCTCAGCCAACGGAAGCAGCACAACCGAAGGAAGACACCACTAAAGTCGTGGAACAAGCCAGGAGGAAGTATGAATCAGGGGATTTAGTCGGGGCGATCGCCATGCTAAGATCAATCCCGGCAAATGCTTCTGCTGGTATTAAAGAAACCAGTGCCATGATCAATCAGTGGCAACAAGATTGGCAAAAAGCTGATGCCTTGTTTAATGACATCAACAAAGCCCTAGAAGATGGTCAATGGGATAAAGTTTTAGAATACAAAAATCAGCCAGAAAAGTTACCCAACATTAAATACTGGCGAGATAAACTAGAACCTATATTTAAACAAGCCACCGAAAATATAGCCAAACAAGCACTCCCCAAGACAGAAAATCAAGGGGAGCTAAATAATTCTATGGAAGAATCACCTAATAGTGACGAAGAATCTACCAATGAAACACCTAGTTCTGAAGAACTTCCTCAAGGTGGTTATTAATTAAGCAGTAGGGAGTAAGAGAGATATCAAGTATTATACCTCTTACCTCCTGCCCCCTGCCTTCTTACCTCATTTCGTCATACTCATGAGCTTCAACCCTTCTTGTTTCCATCCCTGCTGGGGGTAGGAATTCAGCCCTACGTACAGGAACCAATGGTGGTGTAGGGCCTTGGTATGGGTGAATAACTTGTACTGTACGGGTGGGGCGTGAACGTGGTGAGAATAAAGATAGTACACCAGCGACAACAATACCACCGCCAATTGTCAAAGTTGCTCCACCAACAGCCCAGACCATAGGTGAATTCCACCAAGAGCTTTGGGGTTGTAATGCAGCAGATGCTACCCTTTGAGTATTTTGTTGGGCTAACTGCATCTGCTGGCTATTGTTCCAGTTTTGGAATTGGAACTGGAGTTGTTGGTTTTGCGCTCTTAGTTGTTCGTTGTCACTCTTTAAGCGTTCAAAATCCATTTTTAAGCGTTCTAATTCCACAGTTTGCACAGGATTTGGTGCAGCTGGTTGTGGGTTAGAATATGGTGCTTGCCCATAAGGTGGGTATTGGGGCGGCATCACCTGGGGCGCTACTAAGTTAGCTGGCATTTGTGAAGCCACACCAAAGTTAGGCTGTAGGGAATTACCTGTACCTCTGAGCATCAAGAGAGCCGCCAGTCCAGCCACGGCGACACCGCCGATAAATGCCATACTTTCACTCATCGCCTTCACCCCTCATCTGCGATGTAAATTCCATAACGTTTGACTGACCTACTCTCACACTCATAATCTTTTAGCCTACTTAATTCACATAATACCCAAAATATTAAGCTGTTGTTTCAGCTAGTTTTTTTACAGATGAATATTCTGATGATAATATTCAAGACCATAAATGTTAAATTGTCCACAAAATAGGTGTAAAAAAACTACACCGTTATACTTTTGTAATCTAATTTATCGTAATCATCAAGATGTTTTGATGGCTGCCTTCAGACTTTGACAAAATTCCGCGATCGCACTGAGTCCTTCTGCTGGTGTTCCTGTGGCTAGGCGCTGGACAAAAGCGCTACCCACAATAGCCGCATCTGCTCCCCAATCTCTCACCTGAGTTGCTTGCGCGGGTTGAGATATGCCAAAACCAACACCGAGGGGTTTATCGGTTACTTGCCGAACTTTTTGTAATAAATCAAGCACACGCCCTTCTACTTGCGATCGCATCCCGGTGACACCTGTGACACTAACCAAATAGATAAATCCTTGTGATGAACGAGCGATCGCTGCTATTCTCTCAGATGAACTTGTAGGGGCAATCAACAGAATTAAATCAATCCCCCGTTCAGTAGCGGGTTTAAGCAGTCCTGCGGCTTCTTCTAAGGGTAAATCAGGCACTACCAAGCCGGCGACACCAGCAGCAGCAACTTGCTCAAGGAAATTGTCAATCCCTCGGTGCAAAATAGAATTGTAATAAGTAAATAAAACAATCGGTGCTTGCAAACTGGGTGTGGTGGCTTTTAACATTTCCAGCACACCTTCCAGTTTTGTACCATTTTGTAAAGCACGAGTAGCGGCTGCTTGAATTACTGGCCCATCTGCCAAAGGATCGGAGTAAGGAATGCCTAATTCAATTATGTCAGCACCATTACTATCTAAAATCTTTAAGGCGGCAGCCGTAGTTTCTAAATCAGGATCACCAGCAGTAATAAACGGAATCAGCGCACACTCTTGATTCTGTTTGAGGGTTTCAAAGCGATCGGAAATGGCTGTCATTAGTCAGTGATCAGTAGTCAGTGGTCAGTAGTCAATAGTAACAAACAACTGACCACCGTAAGACTTACACTCCAATACGAATAGGACTTACCCACCCAGGTTGTCTGTTAAGACTGGGTGTAAGGGGGTAAGGGTATAGGGGTGTAAGGGTTTTAAACATTTACGCCCCTATATCCTTCTTCCCTACACCCTTGTCCAAACCCTTGATTTTTTGCTTTCATACGTAAGTCCTATACGAATTACATTGGCGTTGACCTAGCCGCAGGCCATCACGAATTAATTTGAGTTTGTTTCTCTTGTTCAATCTCAGCTTGAATCTTGGCCAATTCTTCAGGAGTTAACTCGTCTAGCCGTTTTTGGAAGAAAGCTTGTTCATAATCTTCCCGTTGTTGATGGTAGGTCAAATTTTTTCCCACCGCACGCAAGACATAGGTGGCTAACCAGCCAATCAAACCAATGACTAGTAAAACTTGGCTCCAAATACCAGCTTGTTGACCATCTAAACCGAATAGCTGGAATCCCAGATATGCCAAACCACCGACAATGAAAATGCCAATGCCAATTCCAATAGCGTCAATACGTCGCATGAGATTTATGACCTACCAATCTTGATTAAACTTCGATTTTGCGTGGACGGGGGCGCAGGTTTACGAATGGGGATAAAACCAATAGCCCCGGAAAGAACAAGAACACCAGAAAATACATAAAGGTGCGCTCAACAGAGCTAACCACATACCAGCGCTGCTTTAAGTAAAACATTAAAGCAACAGGGACAACTAATAAGTAAGCTCCGGCTAAAGCCAGATATAGCAGGGGTACAATCATAAATCCTTGTCTTTGAGTGGATCAGATCAATTGGTGCATCTATTTTCCATCATAGGCTGAACTGAAAGCCTGGACACACCATAACTATTGGGCTTTTAAATGAGTCCAGCAAAAATTCCTGATTCTTGCTGATCAAAATTATAAGATAATGCTACAATGGCAAAGCCAGTAAAGAAGTAGTATCCTTGTCAGGCAAAGATTGAAGATGCTAAGTCTAGTTAATTGCGAGGAAGCATAAGCAACTCTCAGCTAGCAACAGCAGATTTCTCAAGGGAGATAAAAATTTTTCAATCTAGTTGGACAAAATACGCATTTAATGGTGGAATATATGAGGGGGTATTTGCTGCCTCCAAAATATAGCAAGCTCCCAACACAACGGGGGGGTGTGGCGGAATGGTAGACGCTACGGACTTAAATAATTGAGCCTTAAAGAAGAAATTCTTTAAGTGGACGCTCTCAAACTCAGGGAAACCTAAATCTAGTTATAGACAAGGCAATCCTGAGCCAAGCCGAAGTAGTAATTAGTAAGTTAACAGTAGATAACTTACAGCTAATCGGAAGGTGCAGAGACTCGACGGGAGCTACCCTAACGTCAAGACGAGGGTAAAGAGAGAGTCCAATTCTCAAAGCCAATAGGCAGTAGCGAAAGCTGCGGGAGAATGAAAATCCGTTGACCTTAAACGGTCGTGTGGGTTCAAGTCCCTCCACCCCCATAAAAGTAAGTTCTTGTAACTTTACCCATAACTTTGCCACTGAGGCAATCTTATGGGTTTTGAAAAATTTTTTTGAGTTTGCATAGTGCCAAAGTTAACAATCATTGATTGCCATTTGGGTAGTAGGTAATACTTTGATACTATTCCCCATTTTCTGGTTCGAGGGTTAAACCGCGATAGACTTTTTCAATGGGGAAATTGAGGTTAATGCTTTTAAGTTCGATAGTATCGCCTGGTTTATAGTTGATAATCAACCAATCGCCTGCATCGTTTTTGTGATACAGGTCGATTTCGATGCTAGTAGAACTGACTAGTAGGTAATCGATCAAAGCTGGGTTTTGGCGGTACATTCGGAATTTGCCGCCTCTGTCGTAGGCTTCGGTAGTTTTTGAGAGGACTTCGACGATTAAGCAAGGGTAGGTAATATATTGAGTTGTGGTTTGATCGCGAACGTCGCAGGTAACGCTGGCATCTGGGTAGGTATAGTTATTACTGCCAAAGATATTGACTTTGATCTCAGAATTTCCAGTGATGCAACCTGTATTTTGTAAGTGGTTGTCGAACATGGCGGTGAAGCGGATGGCGATACGCCCGTGATTGACGCTACCGCCAGTCATGGCGTAAACTTCGCCGTTGATATACTCGTGTTTTTCTAGCTGCTGTTCTTCCCAAATAAAGTATTCTTGTGGGGTTAGCTGGGGGGGCTTTGTCTTTGGCTGCGATCATTTTTTTGGTGAGAATTATGTTAGGTAAAGTTGTTGTCTGACGAGATACCCGGATTCGGTGATATACTCCCACACTTACAGTTTGCACCAAGTGTGGGAGTATATCACCTTGTCAACAAGCGCCGCCGTAGTAAATCTAGCGCTGTAGACGCACTTAAATGACGAATAAAAGAGCGATCGCGCATTGTGCCAAAGTTATATTTAAAGCTTGTCACTTCTTCCCCTGGCCCAGCTAAGCCGATATAAACCAAACCAACAGGCTTAGTCGCTGTCCCTCCGTTTGGGCCAGCAATCCCCGTAATACTCAATCCCCAAGTTGTTGATAAACGGGTTTTTACACCTATAGCCATTTGTTCGGCTACAGTATCGCTGACTGCGCCTAATTTTTCTAAATCTTCTGGGTTCACTCCTAACAACCCAGCCTTCACAGAGTTGTCGTAAGAAATTACCCCACCCCAAAAGTAATCAGAACTACCGGAAATCTCCGTCAACATTTGCCCCAACAAACCACCAGTACAGGATTCTGCTACCGATAAGGTTTCCCCTGAACTCCGCAATAACTCACCGACAACGGAAGCTAAACTATCATGATTGACACCATAAAAATCTAAGCCAGCAATGTCTTTAATTTGCTTCTCCACTGGTGCAATCAAAGCCTCTGCGGCTACTTCTGAAGGGGCTTTTGCCGAAACACGTAGCCTGACTTCTCCCTTCCCGGCGTAGGGCGCTACTGTAGGGTTAGGTAAGTTTAAATAAGCTGTCACCTTTTCCGCTAATGCAGATTCCCCAATTCCCCAAAACTTGAGACTGCGACTATAAATAATCTCTTGACCCCAGCCTTGATTTTTGAGAAATGGTACTGCTGTTTCTTGCCACATCCGGTGCATTTCACTAGGCACACCAGGAAAGGTAAAAATTGTCACATCAGGGCGTGGTTCCCAGATGATACCGGGGGCTGTGCCGGTGGGATTAGGTAAGATGTTTGCACCTTGAGGAATTAAAGCTTGTTTGCGGTTGCTTGGTGTCATCACTCGACCGCGTTGAGCAAATTTCTGCGTAATATCTTCGATAATTTCGGGACTTTCTACCAAAGGCGAACCGAAAAAATCAGCGATGGTTTCACAAGTCAGGTCATCTGGTGTAGGGCCTAGACCACCTGTAAAAATCAGAATATTAGCCCTGGAAATAGCAATTTCTATAACTTGCTTAATTCGGACTGAATTATCCCCAACTACCGTTTGATGGTAATGGGGGATACCTAACTGGGCTAGTTGCTGTGCTAAATATTGAGCATTTCCGTTGAGGATGTCACCTAAAAGCAGTTCAGTACCAACACAAATAATTTCTGCACTCATGTAATTTAAGGAAAAAGGCAAAAGATGCTAATACTACTTTATTGCTTTTACCTTTTCACTTTTGCTGAGAAACCCTCCAAGCTCGCCAAATAACGTAACTTAACAGGGATGTCGAACCACCAGCGTAAGCAATACTGCTAGGTACACCAGCCACAACTAACGCTAAACTCCCCACCCACAGAGTTAAGGAATAAATAAACAAAACCGTCCAGCGATGAGATAAACCAGCTTGTAGTAATCGGTGGTGGAGGTGGCGTTTATCTGCAACCCAAGGCAATTTCCCTCGGCGGATGCGAGACAGAATCACAGCTGACATATCCACAATGGGAACTGCCAGAATTAAATAAGGCAAAATAACAGCTGTAAAAGCTGGAATTTTTACCAAACCAATCACACCCACAGCCGCCAAGGTGAAGCCCATAAAATAGGAACCACCATCACCCATAAAAATTTGTGCGGGGTTGAAATTGTAACGGAGAAATCCCAAGGCTGCGCCAGCTAAGGCGGCGGCAATTAAAGCTGCTGCTGGTTGGTGCATAAACAAAGACACAAGCAACATCACCACAGCCGCAATTCCCGATACTCCAGCTGCTAAGCCATCTAGACCATCAATCCAGTTGATGGCATTTACCATGCCTACCAACCAGATAACGGTGATGGGCAAACTGAGGAAATTCAGGTCAACAATTCCCATTGTGGGGATGCTGATGAAATCTATGCTGACACCGGCTTTCCATGCACCAGCCGCAACAATCATTTGTATTAACAAGCGCCCCAAGGGAGATAGGGTTAATAAATCATCGGCTAGACCGATGAGAAAAAAGCCCAAACCACCTAAGATAACACCCCAAATTTGCCATTCTTTTTCTGGCGAGAGATTGTTAAACCCACCTAGCCACCAAACGACCATTAAGGAAATTATTGTACCTGCGAAGATAGAAACTCCTCCCAGACGCACCATCGGATGGTCATGGATTTTGCGATCGCCAGGGCGGTCAACACGTCCACTTTTTATACCAATTTTTCTGACATCGGGCGTAGTCCAGAGAACGACTACTGCCGCTACTAAAAAGGCAATCAGATGATAAATCTGAGCAGGCATCTGTATTTTTAATGAGTAGTTTATGAAACAAAAATGTGATGAGGGAGGTTTCCTACTTATTTTTACTATATTTCAGACCCTGATCAGTCAGGAATTTGGGAATGGGGACTAATTGGGCAGAGGGGCAGGGTGCAGGGGGAAAAGGGGAAATCTTTCTCTAAATTTTTCCCCTTGCTCCCCTGCTTCTTCATCCCTACGCTAAGACTGGTACAGGAATTTCCAAGTGTGGATATAAGGGGAAGCGATCGCACAATGCGGCTACCCGGCGTTTACAATCTTGAGCGACTGTTTCTGAGTCTGGGTTGAGTAGGCGATCGGCGATAATATTACCAATTTCGGTAAATTCTGCCTCTCCCATTCCCCGTGTAGTCATAGCTGGGGAACCCAAGCGCAAACCACTGGTAACAAAAGGTGATTGAGGATCGAAGGGAACGGTATTTTTATTAGCGGTGATATTTACTTCACTCACTAGCTGGTCTGCTCGTTTACCTGTCATGTTCACAGACCGTAAATCTACGAGCATTAGGTGATTATCTGTACCATCAGATACAAGTTTCAATCCGCGATTCTGGAGTTGATTTGCCAAAGCACGGGCATTCTCAATTACTTGGGCGGAATAGCCTTGAAATTCTGGCTTTAAGGCTTCACCAAAAGCAACTGCTTTCCCAGCAATTACGTGTTCTAAAGGTCCCCCTTGGCTTCCAGGAAAAACGGATTTATCCAATTTTTTACCAAGTTCTGCGTCACCGGTCAAAATTAAACCACCTCTGGGACCACGGAGGGTTTTATGGGTGGTGGTTGTGACGACGTGACAGTAAGGTATGGGGTCGGGATGCAGTCCACTTGCGACTAAACCGGCAATGTGGGCAATATCCGCCAGCAAATACGCGCCCACTTCATCGGCGATGCTGCGGAACTTTTCAAAGTCAATAATCCGGGGATAAGCAGAATAACCACAAATCAAGAGCTTAGGACGCTCCCTCAGCGCCAGCTCACGAATTTGGTCATAGTCTAGTTGTTCTGTTTGTTGACTGACACCGTAGTGGCAAACTTGGAACCACTTACCGGAAACGTTTACCGGGGAACCGTGGGTAAGGTGTCCACCATGAGACAAATCCATCCCCATGATTTTGTCTCCTGGTTCGAGTAAAGTCAGGAAAACAGCAAAATTGGCTTGTGCGCCGGAATGGGGTTGGACGTTGGCATGAGCCGCACCAAATAGCTGTTTAGCGCGGTCAATGGCTATTTGCTCGATTTTATCGATAAACTCACAACCACCGTAGTAACGCTTACCTGGCAGCCCCTCAGCGTATTTATTTGTCAATACTGAACCCTGAGCCGCCAAGACAGCAGCCGAGGTAAAGTTTTCACTGGCGATTAACTCCAAGTGGTCGCGTTGACGTTGGAGTTCTTGATTAATCAATCCGGCGATCGCTGGATCAGAATTAGTGAGAAAATCTGAATTTGTTCTAGTCACTTTAACTATACCTAATGGAAATTTGCACAACAGTTGATTTTGTTTGAGCGCAGCACATAACTTAGAGCCACCAATCAAGATTTCTATCTATTTTGGCTACTGTACATATTCGATGAACGCATCTGTACCATTGACTTTTATTTATGCTGATTTATTTATTATTAGCTCCCAGATTGGTTAATGGGATAACCATCATTTGCCTCTTTCCGGAAATATGAATTATAAATACTCTCCATCATTCAATACATCAGTGGGACAAATACTACTAGCTTGATTCAGCTTCTTCGTCAAAAGGAATAATAATTTATATATGAGTGTTCACCCAAAGAGTTAATCTCTGAGATATACAACATACAATAAATTCAGACTCACTTGGCAGTTTTTTATGAATAAAATTTTCCCCAACAATGGTGCTGAACTAAGAGTCCGCCAAGTTACCGACTGCAAAAAAAAAGTATGGATCGGATACATTTATTCACTAATCACTACTCAACCCTAACTTTGAGCCATTTGAGGAGTTACAGGAGGAGATGAGATGCTCGTCATTTTAATGGAAGATCAAATCCTTGCCCCTGAGAGAGTTTGTCCATCTTGTTTACTCGCTAACGGCAGTGGTCAACCCCGATGGCGCGGTGGTAAGCTCACCTGTGGTCAAGCTATTAGTCAACTAGCCCAAGAGCAACCAGAGCAGTACGAATGTCTCATGGGTTTTCGTGTTGCCCATATAGAATAATCATAATTGCTAGTAATGCTGAGTAACTGCGTTATCCTAAGCTCAAGTAGCTCATAAAATTTAGCCACAGGAGAACGCACAATGACATGGCGCGGGTCTACAACGATTAAAGATAGAATTTTTGCTTGTTTACCTTATCTGCTTCCTCTAATTGAAGTATTTGTCTTTGGTGAGTTTTTGTTGAGACAGTTTCCTGTTTTGCAACTGCTGTTTCTGCCCCTCATTCCACTATTGAGAATTTATTACGGCGTTCGCTATGCCGGAATCATCATTTTCTTTGCTTTATGGTTATTGGTAGTGAGGAACGAAAAAATCAATCATTTTATTCGTTTCAACACCATGCAGGCCATATTGTTAGACATCATTATATTTTTGTTTAGCATCCTCACAGATGTAGTTGGATTAATTCCTACTGGTGGCTTTGCCATACAAACCTTATACACAACTATTTTCATCGGCATCATTGCTGCTGTGGTCTATTGTGTGGCTAACTCTTTGTTGGGACGTTACGCAGAAATTCCCGCCATTTCTGATGCTGTTTATATGCAGGTACGCTAGGGTTAATGGGCTGCTACGGTGTTTTCTAGGCGACCGATGCCTTCAATTTCTACACGGATGCGATCGCCTTGTTGTAAAGCTCCTACACCCTCTGGCGTACCCGTTAAAATCACATCTCCGGGAAGCAATGTCATCACCTGACTGATATATGACACCAAAAAATCAGGGGCAAATACCATTTGATCAATTCCCGCCGATTGTACGGGATTAGCATCATCATTGAGAAAGGTTTGTAATCTTGCCCCTGGACTCAATTCGCGGACAATCCAAGGCCCCAATGGACAGAAAGTATCAAAACCTTTGGCTCTTGTCCATTGCCCATCTTTTCGCTGTAAATCCCGTGCTGTCACATCATTGGCAATGGTATAACCCCAAATTTTAGTTTGGGCTTCCTCTGGTGTACAGTTACAAGTGCGATCGCCAATGATCAAGGCTAATTCTCCTTCATAATCCACTCGTTGCGACTGGAGAGGATATTTAATCTCTGTCTCCGAGGCAATAATCGTTGTTGGTGGTTTCAGGAAAATTAGTGGTTCACTTGGAACTGACGTTCCCATTTCGGCTGCATGATCTGCATAATTTTTGCCCACTGCGACAATTTTAGAAGGAGCGCAGGGAGCCAAAATTTGATAATGATCTGGTTCTAAAATTAGGTCTGTGGGTTGTCCATGCAGCCACGGTGGAGCATCTAGAACCTGCACATTGAAAGACAGTTGTAGTAACCCATAGTAAATTTTACCTTCCCGATTTTGAACTCGCACGTAGCGCTGCGCCATAACTTTGATGAATATCCTTGATATTTCGGCGGATTGAGCTGATGATTCAAATTGAAAACTGGTAAGATTATAGTTCCTTGTTGCTCAGATGTTGATTGATGCAAGTAGTTATTATCAAACTATTGTATAAATTAATGCGAGCAGCCAGCTTGTCCAAAAGGAGACTTAGTAACAATGTCCACAGTTTACGAAACCTTATACATCCTACGTCCTGACCTGACAGATGAACAGGTGGAACTAGCGATCGCCAAATATCAAAACCTGCTGCAAGAACAAGGTGCAACTGATCTCGAAGTGCAAAATCGGGGTAAGCGCCGTCTAGCCTATGAAATCAAAAAGCAGCGTGATGGTTTCTACGTGCAGTTTAACTACAATGCACCAGGAAAAGCGATCGCTATTTTAGAACGTGCCATGCGGTTGAGCGAAGAAGTAATTCGCTACTTAACAGTTAAGCAAGAAGTAACAAAAGAAAAAGAAGACAAAGTTGCTGCCACCGCTTAATATAGTCTCTAACTAATCTATACTGGGTGTTGGGTTGTCATAACTCAATACTCAGTAAGAGTCTGTGGAGCAGGGAGCGAAGAAAAAAATTACACCAATCTTTAGTCCCCAATCCCCAGTCCCTGATTCCTTTTACAAAAAATTTTACCATTTGGCTTTTTTTTGATTTAGTTGGGAATGCTAGATTAACAAGTACTTGTCAAAAGCAGTACTATTGCAGTTAGACATAAGGTTCGACATTCGTCAATGGGAACTGTAAGCCACCGTGATCCAAACTGACACACCCAACATCCAATCTCTATCGACAGAAGTATCCCAGCTGCGTCAAGAACTGCAGCTTCGAGATCAACTAGTACAACAGCTATCTCAAGAACTATTTAGGCTAGTCAAGGGCAATACTAATTTTATGCCCCAACGCTTAGAGTCTGAGTATGATTTAAGCCAGTTACAATCACTGCGAGAGCAATTACAAGCTGTTGAACAACAAGTAACATTTTATCAAGAGCAGATCACATCTCGTGACACGGAAATTTACCAACTGCGTCAGTCTGTACAAGAACTCACAGACCGTAGTCGGATGTTGGAGCAAGTAGTGCAGGAACTACCGCAAATTTACCGTCGTAAGTTTGAAGAACGTATGGCTCCCGTCAGAGAAAAAGTCGCAGTTCTACAAAGAGAAAACCGTCAGTTGCAAGCAGAACTCCAAAGTGTGAGTTATCGTCTAGCACTCAAAACCCGTACCTCTAGCCACAGTGGTATTGATTTACCTAATTTCCCACGTCCAACATCGGGACAAGCTAATATTCCTAGCGTACAGAACGCGTGATTTTGTAGTGATTTAACTTAGTTCAATACTAAAGAGTAGATTTTGCTCCTCTATCTTTTTCTAAATACTTCTCATTAAAGGTCTATCAAGTAGACTGACATTTTGTGGGGGGAAAACTTTTTTCCGCGCTAAATTTAAATATATATCAGATAATTTTTTAATATTTTCGGAACTATCATAGACAGTTAAAACTTTCTTGATATGTAAGGTTTATCATAAAAATGACAGTCATATACGCGGTGCAGTATGGGTAGCAAAGAAGCTTAATACTAACTTTGACTGTTTCCCACTGCATCCGCCTTGACAAGCTACTCCAAATAAATAACTGATGAGAGATTAGAAGACCAGAAGTTATAAGTTAGAAATTGTCACTTGACATTAAAAACAAGCTTTTTCCAGTTTGATTCGGTGCGGCTTTGCTGATGGCAAAGTATGTACTGGTACTTCTGTGATGGGAAGATGTGAGATTACGTTTACTCGTAGGTTTTGCTCTCCGGCGATAGGTGCGATTACAGGCAATGGCGGATAAATATGGCTAATAGCTGGATGTTACCACTTAATATTGACATTGCCATACATCTATCGTATTTTTATAGATTAGCTTACTAAAGCAAAACTACTATTGTTGACGAGTGTTAAGACTTCCTCGTAGCTATCAAAAATTTCAAATACAGAGTCTAGCTGAGTCAGTTCTAAAATCAATCGGACTGGAGTTTGTACGTTGCATAGCATCAAGCGACAACCAAGTTGGCGTGCTGAAGTAAGTCCTTTTACTAGTGAAACTAATCCGGAGCTATCCATAAAATCTACCTCCGCTAAATCAAGTACCCAAAGTTGATGCGGTTGAGACCCTGCCTGAGTCATCTGTTCAGTTAAAGCCAAGCCACCTTGCAAATCTATACTGCCTTGGGGCTTAAACAAAACTACTTGTGGTTCTTGAGTGAGTGTCATAAATTTAACTAAGTAAATTGCAAGCTCAACAAAAGCAAGAAACGACATTCATACTGGTTAAGTCTTATCTGCAAATTTATGCTCTACTCGCATAAGCAAAATATAGCAGTCACGCAGTTGACCAGTTATCCGTCAGTATTCATGCCGTATAATTTGTGTTAACTTTTCTCAATATAGGCACAAACGCCTAAGGATTTCGGTATCAATCGTATCTTTTACACAATTTTTATATTTTTCCGTGGTTTTTATAAATTTTTCATAATTAAAAAGTTGATTTATCGCTGTAATTGTGCATTTGTGCTAATAACTGCTGACTATTTGATTGTCAATACTGAATAAGTAATAAATATAATAGATTTGATCTGATCTTATCTCCAAAAGCAGCTTGATTGACACCCCAGCCATAAACGAGCCAAGATAAACTATATGGTAAAAAATTGTAAAGACGGCGGTGCGGGATGTCTCTTGAGCTGATTTCACTAGAAAACATTCAGGAGTTTGCCCATCAGTACGGTTACTGGGCTATTTTCTTAGGAATTTTACTAGAAAATTTGGGTCTTCCCATCCCCGGTGAAACCGTAACTCTAGTGGGTGGCTTTTTGGCTGGCAGTGATGAATTGAGTTACTGGCTGGTTCTCGGTGTCGCCGTTGCTGGAGCCGTAATTGGCGCTAATTGCGGCTACTGGATTGGTAAACTAGGCGGCTGGCCTTTCTTGCTGCAAATAGGGAAAATTTTTCGGATATCTGAAGAAAAACTCTTAAATATCAAAGAACAATTTAGTCAAAATGCTGCTAAAGCTGTATTTTTTGGCCGCTTTTTTGCGTTATTAAGAATTTTTGCGGCACCATTGGCTGGTATAGCTGAAATGCCTTTTGGAAGATTCTTTGCTTACAACGTAGCCGGAGCAACTGCTTGGGCTAGCCTGATGGTGACATTAGCCTTTTTTGCAGGTAAGGTTATATCCCTTGAACAGTTGGTAGCTTGGGTCAGTCAATTTGCAATTTTAGCTGTAGCTATACTTGCGGCATTGATTCTTGTACCTATATGGTTGGAATCGCGCCAGGTTAAACGCGCGGCTGGGGAATAGGGAGTGGGTATTTGTGATTGGGGAATGGGATTCAGAGATGTGAATCTTACTCCCTATCCCTACTCCCTCATCCCTCGTTTTTAACCTCTATCCTGCTGCGCCCAGATACGAGTTGGTAATCCCCAAACGTAAATGAAGCCTTCGGCGGCTTTGTGGTCAAATTGGTCTTCAGCGCCGTAAGTTGCTAAGTCGGGGGTGTAGAGTGAACTATCGCTCCAGCGTCCGACTATGGTGGCGTTACCTTTGAATAGTTTCACTCTGACAGTTCCTGATACCCGTTCTTGGGTCTTTTGAATAAAGGCATCTAAGGCGGCTTTCAGGGGACTGTACCACAAGCCGTTGTAAACTATTTGGCTGTAGGTCTCTTCAATACCACGTTTGTAGTGGCTAACATCGGCGGTTAATGTCAGGCTTTCTAGGTCTCTGTGGGCTTGAATTAGCACCAACATTGCCGGAGATTCGTAAATCTCTCGTGATTTGATTCCCACTAATCGGTTTTCAATCATGTCGATGCGTCCGACACCGTGACTTCCTACCACCTGATTGAGTTCTTGGATGAGTGCTACAGGGTCTTTAGGTGTACCGTTGAGTGTAGTCGGCAGACCCTGAGTAAAACCTATTTCCAGGTATTCTGGCTCGTTGGGGGTGTCGGCGATCGCCTTTGTCATCTCATAAATTTCTTCTGGTGGCTCAAATTTGGGATCTTCCAGCGCACCAGCTTCAATACTGCGACCAAGTAAATTCTTATCAATGCTGTAAGGTGAAGACTTTTTCACAGGTGAGGGAATGCCAAACTTTTCACCGTAGGCGATGGTTGCTTCCCGACTCATACCCCATTCCCGCGCCGGAGCGAGGATCTTCAATTGAGGATTGAGAGCAGTACAGGACACATCAAACCGCACCTGATCATTACCTTTACCTGTACAACCATGTGCGATCGCATCAGCACCGTATTTCGCCGCAGCTTCGACCAATATCTTAGCAATCAACGGACGGGCTAAGGCAGTTCCTAGCGGATAGCGATTTTCATAGAGGGCGTTCGCCTGTATCGCGGGAAAAGCATAATCTTTAATAAAACTTTCTTTGACATCCGCTACGAGGGATTCACTTGCACCCGATTTTAGTGCTTTTTCTCGGATTGGTTCTAATTCATCTCCCTGGCCTAAATCTGCTGCTAGGGTAATTACCTCTTCTACTCCCCACTCTTGTTTTAGGTAGGGAATGCAAACGGAGGTATCTACTCCACCAGAATATGCCAGAACAACCTTTTTGGCGCGACCCATTGCTTTCTCCAGTTAGGAAAACAAATAATGAGTCATTATTATATCTAACTACACCGTGTATATTTTCTTTGTGCAACAACTGATAGGGTAATTAACCAGGGTGATCAATCATCATTCGCTGACATAACAAGCTTTGTGCAAATATTCAGCTAGTGAGTTATGGTCATGCTGCTTAACCATTTATTCTATTGTTTTTAACCTCTTGTCGTTGGTTCAAAGCTTATTTATGTGAGTGAAATCGCCACAATATTCACTTTTTAGCTTTGGAGTTGTTTCTGATGAAGTTAAGCAAAAATTTTGGCATTGCTACTTTTGCGATCGCTATTTCTTTAGCTGCTATTGAAGCTAAACCAACACAAGCTGCCATAGTTAATTATAATTTTGCTGTGAATGCTACTGCTGGGGATAATCCAGGGGTATACGTTGGGTCTTTTAGTTTTGATGACTCGAACTTAAATGGTATTGGCGAAGAGAGTCTGGATGTTAGCAATGGACTATTATCTGTGGTGTTTGATTACTTGGGTACTCAATACACAGAACTGGATGATTTTGATTATCCAACCGGAGTAGCACCTTTAGTTAGCTTTCAAGATGGCAAACTTTTAGGACTTAGCTATTTAGTTGAAGACCAGTTTTTTATCGGTGGTGATTTAGATAATCCATATACAGGGGGCAATCAGTTTTACAGTATTGTGAGCGCTGATTTATTATCTGCTAATGAAGTGGGTACAGTCAGCTATTCTAAAGTACCAGAACCCTTAACTATTTTTGGGACAGCGATCGCCACTTTTGTCGGTTTGTGGTCAAACCGCCAGAAAAAAACTACCCATATTTAAAAGCTATGCAGTATTTCCTGTGTACAGCTTGTTATTTTCTGGATAATATAGTACAATTGTACTGACAAGAAAATCCTGATTGAATCACTCCCCGCTTCAACAGTGGGGTTTTTATTTTGAGTGAAGGGATAAGAGTTAAGAAACAGGGGAAAGAATATCTTACCCGTAACTCAGTACTCAGGACTTTATCATATTACCGTAATTTCACGGTTATGCTATTTGTATTTAACCCTGGGTTTGATATTCCTTAACCTCTTGTGATCATTTGAAGGCTTATTAAGTGTAATTGCGTAACTATTCTTCACTTTTTAGGCTTGGAGTATTTTTTCATGAGATTAGCTAAAGGTTTAGGTATTGCAACTATTGCGGCGATTTCTGTTGTTGCTGTTGAGTTTAAACCAACACAAGCTGCTATTGTTAATTACCGTTTTACGGTAGATGCTACATCTGGCGACAATCGTGGTCAGTACTTCGGTTCTTTTAGATATGATGACTCATTCTTAACTGGTTTAGGACTTGAGACATTAGGAGTTGAAAATGGACTAAGAGTTACATTCAACTACTTGGGTAATACTTATACAGAGGCAGACGATATTGATTTTGATCTTTTCCCCATCGTTACCTTTGAAAATGGTCAGCTTCAGGGACTTAGCTATTTTGTTGCAGACCAGTTTATCATCGGTAGTGATGTAAATACTCCAGAGATTGGCGGAAACAGATTCTATACGATTAATGGATCAGTGTTTACCACAGAAGTAGGTACTGTCAGCTACAGTCAAGTACCAGAACCTTTGGCTGTTAGTGGAACGGCGATCGCCGCTACTATAGGGCTATTCATGAAGCGCAAGAAAAAAGCCACAGTAGCAAGCTAGAAACCATTTTTCTGAATATTGCTAGCAGGGCAGGTGTGTACCTGTCTTTTTTTATAATATAAAAATGTAGAGGCGCTGTAATACAGCGTCTCTACATAGTTAATTAATCAGGAAAATGTAAATTACAGACCGCCAATCACCCCACCATCATTACGGGTAATCACTACAGTTGATGAACGTGGGCGACCAGAAGGCCCATAACCTTGGCTATAAGGCCAGTTACTTGTCTGGGTGGGATTTGAAGGAGGCGCACCTTCACCTGGGTGCTGGATATTGATGAACATTGCTTTGCCATCAGGTGTGCTAGTAATACCAGTCACTTCGCAGTCCGTTGGGCTGGTTAAGAAACGCCTAACTTGTTTAGTATTGGGATCTGCACAGGACATAGTGTTTCCACCAATTTTTTCCCAATCACCGCGACCGTCACCAGCTTGGTCGGTCTGAATCCACAAGCGACCGAAGTCGTCGAACCAAAGACCATCGGGTGCGCCGAGGTCGTCGCCTTTAATGTTGCCTTGTAGATTTGCTTCAGGTCTAGTTTTGTCACCAGCTTCAATAAAAATATCCCATTTGAAGGTGGTAGCTGTGACCCTTTGTCCATCTTCACGCCAGCGAATAATATGGCCATAACGGTTGTCAGGACGGGGGTTAGCGGCATCAACGGGAGGACGTGCGCTAGCTGCCGTTGTTGTACCGTTGGGATTGTTGGAAGAAGGTGGAGTCGCGCCACGACGGTTATTGTTGGTCAATGTGCAGTAGACCTCAATTTCCTTATATCCACCAATGCGAGGGCGTACAGCAGTCCATTCTGGTCTATCCATCATGGTTGCGCCGACTCGATCTGCTGCCTGACGTGTCTTGACCAATACTTCAGCCTGACTTCTAAAACCATTCTCTGGTGTCAGACCATTTTGACCGTAGACCAAAGGTATCCACTGACCAGTACCGTTGTCATTAAACTTGGCAACGTACAGAATACCATTGTCGAGTAAATCGCGGTTAGCAGCGCGATTTCCAGGGTTATAAGACTGGGTGCAAACGAACTTATAGATATACTCGTTACGTTCATCATCACCCATATAGAAAGCAGCACGGTTATTGTCATCAATAACTACTTGAGCGCTTTCATGTTTGAATCGGCCAAGGGCCGTACGCTTGACTGGTGTGCTTTGAGGGTCGTAAGGATCAATTTCTACCACCCAGCCAAATAAGTGGGGTTCTAATGGGTTGGTTTGGGCATTGAAGCGAGGATCAACATCAGGCCAGCGATAGCTAGACTGGCTAGGGATGCCGTAACGTCTCTGTCCGACTAAGATATCAGACTTATCTATCCCAGGAATTGACTCCACGTCAGATGTAGAGTTGGCAGCCAAGGTAGGGTTAGCAAAGTAACCATTCCAATTTTCCTCACAGGTTAGATAAGTACCCCAAGGTGTGTAGCCATTAGCGCAGTTGTTGAGTGTACCGTATGCGGTGTAACCGTCGTTTGTGCCAATCTCAACCGAGCCATTTGGGGTGATGTTAAACTTCTTCGACTGTAACAACGCATCACCAGCAGCAGGCCCGGAAACCCGCATCTGAGTGTTAGCAGTAACACGGCGACCATAAGGCGAATTGCGATTGTAAGTCCAGTCATTACCATTCTTGGTTATTTCCACAACAGAAACACCATGAGCAGCCTGAGACTTACGCACCTTCTGAATTGTCACTGGAGTCAGACCTTCGGAACCATGCAGAATTTCTTCATGGGTATATTCGTGGTTGACGCACAACAAGCCAGTGTTGATTGGCTGATTTAAAAAGCTTCTTAATGATCTTGCTTGTGAACTGACTGTCCGACCAACAGGGTTTCCATAGGATATTGGGAAGTAGTGCATACCATCAGCGTGCATACCAAACTGCTTTTCTTGAGCAGCCGCATCCTGGGAAGCATCTGCTAGCCAAGTTGGGCCTCCAGGCGCAATTGGATCACCCCAAGCAACCAATACTTTGGCTGTGTAACCTTCGGGAACACTGACAAGATCCTTTTCTAGTTTTCCTGTAGCAGGATTGAGTAGATTCGGGGGAATGCTTTTGAACCCAATACCTGCAAATCCAGTTCCCTTGGGAATTGGAGCGGCTTGAACACTTTGGAGAAAACCACCAATAGAAACTTCACCTACAACAGTTAATACTGACGCACTAGCAGCTGTGAAGATGAACTTACGGCGACTCATGCTCATACGGTCAATTACATCACGAATTGACTCGTTACTAGATGGGTTGATAGTTTGATTATTTTTAGGGTGAAAGCGTCCTTTCATTCTGAGTACTCCACTTAAAGTTCACAAATGTTGCTATTTATTTCATTGCTTGATAGCAAGAATGGTTGAGTAAATAAAAACTCTACAGATTTACATAGAACACTCAGAAACAGCTTGATTAATCGTGTATTTTTAACGGCAAAAGTCCGTAGTGAATACAGGAGATGCAAGCGTAGATTCCTGTAGTTACGACATTTTCCAAGCTTTTAGTGAATTTAAGTAACCAGTGTTAACGTCAGGTTATATATTGATTAATGGGAATTTATTAATAGGGATTATTTGAGCAAAAATATATTTTTTTATGAAAATTACTGCTTTAGTAATGAATATATATCCCCTTATTTAGAATAAGATTTCAGTAGCTTCAGCAGTATCCATGAGGCAAGTATCTCCGTAACCAGAGTTAGATAAGGAACAGTCGGAAGTACCACACTGTCCTATTCTGGAGATGGGTAGTACTGTTGTGGGTGAGACTGTGTTTATTAGTGTTGTGATACCGACTTATAATCGCCAGCCGATTTTAGAAAAATGCCTCCGCGCACTAGAGGCGCAACAACTCAGTGCATCAACTGTAATTAACGAATATGAAATTGTTTTAGTCGATGATGGTTCGACAGATGGCACATTAGATTGGTTAGCAGCACATAAAGAAGAGTTTCCCCATGTACGCTGGTTCGAGCAAGATCATGCAGGCCCGGCGGCCGCACGGAACTTGGGCGTAGAACAGGCGCAAGGAGACATCATTATATTTATAGATAGTGATTTAGTTGTATTAGAAAATTTCTTGCAAGCTCATGCAGATGCGTTGTTGCAAGGCCAAGAGAAATTGGGGAGCGATCGCTTTTTTACATACGGTGCAGTAATTAATACTTGTAATTTCGATAATCCCACGGCTGAACCTTATAAAATCACCGACTTTTCCGCCGCTTTTTTCGCTACCGGTAATGTCGCCATCCCTAAGCATTGGCTAGAACAAGCTGGACTATTTGACACTGGCTTTCAACTCTACGGTTGGGAAGATTTAGAGTTAGGTGTCAGACTCAAAAACCTTGGACTACAACTAATTAAATGTCCGGCGGCTGTCGGCTATCATTGGCATCCACCATTTAATTTAGAACAAGTACCTAACTTAATTGAGAAAGAAATTCAACGGGGACGCATGGGTGTTTTGTTCTACAAAAAACATCCCACCTGGGAAGTGCGGATGATGATCCAAATGACATGGTTACACCGTGTACTTTGGGGGATTCTTTCACTTAATGGTGCATTGAATGAAAAAACAATGGCTCCCCTGTTGCGGTGGTTAATTAAGTCAGGTAAACCCCAGTTAGCTTTGGAAATCGCGCGAATTTTCCTTAACTGGTACAACGTTAAGGGTGTCTATCAAGCTTATTCCCAAATGCAGAAAGTATCCTAAAAAATTAGGTTGACATAAGAGGATAACCTGTGTGTTACCCTAGTATGGCTAACCAAATTCCGCACATCTGGGAATTCGGGTGTTTCCTGCTGAGGAAATACACCCAGGTGGAGGTTTAACCCGAATAGGAGTTATAAAAATATGCCAGTAGTTTCATTGGCTCAGATGATGGAGTCTGGGGTTCACTTTGGGCATCAAACCCGACGTTGGAACCCAAAAATGTCTCCTTACATTTACACCTCTCGCAATGGTGTACACATCATCGACTTGGTGCAGACAGCCCACTTGATGGATGAGGCTTATAACTATATGCGATCGCAAGCCGAACAAGGGAAGAAATTTCTCTTTGTCGGTACAAAGCGGCAAGCAGCAGGGATTATCGCTCAGGAAGCTGCTCGTTGTGGTTCCCACTACATTAACCAGCGTTGGTTGGGTGGAATGCTCACCAACTGGGCAACCATCAAAACCAGAGTAGACCGCCTAAAAGACTTAGAACGTCGGGAAGAAAGCGGCGCTTTAGATTTACTGCCGAAAAAAGAAGCATCCATGCTACGGCGGGAACTGGCGAAACTACAAAAATACTTGGGTGGCATTAAAACAATGCGGAAAGTCCCCGATGTAGTGGTAATTGTAGACCAACGCCGGGAGTACAACGCAGTTCAAGAATGCCAAAAACTCAGCATTCCCATTGTGTCTATGTTGGATACAAACTGTGATCCAGACGTAGTAGATATCCCCATCCCCGCAAATGACGATGCTATCAGATCAATTAAGCTGATAGTGGGTAAATTAGCGGATGCTATTTATGAAGGCCGTCATGGTCAGTTGGATGTAGAAGAAGAGTACGAAGATTACGAAGGCGCTGAGGACGATTACGACTACGATGAAACCGAGTACACTGACTCGGTGATTCCCGACGACGAAGAGGAAGCAGAATAAGCCAAATTGTAGGATGAAAGATGAAGTTTATCTGCTCACGCTTCATATTTCATCCTTCAGGCTTGAGATTTCATCGCTTTTTCTTCCCCAGCCCTGAGTAAGATAGAAATACTCAACACACTTGTATGGTGCTGGGTATGATCCCAAAATAAATGTTGAGAAAATTCAGCAAAAAAATGGTTGGTTTTCCCAGCAAACAACGGGAGTAAAAAGTACGTACTGTTGTTTAAGTACTTTTACTTGGCATACAGCACTATATAACTCAGCACTGTTTCAGTGAGCGATTACAACTCAAGGTCAAGTTAGGAATTGAGGCAACATGGCGGAAATATCTGCAAAACTCGTCCAAGAGCTACGCCAAAAGACTGGTGCTGGCATGATGGACTGCAAAAAAGCGCTGAAAGAAACTGAAGGCGATGTCGAACAAGCCATAGATTGGCTACGTAAAAAAGGTATCGCTTCTGCGGGTAAAAAAAGCGATCGCATTGCGGCAGAAGGTCTAGTAGACACCTACATTCAACCTGGTGGTAAAGTGGGTGTACTGATAGAAGTGAACTGCCAGACAGATTTCGTCGCCCGTAACGATGCTTTTAAAACTCTAGTTAAAAACTTAGCTCAACAAGCAGCAACAGCCGATAGTGTTGAGTCTTTGCTAGCTCAACCATACATTGAAGATGCTAACCTCACTGTAGATGAAGCCATCAAGCAAACTATTGCTAACTTGGGTGAGAACATCCAGGTACGGCGCTTCATCAATTTTGCGCTCACAGATAAGACAGGAGTCGTAGACAGCTACATTCACACCGGCGGTAGAGTTGGTGTGTTAGTTGAACTAAACTCTCAATCTGAAGCTGGTGCTGCTAACGAAGAAGTGCAGAATTTAGCAAGAAACGCAGCTATGCAGGTTGCAGCTTGTCCCAACGTTGAGTATGTCAGCGTCGAGCAAATCCCTGCTGAAGTTGTTCAGAGAGAAAAAGACGTTGAATCTGGTAAAGAAGACATAGCAAATAAACCAGAGAACATTAGAGAAAAAATTGTTCAAGGACGGATTGAAAAACGCCTAAAAGAACTAACTCTAGTTGATCAGCCTTATATTCGTGATCAAAGTATTTCTGTAGAAGACTTGGTGAAACAAGTTAAGGCTAAGGCGGGTGAAGAAGTTGAAGTCAGCCGTTTTGTCCGCTACATACTGGGTGAAGGCATCGAAAAGCAAGAAAGCAACTTTGCTGAAGAAGTCGCCGCCCAAATGGGTGTGAAGTAATTAATTAGTCATTAGTCATCTCTTACAAAGTTCTGTTCGGAGGAAACCTCCGCTCAACGCCACTTGCTTTCCGACGCAGAGCGACAGGAACGCAGTGGCTCGACTTTGCGCTTAGTCATTAGTCATTATTTATGAGTTTTTTGACTGTGGACTGCGGACTTTTGACTCTTATGCAGCAGGTCAAGCAGATAGCCTGGCCTGCATTTTATTAATCAGAGCTATATTAAATTTTCTCGCTAGTTATTTTAAAATAATTGCGTACATTTGTACCATAAATAGGTTCAGGTGGACAAACACAAGATATGGGAAGAGCAATTGAGCGAATTGAGCAGGATATTGCAGCTTTACAAGAAGCGATACAAGCGATCGCCTCAGAACTCCATAGCGCTTATGCTAGTTATCTAGGTGTTTTGGGTCAAGCACTAGGTAAACAGTTAATTCTGGCAAGTTACCATTTGTGTACACAAGGGTATCCCGAAAACTTTTTGAAGTTGTCGTTAAATCAACGCCAGCAATTACAACAAAGCATCCGCAAACTGGGTAAGCAGGCGGCTGAAAGATTACTACTCCAGCTGATGAGTCAGGAAATTAAGGGAGATGGAGAAGATGAGGGAGATGAGGAAGATACAGAAGTAGGAGAAGAGGAGGCGCTAACATCTGCGGCTGAAGTCTCTCAGGTTTATGTATTAGATACTTCTAATCCCGTAGTGCTAGCAAAGTGGCAACAGTATATAGAGGAAGAAACCCAACGGACATTGAGAAAAGTTTCCCATGAAACTAACGTTTTGCTGCAAAAAGCTCAGGTTTTGCCCCAAAAATTACCAGAACCCATTTTAGAAGCGGCTGCGGCTGCATCGGAAGCTTCTGGAGAAATGATGCCAGGGCCACCTAACCTTTTAAACTTGGTGATTGAAATTGAAAATGAGCAAGATGACGAAGAATCCAGCCTAACGCAAATTACAACAGTTAATTTAAGGTTAGGAGAAATAGAATTTGCTGACCCCACCCTTTCCTCTAGTCGCAAGCAAATTCGCCATGTATTAGGAAAGCTCAACCAGCTAGGAAGAGAATACCAGAAAAAACAGCGAGAACGTTCAATTGCGGAAGCTGAAGCCGCATGGCGTTCAAGTTGGTATGAGGATTAGTTAGTTGTCAGTTGTCGGTTGTCAGTTGTTATTAGCATTAGTCTAGGACTTAGGCATGAAAACGAAAGATCAAGGGTTTGGAGAAGGGTATAGGGGTATAGGGGTGTAGGGATATAAATGTTTGAAACCCTTACACCCCTACACCCTTACACCCTTACACCCAGCCTCAACAGAAAATCTGGGTGCGTAAGTCCTATGGTCATAATACTGACTTTGATTGTATTGATTTTGAATTTTGAATTCCCCTTAGGGGTTGACTAATGAGCAATGACCAACCAGATTGGATAAGACTGCATAAAGCCTTAGCCGTAGAAGCAGAACACGGCTTTACAGACTTGCTAGGTAAGCAATACCGCTTTAGTGAATTTCTCGGCTTGACTTTTGGGAAATTCCCGACGGTTTTACCTGCAATTGAACGTCGTCGTTGGCAAGAATTGGCAGAGAAGTTTGCTAACTATCCCAATTTGGTACAGAAAGAAAGACAACATCTCATAGCTGAGACTCGTAGGTATCTTTACCAACTGCAAAAAGAGCAAGAAGAACCTAAGGAGGTGCAAGCAACTAGTTATAAATCAAAAATTCCTAATGCTACCCCAGTTGTAGCGGAGGTGAGTCGGAGGTTAGCTCCAAAAATTGACCAGAAACTCAGTGATTTACCAGAAATAGGCATTCGCAAAGCAGATAAATTAGCGGCTTTGCGTTTGTATACAGTGCGCGACTTGCTTTTTTACTATCCCCGTGACCATATCGACTATGCGCGTCAGGTAAATATCCGCGAGTTGGAAGCGGGTGAGACGGTGACCATAGTAGCCACAGTAAAAAAGTGTAATTGTTTTACTAGCCCCAAGAATCAAAAATTATCGATTTTAGAGTTAATACTTAAAGATAATACAGGTCAAATTAAAATCAGTCGTTTCTCTGCGGGGGCGCGCTTTACCAGTCGCGCTTGGCAGGAAAGTTTAAAGCGCCGTTATCCTGTTGGTAGTGTGTTGGCGGCTTGTGGGTTAGTTAAAGGGACTAAATACGGCTTGACGCTGGATAACCCCGAATTGGAAGTTTTAGCGAACCCTGGAGACACTATCGAGTCTTTGACAATGGGGCGGGTAGTGCCGATTTACAGCCTCACTGAGGGTGTAATGGCTAGTATGGTCAGACAGGCGGTACTGGCGGCTTTACCTGCGGCGGTGCATTTAAAAGACCCATTACCCAAGGGTTTGCGGGAAAAGTATGGTTTGATGGAATTGAAGGATGCGATCGCTAACATCCATTTTCCTGATGAAAGTGCTACCTTGCAAGTTGCCCGTCGTCGCCTCGTTTTTGATGAGTTTTTCTACCTACAACTTGGTTTATTGCAACGTCAGCAGCAAGCGAAGGCAATTCAAACTAGTGCAATTCTGGCTCCTAAAGGTCAGTTAATCGAAAATTTCTACGAAATACTACCATTTCAACTCACAGGCGCACAGCAACGAGTTCTGAACGACATCCTCAACGACTTACAAAAATCCACACCGATGAATCGTTTAGTACAGGGTGATGTGGGTTCAGGTAAAACTGTGGTAGCAGTGGTAGCAATTTTAGCCGCAATTCAATCTGGCTACCAAGCTGCCCTCATGGCTCCTACGGAAGTATTAGCAGAGCAACATTACCGTAAGTTAGTTAGCTGGTTTAACCTGCTGCATTTACCTGTGGAATTACTTACAGGTTCTACCAAAACTGTGAAAAGAAGACAGATACATTCTCAATTAGAAACAGGTGAATTACCTTTGCTGGTGGGAACTCACGCCTTAATTCAAGACCCGGTAAACTTCCAGCGCTTAGGTTTAGTTGTCATTGATGAACAGCATCGTTTTGGTGTGAAACAACGGGCGTTATTGCAGCAAAAAGGCGAACAACCCCATGTATTAACTATGACTGCTACACCCATTCCTCGGACATTGGCGTTAACCATACACGGGGATATGAACGTCAGTCAAATTGATGAGTTACCACCAGGACGACAAAAGATTCAGACCACAATGTTAAGCGGTCAACAACGTCCCCAAGCTTACGACCTCATCCGCCGGGAAATTGCCCAAGGTAGACAAACTTATGTAGTCTTGCCATTGGTAGAAGAATCAGAGAAACTAGATTTGCGATCGGCTGTAGAAGAACACCAAAAGTTACAAGAGAGCGTTTTTCCAGAGTTTCAAGTCGGTTTGCTGCATGGTCGCATGAGTTCGGCGGAAAAAGACGAAGCGATTACCAAATTCCGCGATAATGAAACGCAGATTCTTGTATCTACAACAGTTGTTGAAGTTGGTGTGGACGTACCAAATGCAACAGTGATGCTCATAGAAAATGCGGAAAGATTTGGCTTGTCGCAACTGCATCAATTGCGTGGGCGTGTGGGTCGAGGTGCAGCCCAGTCTTACTGTTTATTAATGAGCAGTTCTAGAAGTCCCGACGCTCAACAACGTCTGAAAGTATTAGAACAGTCCCAAGACGGCTTTTTCATCTCCGAAATGGATATGCGTTTTCGCGGCCCTGGTGAAGTGTTAGGAACAAGGCAATCTGGTGTGCCTGATTTTACCTTAGCAAGTTTAGTAGAAGATGAAGAAGTTTTATTATTAGCAAGGCAAGCCGCCGAGAAAGTAATAGAAATGGATGCAACTTTAGAACGTTGGCCTTTAATGAAAGCAGAGTTGAAATATCGCTATGAACGCTTGATGGGTGGAGCAATTTTAACCTGATAAACTCAGCGCTCACAATAGTAATTGATCCTTACCAATTACTAATTACCAACCCCCACAGATATTATTCACTCTCCATCATTATTTCGATTATTCCCCCACAATAAAAACCCAAAATTTCTACCAGAACGACGGTAACGCCGAACGGGTCTTCTTGTTTGTCGCTTGGTGATTCTGTCGCTCGACTCTTCACTCACAACTTCTTGTGAAGCATTAACAGGTAATTGAGTTTTCGTTTCTTCTTTGCTTCGCCACCAAGCAATAATCCAGCCTCCCCCAACAGCACCTATTCCACCCAGTAAAATACTCATGGGTGCAGGATACCCTAATAATCCAAACCCTAGCAAGAAAAATAACCAGTATTTCAATCCAGCATCAATACCATCCGAAGAAGCGACAACAGGCGCTTGAGGACTACTTTTAGTAGAATTGGTAAACCAGCCTAAGGCGAAACCACCAATAATTCCCAGAAAAATACTTAAAGATGGTGGCGAACCTGTTGTGATTAAAATAAATATTAAAAATGCCCCAAATATTAACTGCGACAGGAATTCGGGAGTGAAATTGAATAGGTTGTTATTGTTAGCCATAAATGAACTAGGGGTGTGGGGGTGTGGGGGGATAGGGGTGTAGGGGTAAGTTTTTTAACCTACACTTGTTTCCCCGTAAATAAGCTTGCGGTAAATTACCGATTACCAATTACGTGTGGTGGTTGAGTTGTGTCCCAAGTTTGCACGTAAGGTTTTTCTGGGTCGGTAAAGGGTTCAGTTTGTTGGAGTTGGGAAGATAACAAATCAACTGTAGCATCGGCAATATCGCCTGTACGCTTAATTAGGCGTTCTTGTATAACTTCTATGGGTGCTGTGCAGTGAATAATCTGGAGGGGGAGGTGATGCTTTTCGGCTTGAGCGATCGCCTCTGCTCGTAAATTCTGTTTATCATATTTAGCATCCAAAATTACTGTGTAGCCTTGATTAGCTAGTATAGTCCCCAAGTTTAATAACCTTGCATAGGTTTTCTGTGTCATTTCGGGTGTATACAAGTCATCACCACCACGTTCCCACAGAGAAATTCCCCCCAAGTGTTTGCGGACTGCATCTGAGCGAATATGAATTGCATCTAGTTGACGGGCTAAATATTTTGCAGTCGTACTCTTCCCAGAACCAGATAACCCGGACATTAAGATAAGTTTTCCTTGTTTGGGTTTGGTATATTCCCACGCCAGTTTGTAATATGTAGATGCTGTTTTCGTCGCTTCTTCTTTCACCGTTGCGGGGACGCTGGGGTCATCTAGCAAAAACGAAGTTACTTTAGCTCGCACATAAGATTGACGATTTAAGTATATGGGTAGCACTTCTAACCCTTCCCAGTCGCCAGTCTGCTCTAGATAGGTATTCAAATATGCGTTACTCAGGTCTGGACGTTGCTGTGCGTCTAAATCCATCACCGCATAGGCAACATCGAACATCACATCAACGAAGCGGAAAGGCTCGTTAAATTCAATGCAATCAAACAAGAAAATTTTATCTTGCCATAGGCAAATATTTCTTAGGTGTAAGTCTCCATGACATTCCCGAATATAGTTATTTTGGATTCGGCGCTGAAATAATTCTTGTTTATCTACGAAAAAACCCTCGGTGTAGGCTTTAGTTTCATCAAATTGCAATTGTGTCTGAGGCCCACCGATATATTTCTCAGTTTGCTGATAATTCTCATCAAATGCAGCCTGCACTTGAGGAACTTCCCCAAAACTGCGAATATAATCATTCGTCTCAGTTTTAGCATGGTATTGAGCCACGACCTTTCCTAATTCTTCGAGGTGTGACTCAGTTAGCTTACCTTGGGCAAAAAGTTCGCTGAATAAACCCTCCTGGGGAAACTGGCGCATTTTCAGCACATACTCCACAGCCTCACCTGTTCCCCCTAGAGTATATTGCTCACCTACCAAACTGATTGGTAAGACTTCTAAATATAGTTCAGATGCTCCTCGTTGATTCAGACGCAGTTCTTCCTGACAAAAATGTTGTCGCTTTTCTAAAGTGGAGAAATCCAAAAAGCCAAAATTTACCGGTTTTTTTAGTTTATAGGCGTACTCTCCTGTGAGTAACACAGAAGAAACATGAGTCTGAATTAGTTGAATAGGTTCTGTTACTTCATGAGGATAAAATCCTGGTTGTAACATCTGCTGAATTAAGGGTGGGAGAGTCGCTTCTGTCATAGAAATTTTAAATTCACCTGAGTTCAGGATATGCTGAAACCTTGATTATGGTACTTTTTTTAGGAGAGTAAAAGCATCAACGTCGAACCCACAAGCATTTGATGAAGATTTTATTTAAAAACTTCCACAAAAGGCGATCGCTTATTGTAAATGTCTGTGGAAGAACTGTGTCAGCTCATTCCATGAGTCTTCGGCTGCTGAACGGTTATAGGAAGAACGCTCATGGCAGAAAAAACCATGATCAGCATGAGGATAAACCTTCAATGTGTATTCCTTACTAAGTTCTTGGAACCGCGTCTCAATTTGCTGAACCCGTTCCAGTGGAATAAATGGATCGATACCACCGTAAAATAAGTATATGGGTACTGAGATGTTTGTTATCGCTTCTATCCAATCATCCAGAACCATTCCGTAGAAGGAAGCTACCGCCGCAATTTCGTTTGAAAATTTGCAAGCGCTGAGAAAAGACAGACCACCACCCAAGCAAAACCCAGTCACGCCAATCTTTTCTGGGAATACATAAGGCTGTAACTTGAGATAAGCGATCGCTGCTCTAATATCCTCCTCAATTGGTTTACCGAAGTCAAGGCGGTACATCATCGCCATAGCTTGCTCAACTTCTTCATATCCAAACTTGTTGTTTGTCAATTCACGATAGTACAAATCTGGAGTAAGAACTACGTAGCCTTCGTTAGCAATTCGAGCTGCTACATCCTGAATGTGAGAAGTTAAGCCAAATGCTTCCATTAAAAGAATTACGGCTGGCTTTTGTCCATGTTCACAAGGCTGATACAAGAACGCAGGCATTTGTCCATCAGGCGTAGAAATTTCCACCTCTGTTTTTTCAATTTGCACTTTATTGCTCCTGCCTATTTGATTTACTAACATTTTCACTTAACGATTAAAATCGCGATTTGGTGCAAGATGTCAGTTTAAGTACTATCGTAAGATACGGGATTGAGACTTAATCTGTCTAAAAAAGTTGAGAAAGGCAAACAACAAAAAACCAGGGTTTTAACCCTGGCTTATCAGCAATTATCACAAACTTTAAATGGCAAGTAAGACAAATTTTGCACTTGCTTTAGCCTTTGGCAGTGGCAAGGAAGCTGATGTGATACGGTGTACCTTTAGCTGGATGTATCTGAACTTCTTGAAGAACGGTTTTACCAGTCCATTCCAGTTCAGGAATATTGAGTTCGATCTCTGTTTTTTTAACAGCAGCTGCTTTGAGTAATCTTTCAACTACTTTGGCATCAACTACCAAAGAAATTGATTCTCTACCGTTGTGTCCGTACAAATTAGCGGGGATAAATCCAGAGCGGCGCAAAGCTTTAGGCTTGCTGCCTTCTGGACGTTTTTTAGTTTCGACTGTCAGAGCCATATTAGTTTAGTTGTCGGTTGTTGTTAGTCAATAGTCAATAGTCAATAGTCAATAGTCAATAGTCAATCTGGACTGTAGACTTCTGACTAAGCACTCAATAAGGAAGCAGGTGTACCATCGGGGTGCAGTAAGGCACGTTTTGGCCCGTGGATGGGGTCTTCAACGATGATAGTTTGGTCGCGGCTTGCGCCTAAAGAAACGATCGCAATTGGGACTTCCATCAATTCTGCGAGGAATTTTAGATAGTCCAGTGCTTGTTGGGGTAAGTCTTCCAGGGTGCGACATTCGCTTGTTGGCACTTGCCAGCCTGGGAGGGTTTTGTAAATGGGACGACACCGGGCAAACTGACGAGCGCTAGTTGGGAAATGGTCGCAGCGATCGCCGTCTATTTCATAGGCTATACAAACTTGAATTTCCTCTAACTCGTCAAGGACATCCAGTTTGGTGATAGCCATACAATCCATGCCGTTAATTCGCACAGCATAGCGACCGATAACCGCGTCAAACCAACCACAGCGACGCTTACGTCCGGTAGTTGTGCCAAATTCTGCCCCGCGATCGCACAATAATTCCCCTAACTCCCCATCCAGTTCAGTGGGGAATGGGCCTTCTCCGACTCGCGTTGTGTAGGCTTTGGAAACCCCAATTACCCGATCTATCATTGTCGGGCCTAGACCTGTACCTACGCAAGCCCCCCCAGCTACGGGGTTGGAAGAAGTGACATAGGGATAAGTCCCATGATCCAAGTCTAAGAGCGTACCTTGTGCGCCTTCAAACAATATGTTACGCCGCCGTTGAATGGCATCATATATCTTTAAAGATGTATCAACAACGTGAGGTCTCAAACGTTCTGCATACCCTAAATATTCTTTGACTACCTCTTCTGTATCTAGAGGTGGCAGGTTATACAGCTTTTCTAAAATGAGGTTCTTATTATTTATTGTCCATGCCAACTGGTCGCGGAGGGCCGCCGGGTCCATCAAGTCTAATACCCTGATACCTGTGCGCTCGGATTTATCAGCGTAGGTAGGGCCAATCCCTCGACCAGTGGTTCCAATTTTATGGCTTCCGCGTCGCTCTTCTGATGCCTTGTCAATTAGCCGATGATAGGGCATGGTGACATGGGCTGTTTCAGAGATGAGCAGATTTTTAGTAGAAATATTTAAACTTTCTAATTGGTCGAGTTCTTTTATCAAAACTTGTGGATCGATGACCGTCCCACAGCCGATCATACATTCCGTATCGGGGTACAAAATACCAGAGGGAATCAAATGCAGTTTAAAGGTCTGACCTTTGACTACAATTGTGTGTCCAGCATTGACACCCCCTTGATAGCGTACTACCACATCTGCGGAGCGGCTGAGTAAGTCAGTTATTTTACCTTTTCCTTCATCGCCCCATTGAGCGCCTATTACAATGACGTTAGCCAAGTGTTTATTTTATTGAGGTAAAGTTTCCACAAAGAATCATTATCAACATAATCTGCGACAAATGTCAATAGTTTTTAGTGATTTTTTCTGCTGCACTAGGTCACAATGACTGGAAAGCTCATACCAATTCTCTATGAAGTTGCGCCAAATAAGTAGAGACGTTGCACGCAACGTCTCTACAGTAAAGAATAAAGTGCATCTATGGCTACGCCAGGCAAGCTACATCAAGAAACGGTATGACCCCAATTACGACAAATCACAGACCAAGTCTGCCTATTTAGGCTGAGTTTATCGCGTAGATCGCCCATTTTGAAGAGAAGAGAGCGATCGCTTATATAGATTTATGACTTACGCATGAAAACGAAAGATCAAGGGTTTGGCGAAGGGTATAGGGATATAAATCAATTCAAAATTCAAAATTCAAAATCGATATTTAAAATTCTTACACCCGGTCTCAACAGAAAATCTGGATGCGTAAATCCTAATTTAATATGAATTTTATAGTCAGGAAAGTAGGAATGACAAATTGAATTTTCCCTACTTTCCAGCCACTCAATTAAAGACTTGATGTTTTCCCTGTTTGTGCTTGTGTTTCAATTGGTTTGACATCTGTGTGTCCCATCTCTCCAGCAATAGTCCGAAAGATAGACATTTGTGCTTCAAAATCTAAGTCTTCAACTTGCGAAAGTAAATCATTTATAGCTTCTGTGGGCTGATAATTATCTGGCATTCCCACCACTGTATCGCCCATAGCTACAGCCCATACATACCAAATTAATAATTGATTATTTTCTTTTAATGCTCCATAAGCACGAGAATATTCTGTATCTTCACGATTAACTATTTGCCGCATAATATTGAGTTGCTCTTCGTCTGATAACTGAAAGTAGTTACCTAATAAAAGGGGAGCTAATTCTGGTTCGGCGGCTGCGGGTGCGGCGGGAGTGATAGAATCACCCATTTTTTTATAAACATAGTAAAACCAAGCTAACTTAGCATCGGTATCTAATTTATTAAAAGCTTCTACTAAACTACGGGTTTCATTACTGAGAGCTTGAGAAACATTTTTTTCGTAACTAGCAGTCATAATTTATATTTCCAAGTGGTTTTTAAGTTCTCCAAGTAATAATTAGCAACATTCTGTTTGTTTTATCTACTTTCCAGAGAAATAATTATATTTGCTACATCTAAGTATTTATATCTATCTTTTAATAGAGGTAATAATCTTTCTAGAGGGAGCTAAGAACTAGCCCATCACTTTGTTACCATCGCTACAACGATTTAAAAACAATTGAAGGTATTAGCGATGTCTGAAGAAATAAAACCTAATCTTATTGAAGCTCCTACCCACGACGCACAATTAGCTGCTGAAAATATAGCTAGTGGCGAAGAAAAAGCACCGAAAGTTGATTTTGATGCTGATTACGCAGCTGCACAACAGTTTAGTATTAGTGATGTTGATCGCACTGGTGAAGGCGCTGCGGCGGCCGAAGCGGCTACTGCACCTCAGCAAGAAATCCCTGTACCTGAAGAAACCAGAACCGAAGCTCAATCTACTAGCAATCCTGACGATTATGTAGAGTTAGCAAAAGAAATAGGCGCGTCTAGAGAAGATGCAGTCACTAGCGTTAGCGATGATTTAGTAAAACAAGCTTTAGAAAAAGGTCAAGCTAAGAAATAGTAATTGCAGTGCTGTTAAAACCCTTATTTTCATTTGAGGTTTAGTAGGGTGCGTCAGTATGAATAATTTCTGAGGATAGTTAGGTTCTATGGTACTGACGCACCCTACATTTCGGATATTTTTCTATTTGTAATCCCAAATTAATATGAGGCTGCATCAAATAAATGATGTAGAGAATAAAGCGCATCTTCATCAAGAAACTGTACAATTACCTAATAATTAAAATTAAGAAGCTAATTTTTAGGAAATATTGCTAAATCAGTATCAGGGTCAAAAAAGTGAATTTTATCCAGTGTTAGTGATAACCAGATTTGCTCTCCCACATTGATGATTCGGTCTGATGGAACTCGTACTTGCAAAGGTTTAATTGTATGAGCAAATCGAGATTCAGCCTCAGTTAGTACCACATTAATAAAAGAATCATTACCTAAGTTTTCTACTAAATCTACTTGTACTGGCAAATTTTTAGTCGCGGGTACACTCACAGTTAAATGTTCTGGACGAATGCCTAAAATGAGGGTTTGCCCATCATATTTTTGCAACGCACTTGCCCATATCTCTGGAAGGGTGAGACGGAACTGGGAATGGGTAATTAACAATGGTGCGTGGAACTCTACGGGAATAAAATTCATGGGTGGTGTACCAATGAATTCAGCTACAAAGCGATTGGCCGGATGATTGTAGAGTTCTAGGGGAGAAGCTACTTGTTGAATTTGGCCTTGATTCATGATGGCGATACGATCGCCCATTGTCATGGCTTCTGTTTGGTCGTGGGTAACGTAAATGGTTGTTGTGCCTAGCTGGCGTTGCAATTTGACGATTTGAGCGCGGGTTTCTGCCCTTAACTTGGCATCTAGGTTAGAAAGCGGCTCATCCATTAAGAATACCTGAGGATTACGGGCGATCGCTCTTCCTAAAGCTACCCGTTGTCTTTGTCCTCCAGATAATTGTTTGGGTAAGCGATTTAGCAAGGTTTCCATTTGTAACAAATGCGCTACAGACCGTACTTGCTCGTCTACTTCTCGTTCTTGATCCGAAATGTAACGCAGTCCTTTGGGAAGCTTTCTTGTCGCACCTACTAGTAGATTTTCCGCCCAGGTGGGGAATTGGGACTGGGAACTGGGGTGAGAATTGTCTCTGTGTTGTTCAGAACTAGAACGACGACGCAAACCAAAGGCGATGTTGTCATATACCGTCATGTGGGGATAGAGGGCGTAATTTTGAAACACCATTGCAATATCCCGTTCCTTGGGTGGTAAATCATTAACCAAGCGATCGCCTACCCAAATATTGCCGCCTGTCATCACTTCTAACCCCGCAATTAACCGTAGCAGGGTACTTTTACCGCAACCAGAAGGCCCCACCAACACCATAAATTCCCCATCAGGAATAGTCAGGTTAATCCGTCGCAAAACATTGACGGTTCCTGCTGGTTCTGCGTCAGTTTTCTTCGCGGATGGAGTTTGCGAACTCACATTTTCCCCTCTGCGGGGAGGGAAACTTTTGTAAACGTTTTCTAAAACAACTTGCGCCACAGTATTGTTACTAGTCATTGGTCATTAGTCATTGGTCATTAGTCAAGAAAGCTCTGAACTTGGAACTATTGACTATGGACTAATCACTAAATGGACATTTTAGCGTCCATGATACACATTCTCTATCGCTACGAAAAATTAAAAAAAGTACTCGCACCACCCAAAGCACACTAACCTTGATTTTAGGGCTGTCTGGAGGTGTTGTGATGACTACCGATTTGCTGACTAATCCTGCCCATGAAATTGTAGACGTAAAAAATACAGATTGTTGCATTGTTGGGGGTGGCCCGGCTGGTGCAGTCTTAGCTTTATTATTGGCGCGTCAAGGTGTTTCTGTCATATTGCTGGAAGCCCATAAAGACTTTGATCGGGATTTTCGTGGAGATACAATTCACCCATCGGTGATGGAAATTATGGAGGAATTGGGATTAAGCGATCGCTTGCTACAATTACCCCATGCCAAAATGCGGCAAATTCGGCTAAAAACAACTGAAAATACCTTCACTTTGGCTGATTTTAGTCGCCTAAAAACCCGCTATCCCTACATTACAATGTTGCCTCAGGTGAAATTTCTAGAGTTTATTACCCAAGAAGCGCAAAAATATCCAAGCTTTCAGTTAGTCATGGGTGCGAATGTGCAGGAATTAGTTGAGGAAAACGGAGTAATTCAAGGTGTACGTTATCGAAGCGGCGGTGGTTGGCACGAAATTCGGGCAATATTGACCGTAGGTGCAGATGGTCGTCACTCACGGTTACGACAATTGGGTGATTTTGCCGCAACAGAAACCTCACCGCCAATGGATATTCTCTGGTTCCGCCTACCGCGTCAACCGGAAGATGGTGAGGGCGGAATGGGGCGTTTTGCCCCTGGTCATATCATCGCTATGCTTGATCGTGGTAATGAATGGCAAATGGCTTATGTGATTCCTAAGGGAGGCTATCAGCAGTTACGGTCTCAAGGTTTAGAAGCGCTGAAAAAATCTGTTGTGGAAGTTGTCCCAGAATTAGCAAATCGTATCCACAATTTACACGACTGGTCACAGGTAGCATTTCTCTGCGTCGAATCAAACCTTGTGCAGCGCTGGTATCGTCCAGGGTTGCTACTGATTGGTGATGCAGCCCATATCATGTCACCTGTTGGTGGGGTGGGTATTAATTATGCCATTCAAGATGCGGTGGTAGCTGCTAATGTCCTGACAAAACCACTGCAAAACCACCATGTAGAACTTAGGGACTTAGCCAAAGTCCAGCGTCTACGGGAATTGCCTACACGAATCATTCAAGCATTTCAAACCTTCATTCAAAAGCGAGTATTTGCTCCTGTACTAGCCGACAATCTGACTTTTCAGCCCCCGGTGCTGTTGCGCTTGCCAATATTGCGCGATCTACCAGCCAGATTAATTGCCTTGGGCGTTTTTCCTGTTCATGTGAAATGAAGGTTTCCTTTGGGGAAAAAGCACAAGCAAACTAAACTATTTTCTCTGACATCGCAGAATTTATGGGTTGGATTTTAAGCCAGAAATCTCCCAATTCTTTTGGCTGTATGTTGCTGTATATTATAGTGGAAATTTAGGGGATGACGAGTTTAAAAATCAAAAATAATACTTTTATTTGATACGATTAATCGCATCTTAAAATCTCAAGCAATAATGATATTGTGTTGGGTAAATTTTCTTTAACTAATACCAGAATATATCCCCTAATGATTTTTTCATTAAATACAAGTAAATAATTCCACTTTATACAATAATTAGATTTGAAAAGATTTACTATGGACTATTTGATTTACAAATTGTACTAATTCCGAAACATAAAAAAATCTTCTTTGTTACTAATTCAATAGTTAAATAAAAAGGAAAATATTACTATATATCTTTCTTTATTGTGTATCCTAATAACTTAATCTCGAAAATCAACTATTCCACCTATAAAAATCGTCGCCGATGACAATGACGGAGTAAACCCATGACTGAATGTAATTCCATATCTTTGCAATTAACAAAGGTGATTTCTGATGTGAAAACTGAAAATATGACTAATAAAGGAATTCTTATCGCTTTTTTTATTATAACTTTGTGGGGCAGCAATTTAACACTATTACTATCATTGGATACCGCTAAAATCCAGCTTCCATTGATAGTATTAGCTATAATTTGGCAAACATTCTTATATACAGGATTATTTATTACTGCTCATGATGCTATGCACTGTCTTGTTGTTGCCAAAAATCCTCAAATCAATCATTGGATAGGCAAGATATCGGTAATACTTTATGCGCTATTTTCCTATAATAACTTAGTGGAAAAACATAGTTTGCATCACCAATATCCTGCAACTGAAAGTGATCCAGATTTCGACCATAATCAAAACCAAAATGTCTTTATTTGGTATTTTAAATTTATGATGTCGTACTGGGATTGGCGACAAATTGTCGGCTTAACATTGACTTTTCATCTTTCACATCATGTCTTGCATATATCCTACATAAATCTTATTTTGTTTTGGGTTACACCCTCTATTTTGAGTTCCATACAATTATTTTATTTTGGGACATTTCTACCACATAAAAGACGAGAAGGCGGATATACCAATTTACATTGCACACAAAGTACTCCACTTCCTGTTTTTTGGTCGTTTATAACTTGCTACCACTTTGGTTATCACAAAGAACATCATGAATATCCTCAGATTCCTTGGTGGAGATTACCCGATGTTTATAATAGTAATTAGGACTCCTATTTAATTTATGAATATTTAGGGTTTCATATCCCCGACTTTTTGCAAAAGTCGGGGATATAGATGGTTTTATAGAGAACAAAGGTAAGTATCTGTAGGGTGGGCATTGGCCACCAAAACCCGGATATGGTGGCCAATGCCCTTTTTTATCTGGAAGTCCCTAACGTCAGATAAATACTCTTAATTATCTGTTCGCGGGTGCAATTTTATCGCTAGAAACCCACTCACAATGGAAGCCAAAGGGGACTCTTTGAGGAAGAATAACACGGGCGACGGGTTCGGCAGTGATATTCTGGGCATCTAACACAATAAATTCCGATCGCTTGTTAACGGCATCATAAATATAAGTCAATACCCATCCGTCATCTTCAGTTGTGCCACCAGGACGAGGTGCAAAGACACATTCACCACCAAAGCGTCCACGACCAAAATAAACAGATTGGGCTGTTCCGGTTTCTAAGTCATACTTCTTGACTCCATCAAATAGCGGGCGTTCCATATACATAGCCCCTATTCCGGAGTACACATAACGCATCTTGCGTCCAATTAAGCGATCGTTGATGCGGGGGAACTCACAAATTTCGTCTTTGTCAAGTATTTCCTCCTTGACTTGACCAGTAGAAAGATTAAACCGCCAACGATACAATTTCGTCATTTCTGGGGCAAGTTTTTCTGACGAGGTGTCGGTGTTGACAAAATCCAGGGGGTTTTCTCTGTCAGGGATAAATAGTTGTGTCCAATCCATGCGATAGGCAACTAAAATTACCTCGTTACCTTCTTCATAGGCGTTGACTACATGGTAGACCATACAGCTCGGCACGGTAAACCAGCGTATTTCTCCCCCATGCCGAGGAATAATCCCAAAACGACTCGGTTTATTGCGTTCAAACACGAGGGGAACTTTGCCCTGCATAACTCGCATCGGTTTGAGGGCTAGAGGCATATCGAGGAAAATAGTATATTTTTCCGTAATAGCAAAGTCGTGCATACTAATTGGAGAAGGAATGTCAATTGGTATGGTTTTGACAATTTTTCCTTCTGGTGAGACGATGCCATATTGAACGTAGGGCTTGGTTAGGGGTTGATAACCAAAGAACATCATTTCCCCGGTTTTAGCATCGACTTTGGGGTGGGCGCAAAAAGGGAAGGTTAACTGCTCATTAAAAGTATAAGAACCGACGGTGTCTAAATTGGGAAGACTGATTTCATAAGGTTCGCCTCCTTCCCAAAGAGCGAGTAACCGTCCATGATGCCAAACTAAAGCTGTATTGGCTACATTTTTCATCATGATGCCGTGGGGTTCATCGAAGCGAGGTAGATTCAGCAATCCTGGCCAGATAGCTTGACCTTCTTTTTCTTCAATCTTCCATCCTTCAGTACGAACGTAACGATTACGATAGCTGGCCTTACCATTTGTAATGTTTACCCCGTGAATCATACCGTCTCCATCAAACCAATGATAAAGACCCAAAGGAGCGAAGCGGGGGTTCGGCCCAATCCGGAGAAACGTACCTGACAACTCTTGCGGTAGTTTACCAATCACTTCTAGGTTATCAGCCGTAATTTCTTTGCGGACTGGAGCATAGTTGAGAGTTAAAAAGCGATGGGCTAATTCTTCTTTGACTTGTGGATCAGACTGTGCAGATGTGAGTTTACTTAAAACTGCTTGGGGAACACGAGCGTAAGCAAAGCCTTTTTTGAGGTTTTTACGGGCAGTTTGTGGGGAATCTGGGGTGTCAGGAGTAACTTTAGCTAAGAAATCTGGATCGAGGAAAATGCTGCCTAGTCTTTCCTGAAAAACAGTTTGGCGAGTATTTTTGTCAGCAAAAGCCGCTAACATTTCTTTTTCTCGTTCGTCTATTTCTGCGCCACTGGTGAATAAGCTTTCTAAAACTTCATCTAAAGCCTCAAATTTGTAAGGGCTAGGATTTTTGCCTAAATAAGCTTGTAACCAATCAAAACACTGCTGGGGCTGTATTGGCTTGTTATCAGATAATAAACTTTTAATTTCTGCATCTTCAGTTAATCTTTTTTGATCTGCGATTTTGGATAAATATTCTTTTTCTCCAGGTTCGAGTTCCCCATCTAGCCAGGCCATTCCCACCAGGATTTTTAATAGTTGTTTATTTTCTTGAGTTGATCGTTCTTGATAAGCTATTAAAGTTGTTTTGGGAATAGATACGTCGAAATGCTCATTTGTGCTAGCATCAGGACGGATATTCTTCTCACTACTATACAAAATATTGGACAGGTCTGGAGTTTTGACAACTATATATAAATCGGGATTACCTTCAAATTTTTCTAATGCGCTTTTGAAATTTGCTTCTGAATAATTAATTGCAAACTTGCCATCTTGATCAGTTTTCGTTTGACCAAGTTTATCATTTTTGAGGATATCTTTATCAAATGCTTCGACAACTAAATTAGCAATGCCTACTCCGCTTTCTTCCTCGTAAATTCTTCCAGTTACTTTAAAAAGCATGGCAATTCCCCTGTTTTCTTAGATTAAGTCGATTGATGTAAAGGTAGTCCATTTTTACAGCAGTCACATTATCTTATCGTTGCTCGCAAATGACAACGAAAAATAAGACATTTAAGCAGATATTTGTATGAATAATTGCAAAGATTAAAAGGCACTTGAGACAGTTAAAGCATCTTTCGGGTAAATTTATTAGGTTTCAATAAGAAGCCCACACTCACCGGAAAAGGCGTGTTTGAAGTACGTCACTTCACATAAAATGCGATCGCCTATATGGTTGATTCAATGTCTGCGCGTTGCTTATAATAAATAAAGATGCGTGTACCTCCTCTACTGCTTGTTGAGGTAGGTCTGGGATACTTCTTATTGTCTCAACAAAATTTAATCGTCTTATCGCTCTAGAGGCAACCAGTATTTTCGTGTAACATCAAGTTGGCAAAAATGTGAAGAAATATTTCGCCAACATTATCTTTTTGTTCTCACACCCATATACCCATACACCAAGTATTGGCAAGGGTTTCACATGAGTCTTAGTGACCTTTCCCTCGTACCCTCAACCTCTACTGCAACGAAATTTTTCTCGCTAACTCCGATCCAAATCAAGTATTTTTTCTGTCAACAAGTGGTACAATTATACTACTCATGCAGAAATCAATGCTCTTTTAGTCAGGCGGGAGTGGCAAACAGCATCTAAAAAATGCTGTTCAAAACTGTCGCTTGGCTTTTATGCTAAAACAGACTCTTATTAGAGAGTTTTTTATTAGAGATTACTAATTTTAGAAGCAGCCAACTATTAAATATTAAGTATTGCTTGGCACTACATTCAAAAATCTCTAATTTTTCACTAGTGGGAAGAAATTTAATCAAGGGAAAATCTCACAATCAAAAACAGAAATCTTTCTTCCCTAATTTCTATTTCTCATACAGTCAGGAGGATTTAATGAACAGCTGTGTTTTATTAGCGGAAATCGTTCAAGAACCGCAACTGCGCTATACATCTGATAATTTAGCAGTCACAGAAATGTTGGTGCAATTTCCCAATTCCCAAAAATCAGATGACCCACCAGCGACTTTAAAAGTTGTTGGCTGGGGAAATTTAGCTACAGAAATCCAGCAAAACTATCATCAAGGCGATCGCGTCATCATTGCTGGACGTTTAGGGATGAATACCATCGAGCGTCCAGAAGGATTTAAGGAAAAACGGGCTGAATTAACAGTACAACAGATTCAATCAATTAGTGGTAACTTCACCTCATCATCAACAGTAGCCAGAACACCAGCCGTCACCGAAACCCCTTCTCGTCCACCATCCCCGGCTGTTACTACCCAAAATGATACTCCTAGCTATGAATCACCACGTCCAGCACCAACTCCAGCCTCTAGTACAGTTAGTGTTGCACCCCAAGTAAATAACTACCAACCAGCGCCCAAGACTAACTACCCACCAGTAGAAGAACCAGACCCAGATGATATTCCATTTTAGGTAATGGGTGTAGGGGTTTGGGGGTGTAGGGGTGTAGGGGTTGAGGATTTCAAAGATTTATTGCACTGCGTATGTCAGTTGTTAGTCGTCAGTTGTCAGTTGTGGAAATGATCTGGTCTAATACCCCAACCCGCAAATGGCGTGGTTTCTACATATCTTTGCCACTGACTACTGACAACTGACTACTGACAAAACTCTACCCACAAAGGGATAGAGTTTTTATTTTGAATTTTGAATTGATTTATCCCCCCTCCCCAGTCCCGAATTTTCCCAACTACTGCTAGAATCCAAATAATTTTTACTCAATATCACTGGCTCCTATGAGAGAAACTGTCCTAGAGGTTCGCAATCTACAAGTAGAATTTTCCGGTGATGGCAATGCTGTCAAAGCTGTTGATGGTGTTTCTTTTCAGCTGCATCGGGGTGAAACTCTAGGAATAGTGGGTGAATCTGGGAGTGGTAAATCAGTCACATCATTGGCGGTGATGGGTTTGTTGCAACATCCTGGGAGAGTTAGCGGCGGAGAAATTCTGTTTTGTCCCCAAGCCAACGCTAACCCCATCAATTTATCGGCGTTATCTGCTGAGGAAATGCAACTATACCGGGGTGGCGACATCGCCATGATTTTCCAAGAACCGATGAGTTCTCTGAACCCGGTTTATGATATCGGGTTTCAACTGACGGAAGCAATTCTCCGTCATCAGAATGTTAGCCAGACAGAAGCAAAACAGATTGCGATCGCAGGTCTGCAAGAGGTTAAACTTTTACCTAGTGATGAGCAAATCAAACAGCAATATATTGAAACTTGGCCACAAACCAACCCCAACTCGCCCCTGGATGAGTTCAAGTTAGCGCAGTTGGTGAAGCAGCATAAAGAAACCATGCTGGAACGCTACCCCCACCAGTTATCTGGGGGACAGTTGCAACGGGTAATGATTGCAATGGCGATTTCCTGTAATCCCTTGCTATTGATTGCAGATGAACCGACGACAGCCTTAGATGTGACTGTACAAGCAACAATTATTGAACTGTTGCGCGAGTTGCAGCAAAAGCGGGAAATGGCGTTAATTTTCATTACCCACGACTTGGGTTTAATTTCAGAAATTGCTGACCAAGTAGCGGTAATGTACAAAGGTAAGGTTGTCGAATATGGTGCAGCCGAGCAAATTTTTAGTAATCCCCAACATCCATATACTAAAGGCTTGGTAGCTTGTCGCCCCACCCTCAACCGCCGTCCCCATAAATTACTCACCGTTTCTGACTACATGAGTGTAGAAGAAACATCAAGTGGACAGTTAATTATCCAAGCCAAAGAACCTGCACACCCACCAGAAATTACCGTTGAGGAAATATCTGCCAGATTAGAAAATCTGGAAGAAAAGAAACCTTTATTACAAATCAAGAACTTGAAAGTGGGTTTCCCTGTAAAAGGTTGGTTTGGTGGGACAAAACGCTATCAAATGGCGGTTAATGATGTTTCCTTTGATGTGAAACCAGGGGAAACACTAGGATTAGTAGGGGAATCTGGTTGCGGTAAAACTACTCTGGGTAGAACTCTGCTGCGGTTAATTGAGCCAATAAGTGGTCAAATTATCTTTGACGGGCAAGATATTACTAATTTTAAAGGCGAGCCGTTGCAAAAACTACGGCGGGAAATGCAAATAGTCTTTCAAAATCCCTTTAGTTCCCTTGACCCCCGGATGAAGGTTGGGGATGCAGTGATGGAACCGTTGTTAATTCACTCTGTAGGTAAGACAACAAGACAACGGCGCGAACGAGTTGCAGAACTCTTGGAACGGGTGGGTTTGAGTGCAGATGCAATGAATCGCTATCCACATCAATTTTCTGGTGGTCAGCGTCAACGGGTTTGTATTGCCCGTTCTTTGGCATTGAATCCTAAGTTTATCATTTGTGATGAGTCGGTTTCGGCGTTGGATGTGTCAGTACAAGCCCAGGTATTGAATCTGTTAAAAGAGTTACAGGACGAATTTCAGTTAACTTATATTTTTATTTCCCATGACTTAAGTGTGGTTAAATTTATGAGCGATCGCATTTTAGTTATGAATCGTGGTCAAATAGTGGAACAAGGTACAGCCGAAAGCATCTACCGTGAACCAAAGGAAGCCTATACCCAGAAATTAATCGCCTCAATTCCTACGGGTAGTCCTGAACGAGTGCGTAGCCACCACCTGAAAACTTCTTGATTTGTATGGGAGGTTTTTAAACGTGGAGGAACGCAAAGTTCGCGCGGAGGTACGCGGAGTTTTAGTTAGGTACAGCCGGATTTAGTTGGAGTAATAACCAAGTTAGATAAGTACCAAATGGCCCCCAGAGAGCGTAGGGAAGGAATAACCAAGAGGCTTTTGGGGAAATGGGCTTGACTACGAAGGCTAAAATATATACGAGTAGTGTTGCCAAGCCACCCATAAATATTCCTCCTGTTAAGCTTCGCAGTTCTACTACAATGGGACTGTACGCAGAGGTGGATATAGCGATCGCTGCATAAATAGCCATCAAAGACCAAGGTCGAAAACCCTGTCTTGTCCTTTTTTCCCAAACAATAATCGCAGAAATGGTTGTACAAGCCCAAATGAACGTCCAAACAAACGGGATGATAAATTCAAATGTCAGCCAGTCGGGACGTTGTAAGTTTTGAAACCAGGGGTCGCGCAGCGATGTAAACAGGCTACCACCAAAAAACAATGCTGCTGAAACTGCTGTGATGATCCATCTCGCTTTCACAAGGTTTATCTAAAATAATGGTCTACTTGCAGTTTAGACAATTATCAGCGATCGCTGCATATTTAAGGCCATCCAAGGGGCGATCGCCTTAAAAATAACTGAGTAATATAGTAAGTATTACCTATTCGCCACACTCCTACACCTGTCTCTGCAAATACGGGGCGGAGAATATTTTCTCGGTGTCCAGGGCTTTTCATCCACCCTTCAATAGCTGACGGTACAGGGCGGGGAATATTTGTGCTTGTGTATAGATTTTCACCTACTACCCAATAAGAGACACCACCAGCACGGACTCTATCGGCTGGGGTACTGCCATCTGCACCTGTATGACTAAAAAAGTTCTTTTCTGCCATTTGTCGGCTGTAATTGCGGGCTACTTGCGCTAATTTGACGTTATTTTGTAGGGGTTGTAGCCCATTACGTTGCCGCACTTGGTTGATACCTTGGCGGATGGCTACTTCGATTTGGGCAGTCGTGGCAGATTCTACGGGAATTTGCGGTTTTTGTGGCTGATTTGATGGTATTTCAATGACTGGTAGAGGTGGCAAAGATTCAATTACCTGCTCACAGCCAGTAGATAATAAGGCGATAGCACCCCCCATTACCCAAAAAATATTGGGTAACATATTTTTGTATTTGTATAGTAATTTCATTTATTCTTCCTTAAACAGTATTTTTACTGCTTTGTGCGTATAAGTTTCATTAATTTCTAGTGTTCCAATATTTATACTTTAGACAATTTTTGCATAGCCTAACAACTACTTGTTGCCAATTTATTTGGCAAATTTTAAGGCTTTTAATCAGCTAATAGCTGCTAAATTGACAATCGGGATTGAATGAACTGGCATAATATAAAAGAGGTAAATACAGATAGTAGAAATAGTGCGATCGCTACAAATTCATGAGAAATTAACAGCAGATAATCTGTATATTTAACTGCAAAAATCGAGGGGATTTAGCTGCGAAATTCGGGTACTTATAATTTTCACATTGATTTCGCAGAGGGGTTTATGAGTCAAATTGACATCGAAAAACTTCATCTTTGGGTACAAGATAGAGACACTGTATTAAAGTACAGCACTCATGTTGACTGGCGTTATGGTGAAAAACCAGATTATACCCATTCTAATGAAAAACTTGCCCAGGAAAGTACACGTAATCACCCATCCAATTCACTGGAAACACTAGTACAAAATTTGGTGCGTACCTTTGATATTGAAGCTAACTTTAAAACAAATCCTGCTCAGTGGCTTTCTGTTGTTCCCGACCAATTTCGCATGAGTACCAATGGAGGTTCTCGCCATACCATCACAGACTTGATTAATTCAGGTACTTATAAATTGATGATTGGCAATACCAAAAATTACAAAGCCACTGAGGAAAACTTTGAAACTTCCACTGGTCTATTTCATACAGCTTTTCCTAACGGCTTTTTGTGGGAAGTTCTAGAAGTTTATTCAGGGCCACCGGAGATTGTTTTTAAATGGCGACACTGGGGAGAATTTAAAGGTGAATTTAAAGGCTATGCACCCACAAACGAGACGATAGAAGTCATTGGTACAAGCGTTGTGCGCGTCACAGATGATTTAAAAATCCTTTCTTTGGAACACTATTATGACAATACCCAGTTCCTAGCAAAGCTGACATCTGGTGGTAAATTACTCAAAACTCCCCAAAATCAGCAAAAAAAATCTAATTCTCTTTGGCGGAGGTTTTGGAATTTGATCCGAAAACTTTGGGGAAAAAAGGAGAAATCAGCCTCGGCAAATTTACAAACTAGCCGTTGTCCTTTTGCTGCTGTTATGAAGTAAAGATGGAGATTGGGTAAGAGATAATTTCTGAGCGCTAGGATCTCAACTTTAGTCTCTTTGATGCCCTAATACATCTTCCAGCATCGGCGCTAATTCTTTATTTAATCGCCCAGACTTGACAAATTCCGCATAAGTATCTGCCTCAATCGCTAGTAGTTCATCGCGGAATTGTTCTGTTGTAAAGTTTTGAAGATTGGGGTATTCATGGTGTAATTTATCAATCTTGGTTTGCAATTCTGCAATTTCGCCTGTGACAAGTTTTTCTTGGTAACGAAGAAATTCTGGGTCGATACCGGGACGTTTCTCTGTTTGCAGGTATTGCAATACTCGTTCTAGTGCAACAATACGGGCGACTAGTTGTAAATATTGTTCGCGTAAGGGTGCATCGCCGAGCAAATTGAGCTTTTGTAGCAGGGGCTTAATTGTTAATCCCTGGACTAGTAGGGTAAATAAGACTACTCCAAAGACGGTAGCAATGATTTTTTCTCGCCCTGGCAATACAGTCGGTACACTCAATGCCAGGGCAATTGACACCGAACCACGTAACCCACCCCACCAAAGAATAGTCTGTTCAGGTAAGGAGACTTGTGATTGAGTCATCATAACGCTCAATTTGCTGAGAATAAATAGTGTAATTGCTCGCATGAAAATCATTGCACCTACTGTAATAGCAATGATTTGCAGGTTTTCTCCTAAACTGGCAAAGCGGATTTGGTCGCCAATTAATAAAAAAACAATCGAGTTGACAAAAAAGGCTAAAAATTCCCAGAATTCGGAAACAATAATCCGCGTCCGGGGATTCATGCCTATGCGTGAACCAAAGTTACCTAATATCAAACCTGTAGTGACAACGCCAATCACGCCGGAACCTCCCAAGTCTTCGGTAACGAGATAAGTACCGTAAGCGGACACCAAAGTTAAGGACTGTTCCACCATTGGCAAGTCAAAGCGTTGAGTCAGGTAGGAAATAGCAAAGCCAATCAAACAGCCTACCGCTACACCGATGCCAACTACTTGAAAAAACTGTAACAAAATCGGTTGAACACCCAATTCGGCACTTCCCAAAGGCAAAGCCACCAAAAAACCAAAGGCGACTACTGCCATACCATCATTAAATAGACTTTCGCCTTCCATGAGGGTGACAAGACGAGTTCCTACACCCAATTCACGAAACAAAGCGGTCACAGAAACCGGGTCAGTAGCAGAAAGACTCGCACCGATGAGTAACGCTGTAGTTAGGGAAATTCCCGCCAGTTGATTAAGTCCAATTGCTACTCCGGCAATTGAGATTACCACCCCAAACACCGCATACAGGGAAATTGGCACAAAATCTCGCTGCAAATCTGACCATTTCAAATTCCATGCGGCTTCAAACAATAAGGGTGGTAAAAAGATGGACAGAATTAAAGCAGGAGACAGGACAACTAAGCGCACATCAACGACTGCTAGTCCTAAACCGACAATTACCAGGAGTAAGGTATAGGGGATTTGGCGAAACCAACTAAATACTTGGGGTAAGGTGGCTACGCCTAAAGAAACCGAAAGTACTAAAAGGAACTGCTTGAGATTCGTGGCGATCGCTTCTTCACTAATTGCTGATTCAAGTACCATGAGTAAGTATTTAGTACAATTATGTACTTATTCTCCAAGGACTATATTCAGATAACATCGGCTGAATATAAGATTTTAATCATCAAGCCGCGAATATTTGCCAGTTTATTCCACAAGAAGGAGGAAGCTCTTGGGTATTAACATTCGAGACCGCTTTCAGAACTTCAGGCGCAAACAAAGACAGCCAGAACAACTACAACAGTTACAAGTAGATTTATTTAAAGAGTCAATTTTAGATATATCTTATATCGCACTAATAGTTGGTTCCTGTGCGATCGCTACTTTTGGTTTATTGTCAAATAGTAGCGCTGTGATTATCGGTGCTATGATTATTGCCCCCTTGATGTTGCCCATTCGCGGATTAGCTTTTGGTGCTTTGCAAGGTGATATTGGCTTATTCCGCCAAGGTGTGATCTCAGTAGCGTTAGGTACATTATTAGCGCTGGCGATCGCTTTCTCTTTGGGTTTAATAGTGGGACTACCTGATTATGGTAGTGAAGTCTTGGCTCGTTCCGAACCAACCCTATTAGACTTAGGTATTGCCGTCGCGGCTGGTGCTATTAGTGCTTATGCCAAAGTTGAGTCAAAAATTTCTGGTAGTTTAGCAGGTACAGCGATCGCAGTAGCTCTCATGCCTCCTATATGCGTAATTGGTCTGGGTTTAGCAAAGGCAGATTTCGCACTCAGTTTGGGCGCAACCTTACTCTACCTCACCAATCTACTCGGTATTACCCTCTCCTGTATGGTGACATTTTTGGCAGCAGGCTATACTTCTATGAGCCAAGCACGTCGCCCCATCGTTTGGACTTTAGTACTAACAGCTATTCTGGTTATTCCTTTAGGTGTGAGCTTTGCTCGACTTGTACGACAGACGCAATTAGAAACTAGTTTACGTAGAGCATTATTAAATCGTACTGTCACCTTTCAACGCCTGCAATTATTTAGAAGTAGTACTAACTGGTTAGTTAATCCTCCGGAAGTACGGCTGAGTGTGCGAGCCAATGACCCGGTTACACCCCGACAAGTAAAGCTACTAGAAGAATTTGTCGAGCGAGAAATGGGACAACCATTCACCTTGATTTTTGAAGTTGGTCAAGTGGAAGAAGTGAAAAGTTCTGAGCCTTAGTAGCTGACAGAATTACGAATTCTCCCTACTGATTGAGTTTATTGATTAATTTTGATGGCGGATTTTTTGATCAATTCCTGAATTTGTGCTGCTACTAGGGGATGAGAATCTTTTTGTAATTTGGGCAGAAGTTCTAAGAGGACGCGATGTGAAACTACATTCAAATAAGCGATCGCCGCTTCCCGTACAAAGCCAGTAGGATGACGCAAAGCCATCAGAATTTCGTTAATTGTCAAACGAATCCGGTTAACCTGGGCAAAATGAAAACAGCAAGCCAAGCACCAATCAGAGAGAAAAGTGCCTAAAGTCAGCATCTTCCGCAATCTTTCACTAGCTGACAACGGTTGATATTCTGTGAATTCCGCCTCTAAAAGATCATGCAGCTTTTCTTGGTGCGATCGCTTATCTAAGAGATTTAATAACAATGATTTTCTGGGCAAATTCACTGTATGTTCTAATATTTCCAATCCTCTTGCTAAATTCACCATCGATTCAGACCGGAGATTAAACGCGGCTGCCTGCATTTTATCTGGCGAATATAGTAATTTTAATAGTAATAATAAACGTTCCCGAATATCCCATTCCATTTCTGCCAAGGCACGTTGGAGTAAATCCGCAACAATCAAAGCCCTGGAATTTGTTTGACTATTATCTAAAGTGAGTTGTGGTCGTAAGTCTATATAAGCTGCATAAATCTCACCCAAAAATCGTAACTCCTGATCAATGAGACTTTCTACCCGACTGTGTTGAAACCTATCTACTAAATTGGTAATTTCTGATTGTTTCTGAATTTTCAACAAGCTACGCAGAATATGGTACCTAGTACCACCCCAAGAAGATTCCAACTGCAACCATAAAGTCTCTACAGCTTCTGTAGTAGAAATTTGTCCGATGGTACGCCAAGCATACATTCTTAATACTTCTGGTTTATGGGCATTGGTAGCCAGTTGTAACAGCATATCCAATGCTTCATTCTCCATTTTGATTAAGGCGCGCATAGCGGTAGCGCGGGTTGATTTGTAATAAAGTGCTGTCAGCAGTGAGGAATAGTATTCTTCCATACGTGTTGCAGCAATCATTTCTAAGACAGCACAACGCACCCTTAAGGATTCATCCTGTAACAAATTAGGGATATGAATCCGTAACGCCTGTAAATAAACCACTTCTCGCAGGGCTTTGACACCATTCACCCGTTCTCGTTCCTGCTTATGGGTTAGCATCCGGCTTAAAGTCTTGGTGGCGGCTACTTTTTGGATTGGTGTTCCCTGACGCAATAGCAAAGCCGCAGCTGTGGCGCGAGTTAATGAATGGTGGCGCTGGTTGAGGTATTCTTCCAGTTGGCTTAAATTGGGATTGGGGTCAGCTAGCCAAACATAACGTAATGCTAGGGCAAAAACTTCGGGATTAACATTGTCTGGATGACGCTCTAACAACCATTTTACTTCCGATACATGGTTGGGATTAGCATCAGCCCCTAGCATCACCTCTAAACTGTGTCGTTGTAAATCTGGCGTTAGCTTAAATAAAATTGGTGAAAGAACATCTGCTGCCCCTTGGGGGTCAATTTGGGCTAATAATTCAATACATGAGTGTTTATCTGCGGTGTTGCCCTTTTCTTCTAAAGCTTTGACTACCCCTTGTTTAAAGGCACGCAAACCCACATTAGAGGCACTTAGTTCGCCTCTATCGGCGCTCAAGACTAACAAATCAACATAACGCGATCGCAATAACCATACTACCTTCAAGCAGGCAACGGCTACGACCATTGTTTCGCAGATAAACACCCACTTTTGCATTGTTGCAGGTACAAATAACCCACACACAAACAAGGTAATCACAATGATGATACCAGCAGTACCAGTGGCGATCGCTTCCGCCGTTCCCCCTGATAATGCCTGCATCCGGCTACGAATGCGTTCTGGAATTGGTTGATATAGTGACGGCCCACTACTAATAACAAAGGTGTAGCGTAGCAGTTCATCAAAGAACTTTAACCCGACCAATCCCCAAAAAAATGCCAGTGATTGTATTCCTGGTAGTAAGTAAAGTACAACAATCATCCCAGGGACAACAAAGCCTACAGCCACAGGCAAAAGTGCAGCAGTAAAGAACACTCCAAAGCGTTCGATCAAGCGGCTGGAAACGAACCACTGAGTTCCTAATTCACACAAGCCAACAATCCCACCAAATATACCTAAAAAGCCTGCTAGTTCGCGATCGCCTAAGTTGATTTTTAGTTCTTGGAGATATTGAAAATCTACTAATAAACCGATAATTTGTAACAGACCAACAAAGGCAAATAGCTGTAAAGTATAACGCTTGAGTGGTGCTTGGATACGCCGATGCCGAGAGGCTTGTTCTTGAGGAATTAGGCGCTGTGGTGCTTCGGGAAAAGAGCTGCGATACTGATAACTTAAATAGCAGAGAATTGCCGAGCCAATCATAATCACTCCACAGGCGATCATAATCACGCGGTTGAGTTTGGCGAACTCCAGCAACCAAGGCAAACTAAAGCCACTGATCACATCAGCCACTAATAATCCACTACTAATCAGTGGGTAAGTGCGCTTAATTTCTCGAATATTAAATAATTGGTTAGCAACAATGGAAGTATTTAGATCATTAACTACATAAAGGGAATCTACCCACAACCGTAGTAAAAATACAACAATGACTGAAAAGTAAGAAAGATGGATGCCCCAGCGTAATAATACCAACAACATTAATGGCACAACCATACAAGGTGCGATCGCTACCACCACCCAGCGCAAAGGAAAAATCTTTTGCAACCAAGAATAGACAAAAACCAGCGCCATACCCATAACCGCACTGGCAATATACATCCAAGGCAATGGCCCAGCGCCATATTCATCCAAAAATAGTGCTACTGTACTATCCTCAGCCCATCGCAACCCCACAGATACAGTCGTGTAAAAGGCAAACATCATCCAAGTCCGTTCGCCTTCCTCTGGTCGTAGATTCACCCATTTTAAAAGTTGTGCCAGCCAACTTGGATTTGCCGCCAACGAATAATTTTTCAATTCCATGTTTTACTTTCTGGTATCTTCTCCGTCCAGTAGCTACGGTGTGTACACAAGTTATTTGATCCCCCTAAATCCCCCTTAAAAAGCAATACGGTTCAGTTAAGAAAATAAGTTAACTGCTACACATAAAACAGATCTATTTTTTGGAGGGGGCTTGGGGGACGCAACCGTCCCCCAATCGGGGGTTTGGGGGAGAATCCCCCAAGTCTTGGTTCTTCTGAAATCAATTCAAAATTAATAACGGCTCCCCAGTCCCCAGTCCCCAATCCCCAAAAAGGCAAAAGTCCTGAACAACTGAGTATTATGTTTCCCACTCAGAGTTCAGGACTATCAAATTGCAATTAATTTCAACGACAGTGAAGCCGTTTTGATATTTTCAGTGGTGGATTACTTGGTTACAAGAATACTTAGGGTATTACTTCTTAGGCGAGATGAGCATCATCATGTTTCGCCCTTCTTTTTTGGGTGCTTGTTGCACTTCACCAAACGGTTCCAGATCCGTTGCCATTCGCTTCAGTAAATCTTCTGCCAGGTCACTGTGTTGAATCTCTCGACCCCGGAACATCACAGTCGCTTTGACTTTATCACCATCTTTCAAGAAGCGTTCTGCTTGCTTAACACGGACATTGTAGTCGTGTTCCTCGATTTTGTAGCGCATCTTCACTTCTTTCACATCAGCCGTGTGCTGTTTCTTTCGAGCTTCCCGCGCCTTCTTCTCCTGCTCGAACTTGTATTTCCCGTAATCCATAATCCGACACACCGGCGGGTCGGCCTTGTCACTGAGTAGCACTAGATCCAGCTCCTTCTCCTCTGCTAGTTGCAGCGCTTCCTGTGGAGTTAGAATTCCTAGCTGGGAACCATCAGTGTCAATGACTCGAATTTTCGGGAAGCGGATCCGTTCGTTAATTTGGGGCAGATCGCGAGTTCTTTTTTTCTCAATCACAGGCATTATGATTTGTGGGAGCTTCTTTGTTAAGTGATGTAATGTGGACTTGATTGCTTTGTTTTGATTGGTCTGCCAAAGCAGCACAATACTAAAATAACTGAGAACTTAAAAAGGAGTCTATAGTTTTATGGTAACTAATCCATAAAATAGTTTATTTAGTCTGTGTATTTGTTATTCTACTCATTTTGAGAGAATTTCTCTGCGATCGTTAATTTAAATCACACAATCTAGAGAATAGTTAACTATTGTAACAATTCTTTTTTAATGGAAAAAATGATAGTTATCCCCCACACCCCTTTACCCGAATGGTACTAAGATAAGCGCAAATCTTGAAGGTATAAGCCTTTCGGGGGGTAAGGGTGTAAGGGTGTAGGGGGGTAAGGGAAACATCTCATGATTAAATCAAGATACCTCATACATACTGTTATTCTCATCACCCCTACACGCCTATACCCCTAAACCCAGTCACGGCAAGAGCTTTATGTTTTCTTAGTGCCATTCCCCTATACCCTTACACCCCCTTTAAGATAGAAATTAATCACTAAGGAATTGTGACCATGACGGTACACTGGCGGGAACGAGTAGGGAATCAACGAGATTGGGTTTGGCGGGGGTGGCGGACTCGTTATACTTACATTCGTTCTACCCAAGAAGACCGGGAAAAAACCCCTCTAATTTTACTGCATGGTTTTGGTGCTTCCATTGGTCATTGGCGACATAATTTAGAGGTTTTGGGCGAATCTCATACAGTATATGCGCTGGATATGCTTGGTTTTGGTGGTTCGGAAAAAGCCCCTGCAAATTACAGTATTGAACTTTGGGTGGAGCAAGTTTACGATTTTTGGCGAGCTTTTATTCGTCAACCAGTGGTATTGATTGGGAATTCTAATGGTTCTTTGATTTCTTTAGCGGCGGCGGCGGCTCACCCCGATATGGTTAAGGGGATTGTGATGATGAGTTTACCAGACCCATCATTAGAGCAAGAAATGATTCCACCTTTTTTAAGACCTGTAGTCACGACAATCAAAAATATTGTCGCTTCTCCAATATTTTTAAAGCCGGTGTTTTATTTCGTGCGCCGTCCCAGCATTCTCCGTCGTTGGGCTGGTATTGCTTACGCCAATCCCGCAGCCATCACCGACGAGCTGGTGGATATTTTAGCTGGGCCTCCCCAGGATAGGGGTTCAGCCCGTGCTTTTAGTGCTTTGTTTAAAGCGGCGATCGGTGTTAACTTTAGTCCTAGTGTCAAAGCTATATTGCCAACTCTACAAATTCCCATGTTATTGATTTGGGGAAACAAAGATAGGTTTGTTCCGCCGATTTTGGCTAACCAATTCGCTCAATACAACGAAAAGTTGCAATTGCTCAACCTAGACGATGTAGGGCATTGTCCCCACGATGAATGCCCAGAACAGGTAAACAAGGCAATTTTGGCATGGATGGATAAGGCCTTGGGAGATTACTAAAATCTAGTCATCTCCCAGACATGACAAAAATTGCTAGTCTTTAGCCAATATTAACTTGGTTGGTATCAACGTTTGTAGTACCATGTACAGACTGCGCCACAGAAATCATTTTATTGAGAATGTCTTGGCTGGGAACCGAACCTTTTAGAACGACGGTGCTACCAGTTTGAGCAACCCACAAAGAATTCATATCATCAAGTTGCTGGTCTTGATCAAATGCCAGTGCTACTCGCTTTGCTAAACCACTTTGGTCGTATTCGCCGTTTAACCCTAAACGTTCTGGTGGAATTGATTGGGTAGCCGTAGGTGCATTAGCAGTAGTGGAGGCTGAGGATACTTGCGGAGTTGGATTTACCTGGGCATTTTGAGGTTTTTCCATGCCAAAAAGTCTTTTTAACCAACCCATAAATGTCTTTCTCCTGATTTAATGGTGACAATATTCTCAAAATAAGATTTTGATAAATAATGTACATCTGCCGATCAAAAGATATATTCTCCAAATGACTTCTGCTTTTGGAATGATTTAGACATAACTTTTTTATAGAAGATTTCAGGAATGCAGGGATTAAGTTTAAAATAAAGTATAAGATTTATAACCTATTCACCTAGTAAGCAGTACGTGTAGGGCAGCTGTTAGCTAACATTCGGGTTAGTTATATGTTGTCTGAGCCTGTGTTGGCAAAGATGAAACATACTCTTTCAGTTCTGGTAGAAGATGAGGCGGGAGTTCTGTCCCGCATTGCTAGTTTATTTGCTCGTCGTGGCTTTAATATAGAAAGCCTGGCTGTTGGTTCGGGGGAAGAAGGTGGGGTTTCCCGCATTACTATGGTTGTGCCTGGTGACGATCGCGTGATTGAACAACTTACCAAACAACTATACAAGCTCGTTAACGTTCTCAAAGTACAGGATATAACTGAAACTCCTTGTGTGGAGAGAGAATTGATGCTCCTGAAGGTGAACGCCACTAGCAGCAACCGTTCAGAAGTCATTGAACTAGCTCAAATTTTCCGGGCGCGAGTAGTCGATGTAGCGGAAGATTCTTTAACTTTGGAAGTGGTCGGCGACCCTGGTAAGATGGTGGCGATCGTCCAGGTGCTACAAAAGTTTGGTATCAGGGAAATCGCCCGCACTGGTAAAATCGCCCTGACTCGTGAATCTGGTGTCAATACTGAGTTACTTAAATCCTTAGAAGCGAAAGTTTCTTAAGATTTGTCCCCTCACTCCCAGTCTCTGACTGGGAAATCTCATCTTTATTGTTTGCGTAATCATTTCCAAGCATAGCTCATAGCCTTTATAGATCCGCATATATTAATATTTTTAGTTTTAAGCACCTTATATTAGGTGCTTGACTCCTGTTTTTGATTGTTCAATAAAAATATTTCACCAGCTTTATATCAAGCTGCTATCTGCTATGTATTAGACAGGTTTTTTAGTCGAATATCACTCTTTTGAGATTTATAGGATAGATACACATAAAATCATTTATTCAACTATTTGGATAATACTTTATCGTAAATTTAAAAAAAGTGCATTTTTTATATTGAATAAGTAGTTTTACTTGAAAAAATATAACTGCAATATTAAAATCTACTGTGTTTGAATATCAGTAATTATACTAACGCGCCAAAAAAGAAAACTACTTTAAAGCCAAAAACCTAGTTATTATCTGGATTTTTGAATTAGCAAGCACTTTGGCGCAGGACTATGCTTATACCAATTTTCTATGAAGTTGCACCAAATAAATGATGTAGAGGCGTTTCATGCAACGTCTCTACAGTTCAGAATAAAGCACATCTTCATTAAAAAACGGTATTAGGCTATTGGAGATGAACTGTCTTATTTTTTGGCGATCTTGATCACTGGCTAAGTCTATCCTAAATCATGTAGTGAGGGGAAATGTTTACTTACAAAAGTATTAGTTTAGGTTTACTTTTAACATTACTAGGATTGATAACTTTACCAACTAAAGCATTAGGGCAATTCAGCTATGATGCCAACGAGACAGAAATTTTCAAGACAGATTTTGATAACAGCGACGGCTGGTCATTAAGTGGAACAACTATTAATGCCGGTAAAATTGTCGGTACTTCAGCTTGGGGTACTGCCTCTTATTCTCTAAATAATCGTGTAAATTTAGATTTAGGGCCTGTTTCTTTATACTGGAGTGGAATTTTTCCTAGCACAAATGCTCACAGAGAAAATGACAAATATTATGTTGGTTTGCAGTATGTTGATAATGCTCCTGTATGTTACAACAGTTCAAGCAATACGATTGTCGGTACACCACTCTGTCCGAGCGGTAGTTCAATAGTTGATGAAAATGCTGAACTCAGAGTGGCAATGAGACCGCGTAATCCTACCAATGTTACAGATACTTATCATCAAGTTTATGTAGATCCCGGTTTCGATCCGATTAGTAACTACTCACCTGCATCAACGCGATTAAACCTTCCAGCAGGTCAGCCAACAGATTTCCGCTTGAGAGTCAGTAAGGTAAGTTCAACCTCATACGAAGCTTCTTTATCGTATTGGGATATTGCTCAGACTGCTTGGAAAATTTTTGATCCCAAGTCAACGTTAATGTCTTCCCCACTTACAATTAAAGCTTCAGATTGGATAGATGCTAATGGGTTGATTGAAAGTCCTGTGACTTTTGAAGCCATTAATCTTCAGTTTCGCAAGAATTCCACTCGAAACTCAGAAATAACTGCTCTAGCACTAACACAAGTTTTACCACCATTGTTGCAGCAACAATCTATCACTGTTCCGGAAAGCCCTTCTATTATTGGCTTACCGTTGGTTATGGGATTTGGCATTTTATTAAAACGGCAAAAGCAGAAATAACATAGGTTAAAATCATCACCTAAAAGGTATGAGAATTTGGTAATGGGTAATTGTTATATTATCTATTACCTTTTTCTTATATCTTCTGTAATTATCAGAAGCTATTAAAAAAAATGTTTGGAATCAAATTTGTCGTTTTTGGGTAAATATTCAGAACAGTTTTTTGCTTCATCTGTGAGTACAATGGAGGGCTGTACTGCACATTTAAGATAATGATTATTGCAATAATATTGGCAGTTTTTACAAGGCAATTGATGTAAACCTTTCACTGTAAAAACCATCTTATTTTCTATGATAGAACGAATCTTTCGTAAAATTATAAAAAAAATTACCCAACTAAAAACTAATCCAACAGGAGTTAAAGAAATAGCTATATCTGGAAAATCTATACTATTAGTTTGAGTGTTTTTTTGTTGAGATTCAGTTATATTCACAGATCGAATGTGATTATTTGTCGTTATCTTGTGTTGATTTATTACCTCAGTGAACATATTATTGAACCTTATTTATATATTTGCTAATTTGGGTTTTATTGGTATTTATTTGGTTCTGTGAACACAAAAATATTAATGCTTGTACTACATAACATATTTAGCACTAATAAATTAGGCATATGCTATAAATATTGATTACTATTATATGCGCGTGTAACATTGATACCTCAGTGTTTGATTCGAGATGAACCTTTTTTAGTGCTTTAATTATATGTTTAACAAAATAAAGTTTTAGCTATCTCTGTCAATAGTTTTGCTTAGTAACCTGAAAACTATATCCTTGGATATAGTTTGAAGGCATAATCTCAGAAATATATTTGTTTAAGAACATGAATCATAAAATTTCTAGCTATGGGTGCAGATCATGAATACTAATATATACCACTATGAATATAGTTAAAAACGATGTAATATGATATTTTCGGGATTATAAATTATAATTGTCTGTGCAGTTTACTGAAAGTCTAAATACTGCTATTATCCCTGATTAAAAGAGAATTTAATCTGTATTTTTTAGTAAATTGTAATGTTTCTATCTCTATCATAACCATAGTTCAAAATATTTAAAAATTTGCTCAAGTATGGCAAATAGCAAGGAATTTATAAGTGATAATCAGACTAAATTGTAAGTAGTGAATCCTTTTCATGGGATGTGTTAGCGTAGTCTTTCTGAGGGACGGGATTCCTTCGACTATAGCCTACTATTGCAAATATGGTTCCAATCACTATTAGGACTTACACACCCAGTTTGTCTAAGAGTATAAATGTTTAAAACCCTTACACCCTTAAACCTTTAATCTCTACATCCTGATCAAATCCCTTGATTTTTCTTTTTCGTGTGTAAGTCATAACTAGGTTAAAACAAGTACGTAAAAAATTTGGGTTGTGTTAAGAAAAACAAATAGTTTCCCAGGAATTTTGAGATGTTAGATAGACTAAAAAATATTAGTCATAGATAAAAGTACTGAGTTTGATTAGTAGTAATTATTTACAGATTATTGAAGATGCAAAATGCAATCACTCTCTTTAGATACCTTAACTATAACTAAGTGAGAGGAAAATAAACAGTCTAGTTAACTTAATTATCTTCTTCTCAATGCAAACTAGACTAAATATCGACTCTGAGATTTAATGTTTTTCCGGTTTCTCAGTACTATTGGATGAAAATTACAAAAATAGTACTCATATTATAAGAAGTTTTAACAAGAATATTGATGAAATTAAGAGCAATCAAGATTTCAGAGGAGGAGAATATGGAAATCTTTGATTATGTAATTCTTGGAGCCGGTTTGGGTGGATTAGCAACTGCTGCTTGTTTAACTCGACAAGGATATAATGTAGCAGTTTTAGAAAAACACTATTTACCTGGTGGCTGTTGTCACACTTTTGATTACGGTGAATATAGTTTTTGTGCGGATGTGCATTATGTTTCTCAATGTGGTCATGGCCAGGCGATCGCTCAATTTCTCAACTATATTGGTCAAGATGTCCCTTTTAATAGCCTTGACCCCGACTGCATAGATCGCATCATCACCCCAGAAGCAGATTTTAGAATTCCCTTAGGATGGGAAAGTTTACGTTATCGTTTGCTGTCTACCTTTCCTGAAGAAACCAATGCTATTAACCGCTACTGCAACGAAATTCAACAACTTCATCAAGAAATCCGTAATTTAGCGCAAGAAATTCGTTGGTTTGACCAGAAGCTGCCTGACTGGTTAAAGTTACCTAAGTATTTTAATCTTTTTAAAAAGCGCAATTGGACTCTGCAAGACTTGTATAACTATGCCGGGTTATCGCCCAAACTCCAAGCTGTGCTGGCTGGACAAAGTGGCGACTATGCACTACCACCCGCAGAAATTGCTTTGCTGACCCATACTTCTCTGGTTTGGGATTATTCTGAAGGTGCTTATTATCCCAAACATCACTTTAAGCACTTGGTTGATACCATTGTTGAGACAATTACCGCCGGTGGTGGTGTCATTGCTTATGCTACGACGGTTAATCATATTCAAGTTAGTGGTGGCAAAGTTCATACTGTCATTGCTGATGGCAAAATCTATCGCGCCACCAAAGCCTATATCAGCGACCTTGACCCTAAATTAACAGTAGAGTTGATGCACGATAGTGAAGCCATCAGCCACAAAGAACGGCGGCGGCTGACCGATTATGAATACTCTGCCAGTGCTTTTAATATTTACTTGGGTTTAGATAGCAATTTTGATCCACAACGCTACGGCATTGGTAACTGGAACATTTGGTATTATCCTACTGGAGATTTAAATAGAGAATATCACCAACAACTGCAAGGTGATTTCAGTCATCCGTGGATTTTCCTTTCTTGTCCGACGATGAAATCTCATGAACCAGGAATGGCTCCAGCCGGGCATCATGTTTTAGAAATTGCTACTGTTTGTGCTTATGAACCTTTTGCATATCTGCATAGTAACGACTCGGCAGCCTATAAAGCTAAAAAGCGTGAGGTCTACCGACAAATCATGAATAGTGTGCGTGATATCGTTCCAGATATAGATAATTACATCAGGATGAAAGTTTACGGTACACCCACAACCAGCGAATATTACCTGGGACAACCACAAGGTAATATTTACGGTGCGAAATTAGTCCCTAGACAGGTGGGGTTAAATCGCTTAGGTTACACGACAGAGTTACCTAACTTATTCTTAGTGGGGGCCAGTGCTGGATATCCTAGTGTTCCTGGTGTAATTGGGAATGGCATGGATGTTGTAGAGTTGCTGACTGGGCAATCTGTCAGGCAGAAAACTAGCGCGCCTCAACGATTGGTGGGGATGAGATAAGCGATCGCAGTAAAATGGCGATCGCTTGTTTATTGCACTACGTATGTCAGTTGTTAATCGTCAGTTGTCAGTTGTGGAAATGATCTGGTCTAACACGCCAACCCGCACATGGCGTGGTTTTTACATATCTTTGCCACTGACTACTGACCAATGACTACTGACAAAACTCTATCCCCTTGTGGGTAGAGTTTTTATTCTTCAATCTTCACTTCTAAAAATTGCCAGCACTTGCTTCTACTCTTCTAAATCCTCTACTTCTTCTGCATCAAAACTATAAGCATCTACAAACTCTTCCACGTCTTCTTCTTCATCTACCTCGTCTTCGTAATAGTAGTCAATAGGTTGGTAAGAAACTAATCGACCTGTACTTTGTAACCAATCCAGCAAAGATTCTTCTTGTTTGAGAGGAATGATAGCGCCTGACTGGTGACGAGGTTCTTCGTGGAGAGCAGGGTTAGACAATTTAATCATTGTTTTGCACCACGAATCTCTTTTAATTACTAGTGTGATTGGTGTATTTACAATGACTTCTGTCTTATGGGTGAGGTTTTTGATCAATAGGTTAGAGTTAATCCATTTTTTGGCTGGGTAATTTAGTTCCGCAACGCTTACAAAACTCTGCATCCTGATCGTGAAATTTTAGACCACAATTCAAACATACAGTTTCTACCTGATTGGCTGTTTTGACTACGCGCCTAATTAAATCTCCTACTTGCCAAGGAATGATGGCTACACCTGTCAAAATCATCAATACAGTTAATAATCTACCTAGTTCTGAGATGGGAGTTAAATCTCCAAAGCCTACAGTAGTCATTGTGACTACTGAGAAATAAAAGGCATCTAAAAAAGTACTATAAACTTGGGCATTTACGGGATGTTCTACTTGATAAATTAAGCCAGAATAAACAAAAATTATGGTAAACAAAGTAAACAGTATGCGAATAAAAATTATCCCGTCTTCGGAACTAATACTGCCAAATAAAAATTTACTGTCAATGAATCTAATTAATCTTAAAATTCTAAACCAGCGTAATATCCGAATAAAACTAATATTTACTAAGCCTAGTAAAAATGGCAAAATTGCGATTAAATCAATAATGGCATAAAAGCTAAATATATACTTTAGTTTATTTTCCGCACTCCAAAGGCGGAGGACATACTCTACTGCAAAAATTGTCAATATAACTGTATCTATTTGATCCAACTGCAACCTAATAGAGTCGGGTATAGCGTAGGTTTGAGCAACAAAAATGCCTGATGATAATAGAACCAAGGCAGCAATTGTCAAATTAATCGCTTTACCTAATGGTGTTTCTAGGTCTGTTAAGTAAAATTCAGTTTGTTGTCTACTCAGTAACATACTTCACGATATCTGCTTAAATATGGTATTTTTACCGTCTATCTGACTGAAATATCAAGATAATTATGAATCCAGAATATTTTATGCGTCTAGCGATCGCTGAAGCAAAAAAAGGAGATGCGCCATACGGTGCGATAATTGTCAAAGATGACCAAGTTGTGGCATTCGCACACAACACTGTTGCTAGAGACAATGATCCTTCTGCTCATGCAGAAATTAATGTGATTCGCCGTTTAACCGCGCAATTGCAAAACTTTTCCTTAGAAGGTTATAGCATATATACCACTGGTGAACCTTGCCCCATGTGTGCCGCAGCCTGCGTTTGGACTGGTATTGCAGAGATTATATATGGTGCTTCAATTCAAGATTTAATTTTAGCAAATCAAGCACAAATCCAAATATCTTGTGAAGAACTAATTGCCAAATCTTTTAGGAACATCAAAGTTACTAAGGGTATTCTTCGACAGGAATGTTTGAATTTGTTTGTGTGAAATCAGATAATCACTTTTATTCAGGTTCATTGAGATGATTTAAATAGGTATTGGCAATGATAGCGGCTTGAGTGCGATCGCGCAAACTCAAACGATTTAAAATATTCGTCACATGATTTTTAACTGTCCCCTCGGAAATATAGAGTTGTTGGGCAATTTCTTTGTTATTCGCACCTGCGGCAATTAAGCGTAAAACTTCTTTTTCTCTGGGCGTAAGATCAGCTAAATTAGTCGGCGCAGGTGGCGTGTGGTTTGGTGTAGACTGAAACTGCACTAAGAGTTTCTTGACTATTCCTGGGCCTAGTTGAGTGTAACCTTTCTCGACTGCACGAATTGCCACAGCTAATTCTTCTGAGGGTGTATCTTTGAGTAAATAACCCATTGCACCATTTTGTAAAGCCGCTTTGACATATTCATCATCATCAAAAGTTGTGAGGACTAGAACTTTAACACTAGGGAAATTTCGTTGAATTTCTTGTGTAGCAGCTACTCCATCCATAATTGGCATTCGCATATCCATCAATACTACATCTGGATGGAATTGGGGAATCAAATCAATAGCGATTTTTCCATTTTCTGCCTCTCCCACAATTTCTATATCAGATTCTAGCTCTAATAATGCTCTTAATCCTTGACGGATCAGATTCTGATCATCTACTAATAAAACTTTAATCATATTAATCTGCTTGCAGGAATATCAACTGTAATTTGACAACCATAACCAACATCGCTATTGATGGCAAATTTTCCTCCTAAAGCCAAAGTGCGATCGCGCATACTTTGTAATCCAAAACCTGTAGTATTTTTTTGGATATCAAATCCTCTACCATTATCCCGAATTATCAAAGATAAGCTACCTCGATTGAGGGAAATTTCTAAAATAACTTCTGTGGCTCTGGCGTGCTTAGAAATATTGGTTAACGATTCTTGAATAATTCTATATATGGCTGTACTAACTTCTGTTGATAATTTATAATTAACATTAAAACTACTAGTGAATATAATCCCGGTATTCTGTTGAAAGTCTTCTGCTATGATATCTATTGCTTGTTCTAAAGTTTTGTCCTGCAATGGATGAGAGCGCATGGTAGAAACAGAATTTCTCACATCTTGTAAAGCTTTGGAACCAAGCTCTTTTGCCCTAACTAAAAAAGTTTGTGCTTTATTGGGATTAGACTGTGCAAGTTTTAACGCAGTTTCCAATTGTAAATTCAATGCTGTGAGCGAATGACCTAAAGAGTCGTGAATTTCTCGTGCAATGCGGTTGCGTTCTTCTAGAGTTGCCTGGTTTTCAATACGTAGAGCATATTGACGTAGTTTTTCATTCGCAACGGCTAGTTCTTCTCGACTCTGACGTTCCGATAATAAGCTATTCATTAACAGCAACACGAAAATTAAGCTTAAGCCAAATACAAGTGTCAAACTCAGCGTGAAAAAGCGAAAACGCTCTTGGGCTTGTAGTGGGAGTGGAGGACGAGGTAATCGATTTATTAGTGTGAATAAAAACAAACTAAATGAAATAAAAGTGACAGATAACCGTCCAGGTAACTTAAAGATTAAACAACTACGAGTCACTAAAATGATGTAGAGAAAGGGAAACATCCGCGCTGCTCTCCCTTCAAATAATCCAGTAATGAAAATTAAAATGATTTCACAGGCAGTATAAACTATTTTATCTAGGTTATTACTAGTAGGTAATCTTAGTCCCATCAATCCAAAAATTGTGAGACTAATAATCGTAATTTCGGGAAACCTACTGGAAAATCTAGGTGAGGGATAGGGCAATATCGATGTGATAATAGATATTGCCAACAATATCCATTCTAGATATAGTAAAAAGCGGAAAGGGTGATTATGAACTTTAATATATTGACCCATAGTTTATAATACAAAATATATTGATATTTTTTGAATTTGAAATACAAAATACCCTACAAAAAAGCTGCGCCAACAAAATTATGTTAGGAAGAATAGAAATAATTTTGAATTAATTAATTCTAAGTTTCAAGCCACCACTAATTATCTTCACTTTTGAATTTTGCGGAAAGTACTGTAGGCAACTGGTGAACCTAGAGGGGTTTCCCCACCGTAAGAACACCAATTGCTACAAGCCGGGGAACCCGTAAGGGCGCAGTGGCTCAACTTTTCAAGACTAATTTTGAATTGGTATGACTTCTGGATTCTGACTAGTTCTCTATGTTTACTTGAATTTCCACCAAACCACCAGTCACTTGAATCAGGGTTGCCGCATGACAAAAGTCATGGGTGTATTCATGACTTTCTCCTCATGTGGATAGTTGATTTGGGTTTCTAAGATGGTTACATTCCCACAGGAAAACACATCAAGGAACCTAATGCAACTCAAACCCTTATCCCTATTAGTTGGAGCGCTAGCGCTCACCTTAACTGCAACCCCCTTCGCTGTTCAAGCACAAACAAATTCTTCTTCTGTGTTATTAATCGCACAGGCTGGAAAGAAAGGCCCTTGGGAAAGTTTGGGATTAAGCAACGAACAGAAAGCCAGAATACAAGAAATTGGCCGTAATAGCCGCGCCCAAATTGAGGCAGTTTTTACCCCAGAACAGAAAGCCAAAATGGAAGCCGCACGCCAAGCACGTCAGGCGCAGCGTCAACAAGGTCAACGCCCACAAGCCGGCCAGCGCGGTGGTAAGAAGAATTTTGCTGAATTAAATTTGACTGAAGACCAGAAAACTAGAATCCGGTCAATTCGCCAAACTTCGCAACAACAAATGGAAGCAGTTTTAACCCCAGAACAGCGAACTAAATTACAAGAGCTGAAAGCTAATGCCCGTCAGCGTTGGCAGCAAAGACGCAATAATCAACCTTCACCTCAAAGCTGATAATGCTACCCCTTGCTACGTCAACTATTTCAACTCCTGGCCTACGCCAGTTTTTAGATTTGGTTGACCGTCTGGCTGAAGCAAGGGGGAAATCTTCTCCCAATTGTGGAAATAGAGAAACTATGCTTACTCTCAAGAAAAACAGGGGTGTAAGGGTATAGGGCAAGAGAAAAAGTGTTTCTCCTATATTTTGCTAGTGCGCCACCGCGCTAGTTAGAGGCTTATATCAAGCAACCAGAGAAAATTCATTTCTCAGAGTGCTAGACAAAAATAAATTTGTCAGCTATATTAAGAAATGTGTGAAAAACAAGGCTCAGTAGCTCAGTTGGTTAGAGCACGGGACTCATAAGCCTGGGGTCGTTGGTTCAAATCCGACCTGAGCCATATTCAAAATTAAGCTATGCAAGAGTTTTTCTTCCTAGCCATTAAATACGGGATAAACATCTAAAGCTTTGTAAGGCCAAAAGAGGCGATCGCCTTCGGGAGTGTCAAAGATAATAGTTTTGGCTATTACCAATGACCTATTAAATATTACCAATCTCCACAAACCAAACACAAATCATGTCGTCCGCAAATGGCGAATCACTTCTGCGACTGACCAAGCCTGTGCTACGGCTCCTCTTGCTCTATGAGGAGGGTCACCATCAAAAATTTCGGAAATAGAACCCAGACAAGCATCACTTGAAAAGTGATCTAATAGAGGTTGCCAATCAAAAGGCAATGGTTGTTCTGGGTAAAAACGCTGCCAAGCGCGGATAAAAGGCCCAATTAGCCAAGTCCAAACAGTACCTTGATGGTAAGCGCGATCGCGTTTTTCGGGATTGCCTTCATATCTGCCAATATATTCTGGATCTGCCGGATCGAGGCTACGAAGACCATAGGGGGTTAACAGGCGATAAGTTGCCAAATCTAATATTTGTTGTCCCTGTTTTTGGGAAAATCCGCAGTGGTGTAGAGACAAAGCTAAAATCGCGTTGGGACGAATTTGGGCGTTCCGGCGATCGTCTAAATCGATGGTGTCGTACAAATAACCAAGCTGTGGATTCCAAAATTTTTGCAAAGAAGCTTTCACCTGTTGGGCTTGTTGAGCATAACGCCGCCCCTGTTTTTCCAGACGAACAGAATCACCCAAATCCATCTGACTCAGTCGTTCAGCCCATTGACTCAGCCAACATAAAGCAGAATACCACAGAGCGTTAATTTCCACTGCTTTACCTGGACGAGGAGTCATCGGCTCTCCCCCAACTACCGCATCCATCCAGGTAAGAGCAACATTTGGAGCATCCCAGCCAATTAGACCATCAGTCGCATCGAGTTGGATATTGTAGCGAGTACCACCAAAATATGCTTTGTAAATTTGCTGGACAGTGGGGAACTGTTCCGCCAAAAATTGCCAATCTTGGGTAGCTTCCAGGTACAGTCCTAAAGTTTCAATCCACCATAGGGCTGCATCAATACTGTTGTAATATGGTTCGCTGTCAATATCAGGAAAAGCGTTAGGTATCAAACCGTGGCGGCAATAACGCCCAAAGGTTTGCAACAGACCTTTTGCTAATTCAAAACGCTTGGGTACTAAAGCTAAACCAGGTAAGGCAATTAACGTATCACGTCCCCAATCATTAAACCAGTGATAACCAGCAATTACCGTAGGGCCAGCAATGGAATCTCGATAGACAATAAATTGATCCCCGGCTTTGAGTAGTTGCTGCCAAAGTGGGGATGAGGAGGAAATATGGAAAGATTCTTCCCCATCGCTCCTATCTTCCCCCCATTCCCAACCAAAAACCTGAGACAGTCTTTCTTGCTCTGCTTCCACGGCTTCGGCAAAGGTGTCGCTGGTTAAGGAATCTGTGAGTTCAGCCGGAAAACCCATCCGTGCTTCTAGAGTGACTGTGTCTCCTGGTTGGAGAGTCACTGTCAAATAACCAGGGCTGTGGAGGTCTTCGCGATCGCCTAATCCCCGTTGTGTTTCTTCTGGTAAGCCATAACGCCAATACCAAACTGCATTGGCTTGATACTCTCCTTGCGACCACCGCAACTGCCAAGGTGTGCCGAAACGACCAGAATTCATGGCTTGCAAGTAGATTTGCTTGTTACCCAGGACTTGGGAAAATTGTAAATCTAGGCTATTGGTTTGTTGATGGTGAAAGTCGCGATCGGCAATTAGCAATCGCAGTCTTAATACGGCAGTTTCTCTACCTTCGTAACGATAGTGAATTAATAACCGATGGCAAAATTGAGATTCCTGATCTTGGAGTTCACATTCTTCTCCACTTTCCACTACACCGTAAGGCATCACAAGTTGCCTACTTAATTGCCATTCTCCTTCACCCCAAATCCACTTAGGTACTGGGTTAACATCAAAAGAACGCAGTAGCTTGTAACCAGTGGGTGCAATCTCACCTGTACCCCAAATATTCGTCCCCAATGCTACGACTTTTCCTGAGACTTCTAAGCTAGCTTCTAGGTGCGACAGTAGTAGGGTGCGTCCAGAAGGCGGATTTGTCGATGCAAATAGCCAACCGTGGTAGGTGCGTGTACGGATATCCGAAACAGTACCACTGGCAAAACTTCCTAAGCCATTGGTCAGCAACCATTCTCTTGTATCTAAATCATCCATTTGCTACTCAAAATCGTTATGACTATGATATAGTCGTAACAGATCGTAATCAAACTGTGAGACAGCCCTAAAGGACTGCGTACCCGTAAGGCTTCTCGGAGAATACCCGATAGGGTGAAAGCGTGGATGGGTAAGTTTATTCCTAACCCAAACTCCAACACCTAGTAAACCGATATAAGTTGAAGGAGAATTAAGTTAATGTCCATCACCTACGGAACACAAGAAAGCCTCCGCGTTGGTCAACAGGCTCCCGACTTTACAGCAACAGCTGTAGTTGATCAGGAATTCAAGACAATCAAGCTTTCCGACTATCGTGGTAAGTATGTTGTCTTGTTCTTTTATCCCCTAGACTTTACCTTTGTTTGCCCCACGGAAATCACAGCATTTAGCGATCGCTACGAAGAATTCAAAAAACTTAACACCGAAATTCTCGGTGTGTCCGTTGATAGCGAGTTCTCCCACCTAGCTTGGATTCAAACTGATCGTAAGTCTGGTGGTGTTGGCGACCTAAATTATCCCCTAGTTTCCGATATTAAGAAAGAGGTGAGCGACGCTTACAACGTACTAGACCCAGCAGCAGGTATTGCTTTACGTGGTTTGTTCATCATCGACAAAGATGGTGTAATTCAGCACGCTACCATTAACAACCTAGCTTTTGGTCGTAGCGTTGACGAAACCCTACGGACATTACAAGCAATCCAGTACGTCCAGTCTCACCCAGATGAAGTTTGCCCTGCTGGTTGGCAACCTGGCGAAAAGACCATGACTCCCGACCCTGTGAAGTCCAAAGTTTACTTCGCGGCTGTTTAAAAAAGCAGTTGGCGATCGCGCATTTTTTGAAGAGAGGGTAGCAGGCACAAGGAAAGAAAATAGCCTCATTGGTTCATAGCTGTTTCTTTCATATATTTATCCTGCCCCTCTGCGATCGATTACTTTATTTAGAAACCTTCCAACTTCTATCCTGCTTGCAAGAGTCAAATAAGATAATCATCCGCACCACAGATGAACGTAGATAGACACAGATATAAAATCAGTGTTAACTCCAGTGTTTATCTGTGGTTTTATAATTGTATTTTCCATCATATTACTACTAGATAATTTTCAAATGTTTATGTTAACTTCAACAGATTTTAGAGGCTTATTGAATGAACGTTTCTTTCGTAATTTCTTGCCTATTCCTGCTAGCAACGAATTAAGGCTAGATGTAGGAACACCAGATTTTCAATTACCAGATATTACCAATGGAACGTTAGTTAAATTATCAAATTACCGGGGTAACAAACCTGTATTATTGGCATTTACGAGAATTTTTACAGAAAAGCAATACTGTCCCTTTTGCTTTCCTCATATCAAAGCCTTAAATGAAAACTATGAACAATTTACCAATCGGGGGATAGAAGTTTTATTAGTTACGAGTACTGATCAAAAGCAAAGTCAAATAGTAGTTAAAGACTTAGGCTTAAAAATGCCTTTACTTAGCGACCCAAGTTGTCGGGTATTTCGTACCTATCAAGTAGGGCAAGCCTTGGGAGCGCCTTTACCAGCCCAATTTGTCTTAGATAAAGATGGTAGATTGCGTTACAAGCATTTATTTTCGTTTTTCGATCACAATGCCAGTGTTGAGAAATTGTTAGGGAAATTTGATTAAAATTGGTAATAGGAAAAAAAATTATACCAATTTGAAAAAAAGAATGCTTGTAGAGACGCGATTCATCGCGTCTTCTTCTTCAACCAATGATGTATTACAATCATTAATCGAATCGGTATTAATATTACCCATTACCAACCAAATCAACCATAGAAATTCGATTTGATTCCAGAGAAATTTTCAACATCTATAGGGCGGGCATTGCCCACTAAAACCATGAGCCGGTGGCAATGCCCACCCTACGTTTCAAAAATCAAGTACGAATCCTAGATATAAATAAGTAGCAAAACGGAATATTACAACTTCACTTGTTGTAAATGACTCCGGGGATTGTAACTGCGGATAGCCCGGATTTTTTCATAATATTCTCGCTCTTGTTGGCTCATATCTTTTGGTGGAACAATAGCCACTTTGACAAACTGATCACCCCGTCCGCCTTTGGCTATAGGCCAGCCTTTGCCCCGTAAACGGAGAGATTGACCAGAACGTACACCAGCAGGTAGTTTAACGTTCACAGAACCATCGGGTGTAGGTACATCAATGGAAGCTCCCAGCGCAGCTTCATCGGGGGTAATGGGAATTTCACAGGCTAAGTTATCCCCTTCAATTTGGAAGAATGAATGGGGCTGAAATTCTACTTTTAAATATAAATCGCCTCTTTGTTGTGTCATAGGGTTAAATTGACCCTTACCTCTTACCCGTAAGCGAGTACCGGGTTTAGTGCCAGCCGGAATTCGCACATCAATAGTTTCGTTACCTAAATTAAAGCGCTTTTGAACTCCAGCAAAAGCTTCAGCAAAGGTGAGGCTGATGGTAGCTTCCGCATCTTGACCACCACCGGCTGCGCCTACATCTTGAAATCCAAAGTCATTAAAGCCGCCAAAACCACCCCCTGGTCTACCACCAGAAGTGCGATAAGAGTAGCCTTGTCGCCCACCACGAGGTGCAGCACCACCAAAGCGCCCTAACAACTCATTAATAAATTCATCAAAATTGCCGTATTGGCTGAAGTCCACTCCACCCATATCGACACCAGCGCCACCCCCAGGGAAACCTTCGCCTACTTGTCGCCAATATTGTCCAAATTGATCGTATTTTTGGCGTTTTTCGGCATCTGACAAAACTTCGTAGGCTTCGTTAACTTCTTTGAAGCTTGCTTCCGCCTGTTTATTCCCTGGATTAACATCAGGGTGATATTTGCGGGCTAATTTGCGAAAAGCTTGTTTAATTTCCTCTGGAGTGGCAGTTTTACTAACTCCCAAAATCGCGTAATAGTCTTTGAAGTCTGTTGCAGCCATCTACCAGCCTCCTGTAGAAATTTCTTTAAGTTTTTTTCTAAGATTTGAAATGAGAATTTGCTAGGTCTAATGCCAACGCATAAATATAGGATTTACCTACCCAGATTTTCTGTTGAGACCGGGTGTAAGGGTGTAGGGGTGTAAGGGTTTCAAACATTTATACCCCTAATACCCCTATACCCTTGCCCAAACCCTTGATCTTTCGTTTTCATACGTAAGGCATAAATATTCTGATTTTAAATTAACAAATAATAAAGAAAATCAAGTGTGGTTCCCGCTCACTGGGTCAGGGCAATTTCCGTACTTATCGATGAAGGAAATGGGGAGTAGGGAGTTGTGAATGGGGGAAGAGATATTTTCATGGACAATTAGGTTTTCTAGTCCTTCTTGTAGGGTGGGGGGTGCATCGCGGAGTTGGCGGTGCATTCTTAGGATGACATCTTCGGGGACTTGGCGTGGGCGTTTTTTGTTACGTGCTAGACATAACCAGACGGGTGTTTTGATCCAAACTCCTGTAATTTCGGTAAAGCCTAATTCACGGGCTAGGGCAATAAGTTCACGACGATGGCGGCGTTGGGCGTTGGTAGCGTCGAAAAGGGCGATTTTACCTGTAATCACAGTTTGCTGCAATTGCCGTTCTATCTCCCGCCAAATTAGCAGCCATGACCCTTGAATTGCTTCTGAGCCAAACAGTTGCCCCCTGATGGCATCTGTGGAAATCAGCTGCATCTGGGGGCATTGTGCTACTAATTGTTTTGCCAAGGTTGACTTACCGCTACCAGGAAGACCAATCAGTAATATGAGTTTTGTCATTAGTCTAGGGTCAGTAGTCAGTAGTCAGTAGTCAAAGTTGTTGACTACTGACTGTGAGGCAGTCGCAGTCTTGGCGCTTTGCGTCGATTGCGAACTGCCGTTCTCCGTTCGCGGAGCGTTCCGTAGGAAAGGAGTTCTCGAAGAGTACCCGAAGGGTTGACTGCTGACTAAATTATTGTGCCATCGGTAATGACAGCATTTTTGAGAACAACGACAATGCCACTGCGGATGTAAAATCCTTGACTTTCGCGGTCTGCTTCCTGCACGTTGTCTTTATTGATAATTTTGACATCGTGACCGATGCGGGCATTTTTATCGATGATGGCACGGCGAATAATGGTATCTGGGCCGATGCCTACGGGGATGTCTCCTTTGTCAATGCTGCACTGGCGTTCCACTGAAGCTTGGTAGAAGTCGGCACCCATGAGTAAAGATTCTTCAATGACGCAGCCGGTTTCAATACGCGATCGCACTCCCAATACTGAGTGTTGAATGCGACAGTTTTTCAGAATACAGCCTTCGCCAATGATGGATTCTGTAACGTGGCAATCTAATAGTTTTGTGGGTGGTAAGTAACGTGCGCGGGTATAAATTGGTGCTTCTTCATCGTAGAAGCTAAAGGGCGGCATGGGCTGCTGAGTCAATGCTAAATTAGCATTATAAAAAGCTTCGATTGTCCCAATATCTTCCCAGTAGTCATCGAATAAGTAAGCTTGAACGTTGTGATCTTTCGAGGCATCAGGAATAATTTCTTTGCCAAAATCAGTACGTTCTAAAGATTCCTTCAACAGTTTGATCAAAACATCTTTTTTAAATACGTAAATCCCCATCGAGGCGATGTAAGGCTGTGATGCTGCCTGTTCTGGTGTCAAGCCTAAAACGGTGGTATCAACACGCATTTTGGTTAAGGCTTCGCCTTTGGGTTTTTCGCTAAAATCGATGACTCGTCCAGCGTTATCGATTTTCATTAAACCAAAATCCGAGGCGCGGCGATCGTCAATGGGAATTACGGAAAGTGTGATATCCGCATTGGTTTCTCGATGGCGCTGGATAAATAGGCGGTAATCCATCCGGTACAGGTGATCTCCTGACAGGATCAAAAATTCATCTACGTCCCACTCTTGTAACATCCAGAGATACTGACGTACAGCATCGGCTGTACCTTGGAACCAGTTAGGGTTCTCCGGTGTCTGCTGGGCGGCCAGCACTTCCACAAAACCCTCGCTAAAACCACTAAAGTTGTAGGTACGGGCAATGTGGCGATTGAGAGAAGCTGAGTTAAATTGTGTTAATACGTAGATTTTAAAAATTTCCGAATTAATGCAGTTACTGACAGGGATATCTATTAGGCGGTATTTCCCTGCCACTGGTACTGCCGGTTTAGCGCGGAGTTTGGTTAGTGGGTAAAGGCGAGTACCCGCACCACCACCAAGAATAATTGCTAAGACTTTTTTCACAAGATTTCTCCCAACTGCCTTTCAACTCCCACCTACAGTTTAGGACTGTCTGTGGCAGCTGGTAAGGGGGGATCAAAGATTATCTTGAATGAATTTTAAAAAACCTTACTGGTGACGTATCGTGTAGCCATTGATCACAAAACAATTTCCACTGTATTAATTTGCACTGGTAATTAAAAATATTAGATATGTTAATAGTTACACTATTTCTTAATCTCGCCTTAATTTGGTGGAAAATCTGTTGTGGTGACTACTGAGTAAACTTAATTTTGGCGATCGCATAACGTCCAGTGTAGCTGATTGCCTCAAGAATTTCACCCAAGGTTGGGCGGATAACTGAGAAATCTGATCAGGTGATACTGTGGCTGTAAATATTTCCTGGTTAGCTTTGACACAATTAATTCCCAGACTCTTTAACACAGCAGTTGCCCCAGCATCTAAGTGAGTGTGTGTATGGATAAATATCTCTAAACTGCCTTCTGGCGATTCATTTAGCGCCATAGTCAGGGCTGCATCTAACTTTTGGTAATCCATAATCATGACTTTTTGGCTAAAAACCCTCAATCTCAGCCGATTAATTTTGCAGCATTAATCAGCCCAAAACCCCATTTGGGGTCAAATGTACCAGGAGGTTTACCAGGGATAGAACTACTTTGACGTAGTAAGTCTTTAATTGCCTCCGGGTCTAGGTTAGGGTTGCGTTGCAGAAGTAAGGCGATTAAGCCGGTGATGAACGGTGCAGCCATACTTGTACCAGACATGGCGATAAACTGAGGATTAATGGTCATTGAGCGATCATCGCTATGAGCATAACCAGAAAGTGCAGATACAATCATTGCCCCTGGTGCAGCTACATCTGGTTTTTGGGTATTGTTCCGTAAGGGGCCTTCACTACTAAAATCCGCAATAGTGTTTAAATCCAGCCCCATTTCTTGAATCTGACCATCTATATCTTGAAACTTGGCTTTGGTGGTGTAAGCAGCAACCGTTACCGCACTTTTAGCGCAGCCGGGAGAACCAATTTTTAAGGCATCCTTGACGCTTTTACCTGTAAAAAACACTGATGATGTATCATCCAGTGTCCACACATCCAGTTTAGTATCAGATGGGGAAGTGTTGCGCGATCGCAGTTGCCACACACCGCCTTGTACTGGTGATTTACCTTGACCACGAATCTGCACAAAAATATTGTAATCACCATTGGCTGGGTCTGGGCCTGGGGTAACAATTTCTACCTGAGAATCAGGTAAATTATAACTGTGGCTAGGATTGCCGTCAGTGATGATTTTTTGCCAAGGACTAACAAAACCATTGGGACTCTGTAGCGATACTTCCAATTGGCCACTACTGGCATACCAAGCATTTAACCAGACTACACCGATTTGATTTAAGGGGACATGAAAGCGCATTCCTCGGTTGCGTCCACTGGGAATGTTTGCTTGACCGTGAATATTGTAGTTACCTTCATTACCCGCAGCACAGCAGACAATTCTGCCTGAACCTGATTCCGCATCAATAATTTGTGATAGAGAATCAGTGCCATCATGGGCATCACTATGATTACCTAAACTGATATTGACTACGGCTGGTCTTCCCAACTCACCAGCTACCCGAAAAATATAACGGATACCATCAGCAATATGGGCATCTTGTAAATCAGATTTGACAATGACTAACTCGGCCTCTGGTGCTACGCCGCGATAGGTAGCATCCGCACCAGCCGCAATGCCAGCAACATGAGTACCATGACCTGTCGTATCTTGAGAAATGGTAAGTTGTGTTTCTGTAAATTCTGCACCGTAGCCCCCCTCATTTACTCCTGGGCCTGGTAGAGTTTGATCCCAAATCCGCAAGATCCGGCCAGTAAAGGCATGGTGTTTGGCATCGATACCTGTGTCGATAATACCGATGATGACACCTTTACCAGTCAATCCTGTTTTGCCATGAAAATCTGGCAATTGCACGGCTTGGGGTGCAACATCCATCCGCAGCTTGAGTTGACGTGAAGGTTTAATTCTGTGGATGGCGGCTTCTTCTGATATGGCGGCGAGATTTTCTAAGGGTAAGAAAGCTGTGCGAACGCTACCGGAATTTTGATTTACTTCGACCCCATATTGTGACAAATGGCTTAAGTCAGCGTCAGCATCACAGTAGATAAAGATAATACTTTTGGTTGGTTTGATAACTGTTTTAGGGGCAATTATACCCAGAAAATACCTATGCTTTATTAAAGCTGTCTGTCCTTGATTTTGAAGGTCTTGATAGGCTAATAACAATGCAGGCGCAAGTTTTTCATGTCGCATTTTGACACCAATTTTACAGGAGTATTTAAATTAATTAGCGCTGGTATTGATGTGACTCTGGATTGGATAATTGGTAGTAATTAATTGGTAATCGGTAAAAATTTAGTAAGTTTTACTCATTACTAATTTTTGAATTCATAAGTTCCTAATTAGGTTATTACCTTTAGCAATATCATTAAATCAATTTAAAGAGTAGGAAATAAATTGGAAATATTTATATATAGGAATCCGATTTGATTATTGAATAAAAGTAAGTATCTGTAGGGTAGGCAATGCCCACCATATCGGGTTTTTTGGTGGGCATTGCCTAGCCTACTACGTATGATTCACAAATTAAATGGTAGCCCTATAGTATTCATGCTTAACTTTGGAAGCACAAGAAGTATGGCTGATAATATAAGCTCTTTGGTGGGCAATGCCCACCCTACAAATATTTATATTTTTTGAAAACTTCAATAGGTAATACCGTTTCTTAATGAAGATGTGCTTTATTCTGGACTGTAGAAACGTTGTATGCAAAGTCTCTACATCATTTATTTGATGCAACTTCATAGAGAATTGGTATAACAACCAGTCAACAACTACCAATTACCAATTACCAATTACCCAAACTTGATATAAATTAACTACTGATGACTGATAGGTAAATGTAAATTTTCTATCATAAGTAAGAATCACAAATAGGTAATTATTTGTAACGATCGCACCTGAAGGCATAAAAGGGAACTCATGCAAATTCAAACACCAGACTGGGTGAAAAACGCTGTATTCTACCAAATCTTTCCAGACCGTTTTGCTATAAGTAAACAGTCCCGGAAGCGGCTGTTGCGTGATGTGCGTTGGGAAGACTGGGACGCAATGCCCACACTGCAAGGATACAAAGGCGGTGATTTATGGGGCATTATGGAGCAGTTGGACTATATTCAAGATTTGGGCATCGATGCCATCTACTTTACGCCCATCTTTCAGTCTGCCAGCAATCACCGCTATCATACCCACGACTATTATCAAGTAGACCCGATGTTGGGTGGGAATGCCGCTTTTAAGGAATTACTAGACGCAGCCCACGAACGCAATATTAAAGTTGTCCTCGATGGCGTATTTAATCATTCCAGTCGAGGATTTTTCTTTTTCCATGACGTTTTGGAAAATGGCCCCCATTCTCCTTGGGTAAATTGGTTCAAAATTGAAGGCTGGCCTCTTGCACCATATACAGGTGAGTTACCAGCAAATTACGTAGGTTGGGCTGATAATCGTGCCTTGCCCGTATTTAATCACGATAACCCAGACGTACGGGAATATATTATGGAAATTGCCGAATATTGGATTAAATTCGGCATCGACGGTTGGCGATTGGATGTACCATTTGAAATTAAAACTCCTGGCTTTTGGCAAGAATTCCGCGATCGCGTTAAAGCCATTAACCCTGAAGCTTATATTGTGGGGGAAGTATGGGGAGACTCCCGTGAGTGGCTAGATGGGACGCAATTCGACGGCGTGATGAATTACTTATTTGCCGGGCCGACCATTGCCTTTACCGCAGGCGATCGCGTAGTCTTAGAACAAGTCCAAAGCCGCGACTATCAACCGTATCCGCCCCTATTCGCCGCCGAATACGCCACCAAAATTCAGGAATTACTGCAACTTTATCCTTGGGAAATTCAACTTACCCAACTCAACTTATTAGCCAGTCACGATACAGCTAGACTAATGACCATTGCTGGCGGTGATCAAGCCAGTATAGAATTAGCTACCCTATTACTACTTACCTTTCCTGGTGCGCCGAGTATCTACTACGGCGATGAAGTGGGTTTACCAGGAGGTATAGACCCTGATTCTCGCCGGGGTTTTCCCTTAGAAGCCAACTGGGATAGAGAAATTTACCAGACTCACCGTCAATTAATAGCTTTACGCCACGCTTACCCAGCCTTACGCACAGGTGAATATCAAGTTATTTGGGCGCAAGGTGCATTGTATGTATTTGCCCGTACTTTAGGTAAGGAAGAATTGATTATTGCTGTGAATGTAGGTACAGCACCAGCCCAGGCTAATGTAGATGTTGCTAGTTTGCAGACTCAGCCAGATAAAATCCTGTATGGCGAAGCAGAATTGAGCTGGCACAATACAGAAGAAACAAAACAACTATCCTTAAATCTCCCGCCACGTAGTGGCTGCATTTTGGGTTTAGGGGATTAGGGACTGGGGATTGGGGACTGGGGACTGGGGACTGGGGATTGGGTACTGGGGATTGGGTACTGGGGACTGGGGACTGGGGATTGGGGACTGGGGATGGGGGACTGGGGACTGGGGGAGAAGAAAAGATAATCCCTATGAGTTTAGAGATGTTCTTTTTCTTTCTTTTGCCTTTTAACTTTTTACTTTTGCCTTATTTGGTAATACCCAGCCCCGTTCCCAGAAGAAATCCTTTCCGCAGGCTATGAGGAACTATTTCCCCGCTACCATCGCTGGCATTAAAACAGCGTCGATAACATGAATCACACCATTATCAGCCAGGATATCTGTTTGCAGGACATTAGCACCATTCACCTTAAATTTACCGTCGATAGACTCAATTGCTAAAACAGATCCTTCCACGGTTTCCGCTTCTGCAATTTGCACCAAGTCATCCGACCGGACATCACCAAAAGCTACGTGATATGTGACAATCTTTTTTAGCTTGGGTATATCTTTAAGCAATGCTTCTAAAGTTCCCTGTGGTAACTTTGCAAAAGCCTCATCAGTAGGTGCAAACAAAGTAAAAATCCCAGGACTATTGAGAGTATCTAAGATTTGTGCAGCTTCGGCCGCCTGCACAAACTTATTGAATTTTCCGGTTTTGACAGCAGTTTCCACAATGTCAGCCATAATATTTGGTTAATTTATTGACTTCACAATTACAACCAACTTATAAACAGACAAAAGCAATCAACCTCTATCGCAAGAAAGGTCATTACTCACCAGTTCTTACCCCTCCCTGCCCCTGAAGAGTCCCTAGTCATGATAACTACTGCTAAACTAGGTTAGTCCCTAAGAACCCATTACTATGCTCAAGCGTTCTAAATTCGAGACAACTCAATCTCAGATTATGCACCGTGCTGAGGATTTAATTAGTGCAGCTTCCAATCGCTACCGCATTACGGTTCAGGTGGCAAATCGCGCTAAACGTCGGCGTTATGAAGAATTTGAGAGTGCTGAAGATTCCATGATGAAGCCAGTACTCAGGGCAATTATTGAAATGTCTGATGAATTGACACAACCAGAAATCATTGGTGAAATTTAAAATATATAGGACTTACGCACACATATTTTCTGTTGAGACCGGGTGTAAGGGCGTAAGGGTGTAAAACATTTATTTTGAATTTTGAATTTTGTAGCTTTAGCTTCCCGTAGGGTATTTTGAATTGATTCATACTCCTATACCCTTCTCCAAACCCTTGATATTTCGTTTTCATGCGTAAGTCCTAGTATATTGCTGAGTTGAGAGTGCTATTAGCGATAGCGGGGCGTTCAGTCCGTGCTGAGTTGATAAGCAATCGCTTTGCACTTTCTTCTCAGGATGTCTGGCGATATCAAAAACAAGCTTGTGCTTTAGTCAACCCTCCAGTTTGTAGTTGTGAAGTTTAACTCAGCGTTGATAAGTACCTTGGTGGTGGCGGGTGTTCTTGTTTTTAGTGCAGGTAATTTAACCAGTATCCAACCTGCGGTAGCCCAACAAAGAATTAGTCCCGGCGACGTTTGGCAGTTAGTTTATCAGCAATTGCCTGATTTTCCCAAAGAAAACCAATACATTAGTAAAGAATCAGGAAGAGTTGCAGAAAATAACACCTTAGCATCTCGCCTGATTAGGTATCACATATATGTCAAAGAACGCGCGCCCAATTATCGCCTAGATTGGAAATTAACTCTAGCCGATTACTTGGATGCGAATGAAATTATGTACGAAAATACCTATCCTGGTAATGATACATTGCGGCAGAATCCCTTAAAAGGCGATCGCGCGATTATTTCTCGCCTCAGTCGCACTCAACGCAATGCCTTAGTACAAGTATTAACCAATATATTTAATCCCAATACCCCCACTCAACCAACCCCACGCCCCAGCACTCCCCGCACCCCAACCCCACCCCCAACAGGAGGCGCTGAACTCCTCAAATAACCTCTTCATCAAAATGTTATGGAACGTCTCATTAAAAGCGGTGCTGGCTGGCGTATTGGCTGGAACCCCGACGCAAGGGAATATAAAGGTTTAGTCGGTACTGACGATTGGGCAATCGAGTTAACCGAAGCTGAGTTAGATGATTTTTGTCGCCTCTTAGCCAAGTTAGCCAACACCATGAAGCAACTCACCGCCGAGTTGATGGATGAAGAGAAGATTGCCTGTGAAGCCGAAAGCGATTTATTATGGATGGAGGTAGAGGGTTATCCTCATGAATACAGTCTGCACTTTATCCTCAACACAGGACGTTGTGCAGAAGGTAAGTGGAACGCCTCTGCTGTGCCTAGTCTGTTGCAAGCTGCGGCAATGCTCAAAGTTTTTTGAACTTACCCCTTGATTTCACAAAGCGTTTGCGATAATATAGTAATTCTGACCGGGGCGTAGCGCAGCTTGGTAGCGCGCCACTTTGGGGTAGTGGAGGTCGTGGGTTCGAATCCCGCCGCTCCGATTGATAAAGCCTAGATTATAAGGCGTATGTAATATTTAACTGAAACCCTAACCACAAATGGTTAGGGTTTTGTTTTGCTTTTCAATTATGGCAACTTATAGCTAGCAACACGCACAATTAGTTTTCCTTGACGGGGGTTTTGGCTAAAGATAAATGTACCCTCCTCCTTTTCACCGTCAGATAAAAAGTCAATTTGTTGTTCTCCTGTTTCCACAACCTCACCAGCAATTTGTAATTCAGCAATAATTTGTACTGATTCAGCAGTTTCGCCACCAGTATTTACTATCTCGAATGGAACGTAAAATTGTCCGTTAACTTCCCGCATTACTTGTTTTTTCGTAACAGATAAAACGGGGGGTTTATTTTCCTCATGTAGCCAAAGATAAGCTACTAAGCTCATAATAATTCCGAGGATAAACAAAGCAATACCGAATGTTACCCACTCAGCTAGAGAACGTGCTGATTTTTGTTCTGCTTCCATCATATTGCTAACCTACCAGCAGCACCACCAATTGTTGCAGGTAAACCTAAAACCAAAGTATGTTCTAGCCACATTCTCCAAGGGTCTGCAAATGTTACTTTTTGGAAGAACAATAACATTAATGCACTTGCTAACAACGATACTAAATAAGAAATAGTTGTTTCACTTAATGGACTTTGAAAAATCCCCTTTTGCTGTCTACGTTTTTTCTGGTCGGAAAAACCAGCTTGGAAGACAATAGCATAAGAAATTACTAAAGATGCAGCGATTAATGCGAATAGCCACGGCGGTGAAATAGCTGCTGCTAACATGGGAACTTCATCCGTAGGCGCGATATTAAAAGCAATGACAATTGCACCGATGAGAGTTGCACCTAAATCAGCCAAAGTTCCATACAAACCATTTTGTTTATACTTGCTGAGTCCGTTTTCTTGATGATCACTGGATGGTAAATTATTCTGGTTGCTATCTCCAAGAAACTGGTTAGCTAATGCTACACCCAAAGTAAAAGGTACACCTTCAAAAACAATTTTACCCAATGATTCTTTTAATGAAGTTTCTGGCGTGATTTCTTGCAATAACCACAACATAAAAGCAGCACAAACAAACCCAATTGCCATTGCTTCTACAGTATCAATTACAGCTTCATCCACTCGCCAGTTATTTTTGCGTTTGCGAAAACCTTCAGTATAATTGAGGAGGAAAACTACGATAAACATCAAGGCGATCGCTATCATAATTAATCTTGGTTTTGCTAGCGAGCCAATCCACCAGACTTCCATCGTATATATTAAAGGTATACCAAATAGAAAACCTCCACAAGTACCTCGTAAAATATCATTTATCTCGCGTTTCCACCCATTTTTCTGATATCTTTTAGCCACTCCTAAGATTTACCTATTTAATTTTGATATTTTCAGTGTTGTAGAATATCTCATGATATCTTCTATTTAATCATCTATCCCAAGTATATGAAAAAAGCAAATATTATCTTTCCTATGATAGACAAATAAAAAGCTTTTTACTGGTAGCCTATTTTATGTTGGTATTTTCAATAGTTTAAGGAAAATATGAGTACTGAAAAAAGAATTGAAGCAACTGCTAAAAATATCGAAGGTAAATTACAAGAGGTAATTGGCGAAGTTACCGGAAACCCAGCAGATAAGGCAGAGGGTAAAGCTAAACAAGCTGAATCTCAGGTGATTCATACTACAGAAAATATTAAGGACGAATTAAAGAAAGCCATTGACTAAAAAACTTTAAGGGAACACCAAAAAATAGATTATCCAAAATTGATAGTTTAGTAGGGTGCGTCAGTGTCAAAAAACCTAAATACACCAAGAACTTATTCATACTGACGCACCCTACATTTGGAGTATTTTTTCTCTGTAAGTCTCTAAAAGGATATGCACGTTTTAATTACTGTAGTTACAGCTTAAATTTTCCAGATTAATATTTTTTTACTCCACTACTTGTAAAAGAGTGGAGTATTTTTGTTTTAAATTTTTCATGTAAAAAAGGTTAGTTTTGAATAAATTCGCTCTAACCATAATTTCTATCATCTGACTAATAGCTTCTGGAACTTCCAGTGACTAAATTCCACAGAAAGATAGCAACTATAGCTCCAATAATTGCCACGATTATCCCAGAAATACTAAGGCTAGCTGCCGTCAGTTGTAGTGTTCCCGTATCTATCAGGGTAACAATTGTACCACCGATTAAAGCGCCAATAATACCTAAGATCATAGTTCCCAAAATACCACCACCTTGACGACCAGGGTAAATAGCTTTGGCTATGGCTCCAGCAATGAGACCAAGAATAATCCAGGCAATAATGTTCATAATTCTACTGTGTAAAAGACTTACCAGTAATTTATTAATTACCAATAATTTTTCCTTCTACCAGAAGAGATAAGTAGAGTATCTAAATTTATAGATTTGCTACATTCATCGCTCAAAATATTAGTTTATCTTACGATCATACTGGTAGCGATCGCCTCACATAAACTGTGTAATTATCGTCTATCAAAGAGCATCGTTAATTAATAGATTTAATAAAATTTAATGAAATATCAAGCCAGATTTACCTCACCGTGGGCTTATATTCCTATTTTATATTTTGCTTCTGGTGTCCCTTACGTTATTATCAACACTGTTTCTGTAATTTTCTACAAAAAGCTAGGAATAGCTAATACACAAATTGCCTTCTGGACAAGTTTTCTCTATCTACCTTGGGTAATTAAAATGTTTTGGGGGCCGATTGTCGATGTTTACTCAACCAAACGCACATGGATACTTTATACTCAATTTGCTATGTGCGCTTGTTTAGCTGTAGTGGCATTTTGTTTACAATTACCAAATTTCTTTTTCATCTCCCTAGCTGCTTTGACTATAGGTGCATTTATTTCTGCAACCTATGACATTGCGACAGATGGCTTTTATCTACTAGCGTTAAATCCCGAACAACAAGCCTTCTTTGTAGGCGTTCGCTCACTATTCTATAGACTAGCTGTTATTTTCGGCTCTGGCTTTTTAGTAGTTTTCGCCGGACAACTAGAAACTTACCTCAATGATATTCCTCTCAGTTGGACTTTGGCTATTGGCTCGGCTACTGTAATTTTAGCAATGATTTATGTCAGCGATCGCCTAATTTTACCCTTCCCAGAATCAGATAACCCAAGAGAACTACAAGCCACTAGTAAAATCTCATTTTTAAAAATAATTACCTCATATTTCCAGCAACCCAAAATTCTCGCCATCTTAGCTTTTATCCTACTTTACAGATTTGGCGAAGCCATGCTGCTAAAAATTGCTTCCTTATTTTTATTAGATAAACCAGAATTAGGTGGTTTAGGCTTAACTACATCGAATGTTGGCTTAGTTTATGGCACATTTGGCGTTATTTCTTTGATTTGTGGCGGTATTTTGGGAGGACTAGCAATAGCTAAATATGGACTGAAGAAATGTCTCTTACCAATGGCTTTAGCTTTGAACCTACCTGATCTATTCTACGTTTACATGGCTTATAATCAACCTCCGCTAACATTAGTATATCCCCTTGTTTCCCTAGAGCAATTTGGCTATGGTTTCGGGTTCACCGCTTTTAGTGTGTATTTAATGTACATCTCTCAAGGAGAATATAAAACATCCCATTTTGCCATATCTACAGGTATCATGGCCTTAGGAATGATGCTACCAGGAATAGTTAGCGGTTATCTACAAAATTTACTTGGCTATCCATTATTTTTCGTCCTAGTTTGTGTTTTAACTATCCCTGGAATGATTTCTCTATTTTTTATTCCTTTACCAGCAGAAACCAATCACCAAACTAGTTAATATGAGCTATGTTTTAGGAATAGACGGCGGCGGTAGTAAAACTGTGTGTATTTTAATGGATGATATACATCAAGTGGTTGGTCGCGGTCAAGCAGGTGCAGCTAATTATCAAAGTATAGGGATAGAAACAGCATTTACATCTATTCAATCCGCCATTCATGAGGCTGTCAAATTAATCAAAACAATCGAAATTAACGCTATATGTTTGGGATTGGCTGGTGTAGGTCGTCCAGAAGATATAAAGGTAGTTAAACATCTAATAGAACAATTAATTAATAGTAAAACTTTACCTATTACCTGGAATTTACAACCATTTAATATTGTTATTTGTAACGATGCTTTGATTGCTTTAGTCGGCGGAATTGGTCATCCTGTAGGAATTGTCGTCGCAGTTGGTACTGGTTCCATCGTTTTTGGTCGCAATCATCAAGGAAAAACCAAGCGAGTTGGCGGTTGGGGATATATTTTAGGAGATGAAGGAAGCGCCTACAAAATTGCTGTGGCTGGTTTAAAAGCAGCATTGAAATCTTATGATGGGCGTGAAAAATATACCAGTCTCATAGCAGATTTTAAACAGCATTTGGATTTAGAAAATATAGAAGACCTAATCGAGGTTATCTATCGTCGGGGATGGGGAGTGAAACAAATAGCAGCTTTAGCACCTATTGTTGATTTAGCCGCCGCTTCTGGTGATGAAGTAGCCAATAATATAATTGATGATGCTGTCGGAGAATTAGTCAAAGCCACAGCTACAGTAATCGAAGCAATTTTTATTCCTAACTCAGTTTTAGAAATAGTGACAACGGGAAGTGTATGGCGGGGTAGATGTAAGATACAGCAGAGATTTACAGCAGCTATAGTCAATAGATTTCCCCAAGTGAAGGTAATTTTCCCCCGCTATGAACCTGCTTATGGTGCTGGTTTATTGGCTTTGCAAAGTTTAGCAGGTAAAGAGGGAATTTAGGCGATCGCAGTTTTCAATAAATCCGCAATAATTAAAGGGATAGATGACATTCGTTTACCGCGAAGTATCTATCCCTAAATAGCTGCCCAGATGACGAACCTGGAACCCTATAATCTGGTATCTAATGAATCCAGTATCAGTCGAGATATGTCTATTGTCACTGGGATAGATACGGATTTAGACGATATTTATGAACAAATCATACTGAATATTTGATGAGGGAATGATGGTGTGATTGATTCACGCAGAGGCGCAGAGAGAAGGAGGAGTTTTTCTCTTATCTTCCCATCGCCAGCAATGCTGAACCATAGGCGGCTTCTGTATTAAGTGAAGAAATGACGGGGACTTTTAAGTTTCTTTGCCGAATTGTATTCCAGGTAGAGTTTTTTGCGCCGCCACCGGCTGTATAGACTTGATTTAAGCTATCTGCACCCAATTTTTGTAATAGTTCATATCCTTGGGTTTCTATGCGGGCGATACTTTCTAATAAGCCATGTAAAAATTCGGCTGGATTGTCTGGGCGTGGTGTAAGGCGTGGGGGTAAATTGGGATCATTGATGGGAAAGCGTTCTCCTACTTTCAACAAGGGATAATAATCTAATTCGCTGGCTTTTGTGGCATCAATTTCACGACTCAAGTTTTCTAACTCAGCATCAGTAAAAAATTCGCGTAATACTGCACCCCCCGTATTTGACGCGCCACCGGTTAGCCACAAATCACCAAGGCGATGGCTATAAATTCCATATCGTGCATCTTCTACAGGGGTGTGACTCAGAAGTTTGAGTACTAATGTCGAACCAAGGGAAGTCACCGCTTCCCCTGGAGATTTTGCCCCACTCGCCAGAAATGCTGCAATACTATCTGTTGTCCCTGCACATACCAAGCAGTCTGGAGGTAATAAAAACTGTTGGGAAATTTCGGGACGTACTTCACCAATGGGAGTCCCAGGCGGTAACACTTTGGGTAGCTGAATTGGTAGTTGCAAATTTTCTAACCATTCTGGGTATTGCAACTTTTCCACGTCATACCCCAGCTTTAAAGCATTGTGGTAGTCGCTGATTCCCAACTTTCCGTGTAGGAGAAACCCTAGCCAGTCGGCTTGGTGGAGAAAATATTGTGCTTCGCCAAAAGAGGGTAACTGCATCATCCAGCGCAATTTAGCCAAGCTGGAGGTAGCACTTAAAACAGTATGATTTGCTGGTGCGATATCTCTCAACTCATTTAGTACTATTGATCCCCGCCCATCGTTGTAGAGTAAGGGGGTATCTACAGGGTTGCCATTTGCATCGCATAATAAAACTGTAGAGGAAGTGCCGTTAATTGCGATCGCTTTTATTTCTCGCCGCAACTGTTCGGGAATTTGTCCCAGCAGCGTCAACAAGGCCTTTTGCCAACTAGAGACTAGGGAATCAACCTCTAGCCAAGGATAACGCACCTGCACCTGGATATGGGCTGATTCATCAATTACCACAGCCCTAGCACCAGACGTACCAAAGTCTATCCCCAAATAAAAATCCATATTTTTATAAATTTTTTTAATGAAAGATAACTAAGACTACTGACTAACAAGTGCTTTTGTTGCATCTTGTAACAAGATATTCCATATTTCTGGCAAAACAAGGAAAAGTAGTAAACGAACTACTATGTCAACATCCATTTAAGGTTAGGAGGTTTCCCACCATGCCTACTCTGTACCTTGCTCAAGTGTCTTCCATTTCGGATACCCAAGTGTACATCGCTCTAGCTGTAGCGCTGATTCCAGGTCTTCTAGCTTGGCGTTTAGCAACAGAACTTTACAAATAATGAAGCCTCTCATCAAGTCTGCTTAGGTACTTGTCATGAAAATTTGTCATGATTTAGTCATCAAACAGGCTTGATGTAAACTCAAGCTTCTTATTACTGAACACAACAATCCAAAGTATCTGGATTGTTGTGTTTTGTTTGTTTGTTAGATAAATTTCAGTGCAACTTGCACCCACGAGAATTAAACAAGGTTTCTCTATCCAGACACCTTTTTGTATTTTTTATACTTGTACATTAAGTGTATATACGTCCTGAGATAAAAATATATATCGAAAATATATGCTCATTTATGAGTCTACAATAGACGCATATCTCGCAAAAATGGTAGTAATTGCGAGAAAAGTAACATCTGCCATGAGAATAAAATTGACAGAAGCAAGTTTTGATTGATACTTTAGAATGGTTTAGTTTCCCTGAGGAATCAAAACATACAAAACTGTACATCATACAGTAAGTTGTGCTTTACAAGTGAGATACACGTTGCAATTGACATTAACTCTTAAAAGAATAATAATCCTGGCATACAAGGAGCAGTTTCCATATACTGGTGGCTGAATTCCAGAAAGCTGTGCCAACTAGTTACCTACGTATCTTTTGTGTACTTTTGACAAATAGCATACGTGTAGCAATTTGGAAAAAATGAAGTAATATGTCAGCTAATCTCAGCCGTTATCTATGCCAGTAGGCTCTTGACGGTTCAGCTATTCAATCAGGCAATTTTCTCTAGAGCATCATGAACGCTTTTCAACCTTCCCAATTTCCGCAACAACCTACGCCCCAACCTCGTCCTGTACCCCGCCCAAAACGGCATCTACGCCAACGCTCTTATCGAGTAATGGCTATAGAAGCCACAGTGAAAATAGGGGCTAATATAGCGATTTCAGCCGCAGCAGCAGCCGCTTTGATGCAGCTTGTACCTCATCACTTTTCACAGCAAACAAAGTTGCGCGAAGTGCGTGTTGAGGTCAAACAGATGGAAAAGCGCGTTAGCGATTTACAAGCTCAATTGAGCCGTAATCTTGATTCGAGTCAAGCTAATAGTATTAGACAACAGCAAGGATTCCGATTTGCTCCTAATCAAATTCCCATTGTATTGACCAATGAAGAGCAAGTAGATACCGAAGCCTCAGAATCTTTGCCCTAAGGAAAGTATTGCCTTGGGGTTGAAATAATATAAATTATTTTTATAGATGTAGTGGCTTATAAATACAGGGTTGTACTGCCGATTAGGCAGGGGATAGGGGAAAGAATTAATGTACAGATGTTGTACACAACGTCTCTTATATTGACAACTGACTAATTACGCCGAAGGCAGCAATTCATTTAACCAATTTTCCATTTGTAGCCGCAAACGGTAGCCAGGAACATCTCTGCGACCATGTAACGAAGGTAATTGAGTTTCGGCACGACGATAGTCGGCGATAGCACAATTCCAATCACCCCAAAGATGGTAAGTTCTACCACGTTCAGCCCAGATATGCCCCTCTAACTGACCAAAAACCAGGGCAATATCAAAATTCTCAATTGCTTGGTCATATTCGCCCAAATCGCGTAGAGTAATGCCACGATTAATCCAGGCTCGCACATGACGAGGATTTAAATCAATAGCGCGATCGTAATCAGCCAGAGCGGCTGCTAGTTGTCCACAAGCTGCGTAATAATTGGCGCGATTGTTGTAAGCGCTGGCTAAATCAGGATTCAAATGTAATGCGGTGTTGTAATCTTGTATTGCCTTTTGAGTATGTCCACATTGAAAATAGATTAACCCCCGGTTGTTGTAGTCAACCGCGTTGTCAGGATGGCGGTTAATCAATTGGTTCAGGAGAGCGATCGCTTCGCGATAATTTCCTTGTTGCGCTGATCTCAAAGCACAAGAGCGTAAGTAGCCATCACCGAACCCCGACTCATCACCCCTAGCCCCATGTTCTTGAGGGTCAAGTTTAGTCTTAGCAATAAATTGGTAACAGTTATTCTGCTGATCACCAGAGGCTAAAAATGAGTGACTGTTCATGTTTTCCTACCTTCGCTGCTTAGTCTGAGAAATTAAATTAGAGTTGTGGTGGTAGCTTGCTCAGAAATTTTCTTGCCGACAAGCACACCTGATACAGACTATTTACGCTCCAATCTAGTAATACATACGTCATCCTCAGGGTAAATTCCTGAAACAAGAAATATTAATCTCTAAGACTATTCAAGTAGTAAGACTGACAAATTCGGTAAAATGCCAGGGAAGACACACAAGGGCAATCAATTCAAAATACCCTACGGGAAGCTAAAGCTACAAAATTCAAAATTCAAAATTAAGAGATAACGCCGTGTGCAACTTTCTCTCAAACCTAACCCCCAACCCCTTCCCTGCGTTCGCGCAGCGTGTCGGAGACAGGGAAGGGGAGCAAGATTCAAAGCCTCTCTCCGCTTCGGGGAGAGGTTTGGAGAGGGGTTTCAAAAATAAATCGCACATCGCGTGAGATAAGGGCTTCCTACTCAGCACGGACTAAATGCCCTTCCCTTAAAGCGCAGCTATGCCCACAGGGCCTTACAGCAATCAACACTGAAAACTCCCCAATCCCTATGACAACTACAATTTCTGAGCAAAACACAGCCGATCTCAATGGTGATGATTATATTGTCATCGGTCTGGCTACCTGCTTCATTAAAGAAGATGGCGAAGTTCATCAAGTCGATGTGATTGAACCAATACCCTCAGCTTCTTTAGAAGCAATTATGAAGGGTATCCCCACCTCTTATAAATTTGCCTATGCAACCACCTTGGGTTCAGTTTTGCATGGAGATGAGCCAATCTTACCCGTAGGCTTTCCTGATACGGCTCAGTTCGCCGATGAATTTGCGTCACGAGTATTTGCAGCCACTCGTACATACAAGCGTCGAGAAATTGCCAAAACTCTGATTCCTCTCGGTACAACCTATACGGATTTTAAATATTCCCTTGACCGTAAGCGGGTATTAAATGCTAATAGAGTAGTAACAAAAGACGATAACGTCAAACAGCACTCCCACACTCACAAAGTACTTTAATCTCAGGTAGCTATGCTGAAACTTTATGGAGGGGCTTTTAGCCGCGCTTCCATCGTGAAGTGGTATTTAGAAGAGATAGAAGTTCCCTATGAGTTTGTTTTGTTAGATATGCAGGCGGGGGAACATCGCCAGCCCGAATACCTGAAAATAAACCCCATTGGCAAAGTACCCGCGATTGTAGATGGGGATCTTCAGCTTTGGGAATCAGGAGCAATTTTACTTTATCTTCGGGATAAATACGGTAAAGCTCCCCTGTCAGCAGAGGAACGGGGGATACTCGCCCAATGGGTAGTATTTGCTAACGCCACCCTTGGGCCTGGTATTTTTGTCGAAGCAAATCGAGAAAAAGAAATGCCCCGTTTGCTAACTCCTCTCAATGAAATTTTTGAGCGTCAACCCTTTTTGCTGGGTAACGAATTCAGTGTTGCTGATGTTGCAGTGGGGTCTATTTTGGCTTATATTCCCATCATGCTGAAACTAGATTTGGGCGATTATCCAGCAGTGGTGAACTATATTAAGCAAATGACTGAACGACCAGCATTTCAAAAAAGCATTGGCGGAAGATCATAAATTCAGTTAACAGTCAATAGTCAACAGTTAACTTTTAATAATTTATCAAACAAAAAAGCGGGGATATGATATATCACCCGCTTTTTTATGTTTTGAAATTACCTTTTAACGATAATTAGTGAACTGTAAAGCCACTGGATAGTCTTCTTGTTTCAAGCGTTGGATAACGGTTTGCAAATCATCTTTTGCTTTAGCAGACACTCGCACAGCATCACCTTGAATTGAAGCTTGGACTTTTTTGAATTCATCCCGAATCAATTTAGAAATTTGCTTGGCGATGTCTTGACTGATGCCTTTTTTGAGGGTGATTTCTTGACGGACGCGATTACCACTGGCCGATTCTACTTTGCCAAAGTCAAAGATTTTTTGTGAGAGATTACGCTTGGCTGCTTTTTCCCGAAGAATGTTATGAACAGACTCTAGGGTAAACTCGCTATCCGTACCAATCGTGATTTTTTCTTCACCCAACTCGACAGTTGTCTGAGTATCTTTGAGGTCGTAACGACTTTTCAGGTCTCTGATGACTTGATCAACAGCGTTAACTAGTTCTTGCCGATCAAAATCGCTCACAATGTCAAAGGAATAAGTAGAAGCCATAAAGAATGTCTAACTTGCGATTTTGGATTTTAGATCAAGGATAGAACATGGATTGAAAAGAATCCCAGTCCCCGCTTCCTAATCAACCTTTAGCTTGAATTATGCTCAGGACAAAGAGAGTACCAGAGCCAAGGGAGCCAATAGCGTACATGAGCGATCGCAAAAGCGGTATATTCAAAATATAGAAGATAGAGTATAGCAGACGCGCCACCAGAAAGGCGATCGCAGCCCATACGGCTGTAGGAGAGTTCACACCAGTCACATAAGCCATTAGAGCGGCTGCGGCAAATATCATAAACGCCTCAAATGAATTTTGGTGCGCCCATGTAGCTCGCTGTCCATAAGGTGGTAACTTATCAAACATCGCCCGTGGAGCAGAAACATCATACCCAACACGCACGCGAGCATAACCTACCACCAAAAATGGCAGATAAATTAAAACCGCAGCTGCGGCAATAGAATATAAGAAAATAATCATGCTTTATGGTTAGTTATTCATCAGTCATCAGTCTATAGTCCCGATGTTTGACTATTGACTGTTGACTAATCAAAGTAGAAAAGTGTGACAACCTTTCTCTGTTCTTCCGCATCTCCACAAGTTTGTAGGAGAGTACGGCTGTCATGAAACGCAAAGCAGATGAGCTGCTGACATCGGGAGACAATTTCTTTGTTGCACAAGTAACTAGCTTCAGCAAGAGACAAGTTATCATTACTAGGATTTTCTACTAGGTGCATCACCTGTTCTAGTTGCTGGCGAGATTCTTGGGGCTGACGTTCTAAGCTTTGGGGTAGAATTACCGTGAGCAAATTGGGGTCAGCGCGCATTGCGCCCTTAATGGCAGCCGAGTTAGTACCTGTAGCACCAGAAGTAATGACTCGATTCCCTGACAAAACCAGGGCATAAGTCATCATTTCAATGAGATTTTGATGCGTAATTGGCACATGACGGGAACCCAGCAAGGCAATTCGTTTAGAACCTGTTTGCTGGATTGTCGCCAGTTCTTGCGCTAACGTATCGAGGTTAATGAGGTCTGTTGACTGGCTCAAAGACGGATATATTCAGATTAAACGACCAAGCTATTCTACCAAAGAGCGTGTAAGTAGGAAGCGAATTTGAGTCGTAAAGTTTTTCATTTTGTATCAAAAGATTTGTGTGTGAAGAGGTTGGAAATCTAAGGTAAGGCTGTAGCGGGCGTTAAACCTAGTTTAGATAACAGGCGATCGCTATCAAAATTTTCAGCCATTAACTGACGAATACACTGTACTTTAATCGGCTCATGGACACGCACTTGGCCGAAGGTGCGGTCAACAATTTCTACAGTGGTGAGGGTATCTAAGTCAACGGATAAGATGGGAATTTCTAACTCTTCAGCACGACTGAGGATAAATTGTGGAGGAGGTAATTGTCCGGTAAGGATGAGACATTGAGTAGAAGTTTCTAAGGCTGCTTGCTGAATTTCCACGCGATCGCCGCCTGTCACCACTGCCATATTCCGACGTTTGCGGAAATACTTCACAGCTGCATTCACATTCATTGCCCCAATTGCTAAACTCTCGACCATCAAATCTAGGCGATCGCTACGACAGAGAACTTCGGCGTTGAGTTGTTTGACTAATTCGCCCACGCTGACACTACGGAGTAAATCATTTTTTGGCAGCATCGCCATCACGGCAATACCTTGCTGTTCTAGATAAGGGCGGACAAAATTATCAACGGTTTCTAACTGGGCAGGCGGGATATCATTGATCACAACACCAATCAAGCGATCGCCTACACGTTGTTTAGCCGATAATAACGATTCCACAGAAATTAGCGAACTGTAACGACTCACCAATAGTACAGACGCATCCAAAACGTCTGCTACTTGCAGTAAAGACAAATCAAACAGATAACCTTCTGCTAAATCCCCAGGGCCTTCTAGCACAACTAAATCCCCGCGAGGAACTTGTAAATACTGCTCCACCAAAGTTTGGGAATAATCAGTTGTGTCTTCACCAAATAGACGTTTCTGCATACTGGCTTCATCTAAAGCCAATATTGTGGGAGCAATACGATTTGCCGATAAATTGAGACTATGGGTAATAAACTGGACATCTTCTTCAACTAAAGTACCTTCAGATGTACTCAAACTATTGCCTAATGGTTTACCGTAAGCAATATCTAATCCTTTTTGCTGTAACTGATGAGACAATCCTAGAACTGTTGCGGACTTACCGCTATAAGTCTCAGTCGAGCCAATCAGCAAATATTTAGCAGATTTTGGCACACACGCACTCCTAATTTCAAAAGGCAGTAAAACCCAGCCAGGTGTTTACTAATTTTAGTTGGTTCCGGCAGAAACCTCAGACGTTCTCACAAGGTAATTTCTTGAAATGTACTTTTTTTTGGTATTTAAATGAATATAAATGCTAAATAATTTTACTGTGCTACGCGTGTCAGTTTTCGGATTTGCGATAAACACTTCTGCGTGAGCGCTTGGTTAAGTTTTCAGTAGAGCGGTTATTTTTGCTCTGGTCTAATGTCCTGTCCACTTGTACCCTGTCGAAAACATCCGTCTATATAGACCACAGATCAAATCAAGAGTTTCCTTACGGGTAGAGAGTTATTATGTTAAATATAAGAAAATTAATCTTGTTTAAATTACACAATTAAAATTGTTTAAATAAACCCAAAAATTAGCAAATTTTAATAAATTCCAGAGTATAAGAGCATAGATTCCAGAATATATTTCTGTCTCTAAACTCCTACACTCATATACGCAAACAGACTTTCATTCATCTATACGCAGGAGTTTGCGGTAAAAAGATTGCGAGAAATCTGTCAGCTTATAACGTCTATGATTTTCCATTAATTCGATGAGAAAACTCATAAATTCAAAACTTGCCATCATTACTTCGTAATTTAATTCAGCGTTGCCATCAAACTGTATCCGGCAACGTGTCAAATCTGAAGGTAGAGTAGCAACATTCCAAGAAGCGACAAAAGGAACATTTTCACCTGCTTCTATTTTGCGTTGACCTTCCACAATGCCTTTTTGATAAAGACTAATAGCAAGGGGCAAAGAATTGCGTTTAGTACCCTGAATATAAGGCAAATATACACTCGCTTGTTGCTGAGTGGCAGGCTGGAGTTGCTCAATAGACATTTTTGGACATTCCTCAAGTTAATTGACAACTGGGGATATTGGTGGCTGTGAATAGTATTCCCAAAAATTTTCAGTTGTACACATGAGGGGGTTGGGGACTGGGGATTGGAGGCTGGGGATTGGGGATTGGGGACTGGGGACTTTTTACCAAGCGGTAAATGATGACTCTCAAACTAACGAGAGAATCATCATTTCACTAACCCCTAAACCCCTAAACCCCTAAACCCCTACACTCACCTACTCCAGTGTTTCTAAATATAAATTTGAGGCGATTTGCACCAGTTGATCGAAATCAGAGAAGTTATCTACGTAAGGTAGACAGCCTAAGACTGGAATATTCGTGAGGGATTGAATTAAATCTTTTGGTGTTAAGTCGGCGATTTCTTCATCAGATATAGGTTGTGTACAGTTCAACACAATTCCTTTGAGATCCACTCGTGCTTGTCTAGCCAATGCTACATTTGCTACAGCGTGTCCCAGGGAACCTAATTTTACTGGTACTACTAATACTGTAGGTAAGCGCCATTCCCCGGCTAAATCTGCCACTGTTAACTCGTCGGTGACTGGTGAACCCAAACCGCCTAAAGCTTCAATTAACAACACATCAAGACGCGATCGCAACTGGGTTAAAGTCTGCCAAACTATAGCTAAATCTACAGAACGATTTTCCTTGGCGGCGGCGATGGGAGGAGCCAGAGGTGCGCTAAAGTGCAGAGGTGTAATTTCGGCGATTGTTTGCTCTAGTGTAAACAGATTTTGATACCATTCGCGATCGCCAATTCCCGATTGAATTGGTTTCATAATTCCCCAACTGCCTTGGGGGTAATATTTCTGACAGTAAGCTGCCAAAACTGTAGTCAAAGCAGTTTTGCCAGCTTCTGTATCAGTTCCAGTAATTAGTAGTGACTTCAACAATCTGGTTTAATAATCTGAATGAAGACGGGTAAGTGATGAAGTAAATCGCATTACTTCAGAGTTTTGATCGCTAAGAACTCACAAATATTGTAATACACTGTTGGCGCTGGCATTCAGGCATTACGGTAACGCTGGTATCGAAACTGATGTTTTGTATCCATAAGTAAGTTCTATTAGGGTAAACTTTGTGGTTCAGGAACAGATGTTGGGGTTTCTGTAGGCGTGAGGGTTGGTGTTGGGGTTTCCGTAGGCGTGGGGGTTGGTGTTGGTGTCTCCGTCGGTGTGGGGGTTGGTGTTGGGGTTTCTGTAGGCGTGAGGGTTGGTGTTGGAGTTTCCGTAGGCGTGGGGGTTGGTGTTGGTGTCGCGGGAATGGCTTTTTCTATGGCTACATTCAAACTGTAGTCACTTGCAGCCACCCCTGAACCTAAAGTCAACTGAATGGTATATCTTCCAGTATTCGGTAATGTACCTACGTAGTTGGTCACTTGCTGGGCGCTACTATCAATTGGCTGTTGATTCCTACCCACAATAGTCAATGACACGCCTTCACCTTGGTCAATAAAGGTAGTTACCTTATCTCCTGCGTTGCCAAAAAAACTGTATCGAATAATCTGATTTGCTTGGATAGTATCTGCAACCGTAGCTGTATTAGAGTTTCCCAGATTGAGACGCTTGTTTAGAACTACTGGTTCTGGGGTTTCGGTTGAGAAAGTAGTACCACCTGTAACTACTGGCGAGGGGAAGGTTTGGGGCGGCGGTGTTTCACCAGGCTGTGATGATGAGTGACTGCGAATAGAACTTACCAGCGCCCAAGAACCGACACCAGCCAAAATGACTACAGCCGTACCTATCGCCCCCAAAGCCAGAGGACTATCTAAAACTGAACTACTGCGGCTGGGAGGAATTACAGGTTCAGATTTGTTGGGTGCAGGTGGTGGTGGTGCAAAGTCAGGACGACGACCGACCGCAATTGTTTGCACACGGGAAACATTAGGAAGAGAAACACCAACATTGGGTTGGTCTATGGCTTGTAATGCCTGGGAGACTTCTGCCGCAGTTTGGAAGCGATCGCCTGGTGCATGACTCAACATCCGATTTATAATCTGGGCAAGGACGGGATGTACTCTCACCCATCTTTGCCAAGTCCAACTCAGTTGGTTCTCATCAAATAATTCTGATGCTTCCTTCCCCGTTAATAAAACTATCGCGGTGACTGCTAAAGCATACAAATCACTGCTAGGATAAGCCCGCCCCGTTTGCATTTGTTCACTAGGAGAGTAGCCCAATTTTCCCACGGAGGTAACTGGTGTTGTCATCTCTGGAGACTGCAAACGCGTCGCTAACTCTTTGACCACCCCAAAGTCAATCAACACTGGCTGAGAATCACTATCCCGCAAAATAATATTATCTGGAGAAATATCTCGGTGAATAATGCCGCGCCCGTGGATATGTTCCAAGACTGGTAACAATGAGCGCATTAACTGTAATACTTCTAACTCCGTGAAAGCTTTGCCGGTAGCTTGCCTTTCCGTCAATATGTCCCAATAGGTCTTCCCCGCTACATAGTCTTGTACCAAGAATAAGCGCTGGTCTTGCTCAAATTTTTCGCGGAATTTTGGTATTTGGGGATTTTCTATCTGATATAAGATAGCGGCTTCTCTGTGAAAAAGCTCTTGAGCCTTTTCCCAAGCAACAGTCCCTGTTGCAGTAGGAATCAGTTCCTTAATCGCACACAGTTCGTTAAAGCGTCTCTGGTCTTCCGCTAAATAGGTTCTACCAAATCCTCCTTGTCCGAGAATTTGCACAATGCGGTAACGATTTTGCAGGACAGTGCCAATTAAAATTGGTGGTTGCATGATCAATCAGTAGAGTGTAATAGCAACTCAGGAGGGAGTAAGTCACCCACCAAGATAAATCAAAGCGGCGACAGACAGTTACCTGCGGCGATATTCTACCCTACACAGCAGGTAAACTGGCAACTAATGTGTTGTATGCCTATTGTGCAACGCTCGGCAACCTTTGGATCTACCATCAATAATGTTGCCTCAAATGAAAGGCGATCGTCTACTCGTAGGAGTTACGCACTCAGGTTGGGTGTGGAAACTGGGTTTAGGGGTGTAAATGCCCAACCAAAGGTTTCACCTTTTATTGGTTGAAATTCAGATGGGAATTTTTTGTCAATTTCGATCAAAAGTCTGAGGTAATAATCAAAAAGGGGAGCTTGTGGAAATTAACTACAATTTTCTCCACAAGAATTTCTCAATTCATAGAAATACGGTATTGATGGTTTTAATTGTCGTGGTAGAATTTGTTTTACTTTCGTACCAATGTCTGCCATTCAGTTTCATAAAACAGTTCAATAGACTCAAAAAAATCTTTTTGGGAGCAGGCAACAATCATTCCCACGCATTTCGTATATTTAAATAAGCTTGTGAAAAATAGCAGAAAAATCTTGTAGTTAGACTCATACTCGCTTCGCTCTCAGGTGGGCGATCGCCTACGGTGAGCTTAACGCCATCGTCTTTCATGGAGGGTTCCGTAGGAAAGACGGAGGGGCGCATCGTCGCATCTTTACTCTGTAACCTTCAGAGTAAATCACTGCTTGCTGGGGAACTTTCCCTGAATGAGTAGTTGTCCTCAAAAATAAACTATATTTCAGGAGAATATGAAATTTCAGCCGGTAAGCTAATAACTCATCAACTATAATCTGAATGGATAATAGTTAAGATGATTTTATAAACTGAAAAAATTTGTTGATGACCAGTCAAAAATTTAGTTTGTCAGTTTATATTATAATTTTGAGACTAATATCGTAGAATATTAAATGAACCCTTAGAATTCGTTAAGGTTTTTGTCTGTTAATGATTCTATTTCTTAATTGCTATTAGGACAAAACCAACTAACTAATTTAATGGTTAATCCTCCGTTAGCAATATATAGAAGAAGTCTCCCAGTCTAAATAGACTCGGAAAATCTGGTTTTGCTGATAATGAACGAGAATTAAACTAGTTTCTGCTAGTCCGTGGGTTAATCGGCATGATGCTTTGTTTATCAAAAGGAACGAAAAGTGAGCAGATGATGATTATATTGAGAAATATTTAAAGTATTTATGAAAGCTTCAAAAAAACACACAGATGTTTTTTTTGCTCTCTTTCAGTTAAATCCACCAAATATCTAATGCTAAGATTGCCATGAATGCACATCGAGGATCTGCTGTGCTCAGTTCTGCAACTTTTAAAATGCAGCCAACTGCAACAGGACTGACTGAAAATCATCGCCTGCGGCTGTTTTCTGGCTCTTCTAACGTACAACTTTCTCAAGAAGTCGCTCGTTACCTGGGTATGGACTTAGGCCCCATGATTCGCAAGAGATTTGCGGATGGTGAACTGTATGTTCAAATTCAGGAATCGATTCGGGGTTGTGATGTCTACCTCATCCAACCGTGTTGTCAACCAGTTAACGATCACTTAATGGAATTACTAATTATGGTTGATGCTTGTCGGCGTGCTTCTGCGCGACAGGTGACAGCAGTAATTCCTTACTATGGTTACGCTCGTGCTGACCGTAAAACCGCAGGGAGAGAATCAATCACTGCCAAGTTGGTTGCTAACCTGATTACTCAAGCTGGCGCTAATCGCGTTTTGGCAATGGATTTACACGCTGCTCAAATTCAGGGATACTTCGATATTCCGTTTGATCATGTGTACGGTTCACCAGTCTTACTGGATTATCTAACAAGCAAACAACTGCATGATATTGTAGTCGTTTCTCCTGACGTTGGTGGTGTAGCCAGAGCAAGAGCATTTGCGAAAAAGCTCAATGATGCCCCACTGGCGATTATTGACAAACGCCGTCAGGCTCATAACGTCGCCGAAGTTTTAAATGTGATTGGTGATGTCAAAGGCAAAACAGCAGTTTTGGTTGATGACATGATCGATACTGGTGGGACAATTGCCGCCGGCGCTAAATTATTACGTGAAGAAGGGGCGCGTCAGGTATACGCTTGTGCAACCCATGCAGTCTTCTCTCCTCCTGCTGTTGAACGATTGTCCAGTGGCTTGTTTGAGGAAGTAATTGTCACCAATACAATACCCATACCAGAAAGCGATCGCTTTCCCCAACTAGTAGTGTTATCAGTCGCTAACTTGTTAGGGGAAACCATCTGGCGGATTCATGAAGATACATCTATTAGTAGTATGTTCCGCTAGCCCAAACAAGACTGTTTTTCCTGTTACAGTCGAAGCATAAAAAAGATGTGAAGTATGAGGCAAAGAATTTTTCAGCCTTCATGCTTCAGATTTTTTCTGAGATGCTAAATCCTCAATTTGGGTAACTACCCGTGCCAGTTCTGCAAAAATTGCCCTAGTTTCAGTCTTTTGATAAGCATCCACAAGCGATCGGTAATACCAAAGAGTACCAGTTTTACCACCTTGGAAGCGTTCCCAAAGGGATTCGCCCACAAGGCGATAATCTTGGAGAATTGACCGAGCATTGTGGAGTTTATCAGCAGCTGATACCAGTAGCACTGATGGAGAAGCGGTAGAAATATGAGCAATATAAGCCTCCTTGCGTTGTTTCCAAGGGGGCTTTGGCATTGTATCAGCGTCTGTACAACCATCAACAATTGCCGTGACAGTTTCACCAAAGCGGCGACGAATTTCTTCTCGTGTCTCTGCACCACCTTGGTCTTCCACCGCATCATGTAAAAGTGCTGCTATGGCTTCATCTTCATTGGCTCCATATTCCAAGGCAATACTGGCAGCTCCTAACAAATGAGCCACGTAAGGGATACCCGAACCTTTACGGACTTGGTGAGTGTGGAGTTGAGTAGCGTAGGTCAAGGCTTGGGTAAAGCGTTCTGAAAGCATAAAAAGGAGAGGGTGGTGTTGAGAACTAGAAAAATATTGGCAGAGAAGTTAAAAGCGTTAAGTGTTGACCCTGATGTTATTTAGTTTTGGTTAAGTATGATTGTAGTGCGGTAAATATCTTTGATTTTGTCAGTGGTCAGTGGACAGTGGTCAGTAGTCAGAGGTAAAACAATTAACAACTGACACGTACAGCGCAATAAAAAACAACTGAAATTAACAACAGACGCGATTAATCGTACAGACGCGATTAATCGCGTCTCTAACAACTGACAACTGACACAGGCAAAACGGTAAAGATAGAGCTTGGTAGATATCAGTATAGGGAGGCTAGATTTTTAAGATTTTATGTGACAACCGGATCTTTTTACTCCTAAAATCGAAGACAAGGTAAAGTTCAGTAGAACAACAGCCTAAATTTATGATTCTTTTAAAAAATTCAGGGTTAAAAGCTATTATTAAATCTCCAATGGTAGATCGGATAAACGATATCGCCTGGCAAGCTCACCAAGGAAGCGTTGCGGCGATTATTCAACTATTAAACGAAAAGCTCACCAAATCCGGTGTGAGAATTAGGGCTGTTTTTGCTGATGGTGTCCTGCAACTATTATGCGAAGCAGCCAAGGTAGAACAACTTGAGCAATCTAGTCTGGTAGAGCAAATCCAGCACATTCTGGAATCAATTGCACCGCGCCATATTCGCCGCATCAAAATTAACAGTCGGATTGTTCGGGAACAACAACTGCTATGGTTGACAGAAATTGACCGCGATCGCGACAATCAATTACTCTGGTCACAAGAAATCACCCTTGCTCAACCCAATGTCCTCAAGCAACTGATCAGTGATTTCCAAGAAGCCCAAGCCGAACAAGGACAGGTAAATTTACGCGATCTCTCGCCACTGCATAAAAAAGGTAAACAAACAAAAGTCTCCAAAGTTAAGTTGCGGTCAGCATTTGGTTTGTGCTTGTTGCTATCGGTCGGGTGGATTTTTTATAGTCAGTTTGGTGAACAACTCCAAAATTCAGCACAACTAGACAATCACAATTCTTTAGCTACAGCCAACACTAACGGGAAAAAATCAGCAGTACTGAACAAGGCTTTTAATAGCGGCGCTACTAACGAATCTGAAGACTCCTTTGCTTCGGCTGTACGCCTGGCTAATCAAGCCTCCGCATCTGGTAAAACAGCTACTAGTGCAACTCAATGGTTGGAGTTAGCGGCTATGTGGCAACGAGCATCTGATTTAATGAGTGCAGTACCAGCCAATCACAGCCGTTACCAGGAAGCCAAGATACGTACTCAGCTATATAAGAAATATAGTGAGGCGGCACAAAAAGAGGCGGATAAATCTCCATGATGACTAAGCAATTCACAAGTGTATGAACTGTGTCACCCAGAGAGAATATTTAGATTTGAGGATTTGGAAAACAGAGATGATATGGAAAATGGGGAAACTTGATTTCCCCATTTTATTTGTAAAAAATATAAGAATTAATTGACTAATTACTCATCTCTAACATTCGTTGCATTGGTCGCAAAGCGGCGATGCGGATATCTTCTGACATGGTGATTTCCGGAGTCCGATTTTTCATCGCCCAGTAAAGTTTTTCTAGGGTGTTTAACCGCATAAATGGACATTCATTGCAAGCACAATTATTTATGGGCGGGGCAGGAATAAAATGCTTGTTAGGTGCTAGTTTCTGCATTTGGTGGATAATTCCTGGCTCAGTTGCCACGATAAATTCTTGGCTGGGGCTGGTTTGGCAGTATTGGAGTAAAGCTGCTGTAGAGCCGATAAAACTGGCGTGGCGCAAGACACTGCTTTCGCATTCTGGGTGAGCGATCGCCTCTGCTTGGGGATGAGCAACTTTTAATTGTACAATCTTCTTCTCAGAGAAGGTTTCATGGACTAAACAGCTACCCTGCCACAGTACCAAATCCCGTCCCGTCTGTTCCATCACATAACGCCCCAAATTTCTGTCAGGAGCGAAAATAATCGGTTGTTCTTGAGGAATTTGCTGCACAATCTTCACGGCATTGGAACTCGTGCAGATAATATCGCTCATAGCTTTAATTTCAGCAGAGCAGTTAATATAGGAAACTACTAAATGATCGGGATGTGCTGCTTTAAAAGCGGCAAATTCTTTCGGTGGACAACTATCTGCTAAAGAACAACCGGCATTTAAATCTGGTAACAGTACCAATTTGTCGGGATTGAGAATTTTGGCTGTCTCTGCCATAAAATGAACGCCGGCAAAGACAATCACATCTGCATTGGTCTTGGCCGCGGCTCTAGCTAGTTGTAATGAATCGCCTATAAAGTCTGCAATATCTTGAATATCCGGCTCTTGATAATAATGCGCCAAAATAACCGCATTGAGTTCTTTTTTCAGACTCTCAATCGCAGCAAATAAATCTAGTGGTAGTCCACCTGGTTGAGTCTGTTCCCGTTGAGCAAAGGCAGTGGTAAACACAGTTAGGGTTACTTTTTATTACAAATTTTGTCTGGTTATTTAATTATAGTAGTTTTTACCAAAAATAGATGGCGGGTTAATACCCCTAAATAGTGTCCAAATCCGGCTGAGTTTCCTATGCTGGAAATATACGGCAAGGAAAGTGGCATGACCAGTCAAAAATATCAATCCAAAACTCTGAAAATTGCTGTAGTTGGAGATATCCATGATCAGTGGGAAGTAGAAGATGGCATGGCACTCAAGCATCTGGGTGTTGATTTAGTGCTGTTTGTGGGGGACTTTGGTAATGAGTCGGTGGAAGTGGTAAGAGCGATCGCTTCATTGAATATTCCCAAAGCAGCAGTTATGGGTAACCATGATGCGTGGTACACTGCCACGGAATGGGGACGCAAGAAATGCCCTTATGATCGCACTAAGGAAGACTGGGTACAGGAACAATTAGATTTACTGGGTTCAGCCCATGTTGGTTATAGTAAACTGGATTTCCCAGAATGGAATTTAACCGTAGTGGGTGGTCGTCCTTTTAGCTGGGGTGGTCATGAATGGCGATTTGCTAACATCTGTAAAGAGCGTTACGGTGTGACCAATCTGGAAGAATCAGCACAGAGAATCTTTGCGTCGGTAAAAAGTGCAGCCTGTGAGACGATTATTTTCCTTGGTCATAACGGGCCGAGTGGATTAGGCGATCGGCCAGAAGACCCATGTGGTAAAGATTGGCATCCCATAGGCGGAGACTTTGGTGATCCAGATTTAGCCGAGGCGATTTCTCTAACGATGACGGCTGGTAAACAGATTGCCTTGGTGACTTTTGGTCATATGCACCATAGTTTACGCCACACCAAAAAAGAACTACGCAAACCCATATTTAAAAGTCCAGAGGGCATAGTTTACCTTAACGCCGCTAGTGTGCCAAGGATTGTGGAAGGTGAAAGCGGCAAACTGCGGAATTTTTCCCTGGTTTCCCTAGAGGCGGGTGAGGTGACACAAGCTTCCTTAATTTGGGTGGGCGAAGATTTTCAGGTGGCGAAAGAGGAAATTTTTTATGAGCGATCAAATTCAGTAGTACCATCTGTGTAGATGATAAGATATAGTATTATCTGTCAGCTTTATTGCTCACCCACAAATGTAGGCAAAGCAGTAGCTCGACAGTTTATTTGGAGAGGTGGCAGAGTGGTCGATTGCGTCCGACTTGAAATCGGATGAGGCTAAAACCTCCGGGAGTTCGAATCTCCCCCTCTCCGTTTGAAAAATTGTATGAAAATAATAAACATTAACTCTCAGATTTAAGTTTTAGATTACAGAGAGCTAGTCAAGTTTATATTGTATATGAAAGTCAAGAGAGAGATAACTTTGTAATGATATCTAAGATTGTTTTTTAGATATATGATTAAGTGATAGATAGAAGTTGCTAAACTTCTAGGACAAGGTAAGGATGAATTAATCCTATAGACTTATTTACGAATAACTTAAATTACACGATCTATGAAAGTAAAAATTGCTAACTTAGGTGCTGTAGAAAAGGCTGAGATAGATTTAAAACCTCTCACTGTTTTTATTGGTGGAAATGGAACAGGTAAGACTTGGACAGCTTATACATTAGCATCTATTTTTGGTAGACATGGTTTTGATAGATATTGGAAAAGCTATGTTAATAACAAAACTCAAAATAGGTATCCAATTATAGACAATGCTATTGAGAAATTTCTACAAGAAGGAAATGTTAATATTGACTTAATTAGATTTGTTGATGAATATACTGACATATATATTAATGATGTTGCCCAATTATCTCCTATTTGGATGAAACAATTCTTGAGTACCGAAAGTATTGATTTTAAGAAAATGCAGATAAGTTTTGATTTATCTACAACAAAACACCAAATAATTGAAAATATCAGAAAAAGTAATATAGAAAGAAAGTTTTCTTTTGGTTCTCAAGGTGAAGAGTATCTAAGTATTATAAAAGAATTAGACGAAATTTATATATATTTTAACTTGGTGTCCAAAAAAGATATATTAAAAACAGTTTCTAAAAAGTTATTGAGAGAGATTTTAGTCCAAGAAGTTTTCCAAATCATTCATAGAGCTTTTTATTCCTATGTTTACATCTTTCCTACAGAAAGAACGACTTTCATAACTTTTCCTTTTTTTATTAAAAAGGAAGTAATTAAACGAGAAAATTCAAATATAGCAATTTCAGAAATCTCTGAGCCTGATATTGAACAAATAATATCTGAACAGGAGAATAGACAAAGAAGTAAAAAGCCAAGTGAACCGATCCAAAATTTAATAAGTATATTAGCTAACGCATATATAAAAACATCTGATGAGAGAGAAGAGGAAATTTGCAACAGTCCAGAAATTGCAATTTATATTGAATTAGCAAAGCTATTAGAAGAACATATTTTACAAGGTAGAATTGATTTTAATCAGCCTGGATTAGAAAAGGAAATAATTTTTCAACCATCAGACAATATAAAATTAGAAATCTCAGTCACTTCTTCTATGATTAAAGAACTAGCTCCCTTAGTTCTTTGTCTGCGTTATCTTGCTGAACCAGATGAGTTGCTGATTATAGATGAACCAGAAATGAATTTGCACCCAGTAGCTCAAGTAGAAATAATCGAATTTTTAGCCATGTTAGTTCAATCTGGTTTAAAAGTATTAATTACCACTCATAGTCCTTATATTGTGGAGCATTTAAGTAACTTAATGAAAGCAGCTAAATATGAAGACAAAGAGAACATAAAAAAACGATTTTATTTAGAGCGAACAGAGGCTTTTATTCCTCAGGAGAATGTTTCGGTATATTTGTTTGAAAATGGTACAGCAAAGAATATTTTAAATGAAAAAGGACGTATAGATTGGGGTACATTTGGAGATGTATCTGATGATATATCTCATATTTTTCCATAATCACTATTAGGTTATGGAGTGATTTAATAATGCCTTTCAATACATTATTACTGTCAGGTTGTTTACTACCAGGTAAAACTAGTCATAGAGAAGATGGGATAGAGATAAGAATAGAACCAGTTAGTGGAGAGACAGTCCTCTTTTTCTCAATAGATCCGGAAAAAAATCCTAGTTGCAAATTACGTCAGCTATTAGGTTTAGATCAAGTAGGTATGAAAAGTTGTGATTTAATTGTATTTTATGCAACAGAAAATAAAAACATTATTTGTTTTGTAGAGTTGAAGGGGCGTAAAATCGAAAATGCTAAAGAACAAGTTATAAATACATATACTTATTTTAAGAAGGTATTCAAACAATCAGAGCCATCATTAGATTTTGTTCCAAAGGCATATATTATATCTAATAGTTCTTTACCTAAAGAAATGGATAAATATAAGCAGGAATTAAAAACTATATTTGGTGAAGGTAACTACGATATTAATAGAGATCCAGATTTAGGTAGCTTTCTACGAGGTGTTCAGTATCGACCCAAAGGAAAGCGCAAAAGAGGTTAAGAGTCTGTTTCCTCACTTCCCCAAACTCCCATGTGCTACCATGACCGATAAATTAAGCAATGGCTACCCTTCGCACGCTGGATATACCTGATGAGTTATACGCACAACTGCAAGAGTTAGCGAAAGCGGAAAATAGCTCTGTTGAAGCTCAAGTTATAAAAATATTGCACCAAGCCTTGCAGAAGATAGCAGAGGAACAGGAAAAGCGAAAGAATGTACTCAAAATTTTAGAGGAAAATCGTCTGCGTCGTGAAAGTCTGCGGACTGATGTGGAATGGCCTGATAGTACAGCATTAATCCGAGAAGACCGCGACAGATAATTATTGACAGTATTTACTTTCCTATACAAAACCTACTAAAAATCCTATCCAGCACTGACTCCGTTACCTCTTCCCCAGTGATTTCTCCTAGTGCTTGGATTGCACCACGTAAGTCAATTGTCCAAAAATCTAGGGGTAGCTGTTGGGTGATTGTGGCTTGCACTTGTTCTAGAGAAATTTTCGCTTGGGTGAGGGCTGCGGCTTGTCTTTGATTAATGGCTAAATCCATATCAGATGCTTTCACTTTTCCGGTTTGAACTGTCTCTAAAATTGCGGTTTCTAGAGCATCAATGCCTTGTTTTTGGGCGGCGGCTGTGTGAACAATTTGACTAATATTTTGCGGATATTCTAAGGATGAAATCAATTGTTTGTCTACCAAATCAATCTTATTCATCACGAGAATTAACGGACGGTGTTTTACTTGTTCATAAATTTCTTGGTCGCCAGTAGTCCAGCCTGTGGCTGCATCGATGGTTAACAAGACTAAATCGGCGGTGTTGGCGGCTTGGCGCGATCGCTCTACCCCAATCTTTTCTACTTGGTCGCTCGTCTCCCGAATGCCTGCTGTATCTAGCACTTGTACAGGAATGCCGCCCACAACTAACTGCGATTCCACTACGTCACGGGTTGTGCCGGGTAAGTCGGTGACAATGGCGCGATCGCTCTGGCTCCAAGCATTCAATAAGCTGGATTTACCTACATTGGGGCGACCGACGATCGCCACTTTTAAGCCTGTCCGCAGCAGTTCACCTTTGTCTTTAGTTGCCAGTAATTGCGATATTTCTGCGGCAATGTTTTCAATATCTGATATTATTGTTTCATCATCCAACGGGGGTAAATCTTCCTCAAAATCAATCCGGGCTTCAATTTCTGCCAAAATATCCAAACAGTTAGCGCGTAACTGGCGGATGGGATGAGCTAATTTGCCTTGTAAACCTGCTAAAGCCGTTTGAGCAGCTTGGGGCGATCGCGCTCCTACCAAATCAGCAATGCTCTCGGCTTGGGTTAAATCAAGTCTGCCATTCAAAAAGGCTCTGAGGGTAAATTCCCCCGGTTGAGCTAGTCTAGCGCCGCTTTCCAGGCATAGTTGCAACACCTGCTGCACTGCCATAATTCCACCGTGGCAATGGAACTCTACCACATCTTCGCGGGTGTAAGAACGAGGGGCTTTCATGAGCAGTAACAGCGCTTCATCTACGATTTGTCGCGTTTGGGGATGGCGGATGTAACCGTAAAGAATCCGGTGACTTTCCCAAACTTGTTTACCCGGTGCATGAAACAGAGTTTGGGCGATCGCTATTGCCTGGGAACCAGACACCCGCACGATACCGACGCTACCTTGTTGAGGCACAATAGCAGTAGCGATCGCCGCAATAGTTCCAGTAATAGCCAAAAGTTGAGTCATTTGTCAGTTGTCATTGGTCATTTGTCATTAGTCCATAGTCAACAGCCAACAGTCAATAGTCATCATCTCTTGCACCTCTTCCCCATGCCTAGTATCCAGACCTTTTTTTAAATGGTAGATATTTAGACTAATTTGATTTTAACTACCAAGGTAAAATTTACCTGGAGGGCAGAAAAAGACCCTGAGTAGAGAGGAATGGACTGTGGAGCAGAAAATTAACTGCGCTCAAGCTTGTGTCAACGGTTGTGTTCTAGGGGATAAATGTCCGAACATTGAGTTTCGAGAGGCTACTTCTCAATTCATTGCCGAGACTTCTTTAGACCAAATGTTGCAAATGGCAGAAGAGCGTCTGCGGAAAAAAAGGATGGAACCACCTAAATGGGTTCTTCCTGAAAATTGATCAGTAATGGGTAAACATAATCTTCTCGATTACCCATTACCAATTACCCAATACAGAGACTATATCTATATAACTAGCAATTTCGGTTAAATAGTATCTGTATCTGTATTTAATTCTCGCAGCTTCGCCCTCAAGCGATCGCTGCGTTCTTTTTTTTGTTCAGCACGTTGTTTTTCCTTTCTGCCTTTTACTTAACTATTCAGGATTCATGACTATAGAAAGAGCAATTTGATAGACTTGGCGACGGTTGAGGGAAGTGTATTTTGCTAGTTGACGGCTAGCTTGCGATCGCGATATTCCTTGACTGATTAATTGTTGTAATTCAGCTTTGAGTTGTTCTTCTGTTAGTAGGGTTTGGCTGGGTGGGTTTCCCGCTACCAAAAGCGTATATTCACCTTGGGGTTCCTTTTGTTGATAATGGGCGATCGCTTCCTCAATACTCCCTCGCCAAAATTCCTCATATAATTTAGTCAACTCCCTTGCCAGGACTATTTGGCGATCGCTTCCCCAAACCTCTGCTAAATCTTGTAAAGTTTCCCGCAGACGGTGGGGCGATTCGTAGAAAATTAAAGTACGGGATTCTGTTTGTAAAGCCTCTAAATGTTCTCGTCTTTGTTGACCTTTAGCTGGCAAAAAACCCTCAAATACAAACTTATCTGTTGGTAGTCCCGCCGCACTCAAGGCTGTAATTGCCGCACTCGCACCAGGAATGGGAACTACGGGAATGGCCACCTCAACACAGGCTTTCACCAGTTCATAACCAGGATCAGAAATTCCCGGCATACCTGCATCACTGACGAGAGCGATCGCTTTACCACTATGCAAATGCTCTAATAATTCTGGGATGCGACTACTACGATTATGCTCATGGTAACTAACTTGTGGTGTTTTTACTTGCAAATGTTGGAGTAATTTCCCTGTGTGGCGCGTATCTTCCGCCGCAATCAAATCCACATTTTGCAATATCCGCACCGCCCGAAAGGTGATATCCTCCAAATTACCAATCGGTGTACCAACTATATATAGTGCGCCTGGTTTGGGTTCAGTCTGCATTTAATCAATTCAAAATTCAATAAATATTTAGTACAGACGTGATTAATCACGTCTCTGAAAATTGTACAGACGTGATTAATCACGTCTCTGAAAATTGTACAGACGCGATTAATCGCGTCTCTAACAAATGACAAATCACTCTCTATTCGTGGGTTTGGTGACACTAGATTTAATTTACTTGGCTGAGTCTGCCCCTAAAAATAATCAAAAATTAGTGGCGACTGACTACACTGTAGCAGCAGGCGGCCCTGCCACTAACGCGGCTGTGACTTTTAGTTATTTGGGTAATCACGCCAAAGTTTTGGGTGTAGTTGGTTCCCATCCGATGACGCAACTAATTCGTAGCGATTTAACCAAATATCAAGTAGCGATCGCTGACCTTGATCCTACTATTAATACACCACCGCCTGTATCTTCAATTATTGTCACCCAAGCCACGGGGGAACGGGCTGTCATTTCGATCAATGCTGTCAAAAATCAAGTTAGTAGTGACTCTATCCCACCAGATATTTTACATAATATTGATATCGTGCTGATTGATGGGCATCAAATGACTGTGGGGTATGTCATCGCGCAAATGGCTAAAGCGAGTCGTATCCCTGTAGTAATTGATGGCGGTAGTTGGAAACCTGGATTTGAGCAAATCCTACCATTCGTTGATTACGCCGTTTGTTCTGCTAACTTTTATCCCCCTAAATGTAGTTCTAGCGGAGAAGTTTTTGCTTATCTCCATAACTTAGGCATTCCCCACATTGCCATTACCCACGGCGAACAGCCAATTGAATATCTAAGTTATGGTGAACGTGGTACTGTGATTGTACCGAAGATTACAGCAGTCGATACCCTGGGGGCTGGCGATATTTTTCACGGTGCTTTTTGCCACTATATATTACAAGAAAGTTTTACTAAAGCACTAGAACAAGCAGCCAAAATTGCGGCTGATGCTTGTAGACTCTTTGGTACACGCCGTTGGATGGATGTGAAATGAAAGACTTACAAGAGATATTAGCGATCGCTCGCGCTGTGGGTTGGGGTGCAGCCGAAATATTACAATCCTATTATCACGGCACAGCCAAAGACTCAAATCTCAACATACAGTATAAGCAGAATGAGCCTGTCACCATTGCCGATATCACCGTCAGTCAATATATTTTACAAAAGCTACAGGCTGCTTTAGGACAAGAAGATTTTGCCTATGTCAGTGAAGAAACCTATAAATCAGAATTATCTGAAGATACAAAAACTAAAACTGACTGGGTGTGGATTATTGACCCCTTAGATGGAACCCGTGGTTTTATTGAAAAAACAGGTGATTACGCAGTCCATATTGCTTTAGTCAAAGAACATCGACCAGTTTTAGCGGTGGTAGCAATACCGGAAGCAGAAAAATTATATTTCGCTATCAAAGATAGTGGTACATTTGTAGAGACACGCAACAATTCCCAGACTTTACAACTATCACTCAACAGCACAACCAAGTCATTAGAGGATCTCAAGATAGTTGTCAGCCGTTCTCACCGCAATCAAAAGTTAAACTACCTACTAGAAAATTTACCCTGTCAGCAGCAAAAATCTGTGGGTAGCGTAGGTTGCAAGATAGCCACTATTTTAGAACAGCAAGCAGACCTTTACATTTCCCTGTCTGGCAAATCTGCTCCCAAAGACTGGGACATAGCCGCACCAGAGTTAATTCTGACCGAAGCTGGAGGTCAATTTACTCATTTTGACGGCTCGCCTTTACAGTACAACACCGGAGATATCAATCAATGGGGTGGTTTACTGGCTAGTAACGGCCATTATCATACAGAACTTTGCCAGAAAATAGCAAAAATATTGGTGCAGTTTGACGAGATGTAATAAAGTTTGTCCTCAAACCTACATGAAATCGATAAGTCTCAACCACAAATTACCATCAATAAATCGCTAATTTATGATGCTGTGTCAAGTTCTCCCAACATTTAAGAGCTGTGCTATAGTTGAGTCTATAAGAATTATTTTCGGTTGAGTGACTCATTTTGATTTATAAAAAGTATCTCTCCGAATTTAACTCTCTACATTTCCTGAATTCGGAGACATTGTATGTCAATTTACATCGGTAACTTATCCTACCAAGTTACAGAGGAAGACCTGAAGCTGGCCTTCGCAGAGTACGGAAAAGTTAGCCGCGTTCAATTACCAACCGACCGTGAAACTGGCCGTCCTCGTGGGTTTGCTTTTGTAGAAATGGAAACAGAAGCTCAAGAAACCGCAGCCATTGAAGCACTGGATGGTGCTGAATGGATGGGACGTGATTTAAAAGTCAACAAAGCTAAACCCCGTGAAGAAAGAAGTTCTCCTCGTGGTGGCGGCGGTAGTTGGGGCAATAATAACCGTGGTGGTGGCGGCGGTGGTAATCGCCGTAGTTACTAAATCCTATTGCTGCAACGCAAGCTTTAGATAGTCGAATCTCCAGCAGATTAAATCTGCTGGATTATTTTTTGTTTGCTTAGGTCTTCAATTATAAGACTTTAGAGTATGGCGACTTGCAATTGAGTCAAATACAGACCTAACCCCCAGCCTACAAGGTAAGGGTAGTAAGACTCACAGCTTCTCTCCTCAGCATACAAACGAGAAGCGCTATAAAAATGTCCCTGCGATCGCCTACACTCCGGCTCTTACCGTCCTGAACCCAACACATATCACATAGATTCCTGTACACTCACAAAGTATTGTAGATACAATTAATCTGCAATCTTTGCCTTGGGACAATCAGAAAAATGTTACGTGTTTATCATCTTATAATTGCTACTATTTTACTCATTATCATCCCAGTGGGAGCAAGGTTTGCTTTCCCGAACCTTTTTATAAATAAAGATACACAACCTAATACTGAAGCTACAACCACGAAAACTGCTACCCCATCAAAACCAGCCAATCTCAAAAAAGATAATACTTGGCAAAGATTGTTACGCAGCACCTCTGCACCGAACAATTGGCAAGTCTTACCTTGTCAGGGAGAAACTGCTTTACTATGCGTTGCTTCTCAAGGTAAAACATTGGGTACAGTTGAGATTGATATTTACCCAGTAAAAAACAATCCCGAATTTCAAAAGCACCTAACAGAAGTTGGTATCCCTCCAGGTTCCCAAATCAATTTACAAAACCCTCAGTCCCAAAGCCAACTCGTCAAAGCACTCCAAGCCTGGGTGGCGGACTCATACAATACCTTTGCCAAAAACCACCAAGCTAAAAACGCAGACAAAACCGCTTTCTCAACCTATCCACCACAAGAAGTAAGCTTCGGTCAACAGCCTGGAATACGTTATGGTTTTGTCAAACTCAAGCCAGAAGGTGGTGTGCAAGAGCAATATATAGGTTACGTTACCTCAGATGGTACACAACTGTACGTAATTAACACATCCTTTAACCCAAGTTCATCAAAAGCTAAATTTGACAGCCTGGAGGACTTGGCAATTTTTCAACCATACTTGTCGGCGATCGCTGAAAATTTGAATTTGTCTATCAATCAAACATCAGCGCAACCTTAGTAAGTAAATATTTTCCTTAAATAAATATAAAGAATACTAGATTACCAAAATTTTTTACATAGGATATCTAGTGGTTCAGTTAGTATAAGTACAATACAGATTTCATATTTGTCACCACCATTATGGATGATAAATACTAGGCTTAATAGAACATTTATTGTAATGTATTATTTGTCACATAGTTGATTTCACCAGTATACATCTATCAGTCGATAGAAAATATTGTAGATACTGGATTTTATCAACATCATATTTGGTTGTTCGGTCAAAGATTTCTTCTTAATCATCCCGAAATGTGATGATATCATCATAATTACTTGTATATGCCTAAAAGCTAAGTTATTAAAATAACTAATTATTGTATGTAAATATGCTGCTGATACACAGCTTATTTGACAAAATTTTTAATAACCAAATAGTTATAGAACTCTTTTGTCATGCTTAGATAAAACGATTGGTGAAAATACATCACATACTTAATCTTATAATTTGTATTAAGTATAATTTTCATCAATGTATTAATAAGATAGAAGATTTCTTAGTAATTACATAAAAATACAGTTCTTTTTTGAAGGAAAATATAAAAGAATACTTAAGTAGTTACCAGAAAGTACACATAACTGAAACTTAGTTAAAGGCAGGCTCACACTTAGTTATATAAGTGACGTGATAACTGGTGGTTTTTACATTGTTTGGTAGCGGTGTAAATGCGGATTTATGAAGTGCTGTTCATTAAAGTTTCAGTGATACGAAAGGATAAGCTTTAGTAAAAGATGAGCTTTCAATCTCTGAACTAAGGGTTTGTCAAAAGTTTATTCCATATCTTCTGCTAACGATTACAAGTTGGGGAAACTTCGCAATCTAGTAGCTTGGCTATAGGAGTCTTCGCCTCGGCGTTTCCTCTAATTAGCTAGTCTATTATGCTTACGCTGAACTCCATCTAGCACGTAGGCTGTAAAACAGAAATTTCACCTTAGCCAAAGCTCAATAGCAATACTGTACTGCGGAAAGATTTGCCAATTCCTTCAGACTGGCAAATTCTTCCGTAAGTTGTACGCAGCGCATCTGCGTAGTTCAACTAAAAGAGCTTAGTTTGATTAGCAACGATTCTAGTTATTAAGTTAGTTAAATTGGCATTTCTTGGAAACACAAAGGATTTATGGAAAAATTCACTTTCCCAAATTTATACTGCCCATTTCCCGAAAGGAAAAATCCGTATTCTGAATTTCTACAAGACTATGCACTTCAATGGGTAATTCGCTTCAAACTAATTGATAGTGAATCGTTATATCAACGTTTCTCAAAAGCTAAATTTTATTTACTCACAGCAGGCGCTTATCCTCATTGTCAACTGGAAGAATTAAAAATTGCCAATGATGTAATAAGCTGGTTATTTATTTGGGACGATCAATGTGATATTTCAGACTTAGGAAAAAAACCGGAGTTACTGAAAACTTGGTGTAACAGATTCCTAGAAATATTAAATGGAGCAGAACTTACTCCCGATGATCTACCCCTTGGATTTGCATTAAGAGATATTAGAAATCGCATCATTAACAGAGGAGGCATAACATTTTTCCATCATTTTGTACGTAACTTCGAGGATTATTTTCACGGATGTATTGAAGAAGCTCATAACCGCGTCAATGTATCAGTTCCTGATGTTGAGGCTTATATCAAAATCCGTAGTGCAAACGCCGCAGCCGCTCTGTGTCTGAACTTAATTGAATTCTGTGACAGAGTAATGATTCCTTATTCTTTAAGAAATCATGAGACTCTCAAAAAACTAACTCAAATGACGATTAATATTCTTGCCTGGTCGAATGATATTTTCTCCGCTCCCAGAGAAATAGCTAACGGTGAGGTACATAATTTAGTTTTTGTCATACATCATCATCAAAAAATTCCTCTAGAAAAAGCCATGTTAGCGGCTGCTGCAATGCACAATCACGAGGTTCAGAAACTTGTAAATTTAGAATCAAAAATTGCATCTTTTAGTGCAGAAACTGATGCAGAGATTACAAAGTATATATCTGGATTACACGCATGGATACGTGGAAATCTAGATTGGTATGCTCATTCGGGGCGTTATCAAATAACAGAGAAATTAGAATTACTTGCTTCTTGAGAAAGTCATCAATATTTTATTATGAAGTATCAAATAAAGAGACCTAATCCGCTAAGAACTCACCCTTTTCTACAAAAACTCCAATGGATTGCTGACCCTGTAGAATACATGGAAAAAGCATCTCTGCAACATCCTGATATGTTTACAGCAGAGGTAATTGGTTTTGGCGACACTGTAGTGTTTGTTAGCCACCCTCAGGGAATTCAGACAATCTTTGCCAATGACAGAAAAAAGTTAGTAGCTGTTGGCGAAGCAAACAGAATTTTGTATCCTTTAGTGGGTAACAATTCTATGTTCCTATTGGAAGGAGTAAAACACAAGCAACGACGACAACTCCTTATGCCCTCCTTTCATGGGGAAAGAATGCGCGAGTATGGCCACTTAATCAGAAATATTACTGAAAACCTTTTTAGTCAGCTACAACGGAATGTTACTTTTTCTGCTCTCACAGCAATGCGAGAAATCTCGATGCAGGTTATTTTACAAGCTGTGTTTGGTTTTTATGAGGGAGAACGTTGTCAACAATTCAAACACTTATTACCAGTTTTTCTTTCTGAATTATTTCAGTCCCCATTGGCTTCTAGTATCCTCTTTTTTCCTTTCCTCCAAAAAGATTTAGGTAATTTGACTCCCTGGGGAAGATTTGTCCGCCAAAGAGAGAAAATTGATAAACTGCTTTATGAAGAAATTGCTGAACGCAGACAGGAAATAAATTCTGATCGTATTGATATTCTTTCCTTGCTCATATCGTCTAGAGATGAGACAGGTAATTCCATGTCAGATCAAGAGTTGCGGGATGAATTGATCACCTTGATGATTTCTGGACATGAAACTACAGGGACAGCTATGGCATGGTCTTTATATTGGATTCTGCAAACTCCAGAAGTATTTCAAAGGCTGATCCAAGAGTTAGATAGCCTCGATGATTCTCCTGATCCTATGAGTATCTTTCGGTTGCCATATCTTACAGCTGTCTGTAACGAGACCTTGCGAATTAACCCTGTTGCCATGTTAACACTACCTAGAGTAGTGAAAGAACCAGTTGAGCTATTGGGAAATCGACTAGAGAGTGGTACAACAGTAGTTGGCTGCATTTATCTGACTCATCACCGAGAAGATTTATATCCCGAATCAAAGCTATTTCAACCAGAGCGGTTTCTCAAACGTGAATTTTCCCAGTATGAATTTATGCCATTTGGTGGTGGTGTACGTGGTTGTATTGGTCAGGCTATAGCTATGTTTGAAATGAAGATAGTATTAGCAACAGTCCTATCACGTTATCAATTTGCACTGGCAGATGGAAAACCAGAACGTCCTCAGCGTCAAGGTTTTACTCTTACACCTGCCAACGGAGTTAAGATGTTAATCACAGGAAAACATCAGCGTCAAAACTATTCAACGGCTGCCTCAACAACATTCACAACATAGTATAGTTACTCTACTATTAGATAGGAATCTCAATAACAAATTCAGTACCCTGCCCTAAGGCTGAATAACAGGTTAACTGACCCTTGTGTTTTTCCACGACTACTTGATAACTAATAGATAATCCTAACCCCGTACCACTGCCTACCGGCTTAGTGGTGTAAAAGGGGTCAAAGATTTTCTGCTGCACTGCTTCAGTCATCCCAAAACCATTATCAGCAATGCGAATTCGTAGGGTGGTTGAACCTAGTAGTTCCGTACAAATGCGAATAGTAGGATGATCAGTTGTCATGTTGTTCATGTCATTTGTTTTACCAACTGACAACTGATAACTGACGACTGACTCCTCCAAAGCATCGATCGCATTACTGATAATATTCATAAATACTTGGTTGAGTTGACCAGCGTAACAATTCACAAGTGGTAATTGTGCATATTCTTTGATAAGTGTAATTTCAGGGCGTTCGCTATTCTCTTTAAGTCTGTGATGCAAAATCATCAAGGTGTTATCAATGCCTTCATGAATATCTACAGGCTTCATGTCTGATTCATCTAACCGAGAGAAATTACGTAAACTCAGAACAATGTTACGAATGCGCGAACTTCCAACTCTCATAGAGTTAAGAATTTTTGGCAAATCTTCTGCTAAGAAATCTATATCAATTTGTGCATATTCCTCTGCAAGAATATCAGAATAATTAGGGCATTCTCTTTGATAGATAGTAACTAAATTGAGTAAGTCTTGTACATACTCACTAGCATGGGCAATATTGCCGTGAATAAAATTAATGGGGTTATTAATTTCATGGGCAATACCCGCTATCATTTGCCCTAAAGAGGACATTTTCTCACTTTGAATTAATTGAGTTTGTGTGCGTTGTAATTCTTGGAGAGTTTGCTGTAAGCAGTGATTTTTATCATTGAGTTCCTGTGTTCTAGCTTCTACTTTTTCTTCTAATCGATGGTTGTAATCTTCTAGGTTTTGATTAGCTTGTGCTAAATTTTTGTAAAGCATAGCATTCTCTATGGAGATTGCTGCTTGAGTCGTGAGTAGTTTCAGAACCTCTACGCGATCCCGTGTAAATGCTCCTGTTGTCAGATTATTCTCTAGATAAAGAATTCCTAATAATTTACCCTGATTGATAATAGGTATACATAATAGACTCTTAGGTTGCTCACGAAGAATGTAGCGATCGCTAGCTAAGAAATCAACAGTCTTGGCATTATCGATAACAAAGATTTCTCCATTACGTTTGACATACTTAATCAAGCTCACAGGAAGCTCGAAACTAGAATCTAAAATGTTTGCAGGAAACGATGTGAAGACAGAAGCAGAATTGGTACTGTGACTCACTGTAGTAACTACTAATTCTGAAGTATCTGATGCAGTCAAAATCAACGCTGATTTAGAAGCGCCGGCATTCTCCATGACAACCTGCATCAAGGTGGAAAGTAATTGTTCCAACTCAATTTCCCCGGAGAGGGCTTGAGAAGCTTTAATGACAGATGCTAAATCTAAAGAGTCAGAAATACTGGTTTTAGAACCAATTACTGTCTGCTGGATACTCCTATCTGGTATAGATTGATAAGTAGCAGACGTAATTCTATCACTGGCTTGCAAGGTCAATTTTTCTTGTTGGAGTATGGGCGCAAGTAATTGGGGATAATGTTTTGCTAAATCATCAACTTTTGCTTTTGCTCCCCAACGACTGTAGCCATAGTAGGCATCAGTGAGATAAGTCTGGGCTATTTTTTCTTTGCCCCATTGAAGATAGAATCTGGCAGCAAGTTCATTAGCTAAAGCTTCTTCATTAATGTATTCATTTTCTTTGGCAAGGGATATAGAGCGATCATAACAATCTATTGCTTCAAGATACTTCTCTTTTACACGATATTGCTCGGCTTCTACTAAATAAAACTTATGCAGATAATTCATGGGGGCATATTTCACCCAATGTTGTATTTTATTTTGATTAGCTTGTACCTTATCTAATACTTCCTTTTTTTCACTTTCTATTAGATTATTGTATACTGCTAATCTTGCTAGTGAATCATAAAAATAGAAAAGAGAAAAAACGTGATTTCCGACTCCACTTTCTAAATAATTTTCTGCTATGTAAGAATTTTTAATCGCTTGCTTAAATTCACCAAATACATAGCATAAAAATAGTTTATTAAAATGTAAATATACAAGACCAGTTCCATCATTGGATATCTGGTGAACATGACGCATAATTTTCTCATTATATGCCTCACCAATTAAATCACAGGGATTTTCATTGGCTTGTATTAAATTCAAAACTGTTTGCCTATAAATAGCGTGCCAATTCAATACCCTTTCTTGCTTAATTTGTGATATTGCATGACTATAACTTGCCATTTCAGATGCTAATCCTGTTAGTTCTGTTCCTATAAAATAGGAAGCATAAGAATGGGTATAGAGACAATAGCTGGCAAATTCCAAATCTCCCGTTTGTAATGCAGCAGAGTAACCTTCTAATAAAGGAGATAGTATTTCTTTGGTGTGCTCTTTCCAATGGCTGATAGTAGCGTAGAAAATTTCTGTTATTTTAGCTTTCAATTCTTCAGAATTGAATTTATCTGTTAGTCGTAATGCCAGTTTGCCAAATTGATAACCAGATTCTATATCTCCTATAATGCCACAAAGCATTAATCCATAAAGAACATAAGCATAAGCTGATAAATGAGCATTTCCATCTTTAAGAGATAGTTCAACTTGTTTTAAAACAATCAGTGGAAACAGTTGAGGAACAGCTTGATATACTAAACCAGATGCACTAGATAATATTTGGATTACGGCTAGTGATTTTTTATCTCTCATTTCTGGGAGATTAATTAAATTTTCAATTAGCTTTCCATCGAGATTTGTTGTAATCCCTGCCATTGCTAATTGAAAATCTGACTGGCTGGGATTTTCTGGAAACTCTACTCCTAATAATTTTAAAAATGTCAATGCAGTATTGACAGCTTCAATCGCTTGATTCTGCGCTCCATAAGCCTGAATTTTTATTTCATAAATTTTTACTTGTTCAAGCAGTGTTTTAGCGTGTAATAAGACTACTTGAATCAAAGATTCCATTCGCTCAAAATTACCAGCTAGGTAGGCTGCTTCTGCTGCTGTTTCATACAAAGCTAAAGTGAGTTGATATTGATTCTCCCAGCTATCCCCTGCCAGTAGTTCAATTCCCGTCGTTAAATATTTAATTGCTGCTGTATAAGCTGTTGATGCTAAAGCTTTACGTCCAGCAATTAGATTCATCTGGGCTAATTCGTCACGCTTGCTTTGATGCGTGATTAACTCCACTGCAACATTTAACTGATTTACCAGTTGAAAAACTTTGTCTTCTCTTTCAGCGACGGGGATTTTATCTAAAAGCAACAATCCAATTTTTAAGTGAATTTGTTTTCTCAGTTGCTCCGGGATTAAAGAATAAGCGGCTTGTTGTACCCTGTCATGAATAAACTTGTATGTGGGAACTTGGCGGCAATGATTTATTCGTGATTTATAAGGTTTCTTATTCCCAAAAATCGCTACTGAATTATTATCTTCTTGGAAGAATTTATAAAGCTCTGTCTGAGGTAGAATTATACCCTCATGTAATGCTGCCCATAAGTCAGATGCTGTACCTGACACTGATTTCTCGTGAGCGATCGCCAGAGTTTTCAAATCAAACTCATTACCAATACAGGCTGCTAATTTTAATATGTTTTGTGTCGTTGTGGGCAACTTTTCGATTTGCTGTCCCATGAATTCTACGACATCGTCTGTCAGAGATAATTCTTGAATTTTAGCAATATCATATTGCCAATAGGCAACATCAAAATTAAACTTAATTACGCCATCTTGATGTAAAGATTTAATAAATTGAGTAGCAAAAAAAGGATTACCTTGTGTTTTTACAAACACCATTTGGCTGAGAGGAATAGTTATTTCCTCTTGGCAACGTAGCGTATCAGAAATTAAAGCATTTAAATTAGTTTGATTTAAAGGTGATAAGGAAATACGTGTAATATTACCCCGCACTTTTTCAATCTCTTTGATTGTCAAAGATAGTGGATGTGCTTGAGAGACTTCATTATCACGGTATGCACCAATGAGAAATAAGCTATGCTCTTCGTCATTATTTCTCTGTAACTCAGAACCCGTCCAAGGTTCTCCATTAAAAACAGGAATCCAGAGATTCTCTTTGGTTTCCGCAGCAGGCGCGGCAGGATTTTTATTCAGTAAATTTGTTTGATTCATCAATAACTGGATGAATTTTAAAGAAGCCGTATCTGCCCATTGCAAATCATCCAGAAAAATAACTAGGGGATGGTGTTTACTACTAAATACTTGGATAAATCGTTGAAATAACAAATTAAATCGATTTTGAGCAGAACTACCAGAAAGTTCGCTGACCTCTGACTGCTGACCAATGACTTCTGCAAGTTCAGGAATTACATCAATAATTACTTGAGCCTGTTCACCTAACGCCGATAGAATTTTGCTTCGCCAACGTTGAATTTGAGCATCAGTTTCTAAAAGTATTTGCCCAATTAAATCTCTAAAAGCTTGCACTAAGCCCGATAAAGGAATATCTCGTTGAAACTGATCAAATTTTCCTTTAATAAAGTAACTTTGTTGTCGAACAATGGGCTTATGGACTTCGTTAACTACAGCAGTTTTACCGATGCCAGAGAATCCAGTAACTAAGATCATTTCTGTCGTTCCTTGTGTTGCCCGCTCAAAGGCAGCAAGTAAAGTTGCCACTTCATGTTGACGACCATACAGCTTTTCGGGAATGAGAAAACGATCTGAGACATCCTTCGTTGCTAACTCAAAGGATGTGATGTTACCTGTTTCCTGCCACTGTTTATGGCAAATTTCTAAGTCGTATGCGAGTCCGTAAGCACTCTGATAACGGTCTTCGGCATTTTTCGCCATCAGCTTGCTGACAATATCAGACAAAATGGTGGGAATCTTAGGGTTGATGTCGCTTGCTTTTGGTGGTTGCTTGGCAATGTGGCAGTAGACTAACTCCATCGGCTCAATAGTCATGAAGGGTAACTGTCCGGTTAGGAGTTCAAAAAAAGTGACACCCAAAGAATAGAAATCACTGCGGTAATCGATTCCCCTGTTCATCCTACCTGTTTGTTCAGGAGATAAATAAGCTAGCGTCCCTTCTAAAACATTGTGATTTGTGAGAACTTGGACTTCTCTTGGTAGGAGAGTAGCGATACTAAAGTCAGTAACTCTGATTTCCAGTGTAGTAGGGTTAATCAGGATGTTGGCAGGTTTGATATCTTTATGAATAATGCGACTACGATGTAAACTTTCTAAAGTAGATGCGATCGCTATAGCAATGTGAAAAAATCTTTTGAGAACCGCGCCATATTCGTTACTATCTTTGCTAATTAGCCCCCAGTCCTTAAGTGATAGGCCGCCAAAGTCCTCCATCACTAGAGCATAGCTGTTACGATAAGTCTCTAAGCTCAGGGGTTTCACAATCCCTGGAATGTCCAAATCTTTGGTGATGGTGTACTGGTTACGAAACTGAGCAATTTCTTGGAAAGTTGGGTACTCATTCCGCATCAACTTGATGACTACAGGTTTCTGGTCTTGTTTTCTAAAACCTCGATAAACTATGGTTTTGCTACCAAAATAAAGTTGTTCTGTAATGCGATATCCAGAAAGGGGAAATATTGGATCAGACAATACTATCATTGCAGCGCTCTTGACATTTTTATAACTCTGCTTTAGTATTCCCTTCTATGAGGTCATTATCTCAATACCAATTCATCCAATTTTAATATTTTTGGCGATAAATTCACTTCCGGATCTTTGAGGGTTTTTACTTACGTAAATTTGATTATTTATCAATATTATCTATAAATGTTTAATTAGCATATTCTTTTTCACTTGGGACTTTCAGATAAAAGAATATCCAAAATGTAGGGTGCGACAGTATGAATAAGTCATGAGTATATTTAGGTTATATTGCAATACAGTTCAGTTAAGGCAACAACTTAGACTGGTGTAGGTTGGGTGGAGGAACGGAACCCAACATTCTCAAGACTTTGTTGGGTTACGCTATCGCTCCACCCAACCTACTATTCTCTTAACTGAACCGTATTGGGTTATATTGCGCTGATACACCTTACCAAATCATCAATTGCGGATAATTTGTTTTTTGGTGTTTCCTACTTATATTTTGTAAGAAGATATTCAGTGAGTTACTTAACAGGTAATAGCAAAGGTAGAAGTTTTGCTATTACCTCTTAGCTTAAATCTCCGCTACAGCTCGCTCAATCAAGCGTCTTGCTAAGGTTTGTGTTCCTGTGTGTTCGTAGTAATTCGTGGCTACATCTAAAAAAGCAGCTAAATAATCTAGCTTATCATCAGCGATTTCCACAAAGTTACTCAGATTGTGAACTACTTTTTGTGGGCTTAAATTGTGACTACTAACTAAACCGTTCATCCAACCTTTTACTGAATCAAAACTTTCACCAATAAAGTTGAGTTTACTGCCAGCATTTCCACCAGGAATCACATCCTTGATACCTTGAAAAGTGGAATTTTTCTCTAATTCTTGAGGATTAGTTTGACTTAAAGCAGATATAGCCCTACTAATAAAATCTGGGCCTAAAGGTATTAAACCATCAACGCAAACTAAAGCTACCATGCGAATTAGTGACTCACCACTATACTCACCAAGTGAGGCAACAAAATCACTGATACTATCCCCAGGAATGCCGTTAATTTGGCAAAAAGCGACTAGTTCAGCCACCAATTTCAGAGATAAATCTATAGTTTGGGCTTTGTCAGGTTTAGGCGTAACTGAGTTGAGGAAACCCAACAGGGGTAACTTTTCACCGACTTTGTTAGCTAAAGCAGCCGCACCCAAGGCTTTATCTGTATTATCAACAGTTTGATAGAGCCATAATGCAGTTTGATATCCTTGGGAGCGATCATTAAAGAGATAAATTGCTCGTTCACCAATTTGCTGAATTAAGCTTTCGTCAGTTTCACCAGTAACAGTCTTAATGGTATTCACAAAACCAACAGTATTTTGCCACTCACCAGGAGCAACAAAATCTAAAGCATTTAGCATAGATATAGTTAAACCACTAGTTGGTAGTTGATCAACCAACTCAAAGATGGGTTTGCTCACAACAATCTCCTAATTATCAGGTTTTATTATCTGTTTTGGGTCAAATGGTAGCGAATTCAGGGTTGAATCTTAAACGCAGAGGTACGCAGAGAAACAGTACTTATTTGAGTTTAGCCAAGCCATCGAGATTAAATTTTTCTATCCAGTCGGCGCGATCGCTTGCAGTAAATGACGGAGAACGTGACAGAACTTTTACCTGGTATTTACCGACTAAAACTGCTGTTTGCGTATTACCTACTTCCACCGCCTGATATCCACCAATGTTCTTGGTACTGTTAGAGAATTTCGCGGCGGCTCCAGGTGTACTGGTAGTATCGGAAATAGATAACATTGCTAAATCTTTGCCATCTTTTTTCAGCTTGGCTTCAGCAAAGCCCTTTTTCTCTTGGGTATAAACCCTCTGATACCCGGCTTCTTCTTTTGGGAAAAATTTGTTAAACTTCTCGCCCTGAGTTGCCGTTTTAGCTACCGCTTGTCCAGTTTTTTGGCGGCTACTTTCCTGCTGTGCTTGGTCAAATCGCCCTGGTGCTTTAGGGGTGCAGGCGGTAGTCAATAACAAAACAGACAGCAATACAGCCGCTAGAATTCTACGGGAACGGGGAAAGTTCATGTCTACTCCTGATGTTTGAGCTTTGAGGCAATTATCTGCGCTGCTGTCAATTCATACCCAAAAATTTATCTTTTGATCCAATTCAAGGATGAGTGATCAATGTTGACTCTACTTTCGATGAGCGATCGCAGCATAAAAGGGATCTCCCCCTGGCGCACCTAACCACTGCAAGAAATTGGGTGCTGTTGACTTACGAGCAACGATTTCTGGAGTGCTAAATCCAGGAACTGAGGCGAAGTAGCGTTTCACTAATTCTAAACGTCCAGGCTCGGAAGCATCGCGCCAAGCTTGAATTGCTTTTTGATAGAACATTCTGTTAGAAAAACTGATAATTGCTACACCACCAGGTTTGAGGATGCGGTGAATTTCGGAAAATACTGCTTCTGGATATTGTAGGTACTGTACGGAAACACAATTGAGAACTGCATCGAATTCTTGATCTGGTAGGGGTAAACCTGGATTTTCGTTGAGGTTCTGCACAAAGTAATGGTTAAGTCGGGGATTGCGTCCTAGTTCCTCAGCGTTGAGTCCATGTCCCTCCACATGAGCAAACTTTATCTCTTCTGGTAGATGTGAAACCCAACTACTCATCATGTCTAATATGCGTGTGTTGGGTTGTAATCGCTCTCTATATAAATCAGTCAACTGTTGAATAAAACCTTCATCCACATGAGTAACAAAACGGGGATAAGCATAAAATAAGTTGTCGTCTGTATCGTCTAATTTCAAGCGTTGATCTGGTTTTAGCAACATAAATGTCTGTAGGGAAAACTTTTAGTTTTTCTGAGAAAGAAATGCTCTTTAACATATTTTAATAAAGTTAAGGTACATCAACCCATTTACTTAGTGCTTTAATGTCGTATAAATCACAGCCATTGCCAGCTATTTGGCGACAAATCAGTTTATCAGTAGTCTTTCCTTACATAAGTTTGCTGATTTGGACAGTACCCTTATTAATTTTTAGCTCCGGGGAAAATAGTTTAATCGCTCATGATGAAGGGCTTTATGCTTGGCGATCGCGTCAAATATTGGACTCTGGTAATTGGATATCCAGTTGGGGTTCTATGCACCATAAGACACCAGGCCCTTATTGGTTAATTGCTATTTTCTACCAGTTATTTGGAGTCAGCGAATTTAGTGTCAGATTACCCAGCATGATTTTTGGTATTTTATGCCTATTACTTGTCTATGAAATTGGCAAGATCATGCTTAGTAAAACCTTAGCTTGGCTAAGTGCAGCAATTTTGAGTGTAGAATTTCTCTGGCTGCAATATAGCCGTTTAGGTAATCCTGATATGCCAATGATTTTCTTGATACTCTTGGCTATTTACTTACTTATTCAAGCAGAATTACATCCTCAATATAGAAATTATTTTAGTTTTATTGTTGGGTTAAGTTTGGGTTTAGGTTTCTTGATGAGAAGCTTTGTAATTGTTCTCCCGACTGTAGCTTTATTACCTTATTTAATAGCAGAACATCGTCATCATCGTCATTTGATTAACCCTTGGTTGTACTTGGGTATAGTTATTGGTTTTATCCCCATATTGCTTTGGTCATGGTTAAATTGGCAAGGTGACGGTAATAATACCTTTACTCCTCTAGTCAACTTTGTATTTCTTCTTGGCTCGGAAGAACGTGATGGTAATGGGATATTATTTTATTTGTGGAATACCCCTTTAAAAGCTTTTCCCTGGCCATGTTTTAGTCTTTTAGGATTAATATTAATTATTCGTCGCCCTTGGCATCGTTATAATTTGCTCCTGATAGGATTTCCTATTGTATTATTCGCAGAACTTACCATTTTCTCTACTCGTTTATCTCACTACGCTCTAAGTCTTTATCCTTTCATCGCTTTACTAGCGGCTGTTGGTTTAGACTGGTTGGGTAAAGTTTACGAGATGGAATATACAAAAAGAAAATCCTTGTGGCACAAGGGTAATATTCCTCAGATCCTCAGCTATACTTCCGGTGCATTAGGCATTTTATTTTTGTTAGCCGCCATAGCTACCTTGATCTGGGGCTTTGTCGATCGCAAGTATGCAGTTATTGCTTTAGTTGTGGGTTTAAGTTGGTTTATTGTGCCAGTAATCTGGATTAGTCGCCATAAACTTGGCTGGAAGTTTCTTTCCGCACGTTATTGGATTGCAGGTTGGCTAATTCCTTGCTGGTTAGCTTTGGCTTTTGCTGGTGGCTTTGGCTTATTAGGTGACTATAATCCAGATTTTCGCATTTTTTTCCAACAACCAGCGATCGCCTCTATCTTACAAAACAACCCCATCAACTTTGTACAGGTAAACGATAAGAACTCTGTCTTACTCAATTTTTACACCCCTGTTCACGGTCAAAAACTAGACACAATCTCCCAACTACCACCTTCTAGCTATGCTTGGATAGATAAAAATCACTCACCTGAAATATCCAGACCACACCGCATCATCGGTGAAGTACGCAACTACAAGTTAATTCAAGTGGTTCCGTAGGGGTGTAGGAAGAGAATCACTATTGAGACAATTGTACAGACGCGATTGATCGCCTCTCTGACCATTGACTATTAACCCTTTACCCCCCTATAATAAATATTACGTGCGCTAAGTAATTGTCTCATGATTGCCCAACCAGATAATTCACCAGCTTTAGATTCGTGGCAACAAAATCTGGCTCCCTACAATGTGGGCTATAGAATTAAGTTACTTTCACAACTGCTTACCCGCAGGTTTACTGAAATACTAGAACCCTTTGGATTGACTCCATTTCATTGGCTAGTTTTATGCTGTCTGTGGCAAGAAGATGGTTTACCTACTTCGAGTATTGGAGATAAACTCAAGCAAGTTGGAGGTACGCTGACAGGTGTACTAGACCGTATGGAAGAACGGGGCTTGGTGCGTCGAGAAAGGGATCTACACGATCGCCGAATCTGGCGCATTTGGTTGACACACGCAGGTAAGGACTTAGAAGCCGTTTTACCACCACTGTCTGCAAAACTACGCGATGAAGCCATGCAAGGGATTTCTGATGCTGATCGTGAACTATTTTCTCAGCTTTTAAATCGGGCGATCGCTAACCTCTCTTAAGTCTTATTATTCTTCATCCGACGGGGTGAAGAAATTTCTAGCTTTTTTTAGGAATATATTACGTACACGAAAGAAAAGCTGTACATATATCAATAAGCTAATATTACGCACTTTAAACATTATCAAGTTTTACTAAATTTATCAGTCCCCAATTCTCAGACAAATAATTTATGAATAAAAAAACGTGGTTGCAAATACCTGCTTTTAGGTCAAGAAATTATCGCTTGTTTTTTGCAGGACAAGGAATTTCTCTAATTGGCACTTGGATGACACAACTAGCTACTGTTTGGCTAGTTTATAGCTTAACTAATTCCCCTTTAATGTTGGGAGTTGTGGGATTTACTAGTCAGATTCCTAGTTTCTTTCTTGCACCTTTTGGAGGCGTATTTGTAGACAGATTTTCCCGTTATCGAACCTTGATTGGTACACAAGTACTAGCAATGTTTCAGTCGTTAACCTTAGCAGCCTTAATGTTCACAGGTGTCATTCAAATTTGGCATATTATCGCCTTAAGCTTACTGCAAGGAATGATTAACGCCTTGGACGCACCCGCCAGACAAGCCTTTGTCCCAGAACTCGTGCAACGCAGGGAAGATTTGGCTAATGCGATCGCCATCAACTCGACTATGATTAATGGGGCGCGATTAATTGGCCCAGCCATTGGCGGCTTATTAATATCCTGGGTGGGTGTAAAGTATTGTTTTCTAATAGATGGCTTGAGTTATATTGCCGTTATTGCTAGTTTATTGGCGATGAAAGTTAAGCCTTGGACAGTAACTAAAATTGATGGTAATCCCTTACAGCAAGTCAAAGAAGGATTTATTTACGCCTTTAGCTTTCCACCAATTAGAGCGATTTTATTACTATCAACTTTAGTGAGTTTGATGGGATTACAAAATACTATCCTTGTGCCAATTTTTGCTGAAACTATTCTCAAAGGTGGTGCGGAAAGCTTAGGATTTATCATGGCAGCTTCAGGACTGGGAGCCTTATCTGGTGGTATTTATTTAGCCAGTAAAAAAACAATTCTAGGCATTGGTAAACTCATTGCTATAGCTCCAGCAATTTTAGGATTTGGACTAATTGCTTTTGCCATTTCTCGATATTTACCTCTTTCTCTCTTCACCATGTTGTTTGTTGGCTTAGGAACAATTTTACAAATAGCTGCTAGCAATACATTTCTGCAAACAATTGTCGAAGAAGATAAGCGCGGTAGATTGATGAGCTTATATACCATGTCATTTTTAGGGATGATACCTGTGGGTAATTTATTGGGTGGTGCATTAGCCAATAGAATCGGCGCACCTAATACATTAATTATTGATGGTATAGCTTGTATTATCGGTTCAATATTATTTCAAAGAGAATTACCAAAGCTGAGAAAATTAATCATGCCAATTTATGAGCAAAAAGGTATTGTAACAGTTGAGAATCAAAGTGCTTAAACAGAATTTGATATCGAAGTATTTCTGTGTAGCAAATAGCTCTAAATAACCTACTCAATCCAGATATTAATTAATCACAACTTTCCCATAGAAGTGAATTAAAAGTATTTATTTTAGGCTGAATATAGCCATTAATATATAATTTAATTAAATTCTTAATTATACTTTGTACAGAGATTAATGTATTTTATTATGCACTCATATCATACATTCACTGAAGTATAGATTAAAAGAATAACCTTAACCTAAATTTGTACGAACTTTAACTCATTCTTTGCTTATAGCATATGCCTTCATAAGAAAATTATAAGGTATTTACCATAAAATACGGCAAGTCTATCGGTGTTTAGATGTATCAATTCTATCTACCCAAATCCAGAAGCCAAATAACAGGCTATCAACGGTTGCCGCTTCGTGTAATTAGGAGCATAAATTCGTGAAAATGCAACTTTTGCAATTACCTAAATGTTCAGCCAAATAATCTGAAACTTACTCGCAGAAACATTATTAAAACCGTGTCTCTGCTTCAACAGTAATGATATTCACCTTTTTGGTGTGGTGTTTTTTTACGGAACTTGAGGAGTACAAATGCTTGAGGCGATCGCTGTTGCTTGGCTATTGTTATTTTTTGGCGATTTCTTGTCTACATTTTTCTACCACGTACCCGAACACGTTTTTGGTAGTCTCCATTTAAAAACGCATCATTCATGGAAAAAGAACTTCCGTCACTACGCTATTTTAACCTCCAATACCCAAGTTCTTTTAGATGGTATTTTGGGAGCTTTACCTTATTTAATAGTAGCAGTAGTTCTCTGGTCTTTCTCTCCCATTGGTGTTATTTCTGGATTATTGTTAGGGCAATTTCATGTATGGTGGAGACACGTAACAGCTTTAGGTTGGCAAACTCCAAAGTTGGTGAATATTTTATGTCAAATTCTGTTTATCACCACTCCTGAAAGACACTGGTTACATCATCAAAAAACTAACCTGGGTTTTGGTGATATCTTCACTGTCTTTGAGCAACCAGCACAGGTTTGGCTACGTTGGTTAAGAGTACTAAGAGTACGTTTGCGTTACTCCCGTATCTAATGCTAAATATCCCCGATTTCTTGAAGAAGTCGGGGAGTCAAGTCGCTTCGCTCCAATTCAAAATTCAAAATTCAAAATTAAATACCCCACGGATAAATCCGGGGGCTTGTATACTTTTTTCTTTGGTCATACTTATTACAGATATCAATCACCATTGCGAAAAAGTTAAGAGAATAGTAGGTTGGGTGGAGCGATAGCGTAACCCAACAAAGTCTTGAGAATGTTGGGTTCCGTTCCTCCACCCAACCTACACCAGTCTAAGTTGTTGCCTTAACTGAACTGTATTGAGATATAAAGAACTTCCAGCTAAAAAAATATCCTAAATGTAGTGTAGAAAACTATAAATGTTTTAAACCCCTACACCCCTACACCCTTACACCCTTACACCCAGTCTCAACAGAAAATCTGGGTGCATAAGTCCTACTAATTACTCACCATTGCGAAAAAGGGTGTTTAACTAAATAACTATTGAAATATCGGTGATCTCCAGTGACTTCTGTGCCAATCCAGTGAGGGATGTCAATCTGTTGTGCTTCATCGGCAAGTTCAACTTCTGCTAATATCAAGCCTTGATTGACTCCGGCAAACTCGTCTATTTCCCAAACTAAACCAGCCAGCTCGATTTTGTACCTGATTTTTTCGATAAAGGGGCGATCGCACAAAGTATCTAGCATTTCCTGGGCATCTGCAAGGGGAATAAGATACTCAAACTCTGAGCGAGAGAAATTGACTGTGGGGCCTTTAATAGTTAAATAACCTTGATTACCAACTACACGAATACGCACAGTAGCCCCTTGTGAAGGAATGTATCCTTGACGATATGGACTACCTTCAGCTAGCTGTCGCCAATCATCTCCGTTGACTAAAAATTTTCGCTCGATTTCTTGTGCCATTGTGCTTTGAGATTGCTTATCGATGAGCTTCTGGAACTGTTAACTCTGATTTCATGGGTTTTTTGATGGGATTTCCTTGCAAATCTACCACGACATTAAGGAATTAACCAATAACCACCCTAATAGGGTTTAATAAAAAAGCGTTCAACCTTAAGAATAGCCAATACTGAGTTTTAATATTTGAATGAGTAAATTTTCTATCGATATTGATTTTAGCCATGTAGACTTATCTTCCTTGGAAACCGAGGAAGATTTGCGTATTGAAGCCAAAAAATTACTCCCTGCTGCACTTGTCCAGCATGGTGAAGCTGTAGCCCTGCAAACCTGGGAAGAAATGCAAAAAAACTTTTCTGGTAAATTGTCCCCAGCAGAGAAACGTAAATTTATTCAACAAACAGGGAAGAACTATCAACGCTCTGCTAGTAACCGAGAAAAACAAGAACTCGAAGACCATATAGTAGAGCAGCTACGCCAGCAGAAGTAATTTAGAGGCGATGGTCTTTGAGCAACCAGAGGCGATCGCCCCTTTAATGCTATACATAAAGTTATGCTGCAAATTTCCCAGAAAATCATCATCCCTGATAGCGAAATTGAAATTAGCGCCATTCGCTCCCAAGGCGCGGGAGGGCAAAATGTCAATAAGGTTTCTACTGCTATCCACCTACGCTTCAACATAGAAGCTTCATCCTTACCAGCTTTCTATAAAGAGCAGCTTTTGAAGCTGAATGACCGACGCATTAACCAAGAGGGAGTCGTTGTCATCAAGGCTCAAGAACACCGTAGCCAAGAGCAAAACAAAGAAGAAGCTCTGCAACGCCTCAAAGACCTCATCAAAAGCGCGGTCATACTACCCCAACCACGCAAACCTACTAAACCAACTCGCGGTTCTCAAAAAAGACGACTTGACAGTAAAACTAAGCGAGCAGAGATTAAATCTATGCGAAGGCAGGTTATTGATTAGAGGAAAATTGAGGAGTGGAAAAATTACTGATGACTGATGACGGTTGACGGGGATTATTACTCAGCATTTAGTACCTTAGAGATTATTTATAAAGAAAAAATAAAATTACTGTAGGGTGTTTTAGGCGCTGATTTCCCAGATGATTGGTCACAAAATAAATATCCTCGCGCCTAACGCACCATCCGTGAGGCGGTGCGTTACGGCTAAATTTTCTTGTCTTTCCGTCCCGAATCCTTTCATAGCCGTAACACACCCTACTTAAGATTTACTTTATAAATAGTCTCTTACATAGTTCATCAGATTTTTGCAGAATAAACAAACTACCGTCGCCCCCGCGTCCAATTCTTAAGGTTTCGTCTAAGTAAGTAATGTCAAGGCTGGCAACTCTACCTTGAGGATTGTTCGCTGACACAACCTTAAAGGGGTTGAGTTGGGGGGTATCAATGCCAATAATCTTCTCGATGGATAGATAGCGTTTGTCAAAATAGACATTGATCCGTTTGTCTGGTGCAGATGATTTATCATCTATCACAGGCTCAAACCTAGCTGTAACTTTCACGTATCCTGATATTAATCCCAGAGAATGTTGCACAAAAGCTAAATTAAAAAACAATTTATTAGCAACATCGATCACTTGATAAACTTTACCTACCTTGAGTCCTAATGGCAGGGAATCCAAAGAACGGATTTCTCTGGCTGTGGAGTATTGCAGTTGCCAAGCACCCTCCAGCAAAGCAGCAGCATTCAACAGAGGCTGGGGATTGGGGTTGCAGCTTTCTAATTCCGTTGTTATCTGTTCGATTTCTGCGGCGATAGTTTGATCTAGCTTCACATTAGTAACAGGAGAGCCAGCACTGTTAATTTGGATCTCCGCCAGTTTTGCTTGTAGTTTCTCCTTCAGTAAAAGTTGGTTAGTCAAGGCTTGAACATTTCCTTTTGAGAACTTATATCGTGTCAGATTATGAGTTTACCTTAGCTATCTCCAGCAGTGCGGAACAGATGACTATGCTCAGGATGATATAAGCGCGATCGCCCAGTGGTATGTGATAATGCAGGGCTAATCACATATAACGTAGTGCGAATCAGATTTTCTTGCTGAGTACAATCTGCCATTTCCTGAAGAGAAACCACACGAATTCTTTCATCAGGCCATCCTATGCGAAAGCAAATAGCTACAGGTGTATCTGGGGGATAGTGTTCTAGTAGTTTAGCTTGAGCATTTTCCACATGACGCGCACTCAGATATAAGCATAAACTAGCCTGATGCGCTGCGAGGGTGGCTAGTTCTTCTGTCTGTGGGACTTGTGTTCGTCCACTAATGCGCGTCAGAATAATAGTCTGGACTAAACCAGGAACAGTCAACTCTACCTTCAGTTTAGCTGCGGCGGCTTGGAAAGCACTAATACCGGGAATGACTTCAAAAGGAATATTAGCTGCTGCCAGAAGCTGCATTTGCTCATTAATGGCGCTGTAGAGACTGGGATCACCTGAGTGGAGACGTACTACAGATTTGTGCGATCGCACCCTGGCGATCATCAAGGGTATAATCTCCTCCAAAGTTTTGTTTGCAGTCTGAATAATTTCTGCATCTTTTCGGCAAAACTGCAAAAGCTCTTCTGGTATTAACGAATCTGCGAATAAAATTACATCTGCTACTGACAGTAGTTTCTGGGCTTTAACCGTAAGTAAATCCGGGTCTCCAGGCCCCGCTCCTACAATATAAACGGCGGAATCTAGGGAATTTACATGATTTTGCATATAAAATTTTATATAAAATCTAAGTAATTATCGGTAGACAGAAAAAAATCAAAAAATTTTTTGAGAATTTGCTCGGTATCTTTCCGGATTATCCCTCTAGCCATAGTAGAGAGTAATGGTAGATGCACCCTGGTTAAGCCCTAGAAATCATTCTGGGGCATTTTTTATTTTTGGTCAGTTGTTAGTTGTCAGTTGTCAGTTGTCATTAACCATTAGTATTCCTCTTCTCCCCCTGCTCCCTGCCCCCTTGCCTCCCACCCCACAGCCTCTACTCTCCAGTATCTTTGGGAGAAGAAACAACGTCAGGTAAAGGGCGTTTACGAACGTACAACCAAGCTAATCCGGCTAATCCTAAAGTAATACCTGTCAAGCTAACAACTTGTGCGATGCGTAGCGGCCCAAGCATTAAGCTATCTGTCCGCAGACCTTCAATCCATAAGCGTCCTAAGCTGTAGGTTGCTAGGTAAACCATGAATAATGTACCTACTTTGAGGCGTGGTTTGCCAGCTAAACTACGAAAGAATAAAGTAATTAGCAAGGCAAAAACCATTAAGTCCCAAATAGATTCATAAAGGAATGTTGGGTGAAAGTACTCAAAACTTGCTAAATCTGGAGGACGGCGTTCTATGGGAATGTATAACTTCCAGGGTAAATTGGTAGGACGACCAAAAGCTTCTGAGTTGAAGAAATTACCCCAACGCCCGATCGCTTGCCCTAAAATCAGTGAAGGAGCCACCAAATCAGCTAATTGCCAAAAAGGAACTCGCTTGAGCTTGGCAAAAATTAACGCTGCTAGAGTCCCGCCAATAATCGCTCCGTGAATCGCAATTCCCCCCTGCCAAATTGCAATAATCCGTTCTGGATGCTGGGCATACTCTGACCACTGAAACAAAACGTAATAAATCCGGGCTGCGGGAATCGCCCCAATCACTAGCCAAATTGACAAGTCACTGAGTAAGTCAGGATTCACCTGTCGGCGCTTTGCCAAGTATTGAGAAAGGCTAACACCAATTAGCACAGCCGTAGCAATCAATAAGCCATACCAGCGAATAGTGATTGGGCCTATTTCCACCAGAACCGGCCCTGGAGAAGTAAACAGAAACGCCAAAGGCAATGCCATGTAAAATTACCCAAATAAATATTATGAATCCATAGTCCATAGTCAATGGTCAATAGTCCATAGTCAACAGTCCATAGTCAACAGGCACTAAGCCTTGTTTTGAATTTTGAATTTTGAATTGTTTCCCCCCATTCCCCGGATATAATCACCTCAATAACTTTGATACATCTAAAATTGTGATTGCTGTTTATCCTGGTAGCTTTGATCCGATCACTTTAGGACACCTCGATATTATTCAGCGTGGTAGCCGTTTATTTGATTTGGTGATTGTCGCCGTCTTGCGAAATCCTAATAAAGTACCATTATTTAGCGTGCAGGAACGCCTAGAACAGATTCGCAGAACCACTAAGCATTTACCAAACGTAGAAGCCGATGGTTTTGATGGTCTGACTGTTAATTATGCCCAACAGCGACAAGCACAGGTTTTATTAAGGGGTTTACGAGCGATTTCTGATTTTGAGGTCGAGTTACAGATGGCCCATACTAATAAAACTCTTTCTACTCAAATTGAGACAGTTTTTTTAGCAACATCAAATGAGTATAGTTTTTTAAGTAGTAGTGTGGTAAAAGAGATTGCAAGATTTGGTGGTTCCGTCGATCATCTTGTCCCCCCACACATAGCTTTAGATATATACAAATGCTACAACCACAATTATCCAACGGCGAATCCAACTACAACGGAAATTACTCCCCCTCACCAGAATATGGCAACGGCAGCCCCCCAGGAGATACTCCAGGAACGGGAAATGTAGATATTCAGCAAGAACTCGATCGCCTAGAAGAAATTATCTTATCTAGCTTCCGCGTCCCCTTAACGGGAAGGACGCTGATAGATGAAGAAAAATTATTAGAACAGCTAGATTTTATTAGAGTTTCTTTACCGTCGGTGTTTCAGGATGCAGCCGCAACCTTGGAACAAAAGCAAGAAATCTTGTTGGAGGCGGAAGAATATGGACAGCAATTGGTTGATGCAGCTCAAGCTAAAAGGGCGCAAATCTTAGCTGAAAGCGATATTATCAGACAGGCGAAACAAGAAGCTGACCAACTGCGCCGACAGGTGCAGCAAGAGTGTGAGGAAATGATGCAGGAAACCCTTGCAGAAATTGACCGCAAGCGGCGCGCTTGTCAACAGGAATTAGAAGAAATGCGACAAACAGCGATCGCTCAAGCTCAAGAAATCGAAAATGGTGCTGATGAATATGCTGATCATGTTCTGGAAGGGATCGAACAAGACCTCAAAGATATGTTACGAGTTATTACAAATGGCAGGCAACAATTAAGAAGTGATAGTCAAGCACAGCGTAATTCCCACTCTCAGAAAAAGAAGTAAACGCTGATATTTGAGTTACTGTAATATTTTTTTAGCCCCATCTTGTATTTGGGGTATATTTATCTCTGCGTACCTGTAATACCAAATTAATATGAAGCTGCGCCAAATAAATGATGTAGAGATTTTGTATGTAACTTCTCTACACTACAGAATAAAGTGCATCTATGGCTACGCCAGGTAAGCTACATCAAGAAACGCTATAAAGAGGATTTTGCCCGTCATCGGCAGTTATTTTTAACAGAGCAAGGTTATAGCCATAACACTCAAATTGAGGATTAGTTTGAGAACAAATTGATCTGAATTTTTGTATCAATCAATTGATTATTAACTAATAATCGGCTACCAGTAATCCAAGTTTGTTGAGCTTGAAATTGGTAAATTCTCCGGGGAGAATCATCTAGATAATCCGCCGCCGTTTTGAGAAGCGGTTTTCTGGCGCGATTTGCTAGCAGAGGAAAAGCTTGTTCGGTTTGGTTTTGGTTTAACTCACAAGCTGTACCTTGAAAATACAACCCTTCTGGACTACCTTCTGGGAAACTAGAATTATAAATAGCGATCGCCACTCGTCCATTATTGCTATAAATATTTTGTGAGTGCTTGGATGTAATAGCTGAAGACCAGTAAATATTCCAACTATCATCAAAAGCAAAAAATACAGGCGATACCCAAGGAAAACCATCAACTGAACAGGTGGATAGTGAACAGTAAATATTATCGGTAATGATAGAATGTGCTTTATTTATAACCTCTAGATTTTTGCCATCGATAGTATTCACCCATCCATTGTCAGCAGTTGCAGTTTCCATCATTTCTATAGCTGTATTTTGTACAATTGCATTCTTCAAGAAAAGATGTATCGCAGTTGAGGATTAATTGTCCAGTAGTTAGATATTAAATTCCTGATATACAGATAATAAAGTACATTCCCAAACGAGGCGCGGTTGAGCGTAGACCAGTAGGTATTTACGAGCTTTTTCTAGTTGACTGATAATCCCTGGTATATGCTGCTTTTGCCAGTAAGATTGCTGTAAATAATCCACTAAACATAATTGTGCTTCCGTCTCTAAATCCTTGTCGATTCTCTTAGCTAATTCCAACGCGTGACGTTGAGATTTTGGTGCTGTTGTTAAATCTTGCAGTAAGTCAGGGGGAATGATTTGTAATTGTTCATAAGAGGCGATCGCACTCCCTGGGCTACCAGATGCTAAACTCAACAGGGCTGGGTGCTGTAAAACTGCTTGATTCCCTGTTTGCGTAAGTACTTGAGTCAAAGATGTTGTATCTAAACTGTAAAAGGGAATGCGTTGACAGCGTGACACCAAAGTCGGCAATACAGACTCAGGGGAAGGCGTAATCAAAATTATGGTTGCTTGTCCTGGTTCTTCTAAAGTCTTCAACAAAGCATTTGCGGCTGGTTCCGCCATTGTTTGCGCTTCCTCCAACACCACCACATTTCTTGGTGCTTCTAAGGGAGGACGGCCGAGAAATTCTGTAATTTCTCGAATTTGTTCTAGGCGAATTAAAGGCGGTGCTTTGCGCTTGAGTTTCTTTTCAGCTGCTTGGGCGGCGGTGAATCTTTGCCCTTGGTATTGATAAGTTGGCTGTACCCACAGTAAATCAGGGTGATTACCTTGACGCAAACGCTGTTGTAAAGATGGAAGAAGTCTCGCTTCCACAACAGATGCAAATAACAACTCTACAAAGCAACGCGCCGCTAAACTTCGTCCTACACCATCTGGCCCCACAAATAGATAAGCCGGGGCTACTCGGTTTTGCTTAACAGCTTGAGTCAGTAACTCAATAGCTTGCTTTTGTCCTACCAATGGTGCAAACGGGTTATTGGTCATTCTTAAGTAATTAAAATTTCATATAAAGCTTATTTAATTTTTCACGTATTTGTCTTAATAGTCGCCGTTTTTCCATGTTTTGTGGTTAGATTTAGCTGAATGCTGCATATAAAGCGGCTAACCGTCACATTTATAAAGATAATTGTTAAGCGTCCCGGCGATACTAAAACATATTACACATCAATAAGGGACTTCCAACTAAAAAAATATACAATCACTGTGGTAAGCAGGGAAAGCAGGGGAGGAAGAATACAATGATCATATTTGCTCTGACCCATTGAATAATTTATTTTCTGGAAGTCCCTTACACCCTTATGCAAACCCTGGATTTTTCGTTTTTATAGGTAATCCCTAATTTAATTTCACCTAGCTACCTAGTCATTTTGGTAAAGACATATTTTAGACAAAATTTAAGACGTTTTGTCTATTTTTATTTATTCTATATATTGATTTATACAAAATAAATTGTAAACATAATAATTAGTTTGCATAGATTATCTCCTTGGGTTTAATCTTGGGAGAAAGGAGTGAGATAAATGGCTAATATCGCAATCGATACACTACATCTTACAGGTTATGATTTGTTATCTGATGCTGACAGCTTTCTTGATGAACTATTTCATCAGGAAACGTCATCTGTAGGAGGTGGTTGGGGTAAATCTTATGGTTATAACTCCTTGTTTGGCGGTGGTTACTCAGGAAGTAGTGGCTCTTATAATTCATTTTCTGGCGGCTTTTCTGGGCATGGTGGCTACTACAATAGATCATGGTGTTAACCCCTAAATAGAGGAGCAAATTATCGTTTTATAACGATATTGGTAAAAAGCAAAAGCAGTAATTTTTCATATGAGGCTAATAAAAGTAAATTAGACTTATAAAGTTAACAATCTGGCAACTTCTATATTAGATCAACTTTTGTTGATAATAAAAACTCCCAGTAAATAAAGTTTTGCTGGGGCTGGATATAAATATTCTGATGATTTTTCGATGACAAAATCATCAAACGACTGACTACAACCATTCCTTTAGATGTGGGCTGAGAATGTCCTGAATGGTTTTATGTACAGTTTCTTTACTCAATTGACCATCAACCCTGATGATGCGCGAGGGAGAGGATGCAGCTAAGTTTGCATAGCCTTGCTGTACACGGCGGTGGAAATCGATGGTTTCTTGTTCAATCCGGTCTAGTCCTACATTTTCCCCCCGTTTTCGGGCTAGTCCGACTTCAACATCCACATCTAGCCAGATGGTGATGTCACTGGTTAACCCACCAGTAGCGATGTCATTTAACTGATGGATGAGATTCATGTCCAAATTGCGACCGTAACCTTGGTAGGCAATAGTAGAGTCAACATAGCGATCGCATAATATATACTTACCCTGAGCCAACTTAGGTTTGAGTTCTTGGGCAACGTGTTGTGCGCGATCGGCAGCATATAATAATAACTCTGTCACCTCAGCGATTGGCTTATCTTCCGCCTTCTGTAACAACAAGCGCCGCAAATCTAAACCTAATTCTGTTCCTCCTGGTTCACGGGTGAGAATCACAGAAATTCCCAAATTTTGCAACCACTCTGCACAAAGCTGCATTTGGCTAGTTTTGCCGCAACCTTCAACCCCTTCAAATACAATGAATCTGCCACCCATGCTGTTTTTATGTTCGCCGATGTTTTGAGGACTGGCTCAACAAGATTTTTAGCTGTGCAAGGGTTTAGGGGAGTAAGGGTTGTGAACACTTGTACTCTGAGCCGAAACCCTTGATTTTTCATTTTCTTGCTTCAGTCCTAGTTTTAATACGCTACCAGCAAACTGTTCGTTCACACCAAAAGAGAAAGTTAATGAGAAGTATATTTTTACTTACCAGAGCAGTAGCCGTTAATTTCTTTAACTATGACACCTTCTTCAAGGCTGCTCTTTTGCAAGGTTACTAAAAAGCGATTTGCCTGTTTAATATTCTTTTGATTTATGGCTGTTGCGGCTTCATTCAAACCCTTACTAATATCTTCATAGAGTTTGATAAATCGCCCCTGAAAGCCTTGCAACTGTTCATCCTTGATTGCCAAACCTTTCATTTCTGTGGTTACTTGGTCTATCTTACTAGCAAATTCAGTTAAGCCTTGGGAACCTTTAGCTGATTTGGGATCTTTACCATATTGCTGACCTAATAAAGCTGCTTGATTAGCGATTTTTATAACTTTATTACATTGAGCAACCTTACTTTCACCACAGCCTGTCAATAATAAGGCGATCGCAGCTGCAACGGAAAGCGTAGCACTAGGTTTATAGATACTCAGCATATTTACTATAATCTCCAAATATATGATGCAAAAAAACAGACTAAGCAAATCATCGTTGATTTTATTGAGTCCTGTCACTTTATACTGCATCATTTCCCAGAAGTGTATGTAATTACCCAGGTATAGAGAAAAGTTAACATTGACTATTGACTAAGCTGTTACGCATTTAAATCGTATATTTCGCACTCAGGTTGTCAAAAGTCCACAGTCCAAGCTAGCCGTTAACTCTGGACTCTTGACTATGGACAGCCCTGACGCAAGAATATTTGATCTAGGTGCGTATCACCTTATTGACTATTGACCAAAGTATTAACTGCATTGACTACAATTTGTGCAGCACCAACAAAAAATGCTTGCTCAATATTGCTGGGTGTATCAGTAGGTTGATGATAATGAGGTGTACGCAAATTGGCAGTATCGGTGACTAATACTGCACCTATTCCCTGATACCAAAATGGAGCATGATCACTACGCAGTGTATCTGGTGTGAGTAGACCTTTCAGAGGAATCGGTATAGTTAAGACACTGGGAAGATTTTTTGTATCTGCATGATTAAAAGCTTTGAGTAAAGACAAATTTTCGATATCGCCGACAGCTACTAAAAAATCACCCTTGTCGCTGGGTGGGGTAACAGGTAATCCCGGTGGATATTGCTGACAGCCGGCGGTGTAACAAGCATAACCAACCATATCCATGACTATCACACCCCGGAGTTTTTCCAGGCGTTGAGTATTGGTGACAAAAGCTTTACTACCAACCAGTCCGGCTTCCTCAAGGTCAAAAAAAGCTAACTGCAAAGTCCGGGGTGTGGGGTGGGAAGCAAACAGTCTGGCGATTTCCAAGATTACAGCCACACCGCTAGCGTTATCATCTGCACCAGGGGAACCGGCTACAGTGTCATAATGAGCCGCTACCAAAATTGCATCGCCTGTGTTGTCAGTCCCTCGGCGTTCAGCAAACACATTTATACCACCAGAGAACTTTTCCAACTTTGGTGTCCAGCCAGATTTTCGCAGTTCATTAATAATATATGTCCGAGTGCGCGATCGCTCTGTTTTTGTATAGCGTTGAAAATTTAACTGTTGAATATGAGCTAATAACTTATCAACAGATATTCGTAACTCATCCTTGACTTCCTGCAACTCTGGTTGTGGCTGCGGCGTTGCTACTGGCGCACTCTCAACCATTTCTGGCGAAGAACGCTGTTCAAAAAAAGCGCTACTCCTACTACCCACAATCACAACTACCACCAGCACCAACAATGTCAACCAAATCCGTTTTTTCATCATGAAACTACACAATTTCGACAGTTTGTCTTTTGACAAAGTGACCAATATGGCCTAATGTTTTGCCCTAGTATTCTGTTGAGTAAAATTTGCAAAAGATAAAAATTTTTAGCAAAATAACTCTTTCCCCCCTCCCTACTCCCCACCTGTACGAAAAAGCTGCCTCAGGAATTTCTTTATGCTAGATTTATCACTCATCACTATCCTGGGGTTCTTGGGCAGTTTTGGGCATTGTTTTGGGATGTGCGGGCCGTTAACAGTAGCGTTTTCTCTATCTCATCAACACACCACTCCTGAAAAGGATTCTCAGAAAAACATATCACCCACAAAAACTAATCCGACTTGGCAACAGCAATTAAAGTTTCATTTCCTGCTCAACTTGGGGCGGATGTTGAGTTATGGCCTTGTGGGTGCTGGACTTGGGGGAGTCGGTTCTGTATTATTGCAAGGCGGACAGTTAGCGGGTGTAGGTAGCGACTTCCGCCGAGTCATGGCAATTATTACTGGTGTTATGTTGATTTGGTTCGGCTTAGGGCAATTAGCACCAAATTTACTACCCCACATTCCCATATTGCATCCCCTGTTAAAAGGCAACTTACACAACCGCCTGAGTGCGGGAATGGTCAAACTTTCTTTGCAACCGCGCTGGTGGACACCCACACTTTTAGGCATGACTTGGGGTTTAATGCCATGTGGCTTTCTGTACGCGGCTCAGATTAAAGCGGCGGAAACTGGTAATTTATGGATGGGTGGAGCTACTATGCTGGCTTTTGGCTTGGGAACACTCCCCACTATGTTAGGTGTAGGCGTGTCTACTTCCTTGGTGAGTCAAGATAGGCGCAGTCAGTTATTTCAATTGGGTGGTTGGATTACCCTGACTATTGGGACAATTACTTTGCTGCGGACTGGCGACACAATGGTAGACTATACCGGACACGCAGCCTTATTCTGCTTGATTCTAGCGTTGATTGCTCGCCCCATTAGCAAACTTTGGGCATCACCGTTGCATTATCGTCGCGCTTTGGGAGTAGGGGCATTTGTGTTGTCTGTGGTGCATACCACCCACATGATTCAACATTCATTAGACTGGAATTTTGCCGCCTTTTTCTTTTTACCGCCACAATTTCAAATAGGCATGGCTGCTGGTGCTGTAGCATTGATCTTAATGACCCCCGCAGCTTTTACAAGTTGGGAATCATGGCAAAAATCTTTAGGCAAGTACTGGCGACAGATTCATTTACTGAGTGTACCAGCTTTGCTGTTGAGTGCGATTCATGCGGTGTTGATTGGTTCCCACTATTTGGGTTCTCTACAGTCAACTTGGGGGAATATCATAGCAACAGTGCTGTTAGGAATAATAACTCTTAGCGTGTTGCTCGTTCGCTCGCACTTTTTTTGGTCAAAGTTAGCCGTAAAGCAGTTTTATGTCCCCCCTACCAAATCACGCTAAAGCAACCAAAGAAAAACACCTGGTGTATTACAAAATCCAAAACAAGGTATCAACAGCAAATCTTAGAGTTAATCAATACCTCATACCATTTCTCAGCTGTTTAACTCTATCCATCGCCATTCACCCAGCTACCGCCCATAAGGTGCAGATATCACCAGATATTGGCGGGACACTGCATATTGAACCCAACGATAACCCTCGTGCAGGTGAACCGACACAAGCTTGGTTTGCCCTCACCCGCAAAGGCGGCACAATATTACCCCTCCAGCAATGTAATTGTCAGTTAGCAGTTTACGCCGAACCCCACACACCAGGAGAACCGGCACTACTGGAACCATCCCTAAAACCAGTGAATGCTGAACGCTATCAAGGCATACCAGGCGCAGATATTACCTTTCCCAAAGCCGGAATTTATCAACTACAACTAAGTGGTAAACCCGCAACTGGGGCAAACTTCAAACCATTTGAATTTACATTTGAAGTGACCGTAGCCGGTGGCAATGCAGTAAATCCACAAAAGACTCAAAATGTCAACAACAACAATTCAGTTGATATAGCAGCTGAATCTAAATCTATACCACCTTGGGCGATCGCTCTGCCGATTTTAGCTGTCTTAGGTGTTGTATTGGCTATTTGGCGCAATAAAAACAAGCCATAGATCCCCGACTTCTTGAAGAAGTCGGGGATCTATTAATTTTGAATTTTGAATTTTGAATTGTTATTGATGCCGCTTCTGATGCCATTGCCAAGCATGGGCAACAATATCTTTGATTGATGGGTAATTTGGTTGCCAGCCGAGGATTTTTCTGGCTTTCTCACCACTACCAATCAGACTTGGGGGATCTCCGGGACGGCGATCGCATTCTTCAACGGCTATGGGTAATCCTGTGACTTGTTCACCAGCTGCAATTACTTCTCTGACAGAGAAACCTTGGCCATTACCCAAGTTAAAAACTTCGCTATCTCCACCTTTTAATAAATATTCCAATCCCAAAACGTGGGCATCGGCTAAGTCGTTAACGTGGATATAATCCCGAATACAAGTGCCATCGGGTGTGGGGTAATCAGTGCCGAAAATGGAAATGGATTTACGTTTACCTAAGGCGGTTAGTAGCACTAGGGGAATTAAATGAGTTTCGGGGTTGTGATCCTCACCTAGCAACCCATCAGGATTAGCACCAGCCGCATTAAAGTAACGGAAACGGACTGATTTCAAACCATAAGCTACATCGAAATCCGCCAAAATCCTTTCCACCATTAACTTAGTCGCACCATAAGGATTGATGGGGTTTTGGGGATGATCTTCAGGAATAGGAACAGTTTTCGGCACTCCATAAGTGGCACAAGTGGAAGAAAAGACAAACTTATTAATTGAAGCAGCCAGCATCGCTTCTAATAAGGTTAATGTGCCTAAAACATTATTGCGATAGTACTTGGCAGGATCACTCACGGATTCACCTACATAAGCGTAAGCGGAAAAGTGCATCACTGCATCAAAATGGCGTGATTTAAATAACTCATCTAACAAAGGGCGATCGCCTGTATCACCCACCACCAATTCTACTTGTAAAACTTTTTCTACTAAATCACGATGTCCATAGACCAAATTATCTAGTATTACCACGTCGTAACCTGCTTGCTTGAGAGCCAGGACAGTGTGCGAACCAATATATCCTGCTCCCCCCGTTACCAAGATGCTGGGCTTTCCAGGCGACATAGTTTTTCCTTTTGAGTGACAACTACTCAATTAATTTAGCAAGAAAGGTAGAAAGTACCCTGCTGAATTCACCCCTACACCCCTACACCCTCACACCCCTAAACCCAGTCTCAACAAAAAAATTTAGCTACGTAAGTAATTAATAATCTGGAAAATTATAAATATTGGACGCAGTGTGGAAAAATTGCACTAAAATCACTACGACGGTGGTCTTTTGTGTGAGGGGTGAACAGTTTGATGTCAAATGCTGCAATTACAGTTGAGGCTAAAATAAATCCACTTCGCAAGACCTCTAGGCTAACCACAAAAGGAGATTAGAGCGTAAATATATGTTTTTACTGTTAAGCCGGGTACTGCTGTGGCTACTGATTGGGATTATTGTCTATTCCCTGTTTCAGAGAGTTTATCCTTCCAGTACTTTTGTTGGGCGAATAATCTTAGTTATTATCTTGGTTGTCTTAGCTTTGTCATTCATTAATCCGAATGAACCAGCTGTGCGATCGCTATGGGATTTAGTATCCTTTCCCCTCAAACCCTTAGGGGGATCACTTTTACTGCTGATTTTCGCTGCCCAAAGAATCAAAGGTGGTGGTATAGACAAACCAGGAGGATACCTTGCTGGTTGGGCGTTGACGATTCTACTGTTGTCGAGTATGCCATTCATCAACAAGTTACTAGGAGGAACCCTAGCTACCACATCTGTTTCTCTACCATCACAAACTCTAGTAGCCTTGCAGCCATCAAGCAGTAATATAACTGATATTGGAAGCAATATCTTATACAGCGCAGAACCAGGGCAGACAACAGTAGCTCTCAACTCGTTAAATTCAGAAATTCCCTCCTATTTGTTACAGACTCCTGCCCCTGTAGCAAATCGGACAGGTTTAACTGTGAGTGACTTTGTACCTAGTGCAGACACTCTGCAACAAACAACAAGATTTTGGGAAAGTTATCTTAATCAGATTTATTTTTTCTTACGTGGTCGTCAATCATAAGGGTAAAATAAGTATCTTGAAAAAGAGAACAGGGGCTAGGGACTAGCAAATAGTAGAGGAGCAGGGGAGCAGGGGAGCAGAGGTGAAGAAATTTTTACTCGGCACTCTCCACTCAACATTCTCCACTCACTAGTCCCCAATTCCCAGTCACCAAAACCCAGTCCCCCAATTCATGACAAAATCTCGACGAATTACTAAACTTGCTGCTTATCTGCGTCCCCATTGGCGGGAAGCAGCATTGGGCATCCTGGCTTTGTTGTCTGTCAATGGGCTGGGTGTTTATATCCCTTGGTTGATTAGGGCTTGTGTTGACCTACTTTCTACCAACTTTAGCTGGAACCAAATATTACGTTACGTAGTAGTTATTATCTTGCTGAGTTCCGCTATGTTGCTCATCCGCATGGCTTCGCGGATTTGGTTATTTGGAGTGGGTAGGCAAGTAGAATTTGACCTTAAACAACGGATTTTTGAGCATTTACTCAAGCTAGAACCAGCTTATTTTGCCACCAATACAATTGGTGATCTAATTAGCAGAGCCACCAGTGATGTAGATAATGTCAGGCGCTTATTAGGTTTTGCGGTCTTAAGTTTGGCCAACACCCTATTTGCTTACGTTCTCACCTTACCTGTCATGCTGAGAATTAGTGTCGATTTGACACTCGCAGCTTTGGCAATTTATCCCTTAATGTTTGTTTTAGTCAACTTATTTAGTAATCGTTTACGCCAAGAACAGGCAAAAGTACAAGAACAACTCTCTGACATTAGTGAGTTGATTCAAGAAGATATTAGTGGCATTGCTTTAATTAAAATTTACGCTCAAGAAGAAAACGAGCGTCGCGCTTTTGCCCAACAAAATCAAAAGTTATTAAGTGCTAACTTGGAACTAGCCAAAAGCCGCAATATTCTGTTTCCTTTAATTGGGGGTTTAGCCAGTCTGAGTTCACTGGTAGTTATTTGGTTGGGAACGTCAAGAATTGCCGAGGGAACCTTAGCTGTTGGCGATTTTTTGGCGCTTCTCATATACATAGAACGTCTAGTCTTTCCCACAGCGCTATTAGGCTTTACGATTTCTGCTTACCAACGGGGTGAGGTGAGTGTAGATCGTTTGGAAGCTATCCTCAGCGTGGAAGCTAAAATTCAAGATGCTGATGCAGCCATACATTTAGAATTAGCTGAGGTAAAAGGGGAATTAACTGCCAAAAATCTCAGTTACGCTTATCCGGGTGTGGAAAATCCGGCTTTGGACAAAGTTAATTTTACTATTGCTCCTGGGGAAACCGTAGCGATTGTCGGAGCGATCGGTTCTGGTAAATCTACCTTAGCTAATGCCTTGCCCAGATTGTTGGAAGTTGCGCCAGGACAATTGTTTTTAGATGGGCGGGATATTACTCAGATAGCTTTGAGTGATTTACGTAGTGCGATCGCCTATGTTCCTCAAGATAGCTTTTTATTTAGTACTACAATTAAAAATAATATCCGCTACAGCGATCCTGTCAGTACCCCAGAAAATGTTGAGTACGTTGCTAAACTAGCTCAAATCCATCCCGAAATTATTAATTTTCCCCAACAGTATGAAACCATCGTCGGAGAACGCGGTATTACCCTTTCTGGCGGTCAAAGGCAACGTACTGCACTAGCTAGAGCAATGTTAGTTAATGCTCCAGTCTTAATTTTGGATGATGCCCTTTCTAGTGTGGATAATCAAACAGCTACACAAATTCTCAATAATCTATCTAGTGGTACTGTAAGTAGGACTGTAGTTTTCATCACTCACCAACTTTCGGCGGCGGCAGCAGCAGACCGGATTTTTGTCATGGATAAAGGGCAAATTGTACAGGTAGGGAATCACCTGGAACTATTACAGCAAGCGGGTCTTTACCGTAACCTGTGGAGCCAGCATCAAGTGGCAGAACTACTAAGTTAGTGATTTCTCTGTAGCATCTCTATTGAGCAAATTTTATACTTGTAATATAAATTATCGTAGCAAAGTATACTTTTGCGGTATTTGATGTTAGAAATAATACATGATGTTTTTGCAAATAATTCATTTATTCCTCATGGTCATTGCTACTTGTGGCAACCCGGATTAGTTGGATTACATATACTTGCAGATTCCCTCATTGCTATTGCCTACTATTCCATTCCCATCACCCTGGTTTATTTTGTTCGGAAGCGACAAGATTTGCCTTTTAAATGGATATTTCTACTATTTGGGGCTTTCATTGTCTCCTGTGCTACATCCCATGTGATGGAAATCTGGACACTTTGGCATCCAACTTATTGGTTGTCTGGTTTCATGAAGGCAATCACTGCTTTTATCTCCATATATACAGCCATTGTCCTCATACCCATTGTTCCGCAATTATTAGCTTTACCTAGTCCTGCACAATTAGAAGCTGCTAACAACCAACTCAAAACCGAAATCATCGAGCGCAAAACAGCAGAAGCAGCTCTTTTACAAATTAAAGCAGACTTAGAAAATAGAGTGGAGGAACGCACCAATCAGTTACAGCAAAGTATGTTGGAATCTTTGGATACAGCCGCTAAAGCTAAAGACCAAGCAGAAAAACTGCAAGTCGCTTTGAACGATTTGGCTAACGCTCAAGTCCAACTGATTCAAACAGAAAAAATGTCTTCTTTGGGTCAATTAGTTGCAGGTATTGCCCATGAAATTAATAACCCAGTTAATTTTATCTACGGTAATATTCATTATATCTATGAATATACTAAAGATTTGTGGCGACTAATTATTCTTTATCAGCAATACTATCCTGAACCTGCTTTAGAAATTGCAACTTACATACAAGAAATTGATCTTAATTTTGTACAGAACGATTTTGAGAAAATTCTAGCTTCTATCCAGAATGGAGCCGATCGCATTCGGGAAATAGTTTTATCTTTACGCAATTTTTCTCGCTTGGATGAAGCGGAAATTAAACAAGTAGATATTCATGAAGGCATTGATAATACAATATTGCTGCTAAAAAACCGCTTAAAAGGTCAGGGCAAACATCCAGATATTGAAGTTGTTAGAGAATACAATAACTTACCTCTAGTCGAGTGCTATCCTGGTCAACTGAATCAAGTATTCATGAATATCCTGACCAATGCTATTGAAGCAGCCAAGGAATCAGTGAACAAGCCACTGATTCAGATTCAGACTAAGGCTCTAGATAGTAGTCAAGTGATGATTCAGATTTCTGATAACGGTTGTGGTATGACGGAAGAAGTAAGAAATAAAATTTTTGACCCTTTCTTCACAACTAAACCTATTGGTTCAGGTACTGGTCTAGGGATGTCGATTAGCTATCAGATTATCAATAAGCATGGTGGCACCCTAAAATGTGTTTCTGCTCTCAACGAAGGGACTGAGTTTATCATTTGCATCCCAACTCGCCTCAAGTCTTCTACATAAATATCAAGTTTTATACCGTTTTTTGAGCAAGATGCACTTTAATTCTGTACTGTAGAGACGTTGTATGCAACGTCTCTACATCATTTATTTGGCACAACTTTATAGAGAATTGGTATTAGGTATTAGTTGTTAACAAAAAAACTTTCTATCCAACATTTGTACATTAATTCTGCCCCCTATCCCTCTACCTCTGTTTTTTATGAGATGTTAGTTATTTTGATTGTCAGGGAAGTATAAGGTATCAAAAAACTACTTGTGCATTTTTATGTTAACTACATCCATACCTACTGCTGTCAGGAAGTTACAGCATCGTCACCTGGGAGCGATCGCCGCTTTGATACTAATTAGTTTGTTAAGCTCTGTAAGTGGATTATCTCTGCAATATCAGATAACCAATAGCTGGGATGGTTTTTTATGGGGTGTGGCTGATCCGGTGCTGCACCTCGACAGTTTAGCCAGGATATTAGGCATTGGTTTAATCTCAACAGGCATTGTTCATGGTTCATTCGTCACCATGTCTTTTGTTTTAGCATCTGTACTGGGCGAACTTACACATTTATCGACGTTCCATTTCCCAGGTGCAGAGATAGCGATCGCTATTTTTACTATTGGCTTTGGTGCTATCTTAGTGATGCCCCATAAACCTAACTGGCTGGTTGTAGTGACCTTAGGTGCGATCGCTGGTTTGTTGCAAGGCTACGTTTCTGGACAAGTTACCGACGGGATTGATTTCATCTCCTTGCTTACCTACACCGCAGGCTTCGGTTTAACTCAGTATGCAATCGCCACTAGTACCAGACGGCTGGTTAAGGATAGCTTATCCACAATAATCCGTTTTGTAGGTTTTGCTTTTATGGCGATCGGTTTTGTATTCTGCGGTAACTTACTCAATTTCTTAGGTACTGCTAATTTTTGAAATATCCCTGGTTGTGGGTATCTATGACTTGTCATCGCAATTTAGAGGTGCATTAGCTGATACCAATTCTCTATGAAGTTGCACCCAATAAATGATGTAGAGATGTTGTATGCAACGTCTCTACCATTCATTAAGAAACGGTATGAGAACCATTATTCTCAACCCTGAATATTAAAGTTTAAAGAAATTGGATTATATGTCACCTTTACTCTGTTAAGATTCACGGTTGGGGTATTCGCTATCAGTCTTGGCGCTACTGCCCATCCCACGCCTCAAACTTTTGTCCGTCCGCCTAAGACTGATACCGCTACTGGTGACAGGCCGATGTTATACCCGGAGTTCTATGTCTTTTTCTCATCTCGGCTTGTCCAATGAAATTATTCGTGCTGTTACTGAGTTGGGGTACACCAAACCGACACCAATCCAGATGCAGTCAATTCCTGCTGTCTTGTCGGGACGTGACTTGCTAGCTGGCGCTCAAACTGGAACTGGGAAAACTGCCAGCTTTACCCTACCCCTGCTACATTTATTATCCCAAGATAGTCTTAAAAGCGCCTCTAATCCTTCCTCCCCCATTCGGGCGCTGATTCTCACCCCGACTCGTGAACTCGCTGCACAGGTGGAATCAAGCGTACGTGACTACGGCAAGTACTTGAACCTCAACTCAATGGTGATGTTTGGCGGAGTCAGTATTAATCCCCAAAAACAGCGTTTAAAGGGTCGCGTGGATATTTTGGTTGCTACCCCAGGGAGACTCCTAGACCATGTGCAGCAGGGAACAGTAAATCTTTCACAAATTGAGATTCTCGTGCTGGATGAAGCTGACCGGATGTTGGATATGGGCTTTATTCGTGATATCCGTCGTATCCTCTCTTTGCTGCCCAAACAGCGACAAAATTTGCTGTTCTTCGCTACATTCTCAGACAAAATCAAGGAACTAGCCGCCGGTCTGCTAAATCGCCCACAAATGATTGAAGTAGCACGCCGTAACGTTACCGCCGATACGGTGACACAAAAAGTCTACAAAATAGAGCGCGACAGGAAACGAGATTTACTTGCTCACCTGATTCGGAAAGATAATTGGTATCAAGTACTAGTATTTACTCGTACTAAATATGGTGCTGACCGCCTGGTGAAACAATTGGGACATGAGCGCATTCAAGCTCTAGCTATCCACGGCAATAAGAGCCAGTCGGCACGTACCCACGCTCTGGCAAAGTTCAAAAATGGTAGTTTACAAGTTTTAGTGGCAACTGATATCGCCGCGCGGGGACTGGATATCAGCGAATTGCCTTATGTGGTCAATTTCGATTTGCCCTATGTACCAGAGGATTATGTTCATCGCATTGGTCGCACTGGTCGCGCTGGTGCATCAGGTGAGGCTGTATCTTTGGTGAGCGCCGATGAATATCATTTGTTGGCAGATATTGAAAAACTGATCGAAAAACGATTGCCTTTTGAATTGGTAGCGGGTATTGGAGCTAATTCCCAAGCTAAACCAGAACCAAGCCAGGATGAACGCAAGCAAAAACCCAAAGGTAGTCAACATCAGCCCCGCGCTACTACTCAACCTGTGCCAAAGAAATCAGGGAAAAAACGTTTAACTAATTCTGGGAAAAGGTAGATAGGGGACTTCCAGATAAAAAATATCCAAAATGTAGGGTGCGTCAGTATAAATAATTTCCGAGTATAGTTAGGTTCTATAGCGCTGATGCACCCTACCAAAACATCAATTTTGGGTAATTTATTTTTTGTTGTTCCCTAGACATTATCCAGTATGTACAAAAGAAAAGATGAAAAAATCTACCCACAAGGGGGTAGATTTTTCGGTAATAGGTAATTGGTGTTAATCTGAGCGATCGCTTTAGAAGGCTCCAACTCTAGCGACGATAACGTAAATTGTTTTACCAATCAGTAGCAAGTCGTATAGAGGATGCCAATTATTTTGATATTGCAAATCTAAATCTACTATCTGTTCAAAGTCTTTGACATGAGAACGTCCGTTAACTTGCCATTCGCCGGTTAAGCCAGGCTTGACGTTTAATCTTTGCCAGTGGCGATCGCTATATTTGGCTACTTCATCAGCAGTGGGTGGACGTGTTCCGACTAAACTCATGTCACCCATAAGGACGTTCCAGAATTGGGGTAGTTCATCTAAGCTAGAGCTACGCAATAAACGCCCCGCTTTAGTTACACGAAAATCGTTTTTATTTTTAAATATCAGTCCGTCTGCTTCGTTATCTACTAAGGTTTTCAGCCTCTCCGCGTCGTTCACCATCGAGCGAAACTTCCACATTTGGAAGGGACGACCCCGAAAACCATAGCGCTCTTGAGAAAAGAAAATTGGGCCTGGACTATCGAGCTTGATCGCGATCGCAATTGGTAAGAAAGCGATCGCTAAAATTCCCAATCCCACTAAGCTGCCTAAAATATCTAAACAACGTTTGAACTTAGATTGCACTGAGGGATGCGGCATAAGCCCGAACGCCCAATCCTTATAAGTAGTACCTTGCAAGACGCTTTGTAATTGTGTTTGATACATGGTACGTTTTCTAGCCGAATGCCTAACAAAAAGGGTAATAACACTGAGTTGCACTCAACAAAATATAAACTCATCTTCATCAAAGACTCGGACATTTTACGGTATATTTACGTAATCTTCATCAACCTTCTGGGGATCATGAAGTTTTATAAATTTAAAATAAAGAGAAATAAATATTTCATGAGGAGGATGCTTGAAACACAATAATATGTATTTAAAATGCCTATAGTCGCAAATAATGTTACCAGGCGATCGTATGAGTGAAAAATCTCAACTTTATCTGAGCAAAATTAAGTCCAGATAGACATCCCTAAGCAAGGATTCTCTTACTAAGATCAAATGCAGGTGACAGATACAAGGTAAAGCAATTAAACTGGCTCAATTATCATTGAAGTTGCAAAAATTCTTCTACCATTTGCTAGAAGCAGCCATCAATAAAATCATCAATAGTATGAAAAGAGTATTTATATAGAGTTGTATTTATTGGACTAGATTAGTCAATTATTAATATCCATACATTACTAAAATTCTCTCTTACAATCGGGGTAGTCAAGAAATGGTTGCATCTGGAGTCGAGGTAAAAATTAGTCGTCTAGAGTCCATTGTGGAGCAAATAGGGGAAGCAGTATTATCTACTACTGAAACCATTGAACGTCTCGCAGAAAGAGTGGAAAATCTGAGTTGCCAAGTAGAAGCACAAGGAAAGCAATTACAGCAACAGGGGTATCAAATTTTTGCCTTGTGTGATGCAGTGCAGAGCCTCGCTGAATCTCAAGATGACTCCTTGCAAAAGCTAACACAACTAACACAAACTTTAGATAGACTTACTTCTTTAATTCAAGGAGAAGATGAAGAGGTTTAAATAATAATGCTAAATTTTTCAACATAGATATAAACACAGAGACAAAATATCTTTTATCTCCACATTCATATGTATAGGAAGTTGTAGCGTTGCAGATTTGTGGAATAAATGAAAATTTTTAGCCCGTAGCAGCGCATCTGTACCTTATTTATGGCATTAATTTTAAACACAGATGCGCTATTACAAAACTTTTTTAAGCTTTGATTATTACTTGTATGTAAGGGAATTCCAGATAAAAAATATCAAAAATGTAGAGTGCGTCAGTACGATAGAACTTAAATATACTCAGAAATTATTCATACTGACGCACCCTACCAAACCATCAATTTCGGACAATTTATTTTTTGGTGTCCTCTAAATCTTGGTTATTTATACCCATTCTCTATGAAGTTGCACCAGATAAATGATGTAGAGACGCTGCATACAAGGTCTCTACAGTCCAGAATAAAGCACATCTTCATTAAGAAACGGTATTAGTGAAAATTAGCATTATGTCGTACTAAATTCATAAACTCTTCACGAGTGCGAGCGTCTTCCGCAAATACACCACGCATTGCACTAGTGACAGTCCAAGAACCAGGCTTTTGTACACCACGCATCACCATGCACATATGAGTTGCTTCTACTACCACTGCTACCCCTTGAGGTTTGAGTAAACCTTGCAGTGCATCAGCAATTTGTAGTGTCAGACGTTCCTGTACTTGTAAACGTCTAGCGTACATCTCACAAACTCGCGCAATTTTAGATAATCCTATCACCTTACCGTTGGGAATATAGGCAACATGAGCGCGACCAATAATTGGCAAAATATGATGTTCGCAAGAACTGAAAATGTCGATATCCCGAATCAATACCATTTCATTGGCATCTTCTGTAAATACTGCACCATTTAACAGTTCATCTAAAGATTCATTATATCCCTTAGTCAAAAACTGCAAAGCTTTTACAACTCGCTTAGGAGTATCTAGCAAACCTTCACGGTCAGGATTTTCCCCTAATCCAATTAGTAAAGTACGCACAGCCTGTACCATTTCTGCTTCTGTAACAGTTGGTGTTTGCTGAGTAGATAAAGAAGACACCATCTGAGCAGCAGAAACTGTATCGGGACGAATCGATAAAGTCATGTTATTTCGTTTAATTGGTAGAGATTGTGAGTTAGTTAATAGTTAAAGATTGGCAAAAATCTATTAACTGAGTTGTTTGATTACTTAACACTTCTTAATCATACCAAACAATTGTTAAGTTGTGTATAAATTTGCTGAGTATTTAATTTTCTCCCAATAAAAACTAATTGGTTATTCGGTAAAGTAAGCCATTCATCAGCGTGTAAGTGATAACGAGGCCCACTCAGTTGAAATATATGGCGTAAATCACTATCACTAAACCACAAAATACCCTTAGCTCGGAACACATTCTGGGGCATTTGTTCTGTGAGAAAATTCTCAAATTTATGAACATCAAACGGTCTATCAGACTGAAAAGATACCGCAACAAATCCATCATTATCTAAATGATGGGAGTGGTGTTCATGATGATGGTGATGCTCATGGTCATGGTCGTGGTCATGGCTATGATGCTCATGATTATGTTCATGAGGAGCTTCTGTATCATCAGTTGTATAGTCATCTTTTGGGGTTAAACCAACACCTAAAATTAAGGGTAAAGCCACTTCACCATATTTGGTATGTAGGATTCTTGCACTATCTTTAACAGTTTGAATATAGTCTTCTAATACTTGAATTTTTTCCGAAGTAGCCAAGTCTGTTTTATTCAGGAGGATAATATCTGCATAAGTAAGTTGTTTTAAAGCAGCTTCGCTCTCGAAATGAGTTGGTTCAAAAGCTTCCGCATCTACAACCGTCAAAATTGAATCGAGGTTGGTCAAATCCCTAAGCTCTGTACCTAAAAATGTTAAAATGATGGGCAATGGGTCAGCAACACCAGTAGTTTCAATAACTAAATAATCAATGCGTTCTTCTCGTTCCAAAACCCGATAAACAGCATCAACTAGACCATCATTGATGGTGCAGCATATACAACCATTACTTAGTTCGAGCATATCTTGGTCTACAGACACTAATAACTGGCTATCAATATTAATATCGCCGAACTCATTGACAAGAACAGCTACTTTTAAGTCATGCTTATTTTTAAGAATTTGATTGAGTAGAGTTGTTTTACCACTACCTAAAAAGCCAGTAATGATTGTAACTGGCATTCCCCGCTTGGGAATTTCAGGAATTATGCTGGTTGTTTCTGCGGTTAGTGTATTCATAGGATGATGAGATGTTTGTGAACTATGAAATCAATGATGCTGTTGAATAATTGTGGCTATGTACGTATATTCAATTTCAGCAAATAGACTTGAGAGTTTTGTATTTGTAAATTACTTCTTGGCAGCCAATATGTACCGGCAATATTCAATAATTGGAAACTATGTAAAATCCCTTCTCTGTAACTGAGTCAGTGGCTACTTTTGTCCCTAGAAATAACTTTTGTACTGCCATCGCCATGATGTGGGCGCAGGTGTGACGAATCCGCACAAGTTGCTCGTTGTTGTGCTGGTCTAAGTCTTTCTGGGACTGGGTTAAGGAACTGACCATATTAATAAATAATGAGAATCGTTATCATGGTAGCGCAAAAGGGGTGGATTGGGAATTGGGAATGATTATAAAAATGGCTATTGCTCATGGGTGATTGTCAAAAGTTCTCCCTTCTACTTCCCCATTCCCATTTTTAAAGCAACATCAGTGCTACTTCTTTGGCAAAGTAGGTGAGAATTAAATCTGCGCCGGCGCGTTTCATGCTGGTTAAAGATTCCAAAATCACTTGTTTTTCATCAATCCAACCCATTTGAGCCGCAGCTTTGATCATGGCGTATTCGCCACTGACGTTGTAGGCTGCAACTGGTAACTGGGTGGCTTGACGGACTTGATAAATGATATCTAGATATGCTAGGGCAGGTTTTACCATAACAATATCTGCACCTTCAGCAATATCTAGTTCTACTTCTCTAATCGCTTCTCTGGCGTTGGCTGCGTCCATTTGATAGGTCTTTTTGTCACCAAATTTGGGGGTAGAATCTAACGCATCTCGAAAGGGGCCGTAATAGGCAGAGGCGTATTTGGCGGAGTATGCCAAAATTCCTACATGAACGTAGCCTTCTGCATCTAAGGCTTGACGGATTGCGCCAATTCTGCCATCCATCATGTCGGAGGGGGCGACAAAATCTGTACCGGCGGCGGCTTGGGAAAGTGCCATTTTCACTAACACTTCCACCGTGGGGTCATTTAAGATTGTGCCGTTTTCATCAACTAAACCATCGTGTCCATGTATGGTGAAGGGGTCAAGGGCTACGTCGGTGATAATAACAATGTCGGGAACTGCTTGTTTAATGGCTTTGACTGTTTGCTGTACTAACCCATATGGGTTGTAACTTTCTGCACCGATATCATCTTTTTTATTTTCGGAGATGACAGGGAAAAGTGCGATCGCCTTAATTCCTAACTGTGATACTTCGGCTATCTCTTTGAGCAACAAATCTAGGGAATAACGATAACATCCAGGCATAGAAGCAATTTCTACTTTTTGCCCCTCTCCTTCCATGACAAACATCGGATAAATCAAATCATCCACTGTCAGGGTAGTTTCCCGCACCATCCGCCTCAGTGTTGCAGTCCGACGCAACCGACGGGGGCGTTGAAGCAGGTTCAATGGTTTGGCGGTAGATGGATTTTCAACTGACATAAGTCTTCACAAGATTGATAACCATTATCATAATGGAAGCTGTTCATTTTGTGTGGAAAATATGAACTCTCTGAACCCCGACTTTTTTAAAAAGTCGGTGATCTATAAACTGGTGCTTATGCTAGAGGCAAACAAAATCGGAATGTGCTGCCAATACCTAGTTCACTATCTAGGTGAATTTCGCCACCTTGGAGTTCTACTAGGTGTTTAGTGATAGTTAAGCCAATACCTGTGCCACCGGAATGGCGATCGCGTGATTGATCAGCTCGCCAAAAGCGCTCAAATACATGAGGTATATCCTCTGAGGCAATACCAATCCCTGTATCAATCACGGCAATCCAGAGTTGCCTGTTTTCAGTCCATGTACGGATGGTAATTGAACCTTTGACGGTATAACGGATGGCGTTACCTAGCAAGTTGACTAATATTTGTTCTGTGCGATCGATATCTGCTAGTACAAGGGGGATTTGGGGTGTAAATTCTGCAAGTAATACTGGCCCATCCTCTAACAATTGATCACTAAATCTTTCTACTAAAGACTCTAATAAAGGATATAGATTTACTGACTGTATTCTAATCGGTAAATAACCAGCTTCTGCCTTCGATAATTCTTGTAAATCATTGACCAATCGTTCTAAACGTTTAGTCTCTTTCGCCAAGCGCCGATAAACCTCTGGGGACGGTTCAATTTCACCATCGGCGAGTTCTTCTAAATAACCACGCACCACTGTTAACGGTGTGCGTAGTTCATGAGTCATATCTCCTATGAGTTCCCGTCGGCGTGCTTCCACCCCTTCCAAACTTGCAGCCATACGGTTAAAACTTGTACCCAAGCGATTGAGTTCGGGGATATCAGACAAAGGTAGTCGCGCTTGTAGATGACCAGCAGCAAACTGTTGAGTGATTTGTTCCATCTCAGTTAATCGCTGCATAATCCGTTTAGAAACCCAGTAACTCAAGCCTCCCGCAGCCGTGCTACCGACTAAAACTGACCAAATAGTGCTACTGCGCCAAGCAATCTCGAACCCTTGGACTAAATCTGCACGAACATTGATTAAATTTACCCCTTCACTTTCCAATCTTTCTAAGTGCAGGACAAAAAAGCGCGGCGATGAAACTCTACTGATAATCACCAGACTAATTAATCCCACTATCATCACCACTAAATGGGAGACAAACAAGCGGGATGCTAAAGGTAGGGATTTTGTCCAACGCCAACCTTTGTTGATCATGCTGAAATTACGGGAGAGTCTTCAAATTTATAACCAACTCCGACAACAGTTTTAATAAAACTGGGATTAGTGGGATCAGGCTCAATTTTTTTTCTGAGCCTAGCTACATGAGTATCCACAACACGCTCATCACCAAAAAAATTATCTCCCCACAATTTGTCAATTAGTTGGGTTCGGTTCCACACCCGCCCAGGATTGCTGACAAAAGTGCTTAATAAATTAAATTCTAGAGTAGTTAAATCTAAAGCTTCTGCTTGATGGGCATCTATTTGACGACTAGCAGTCCGTTGGTCTACATCTACTATAAAGTGTTGAGTCCGACTTACCTGATTTTGTCCCCCTTGACGTAGACTGCGCCTTAGAAGCGCCCGCACTCGCGCTACCAACTCTCTAGGGCTGAAGGGTTTGACCATGTAGTCATCAGCACCCGTAGACAAGCCAATTACCCGGTCTATTTCCTCACCTTTAGCTGTGAGCATTAGTATATATGGGTCTTTTGCTCCAGGTTTCTGGCGAATTCTCGCGCAAACTTCCAATCCATCTAACCCTGGAATCATCAGGTCTAGGATGATTAAATCTGGTGGTTGTTCTTGGAACATTCGTAAAGCATTGATTCCATCGCGGCTAGTCCGACAGGAAAAGCCCTCTTTTTCTAAAGAATGTTGAATTAACTGAGCAATTTCTGATTCATCCTCAACAATTAGAATGTCCATTTTGATGTCAGGTACGCAGCGTAATTTCTAGGCTTGTTATTTTATTTCAGCAACTGTAAGAGTTCTGATAGTAATTAATTTAACACTTACGCTTTTAGTTGTGCTTGAGCTAGATATAGCTTTTAGGTTAGTAAGGAAAAGTATCTGTAGGGTGGGCATTGCCCACCATATCATGCTTGTGGTGGGCATTGGCCAACGCCACTTGCTCTAAGCCGGGGAACCCGTCCAACGCAGTAGCTCCCCTACATATAGTTCATAAATCGAATATTAGTCTTATAGATTTAAGGTTATTAAAACTAATTAACGGTTTGCAAACATTAAAAAAGAAAGGAATGTCAAGTGCATCCTTTCTCAATAGCTTTTATCCAAATATGGTGAAATTATCTTTCACTTAACCATATTGAGTATTAACTCAACTAACCTTTATATTTTAAAGGTTAGAATTAGATAGCGTCCGATAGCCATATCCTAGATGGGAATCTTTTTGGATATATTGTTTAATGCTGTCGAGGTCAATAAAGTAGTCGGCGACATCAATTAAACAGTCGTTAGTCATGGTTCGTAAACTGACGACTTCTACACGAACTCCGGTACTGCTGACTGCGTTGACTGCGTATGCTAAATCACCATCACCGCTAACCAAGACGGCTGTATCATAATGAGGTGCTAAGGTGATCATGTCTACAGCAATTTCTACGTTCAAATTTGGTTTTTTGTTGTTATCGGTGACTTGGAGTTCTTTGGTGACAACACGATAACCGTTACGGCGCATCCAAAATAGAAACCCTTGTTGCTTATCATTGGTGCGTTGACGTGTAGGAGTTGGTCGAGACATATCAACTCCGGTGTAGAAAAATGCCCGTAATAATCTAGAACCCGCAGTTAAACGGCAAAGTAATTTGAGGTAATCGATTTCGATACCAAGTTGTAAAGCGGCTTGAAATAGATTAGCACCATCGATGAAAATAGCTACTCGACCCCGATTTAAATCATTAGTAATAGATACATCATTTCTAGGTTCTCGCTGCCTAGAAACTTCATGTTTGCTACCATTTTTTATCTGTATTTTGGTCGGTAAATGCGGTTCTTCCGCTTGGTGGTGATATGAATTTTTTCCTTTCGTAAAACTGGAGTTAGTCATTGAGTCCTCTGGATTTTAAATCTGGCGAAGCGTTTGAGGTAATAGACAATAGACCATCTATGCTGATCAATCAGCAAAACAAAAAATGATATTCAGTCACTTGAAATACACTCAAATCGGTCTAATTGTGTAGATTTCAAAGTTTAACGACCCAGAGTATTAAACTCTTTTCAGGAAAAGTTTTACGAGATATCCCCTCTGCCTATAGATATGCTGTTCATCTCTTACCACTACAGCGCATCAACTTGTCATAAAAGACAAGGGATTGAGAGGGAGAATAGTTTGCTGTGTTGGTCAACCAAAGCATAGTCATTGGCATCTCTTCTTATTGTATATCTGACTCAAAAAAAAGTTACATTAAGGTAATATGTACATATTCATGTTGATTCATTGACAAAAATAAATTACTATTTAATCTTTAGTAATGTACAATGTATTATTCAAGTTTCTAATTTAATTTAGGAAATATATTTATAATTTTGATAAAAAAGTAATAGGTATTTAATACATTTTTAGTAATAATTATGGAATCTAAATATTCAATGATTACGTACGGTTTGTTATAGAGTGCGATCAAGATTAATTTAATACTAGTATTCGGATTTTTGTACTGCTAAGGGACTTCCAGTTAAAAAATATCCAACTAGGTAGGGTGCGCTACTTGCGAGAAAACTTAGCTGTACCAAGAAATTATTCATACTGACGCACCCTACTAACCATCAATTTGGAATAATTTATTGCGCTGCGCGTGTCAGTTGTCAATTGTCAGTTGTTGAAAGGATCTGGTCTAATACCCCAACCCCTAGTGGGTGGTTTTTTACAAATCTTTGCCACTGACCACTGACCACTGACCACTGACAAAACTCCATCCCTTTATGGGTGGAGTTTTTATTCTTTGGTGTTCCCTAATTACAAATCAACTTAACCTTGCTTGCGCCTTCAGATGGAGGGGAGATATTTGATTTCAAAGTTAAATTTAAATTCCAGACTAGTCCACAATCAGATGTCTTTGCTAATCACCTCTGAGGTAGAAAATCCAGAGGTGATTTTTTTCATATATCCCTTAGCTCCCCGACTTTTTCAAAAAAGTCGGGGAGCTGAACACCCGCAGTCCTTCAAATTATCACCAATTACCCAGAAATTATTGTGCTGTTGCTGCCCCCAGTTGGAGTGCATACAGATTAGCGTAAATACCTTGCTGGCTGACAAGTTCTGCGTGAGTACCTCGTTCTACGATTTGCCCTTGCTGAATGACCAATACTTGATTAGCTTGGGTAACAGTGCTGAGGCGGTGGGCAATGACAAAGCTGGTGCGACCTTGTAATAAACGAGCGATCGCATCTTGTACTAGAGCTTCTGTTCGGGTATCTATACTACTGGTTGCCTCGTCAAGAATCAAGATGCGGGGATTAATTAATACTGCACGAGCAATACTAATTAGTTGTCTTTGTCCTTGGCTGAGAGGCGCGCCCCGTTCACCTAATTTGGTTGTGTAACCTTGCGGTAGTGAAGTGATAAACTCATGGACGTTTGCCATTTGTGCCGCCGCTTCAATTTCGGCTTGAGTGGCATAAGGTGCGCCAAAGGCAATATTTTCGGCGACAGTACCGCTAAACAAAATATTATCTTGTAGAACAATGCCAATCTGATGGCGGAGGCTAGCTTGAGTCACACTACGCACATCAACACCATCAATTTTTACTGCACCGTCAGACACATCATAAAAACGCAATATGAGGTTAATAATTGTTGTTTTGCCTGAACCGGTCGCCCCTACTAATGCCACCATTTGTCCTGGTTTAGCGTGTAAATTAACTCCTTTGAGGACTAGTTGCTCTGGATTATACCCAAACTTAACATCCTCAAATGTCACCTCACCTTGAATAGCAGGCATTTGGGTGGCGTTGGGTGCGTCATTGAGTTGGGATGGTTCATCTAGTAAGAGGAAAATACGCTCTAATCCGGCAAAGGCTGACTGAGCTTGGGTGTAAAACTGACTGAGGATTTGGATGGGGCGGAAGAATTGCTGGACGTAAAGTAAAAATGATGTTACCACACCCACAGTTGCGGCTCCTGTCACGGCAAGATAACCACCATAGGCAAGGACACCTGCTGTAGCTAAGGTGTTGAGAAAATCAATTGATGGTAAAAATGCCGCCGTAATTGCTACGGCTTCAACGTTGGCATCACGATTAGCGGCGTTGAGAACGTCAAATTCTGCGATGTTAAGATGTACCCGGTTAAAGGCTTGGGCTTCTCGCACACTGCCAATATCTTCTTCTAACTTGGCGGAAAGTTCCCCAATTGTTTGTCTGGTGACGCGAAATTTAGTCCTAGCCCACCGTGCAAATAAGCTGGTGGTAAAAATCATCAGAGGCACAACTAAGTTACTTAACAACCCAAGTTGTAAGTTAATAGAGAGCATGGCAATGACAATACCCACCAAACTGAAGGTATTACCTAGCATTTGTGCCACTGTTTGCCCAAAGGCTTGATTAACAGTGTTGACATCGTTTAGCAGACGACTCATTAAATCACCGGCTTCACTGCGGTCAAAAAAGCTGAGTGGCAAACTTTGAATTTTGGTAAAAATATCTTGCCTCAACTGAGCCAGTAATCGCTGCATAATCCAGCCGACGCGGATAATTTGCCCCCGGATTGCCCAGATACCAAAACTATAATTTAGCCCTAATAATACTAATAACAGTAGCAATCCTGGTAAATTGCCTTTGGCTATGAGGTTATCTACTGACCAACCCAGTAAAAACGGCCCGATCGCCTGGGTGACAGCACCAATTAATACTAAACTCAAAGCAATGGGAACTTCTTTGCGAAATGGTCGCAGGTATTGTAAAAAACGCCGTAAGGTTGAAAGTTGCTTAGTTGCTTGTTGTTCGGAGGCAATAACTGGGGCTGGGGTTCTCATAGGGAGTTGTCAGTTGTTAGTTGTTGGTTGTCAGTTGTCAGTTGTTAGTTGTTAGTTGTCAACCCCCTATTCCCTACCTTTTCTGTGTCCTGTCTTTTCTTCACTTGAGATTCCAAAATTGCGCCATAGAGTGGGCTGGTTTGCATTAGTTCTTCGTGAGTACCTTGGGCTACTAACCGTCCTTTATCTATGAGAAAAATGCGATCGGCGTTTTTGACTGTGCTGATACGTTGGGCTACAACAAAGGTGACACAAGCTTTTTGCCGCATCATGCTATCCAGTTCGGCTTGAATTTCAGAGGCGGTTTTAGCATCAACGGCCGAAGTACTATCATCCAAAATCAAAATACTGTAATCGGTGAGGAGGGTGCGAGCGATCGCTATGCGTTGCTTTTGTCCACCAGATAAACCTACGCCACGTTCACCCACTATGGTTTCGTAACCATCTGGCAAGCTAATAATAAAATCATGAATTTGGGCAGTTTTCGCTACTTCTATCACCTGTTCTAATGATGCTTTAGGTTTGGCGTAGGCGATATTTTCGCGGATAGTTCCCGAAAATAAGGTGGTTTCTTGAAACACAATGCCGATGTGCTGTCTGAGACTGTTGAGGGTGAAGTCTCGCACATCTCGCCCATCAATCCGAATTGCGCCTTTGGTGACATCATAAAAGCGGGGAATCAGGTTCATAACGGTACTTTTCCCGGAACCTGTCATGCCTAAAATGGCTATTAATTCGTTAGGTTTAGTTTCAAAGGAAACATCTTTTAGGGCTTCTGTAGCTGCACCAGGATAGCGGAAAGAGACATTTTCAAAGGTGATTCTACCACCGCAAGTTACGAAGGGGAGGGCATCAGCGCGATCGCGGATTTCTACTGCTGCATCTACGACCTCATAGACTCGTTGAGCAGAAGCGGCTGCTTGGGCGATCGCTGGTGCAGCAAAACCAATCAGTAAAATTGGTTGCAAAATTAATACTAGATAGGCGTTAAAGGCTACTAGTTCACCAATGGAGAAAGTATTACCAATCACCTGCGCCCCACCATAGCCAAACACCGCCAGGGTTACCAAGTTACTTAGTAGAAAGATAAACGGGAAGGTATTACGAATGGCGCTAATTGTCTTCATGTTAGCCGTCACTAGGGCATCATTCAGACCTGTGTAACGTGACCTTTCCGCCGACTCCCGCACAAAAGCTTTGACTACCCTGATACCAATCAGATTTTCTTGCAATACAGCATTTAAGTCACTTAGTTGCTCTTGTACTTGTCGGAACAGTCGGTCATTTTGGGTGATGAATCGCGCCATTAACCACCCTGACATGGGTACAACGGTTAAGGTAATTAGTGCTAGTTGCCAATTCATGACTAGCAAAATTACTGCTGCACTGGCTAACGTCACCACTCCACTAATTACCTGAATTAAGCTAGTACCGATAAAAGTGCGGATTTGCTCAATATCACTAGTGACGCGGGTTAAGAGTTGAGAAGTTTGTGACTGGTCATGATAGCTAAAACTGAGATTTTGAATTTTGCTAAAAATCTTGTTTCGCAGTTCATAGGCTACACCTTGGGAAGCCGCCTCTGCCAAATAACTTTGACCAAAATTAAACACACCGCGAGCGATCGCCGCAACTACCATCCAGGCGGCGCTGTAAAGTACTATCTGTAAGTCTTTCTTGACAATGCCCTGGTCAATTCCCCAGCGAAATAGTTGGGGCGTGACCGCATTTGCCACCGTCAACAGCAAAAGACTCAACAAAGCCCCCAGCGAAATCAATCTATAATTCCGCAAACTCTCCAATACACGCCCAATTGCCTGCATTGACGAATTTTCCTGAAGTTCTGATTGTGGAACCACTGGAATTTATCCCTGATATCTTTTAAAAATTATCCCCTACAAAGGTTAAAAAAAAGACCCCCGGTGGTTAACCGAGGGGTTCTGCAAGTCTGTATGGTCGCACAAAGAACATTCATGAACCTCAGAATACCAACCTGGTAATTATCAAATGTGCCAAATTGCCAAAATTGGGGATTGGTTAAATTTTTTCTATCTCGTGTTTTTCCAACTGATGCCCAATTGTCAAGAGCTTTATGTAAAATTTTAGGTAAAGAAATGTTTCTTGGCTTACGGGAATGAAACGCATCGTTTTGATTGCTGGATTTGAATCATTTAATGCTGACTTGTACAGAAAGGCAGCCTTTTTGGCTAATTCTCGCTGTGCTGATTTAGATATTCGGGTGTTTAGCGATCGCGATATTACCAGCAAGCGCCTAGAAGTGGAAGCGGCATTACAAGGCGCGGATGTGTTTTTTGGTAGCCTACTATTTGATTATGACCAAGTTGTGTGGTTGCGCGATCGCATTTCCCAAATTCCTATCCGCTTAGTATTCGAGTCAGCCTTAGAATTGATGAGTTTAACTAAACTGGGTGCTTTCGCCATTGGTGATAAACCAAAGGGAATGCCCAAACCTGTTAAATTTATTCTCGACAAATTCAGCAACGGACGAGAAGAAGACAAACTCGCTGGTTATATTAGTTTCTTAAAAATCGGCCCCAAACTCTTAAAATTTGTTCCAGTGCAGAAAGTCCAAGACTTACGCAACTGGTTAATTATCTATGGTTATTGGAACGCCGGCGGCACTGAAAACGTGGCTTCCTTATTTTGGACACTAGGGGAAAAATATTTAGATTTAAAAATCGGCGACATTCCCCCACCAATTGAAACCCCCAACATAGGTTTATTGCATCCCGATTATCCAGGGTTTTTTGCATCCCCCCGCGAATATTTGGCGTGGTATCAAACTCATTCCCGCGACGGTCACCGTAGAGACGTTGCATGCAACGTCTCTACAAATCCGCGCCACGTTGCAACAAATCCCGTTATAACAAACCCCGTCGTTGGTATTCTCCTTTACCGTAAACACGTCATCACCAAACAACCATACATACCCCAACTGATTCGCCGCTTTGAAGATGCGGGTTTAATTCCCCTACCCATTTTTATCAATGGCGTAGAAGGACACGTTGCGGTACGGGATTGGATGACTACCGACTATGAATTTCAGCAACGACAAATCGGTAATATCGCCACACCCTCACTATCTCCAGAAGCCGTCAAAGTTGATGCAATTGTTTCTACCATTGGCTTTCCCCTAGTTGGTGGCCCGGCTGGTTCAATGGAAGCTGGTCGTCAGGTGGAAGTAGCCAAGCGCATTCTTACCGCCAAAAATGTTCCTTATATTGTCGCTGCACCTTTATTAATTCAAGATATCCATTCATGGACACGTCAAGGTGTGGGTGGTTTGCAAAGTGTGGTGTTATACGCCTTACCAGAATTAGACGGCGCTATCGATACCATACCCCTCGGTGGTTTGGTGGGTGAAGATATTTATTTAGTTCCTGAACGGGTACAGCGTCTCATTGGTAGAGTTAAAACCTGGATTGCTTTACGTCAAACACCCCCAGCAGAAAGGAAAATTGCCATCATTTTATATGGGTTCCCTCCTGGTTATGGGGCTACGGGTACGGCTGCATTATTAAATGTTCCCCGCAGTTTGATTAAATTACTCCACGCCCTCAAAGACCAAGGTTATCAAGTCGGTGATATCCCAGAAGATGGGGAAGAATTAATTCGTCTGGTGAAGGAAACTGATGAAGAGATGGAAAGATGGGAGAAAAATAAACCTTTTCCCTCCTCAGCCAATACTGTTAATTCCCGTCAATTAGAAAAATGGTTGGGATATCTCCGCACTTCTCGGATTGAAAAACAATGGAAATCCCTCACCAGTAGCGGAATCAAAACCTACGGTGATGAACTCCATGTTGGCGGTGTGCAGTTAGGGAATGTGTGGATAGGTGTCCAGCCGCCATTGGGGATACAAGGCGACCCCATGCGGTTAATGTTTGAACGTGATTTAACACCCCATCCCCAATACGCTGCTTTCTACAAATGGTTGCAAAATGAATTACAAGCTGATGCTGTCGTCCATTTTGGAATGCACGGGACTGTAGAATGGTTGCCTGGTTCGCCTTTGGGTAATACTGGTTATTCTTGGTCAGATATTTTGTTAGGAGATTTGCCCAATTTATATATATATGCAGCAAATAATCCTTCCGAATCAATTTTGGCAAAACGTCGCGGTTATGGGGTGCTAATTTCTCACAATGTCCCGCCCTATGGTCGTGCTGGTTTATATAAAGAATTAATTACTCTGCGCGATTTAATTGCGGAATATCGAGAAGACCCGCAAAAGAATTATGTCTTGAAAGAAGGGATTTGTAAAAAGATTGTTGATACTGGTTTAGATGCAGATTGTCCATTTACAGATGCCAAACGCTTGGGCATTCCCTTCACTCCAGAAAATATCAGGATGTTTAGCGCCCATGCTTTTGATGATTATTTGGTGAAATTATATGAGTATTTGCAAGTTTTAGAAACTCGGTTATTTTCTTCTGGTTTACATACATTAGGTGAAGCCCCAAGTCAAGAGGAATTAGCGTCTTATCTCAATGCTTATTTTGGTGAAGAACAAGCAAAAGACCCAGAAATTGAGAAGTTAATTACAGATTTGTTAATGCAAACCACAGATGAATTAACCAATCTTTTACGCGGATTAAATGGTGAATATATTCCCCCAGCACCAGGAGGCGATTTGTTACGAGATGGGGCTGGTGTATTACCCACAGGTCGAAATATTCACGCCTTAGACCCCTATAGAATGCCATCCCCCGCAGCTTATGAACGGGGTCGAGAAATTGCTCAAAAAATCATCGCCCAGCATTTACAAGAACATCATACATATCCGGAAACTGTAGCGGTTTTATTGTGGGGATTGGATGCAATTAAAACTAAAGGTGAATCTTTGGGGATTCTTTTAGAATTAGTCGGTGCTGAACCTGTGAAAGAAGGAACAGGTCGTATTGTGCGTTATGAATTGAAACCTTTAGCAGAAGTCGGACATCCGCGCATTGATGTGTTAGGAAATCTGTCGGGTATTTTTCGAGATAGTTTTGTCAACATCATCGAATTATTGGATGATTTATTTCAAAGGGCTGCTGATGCTGATGAACCAGAAGACCAGAATTTTATTAGAAAACACGCTTTAGCTTTAAAAGCCCAAGGTATAGAAAATGCTTCCGCGAGGTTATTTTCCAATCCTGTGGGGGATTTTGGTTCTTTGGTGAATGATAGAGTTGTGGATGGTAACTGGGAATCTGGAGAAGAGTTAGGTAATACTTGGCAAAGTCGCAATGTGTTTAGCTATGGCAGACAAGATAAAGGACAAGCTAGACCGGAAGTATTGCAGGAACTTTTGAAGACGAGCGATCGCATCGTGCAAGAAATAGATTCGGTAGAATATGGTTTAACCGATATTCAGGAATATTACGCCAATACAGGCGGTTTGAAAAAAGCAGCCGAAAAGCAAAGCGGTAAAAAAGTTACCGCTAGCTTTGTGGAAAGTTTCTCTAAAGACACCACACCCCGCAACTTAGAGGATTTATTGCGGATGGAATACCGAACTAAATTACTTAATCCCAAATGGGCTGATGCAATGGCGAGTCAAGGTTCCGGTGGCGCTTATGAAATTTCTCAACGCATGACAGCCCTAATCGGTTGGGGTGGTACGGCTGATTTTAAAGATGATTGGGTTTATGACCAAGCCGCAGATACTTATGCTTTAGACCCAGAAATGGCAGAGAAATTACGTCAAGCCAACCCAGAAGCTTTTCGTAATATCGTCAGCAGAATGTTAGAAGCGCATGGGCGGGGTTTATGGGAAGCTGATAAAGATAAGTTAGATAAGTTACGTCAGTTGTATGAATTGACTGATGAACAATTGGAAGGCGTGACAGTTTAATTACGTAGGGTGGGCATTGCCCACCACAGGCAACGTCATAACACTTGTGTGTACACTATAGCCTTGCAGAGGAGAGGTACCCTACGGGAAGCAAGCTATGGAGAGGGTTTTTTTGTTCGTCGAACTTACGTCATTATAAGGTGGGCAATGCCCACCCTACAAATACTGGATTATGATATCCTAAACTAGTACTTAAATAGTGCAAATATATAATTGTTGCTCGTTTTAGCCAAGCAATTATTATTAAATAATATGGAAAACTCTTTCACTGCTGTATTTGAAAAAGTAGGCGATTGGTATATAGGCTATGCCCAAGAGTTGCCAGGAGCAAATATTCAAGAGAGAACTTTAGAAGAAGCAAGAGAGAGTTTATTAGAAGCTATTGAACTTATATTGATTTCTAATCGAGAGCTTGCAGAAAAGGAACTTGCTAACAAAAACGTTATTCGTGAACAGATTACCGTTAAAATCTAGTGAAAAGACGTGAGTTAATTCGCCAAGTCGCTTCGCTCCAATTCAAAATTAAAAATTCGTCTTGAAAAGTTTCCTACGGCGGGAAACCCGCCTACAGAACTTTTCGCAAAATTCGCGCATTAAAGACAATTAGTGGGAGCTTGGACTCGGCACTAATTGTAGCCTGCGGCAACCTGAAGGGTAGACCACCAAATCAAAGATTATGGTGGGGGCTTGTACCCAAAATTATTAAATTCAAAAAAATTCTTCTTCATTTTGAATTTTGTTGGCGTAGCCTTCCCGTAGGATATTTTGCATTTTGAATTCAAAAAAGGTCATTTAGAAGAGAATGGTTGTTTATTTCTCCGAGAGGGTGGAAAACATACAATTTACTACAATCCAGTAAACAATAGAACATCAGCAGTTCCCAGGCATACAGAAATTGTTGATGTTCTAGTTGTCAAAATATGCAAAGACTTGGAAATTGCACGTCCCTAGCCATTTCTTCACACAATTAGATTTTTTTAGCGATGACCTCCGGCGTAGCTTTCATCCCAGAAATAGCCTTTGGTGGGCTTTAGCGCATTACTTTTTTGCTCATAAGCGTTTGAAAAAGCAAAATGCTTAAATGCTTACTCATTTGCCTTAAATGCTTTCTCATTTCAGTGTTTTCCGCAAGCAATTAGAGATATTGTTTATTCATTTGCTGTAAATGCTTTCTCATTTCAGTAGATTGCGTATTCATTTCGGTGTTTTCAGCAAGCAATTAGAGATATTGCTTTCTCATTTGTTGTAAATGCTTTCTGTTTTCGGCAATTACTTATTTATGACAAATATCTGGAGTTTAGACTAAATAGCCAAGAAAGTCGAAAAAAATAGAGGGTGTGCTTGAACACAGACACCCTATTAGCAGAACCTGAGAGAAGAACCACTAACTCTCGTCTGCCAATATGAAAAGTGACAAATTAAAAGAATTTCGTCAAGCAGCGTACAAGTTTATTCCTGAATTTACCCAAGGTGTTTCCCAGTTAGGGTATCTCGACTAAAGTCATTGCTATAAAATTTAAATCAATCCTTCCATCGCTTGTTGTAGATTATTTGTCAAATCAGCAACAGCTTGTCTTGCACCTAAACGACTCTCTTTATACTTGGGATATAATTCTGATACAGATAACGGTTCACCAATAGTAATTTTGACTTTTTGCTTGCCTAATTTGGGACGATTAAAAGATTTTGTACCTTGGATTTTTGCTAACATCTGCCAAACAATTAATACTGTTTCCGCAAACCTTTCTACTGTTGGTTTTTCGCGGATATAATTACCGGAAACAGCCACAAAACTTTCAACTAATCTCATATGCCACATTCTGGCGTTAGCTTCTTCTGCAACTCTATCGCCTAATGCCCGTTCAACGGCAGATAATCCTTTAATATCTTTGTAATCTTCCCTAAATATATAATTCCACCCAGCTTGTTCTACTCGGCGACAGCGATCGCTTAATTGTCCCTTTGGTTGTAAATTAAAATACTGCTCGGCTATTTCTAGTGCAGCATTTAACAAGGCTTGTAAACGTAATTTCAAGGCTTCGTTACGATTATCGCTCACTCCTTCCGTTACTGGAGATAACTTGAGATGATAAAACCGCGTGTAAAACTGTTCCATTAAAGACAGTAAATGTTCTGCCAAAGTCAACAAACGCGGGTAAAGTGACTCCAAATCAGGAACTTGGTTTTTGGTGCTTGTATCTACAGGTAAACCACTAGCCACAGCCAAATCATCCAAAATTTTGGCGATCGCTTGCCAAGGTGCATCAACGTAACTATATTTAATCCCAACTGGTACAATTAAAACCTGCTCGGTACGTCCGGCTTTGTGCAAATCTTCAGCACACCAAAAACCCATTTGGGCAATACCTGGTTCTAATGGGCTGATCATCTCCGATAAACCATTAGTAGCACCTTCTGGAGCAGCAGCCATCGGAAATTTACCATTGGCGAATAAATCCCGCGCCGAACGTAACCCAGTCCAGTCAGCCTTACCCCTCTGTATGGGAGTCCCACCCAACTGGGATGCAAGCCAACCAACATAGTCACCAGCCCAGAGAGGAATACCGCGATCGTAGATAAAATGAGCATGAATGGGAGACTGTAGTGCTATACCCTGCTGTCGTGCTACCCTTGGCACGAGTTGTGAAAGCAAATAAACCAAAGAAAATGGATCTTCCGTTTGTGGATGGCGAAACGCCAGTAAAAAGCGAATTTTACCCCCTTGAAACTCGCGGTAAAGATTTGCTAAAACCTCAGCATTGTCTGCTTCAATTTGGTTAATGGCTGTTTGAGAACGAATCCAAGTTGGTAGAAACAGGTGAACAAATCGCAGAAGCAAGGGATTAAAAGCTGGGGAGATAAATTCTAGAGGTGGTTGTGCTTGGTAAATCATGGGGATCGGGGACTGGGGATTGGGGACTGGGGACTGGGGATTGGGGATTGGGGACTGGGGACTGGGGACTGAGGACTGGGGACTGAATCTAAAATTCTTACCCTTACACCCCTATACCCCTATACCCCTACACCCTTACACCCCTAAACCCCTAAATCCCTATTAGGAATAACCTATATTTTGTAATTCATAGTTCATGTTCGATATTTCGTAATTGAGTTGATACAGAAGTTAGTGATTTTGCAATTAGGAGTCAAGGAATAAACGATGCGACTGTCACAAATGTTATTCGTTACACTACGGGATGATCCGGCTGATGCGGAGATTCCTAGCCATAAGTTATTACTACGTGCAGGCTACATTCGTCGCATCGGTAGCGGTATTTATGCGTATCTCCCCCTGATGTGGCGGGTACTGCAAAAGGTTTCTCAAATTGTGCGGGAAGAAATGAACGCGACAGGCGCACAAGAATGTCTGTTACCCCAGTTACAGCCGTCGGAGTTGTGGAAGGAGTCTGGACGCTGGGATACTTATACTAAAGCCGAGGGAATTATGTTTTCCCTAATTGACCGCCGTGAACAACAATTAGGGTTAGGGCCGACACACGAGGAAGTAATTACAGCGATCGCTCGTGATATGATTCGCTCTTACCGTCAGCTACCCATACACCTATATCAATTGCAAACCAAGTTCCGCGATGAAATTCGCCCCCGGTTTGGGTTGATGCGCGGACGGGAATTTATCATGAAGGACGGCTATTCTTTCCACGTCGATGAAGAAAGCCTGAAAAAAACCTACCAAGATATGTACCAAGCCTACAGCAATATGCTGCGGCGTGCTGGTTTAGCATTTCGTCCTGTAGAAGCCGATTCCGGCGCAATTGGTGGTTCTGGTTCTACAGAATTTATGGTGTTGGCGGAAGCTGGGGAAGACGAAGTTCTCTACACCGATGATGGGAAATACGCAGCTAACGTAGAAAAAGCTGTTTCTCTACCTGCGGATGCAGAACCGGCACAATTTACAACTTTTGAAAAGCGAGAAACACCAGGAACAGAAACTATTGAAAAAGTTACTCAATTTCTCAAAGCTTCTTCCACCCAGATAGTGAAAAATGTTCTCTACCAAACCGTTTATGACAATGGTGCAACAGTTTTGGTACTGGTAATTATTCGTGGTGATCAAGAAGTTAATGAAGTTAAATTACAGAATGAATTGACAAAATTAGCTGCTAATTACGGTGCAAAGGCGATTATTTCTTTAACCGTTCCCAGTGCAGAAAATCAACAAACATGGACAGCGAAATCTTTACCTTTGGGCTATATTGCACCGGATATTGCTGATGAGTATATTGCTGCAAATAAACAAATTCATCCCAAATTTGTCCGGTTTGTTGATAAAACCGCCGTTGATTTAAAAAACTTCATTACAGGTGCAAATGAAGCTGGTTATCACGTTGTGGGTGCGAATTGGGGCGAACAATTTCCTCTCCCAGAAATTGTTGTAGATGTGCGAAAAGCCAGGCCAGGCGATCGCGCTGTTCACGACTCCACCCAAATCTTAAAAAGCGCCAGAGGAATTGAAGTTGGTCACATCTTCCAATTAGGTACTAAATATTCCCAAGCTTTAGGCGCAACCTATACCAATGAACAAGGCGAAGAAAAACCCCTGGTTATGGGTTGCTACGGTGTGGGTGTATCTCGATTAGCCCAATCAGCCGTAGAGCAATCTTATGACAAGGATGGCATTATTTGGCCTGTGGCGATCGCTCCTTATCATGCAATTGTGACAATTCCTAACATTAACGATGCCCAACAGGTAGAAATTGCGGAAAGGCTTTACACTGAACTGAATCAATCAGGGGTAGAAACTTTATTAGATGACCGTAATGAAAGAGCCGGAGTCAAATTCAAAGACGCTGATCTAATCGGTATTCCTTACAGAATTGTTACCGGACGAGCAATTACTAACGGTAAAGTTGAAATTGTAGAAAGGGCAACTCGCCAATCTCAAGAAATCCCCATTGATGAAGTTATTACCACACTCCAGCAGTGGATTAAAGCTGCAATAGAGCAGAAAAATTAAATTATGAGGAAATGAGACTATTTATTACTCTCATTTCCTCTGTATTTCTCATTCAATTGTTGAAAACTTGAAGAAATCATAACATTTACAGATTTACATAATTTGATAGGTGACGAATTCCCAACACTAATTCTAAAATGAATAATAAATAAAAATTTAGAATCCAGAATTCAGAAAGACAGGTTAATTCCTATCAGCTAATTCTAGACAATAAATATATAATTTAGTGAAGGTGTGAAGCCAGATATATTAACCCATCAATCATCATAGAAGTCTTGTTTCAGAATGACTTTTGAGCTTTGAAGTCTCAACAGACAAAGTGCAGCACTTGAATCTACAGAGTTATCTTTCAGGTTTTTGGAAACTCTCCATTTGTCAGCATCGTCCTTAACCAGGCTGCTCTTCACAACAAGACTACCTTTAGGAATTACCCATGAGAAGCAAAACCTATGGTTTGGGCAAAGGGTATAGGAATTTAGGGGTACAGGGGTATAGGTTTCAAAACCCTTACACCCTTACACCCTTACACCCTCGACTCCAAAAATAATCTCTGTGTAAGTCCTGTTTCAGCCCCCAGTCAGGAAGGTTTTAAATATGAATAACCAACAAGGATCTAACCGTATATCTTCAGGTGTAATTGCAGCAGTCTCAGCCGCAGTTGTAACGGTTGCTGGCGGCGTGGCTTGGATAACTGCCAACTCTCATAATAATAATCCCACGCCATCAAATCCTTCTCAACGTGTCCAAGAACCAGGACAGCCAACGACTAAACAACCAGGTAATGAGCAAACTCCTAGCGTCTATTGGCTCAAACCAAAAGGCGATAGCGTAGATTTAGTTCCCCAAAGAGTGAGAGTAGCTGCTGTACAGCCAAATCAAGTTTTAGAAAAAGCTTTCCAAAATTTATTAGCAGGGCCGACAGAAGGAACAGACTCTACTACTATCCCCAAAGGTACTAAGTTATTAGGACTAAAAGTAGAAAATAATGATGAGGTACACGTTAATTTATCTGAAGATTTCACCAGTGGCGGCGGTAGTACCTCAATGATGGGTCGTGTTGGTCAAGTAGTCTATACTGCCACAAGTTTAAACCCCAATGCCAAAGTGTACATTGAGGTAAATGGTAAACCATTGGAAGTTTTAGGTGGTGAAGGCGTAGTCTTAGATCAGCCCCTAACCCGTGACAGCTTTAAGAAAGATTATCCACTTTAGTCAATGGTCAATGGTCAATAGTCAACAAATTCAGACTATGGACTAATGACTAATTTTTATTTAGCACCCTAAAATTACGGGCTTGCTGTTCTAACCTTGTAGCAAGGCGATCGCAAACCCGATTACACAACTCAAAAATCATCTCGTCTTCGACCCGGTAGTAAGCACTAGTTCCTTCACTGCGACGGCTGAGGATTCCAGCTTGCCACATTACTTTTAGGTGTTTAGACACATTGGCCTGCGAAGTCTGGGTTGCGTCTACCAATTCCTGTACACACTTTTCTTCATCCCGTAGTAAATGCAACAGCCGCAGACGCATCGGCTCACTTAACAGGCTGAAGTATTCGGCTACTTGTTGCACCACTTCTTGAGATACAGGCAACGCTTGTTTCATCAGGATTGATCCGCAGGACTGACAACTTTACCAATGACTCACTGCTAGTAATTTAAGTTGCTAGCGGTCAATTTTATGGCTGGTAATGGGTAATGGGTAATGAGTAAAATTTTTCTCAATTACCAATTAGCAATTACCAGTTACCAATTACCAAACATAACTAGCAACTTGAGTTAGTAATGACTCACCTATATACATTAATACTTAATCTGGTTTAATTCTCATCAAAGGTTGATTATATTCTACAGGTTCGCCGTTTTGGACGAGAATTTCGATCACTTGCCCAGAAACATCAGCCTCAATTTCATTCATCAGCTTCATTGCTTCGATGATGCAGACGGTTTGACCTTGACGGATGCGATCGCCGACTTCCACAAATGCGGCTTCACCTGGTGCAGGAGCGCGGTAAAATGTTCCCACCATTGGGGAAGGCACTTCTGCTAATTTTTGGTCAATGATTTTTGCTCCTGGCTGTGAGCCGGAATTCGTGACCGCATGATCGGCTACACGGCTTGTTCCCACCTCTGGAGCCGGAGTTGGGGCAGGATGGGAAACAATCGGTATAGCCGATGGCAATCCCGAACCTACCACACCACTCAGAGGTGCTGTCACAATCGGCACAACACTGTTATTCACACCAACAGCTTTACGTACTGTTAGTTCAAAGTCGTCACTTTTGAGCGTTACTTCCGCAATATCTGTTTGTGCAATAGTTGTCAGCAGTTGACGGATTTCATTAAAGTCCAATGGCACAGTTTTTATTACCTCGACCAGTCCGTAAATAAAGAATTTTTCATACCAACTCTGCAAAATTCATTTACCATTAAGACCCAGACACCCAAAGGAATCCAGTTTTTTGAATTTTGCGGAAAGTTGCGGTGCGGGGGTTCTCCCCGTTGAGCAAACTTTTCAAGACGAATTTTGAATTGGCCCAAGTGTGGCAGGGATTTAATCCCTGAAATAGGGATTGAAATCGGGATTTGTTCTCGGATGAGACGAAACCTATTCCCTGCCTAAATATTTATCGTCGCGGGTATCAATTTTGATACGTTCTCCTTGAGAAATAAACAAAGGAACCATCACAGTTGCACCAGTTTCGACAATTGCTGGTTTCGTGCCACCTGTAGCCGTGTCACCCTTAACACCTGGATCAGTTTGTATAACCTCCAAGACTACAGAGTTAGCCAGTTCCACCTCTAGCACTTGCTCACCCCAACGAATAACGTTCACTTCCATACCTTCTTTAAGGTATTTGACGCGATCGCCAATTTGTGCTGCGCTGAGTCGTCCTTCTTCATAGCTTTCCATATCCATAAAGACGAACTCATCGCCCTCTTTATAGGTATGCTGCATTGTAATTTTTTCTAAAGTAGCTTGTGGAACAGTTTCCCCAGCCCGGAAGGTTTTTTCTAAAACCTTGCCGCTTTGGACGTTCTTTAGAGTTGTCCGGACAAAGGCAGAACCCTTACCTGGCTTAACGTGAAGGAAATCTATCACTCGCCATACAGACCCATCTAAGACAATGGATACACCAGGTCGAAAATCGTTACTAGAAATCATGAAGCTTTCAAGTGTTGGAAGACAATCGGCATTTATTGTACCCTTCAAGGGTCTTAATTAGGTAATTAGTCAGTAGTCGGTGTTAGTTGTCATTAGTCACCAATCCCCAAATACTACTCATGACTCGTACTGTGGGAAGATGATTGATGGGTTACGCCTAGTCAACAATTTGATGCTGCATTGAGCTATTCCATGTTGAATTTATTTAAATCCTGGCTGAAGAACAGCCTCATGGCAATACTGTTAGTAACAATATTTTTAGGCATAAATACAGCTGGCTGGACTCCTTCCAGTAACGCCGCCTTGCCATCTGGAAATGCGATTACTGACGGTAGAGCTTTATTGCGGTATGCACTCCCAATAAATAATAAGCCGGTACGCGAACTGCAAGCCAGTTTAGAAGATATTTCTGCCCAACTGCGTGCAAATCGCCGATGGGGTGCTGTCTCCAAAGACCTGAGTAAAGCATCCCGCATTCTTGATAAACCTTCACAAATCCTAACAAGCGTTCCGGAAGAACGCCAAACTCAAGCTGAAACTTGGATTAATGAATTAAAAACTGGTGTAGCAAAAGTTCAAGAAATTGCACAATCCAAAGATAAAGAACAAGTGCTACTAGAGAGAGCTAAATTACTTAATTTAGTCTCCCTTATAGAAGAATCAATGGTGAAGGAATTTCCTTTTGAAGTTCCAGAAGAGTATAGTAACCTCCCTCAACTTAAAGGACGCGCCACCATAGCGATTAAAACCAACAAAGGTGATTTAACTGTTGTGGTTGATGGTTACAGCGCCCCTGTAACGGCGGGAAACTTTGTAGATTTAGTGCAACGGGGTTTCTATAATGGGTTAGAATTTACCCGTTCTGAAGAATCTTACGTTCTACAAACCGGAGATCCCCCAGGCAAAGAACAGGGTTTTATTGATCCCAAAACAGGCAAATATCGGGCTATCCCTTTAGAAATTCTGGTAGAAGGTGATAAAAAACCAACCTACGGAATCACCTTAGAAGACGCTGGACGCTATCTAGATATGCCAGTATTACCCTTTTCTTCCTTTGGTGCATTAGCAATGGCTCGTCCTGAAACCGAAGCCGATGGTGCGTCTTCTCAAGTCTTCTTCTTCTTATTTGAACCAGAACTCACCCCAGCCGGACGTAACCTCTTAGATGGTCGTTACTCAGTTTTTGGCTATCTCATAGAAGGCAGAGACATTTTAGATACACTAAAAGCCGGTGACAAAATCGAATCAGCCACCGTTGTTCAGGGACTAGACAATTTAGTACAACCCCAATCAACCTAAATATATTTCTGAGTTCTAATACCAATTGGAAAAAAGAACGAAACAAATCAACCATCCGTAGAGACGCGATTTATCGCGTCTTCCCCCAACGATGTATTGCAATCATTAAGGGACTTACAGATAAAAAAACATCCAAAATGTAGGGTGCGTCAGTTTGGGAAAACCTAACTATACCAAGAGATTATTCATGCTGACGCACCCTACTAACTCGCTTATTTGGGATAATTTATTTTTTGGTTTTCCCTAATTGAACGGAACAAATCAACCATCCTTAGAAACGCGATTTATCGCGTCTTCACCCAACGATGTGTTGCAATCATTCATTGAATTGGTATTGGTATAAATTCTGGGTGAGAAGGCAATAAACAATACTCAGTTGTTACTTGTCTTTCTCTCTCATCTCTCCTTCCTTCTTGCTAACCCAGATTTCCCGCAGCCAAAACCTGCTCAACAGAAATCTCTATTTCCCCAAAAGTCCGCGATAAAATTTTCCCGTCGCCTGTAAACACCGTCTCTTCGTAAAGTCCTTCTTCCAGCAGCAGTACAGAAATTTTTTTCTCTAACGGGTCTACAATCCAATATTCCAAAACCTCAGCCGCCGCATATTCAGACCGCTTATAGCGATAGTCCCGTTTTACTGAATCTGGACTTACTACCTCGACAATCAGTAACGGTGATGACTCAAATACAGCTGACACATTGAGTAATTCTCTGGCTTGTCCCTGCGTCACTACAGACAAATCAGTTAACCTAGATTTATTCCGCCCCGTTCTCACCCCAGTTTCCCGAAAACATAACCAAGGTAAACTCAACCTATTAATCTCAGTATCAAGTACTTGCTCAAGCAATTTAGCAATCAAGAAATGTTCAATCGTTGGGGGGTTCATTAATTCCAGCCTGCCATCCACCAGTTCATAGTGAAAACCACTGCCATCATCATAAATTAAGTACTCTTCAAAAGTAAGATTTGTGACTGGTGTAGCTACCATCCCAACAGACCCCTAGACGATACCATTATCTTAACTTGAGGGAGTATTGACTGTTGACCAATGACTAATGACCAATGAGCAAAGTTAAAGATATTGGCGAACAAGGACTATTGAAAATATTGCAGCGCTTTTGTCCACCAGAAATTATTGGTGATGATGCGGCGGTATTGGTAACACAACCAGAGCAATCTTTAGTTGTCACTACAGATATGCTGGTTGATGGGGTGCATTTTAGTGATGCTACAACTTCCCCAGAAGATGCGGGATGGCGTGCTGCGGCGGCGAATTTGTCAGATTTAGCGGCGATGGGTGCTACACCCTTGGGTATTACTATTGCGTTGGCGCTTCCTGGGGATTTGAGCGTGAGTTGGGTAGAACGCTTATACCAAGGAATTACAGAATGCCTGCAACAATACAATACTCCCATTGTTGGTGGAGATGTGGTGCGATCGCCTATCACTACTCTATCCATTACCGCTTTTGGTCAAGTCCACCCCAATAGGATTATCCGCCGTTCTACTGCTCAAGTTGGGGATGCGATCGCAGTTACAGGTATTCACGGAGCGTCCCATGCGGGTTTAAAGTTGCTTCTAGACCCCAAAACAGGAAAAGACCTTACCCTCGAAGAAAAGGCGGCTTTAATTAAAGCCCACCAGCGTCCCCAGCCGCGTTTAGATGTTCTTCCCTATCTCTGGCAAATCTCCCACTCCCCACTCTCGATCACCGGTATGGATAGCAGCGATGGTTTAGCCGATGCTGTACTACAAATCTGCCGCACCAGTGGTGTTGGTGCTGTTATAGAAAGCGACCAAATACCCATACCAACAGCCTTCAAGCACTGGCTAACACCAGAACAAGCGTTGAATTATGCTTTATACGGTGGCGAAGATTTTGAATTAGTGATGTGTTTACCACCAGACCTAGCAAAAACCTTAGTACAAAATTTGGGTCAAAGTGCAGCCATTATCGGCACCATTACATCAGATGCCAACGTAATGCTGCATCATAGAAACACAAAAATCCCTGACCAAGTACTCACTCTCAATCAGGGATTTCAACATTTTAGTCACTAGGATTAATTGCTAGTTGCCACTGCTTAGTAATACTAAACACAACTAACAACTAACAACTAACAATTGACCAAATTAACTTAAACCCATTTTTCAGCTACTAATTCTGCCAAGTCGAGAACGCGTTGGCTGTAACCCCATTCGTTGTCATACCAAGCCATAACTTTCACAAGATCGTTACCCATAACTAGGGTCAAGCTAGCATCAACGATAGAGGAAGCGTCAGTTCCTTGATAATCAGACGATACCAATTGTAGTTCGCTGTAGTCCAAAATGCCTTTCAGTGGGCCTTCAGACGCGTCTTTGAGGGCTTGGTTGACTTCTTCAGTAATAGTACGCTTCTCAACCTGAACTACGAAATCTACCATTGAGACGTTCGGGGTAGGTACGCGCAAGGCAACGCCATTCAGCTTGCCTTTGAGTTCTGGGATAACTAATGCGACTGCTTTCGCCGCACCGGTGGAGGTAGGGACGATGTTGATGGCTGCTGCCCTTGCCCGGCGTAAATCACGGTGAGAAGCATCTAATAAGCGCTGATCACCTGTGTAGCTATGGGTCGTTGTCATGCTGCCTTTAATGATCCCGAATTTGTCGTTCAGAACCTTAGCGATGGGAGCTAGACAGTTGGTTGTACAACTAGCATTACTGATAATGTGATGTACGTTGTGATCATAGTCGTGATGATTTACACCAATCACAAAAGTGCCGTCCTCGTTTTTACCGGGGGCTGTGATCAAAACTTTCTTAGCTCCAGCATTAACGTGCTTTAACGCACCTTCTTTGCTAGTAAATACCCCAGTTGATTCGATAATTAAATCAATTTCCCATTCCTTCCAGGGCAAGTTTTCTGGATTGCGATCAGATACGCATTTAATGGTCTTACCGTTAACGGTGATAGAGTTATCATCAGCCGTAATGTCAACATTCTTTAACTTCCCAAGCATCGAGTCGTACTTTAGGAGGTGAGCATTAGTTCTCGGATCTGATGTGTCGTTAACAGCTACAAGCTCGATATTACTATTTTCTCGTCCCAGCCAGCAGCGTGCAAAGTTACGCCCAATACGACCAAAACCGTTGATTGCGACTCTAATCACAGTGTCTTGCCCTCTGTATATATGCCTATAAGTTGATATCTTTGACCCCAATCATATCGCAAAGGGGGAGGGTATTTATAACCATAAAGTGTTAGATCCAAAAAAAAACACATATTTTATTCAGAATCTTCTGAGTAAAGCTTGTGATCAGCGATGTAGGATCTCACATCTTCGGGAACTAAATAACGAATTGACTTCCCTACTCGATAAAGTTTACGAATTAAACTTGACGAAACTCCCACTAAGGGTATATGCAGTAAGTGCCAGTGAATAGTATTTGACTGTTTTCTCAATTGCTGCTTCACTTGCTTGCAGATTAACTCACTTTGAGCTATATTCTCACCACCTACCAATCGGGGTGCGATTAACCAATCACACATTGGTGCTAATTCCTGCCCACGGTACCAACGAGGTAAAGTTTGGAAAGTATCCAAGCCTACTATCCAGTACCAGTGAGTATTTGGGAAACAAACAGATAAGTCGGTCAAGGTGTTAATCGCGTAAGAAACTCCTGAGCGATTTTTTTCCACAGAGGAAACAGTAAACGCTGGGTTATCTTGTGTAGCTAATTGCAGCATTGCTAGGCGATGTTTAAAAGCAGATGCTTTTTTATGAGGAGGATTTAGTGATGGCACCCAAATTACTTTTTCTATTGATATCTGCTGCAAAGCTGCCTCAGCTATGAGCAAGTGTCCCCAATGAATCGGATCAAATGTGCCACCAAAAATTGCCAGGTGCTGCATGGTTATACCTTGGCTATCTGCAATTGAAAATGATTTTCATCGCCAATATGAGATTTTAATAAATTCATGCCTTGGCTTGATGAAATATTAGAACAGGTTTCGCTACGAATGTAGTCATCATGTAGCCAACACCAGTAAGGAATCGGAAAATATGTATTTGACATTACAAGAATTTCTTTCCCGATATGACGAAAATTTACAGAATAATCATAGAAACAGTATAGAAATAGCAAAAACCTCTAACCAAGGTAAAATCATTCTCAATAATCTAAATCTCAGTAGAAATTCCTTAGAAATTCATTCCTGAAAAAGATATAGGAGTAGTTACAGTAAAAATCCAAATCCTGTTATGATACGCGTGTTATTTGTGATTGATGGTGTGGTGTGGTGATAAGAGGAGTAATCAATGAATAATAGTGTAGATTTCGGCGGTAGACCATTTCATTTTATCGGAATCGGCGGTATAGGGATGTCTGCCCTGGCATACGTTCTTGCAAAACGCCAGTTGCCAGTGTCAGGTTCTGACCTTCGTCCCAATCATATTACGCGCAAGTTGGAATCTATCGGCGCGCATATTTTTAGTAGACAAGAAGCGAGTAATCTTGAATTCTTTGGCTCTAAAGTTAGCTCTACTGAAATAGAATTAAATACACAAGAAATGTTTCCGCTTGGCAAGTCAACATTGCCTCAAGTGGTTTGTTCAACAGCAATTAACTCAAATAATTTAGAATACCAAGCAGCAATAGAATTAGGATGCCCAATTTTACATCGTTCAGATGTACTAGCGGCTTTAATTAACGATTATCATAGTGTTGCCGTAGCAGGAACTCATGGCAAAACGACAACTAGTAGCATGATTGGTTATATGTTACTAGAAGCGGGTTTAGATCCAACAATAATTGTTGGTGGAGAAGTAAATGCTTGGGAAGGCAATGCCAGATTGGGACAAAGTCCTTATTTAGTAGCTGAGGCAGACGAATCAGATGGCTCCCTGGTCAAACACGCTCCAGAAATTGGTATTATCACTAATATTGAATTAGATCATCCTGACCATTACGACACCTTAGAAGAAGTCGTTGATATCTTTCAAACATTTGCCAAGGGTTGTAAAACCTTAATTGGTAGTGTTGATTGTGCAACAGTGCGCGAGTTGCTTCGCACCGCCTCTAGCGATCGCCAACAACCAACTATTACTTATAGTCTTCATCAAGATACTGAAGCTGACTACACCGTTACTAATATAGACTACCGTGCTGACGGTACCACTGCTTTAGTCTGGGAAAAAGGCAAAGCATTAGGTGTGCTGAAATTAAAATTACTCAGTCGCCATAATCTGAGTAATGCTCTAGCCGCAGTAGCTGTTGGTCGTCTAGTGGGTCTAGAATTTGGGGAAATTGCCAAAGGTATCGCTGGTTTTGAAGGTGCAAGACGACGCTTTGAATTCCGTGGTGAAGTCGATGGTATTACCTTCATTGATGACTACGCTCATCATCCCAGTGAAATCCGGGCTACATTGGCTGCTGCAAGGCTTCAAGCCAGACCTGGACAAAGAGTAGTAGCTATCTTTCAACCCCACCGTTATAGTCGCACCTTGACCTTTTTAGAAGAATTCTCTGAGTCTTTCAGTCATGCCGATTTGGTAGTACTGACTGATATTTACAGTGCAGGGGAACCCAATTTAGGACTAATTAGTGGTGAACAGTTGGCAGAAAAAATTGCTCAAGAACACCCACAGGTAGTTTATCAACCAACTTTATCTACAGTGTGTGAGTATTTATTAAAAAATCTCCGCCCTGGTGATTTGGCTTTATTCCTGGGTGCAGGAAATTTAAATCAGGCAATTCCCGAAATCATTACCACACTGTGCGAACCTGCGACAGCCACATTGTGAGGACACTCACCAATGAAGGCTTTTATCTAAGCCAAGTGTTTACTTAGCAACAGTTTTATCGAAATTGCTGTAGTTTTACGGCAGATAAATGTAAAAATTTCACAATTAATTGATGTAAAGATGAAAATTTCCCAGGCAGTTGGAAACGCCTGTACAGTTCCTGCTTCCAATGTAGAGACACACAATAACAATCCTTCAAGAGAAAGTAAAATTATTTACTTACCCGGTACTAATTGCGAGATTAAGTCTCAAGCTCTGTTATCCGCATTTACTTCTTATAGAGTCGGGGGAGCAGCTGAACTGTATGTTGCCCCTCGCAACATAGAAGCATTGCAAGCCAGCCTCAAATATGCACAAGAGCATAACCTCAGAGTAACAACTCTCGGTGCAGGTTCTAACTTGTTAGTGAGCGATCGCGGCATCTCCGGCTTGGTCATTGCTACTCGTCATCTACGTTACAATCATTTTGACCACCAAACCGGTCAAGTAACTGTAGCTGCTGGAGAATCAATTCCTAGCTTGGCGTGGGAAATAGCAAAACTGGGATGGCAAGGGTTTGAGTGGGCTGTAGGTATCCCTGGAACCGTTGGTGGTGCTGTAGTGATGAATGCTGGAGCGCATAATAGCTGTATCGCAGATATATTAGTTAGCGCTCAAGTACTTTCGCCTGATGGCACAATAGAAACACTAACTCCTGAAGAATTGGGTTATGGGTATCGTACTTCATTACTACAAGGTAGCAATCGCGTAGTCACCCAAGCCACATTCCAACTGCAACCAGGCTTTGATCCTGCCTACGTCACAGCCACAACCAGAGAACACAAGCAGATGCGGTTAACCACTCAACCCTACAACTTCCCCAGTTGTGGTAGTGTGTTCCGCAACCCTAAACCTTATTCGGCAGGCTGGTTAATCGAACAATCAGGATTAAAAGGCTATCAAATAGGTGGCGCACAAGTAGCACATCTCCACGCTAATTTTATAGTTAATCGCGGAGGAGCCAAAGCTAACGATATCTTCTGCCTCATCCGCCACATCCAGCAGGAAGTTCAAGAACGCTGGTCGATCTTATTAGAGCCAGAAGTCAAAATGCTGGGTGAATTTCAGGCGGCGTGAGTAATTGGGTACTGCTGAGATAGGGCTACGGGAGTGATGCCAAGAAAAAAACATAGTTTTTGTTCTTATCCTTCCATTTAGCCCTCCCCAGTCCCTAAAGTTTTGGTAAAAAAAGAGGCAAACTGCCCACCACATCTATAATTGAATTTGATTTGTTATTCAACGCACACACGGACTATCAATTATGACAGGAAAAGGACAAGGATTTGGCTTCGGCTTGGGAAAAATGAAAGAACTAGCCGAAGCTTTCAAAAAAGCACAACAAGTTCAAGAAGGTGCAAAAAGACTCCAAGAAGAATTGGAGCAAATGGAAATTCAGGGAGAAGCTGGCGGTGGACTTGTGAAGGTAATTGTCAGTGGCAACCAAGAACCAAAGCGAGTAGAAATTTCCCCAGATGCTTTAGCACAGGGGGCAGATTTACTTTCCGACTTGGTAACAGCTGCAATGAAAGATGCTTATATCAAGTCTACAGCCACGATGCGAGAACGCATGGAAGACTTAACCAGTGGGTTAGAACTACCTGGATTTTAGTCATTAGTCATTAGTCATTAGTCAATGGTCATATAGTCAACAAATTTGGAGACTATAGACTTTGGACTACTGACTTTTGACTTGGTTTGAGGTGATTTTTCTATATTTATAACCTGTTATAATTACGAGTTGAGTTGGCGTTACTCTTTTGTGCAAAAAGCTGTAAGGATGCTTTGCCAGCTCGAATATTACTAGGAATTACCAGTTATCACTTATGCCTTACAAACTGCTGTTTGTCTGCTTGGGGAATATCTGTCGCTCACCATCGGCAGAGAATATTATGAACCATCTGATTGAGCAGGCAGGTTTAAGCAATAGTATTATTTGTGACTCGGCTGGTACTTCTAGCTATCACATTGGTAGTTCACCTGACCGACGGATGAGTGCTGCTGCTGTTACGAAGTTGGGAATTAAACTGCGGGGACAGGCTAGACAATTTGTCAAATCTGACTTCCAAGAATTTGACCTCATCCTAGCTATGGATCGAGACAACTATGACAACATCATCGCCCTTGACCATACTGGACAGTATCACAACAAAGTCAGTTTAATGTGTGAGTTTTGTTCGCGTCATAACCTGAAGGAAGTTCCAGATCCTTATTATGGTGGGACAGAAGGGTTTAATCAGGTGATTGATTTGCTGGTTGATGCCTGTGAGGGTTTACTGCAACATATTACCAGCCAGCAACTAGAAGCATAACTAGCACTCGAATTAGAGACAGATGTTACTCTACTAAACCATGTGTAATGGCAAAACGCACGAGTTCGGCCCGGTTGCTGGTGGTAGTTTTTCTCAGTAGACTACTAACGTATTTTTCCACGGTTCTGGGACTCAAGTGTAATTGATGCCCTATTTCGATATTAGACAAACCATGAGTTAACATTTCCAAGACTTCTTGCTCTCTCGGCGTTAAAGATGAGAGTAGGTGCGATTTTTCCACATGGGTGAATACAGAGTGATGACTCTCCACAATTTTGCTAGGGAGGGGGCTGCCTGAATTGTCTTTTTGAGAAAATCGATATTCAGATTGAATGATTTGCGATCGCTCTAACAGATTATGAATTGCTGCTGCTAACTCTTCTAGTTCAAAAGGTTTAGGTAAGTATAAATCACATCCCGACTGATAACCAAGAATTCTTTCCTGGGTTCTCGTACGCGCTGTTAATAAAATTACAGGTAATAAACGGAATGGAGGTTGCTGACGAACTCGACGCACCAACTCATAACCATTCATTCTTGGCATCACAATATCAGTCACGATTAAATCAGGATGGTATACTTCCACCATAGTCAAAGCTTCCTGACCATCATTAGCCGTAATCACTGAATAGCCAGACAGTTCTAGGTAATCACTAATAGACAGACGAGTGCCCAGATCGTCATCCACTACAAGGATCGTCAAGGGCATGGACAATACACCCCTAGCATTATTTTTTACTGAGATTATCTCTACAAGCTCCATCTATGAACACCCATAAAATAGTGTTCTCATGTTTCATACTATGACAGGATTAGCGGCTAATGACTGGTCTAAAAGTAATTTATAAAGAAAATCTTAAATTATTTATTTAGCTAACTAACTTCAAAGCTGCTTTAAGCTCTAGTTAAAGAAAAGCACAGTGAATTTTGTAATTCTTCACAAACAACTAAGGTATAGATAGCTATTCTTAAACAAAGTATACATGAACACTAACTTTTCTAACATCTATATTTAGGGAAAATTTTCCATTCAAAGGGAGAAACGCTAAATTATATAGATATGAGCAAGAGTTAGTTCAACATTTATTATAGTGGGTTAATATACACTGCTGAATTCACTATAGGACTCCTAGAGCATCGATTCAGTAATTAAAAACCTACACCTGTCAGCCCAGACCCCTTCCCTACGAGGCAAGGGGGAGCCAAACGCCCTTTTCCTCGTAGGGGCTAAAAATCTGAGCAGAGGCTTCCTCCGTTGGTGTAGCCCGCCGCAGGCATCAGAACTTTTCAAGGCAGAGGGGTAGGGGGAGAGACTCTAGCATCCATTCAAACTATTTTTGCAGTAAGTTTAAAACCAACCTAATTCTCAATGAGCGATAAGAGCGAAAGTTACAAAGTAATTACTGATAATCGACAAGCCCGTTACTTGTACGAAATTCTGGAAACTTTTGAAGCCGGCATTCAGTTGACGGGAACAGAGGTTAAGTCAATTCGTGCAGGGAAAGTAAACCTTCAGGATGGTTATGCTTTGCTTCGAGATGGCGAAATATGGCTAATTAATGCCCATATCTCTCCCTATAACGCTAGTGGGCAGTATTTCAATCATGAACCAAGACGGACGCGCAAGCTGTTATTACACCGTCAAGAAATTCGGAAGCTGATTGGCAAGGTAGAGCAGCAGGGTTTGACATTAGTTCCCTTGAAAATGTACCTCAAACGTGGCTGGGTCAAAGTTAGTATTGCTCTCGGTAAGGGGAAAAAGCTCCACGATAAGCGAGAAAGTCTGAAACGTCGCCAAGACCAGCGTGATATTCAACGAGCAATGAAAAATTATTAGTTGTGATTGTTCCTCAATTACTCCACTGGAGTTAGACAGCTATGGCTTCGCCCGCCACAGGCATCCCAACAGTGGGTGGAATGTCATCACCACTAATAGAATGGTTGTATGTCCCCAGGTGAGTTAAGCAAATACAGAGTTTATAGCCGCAGATTGATTCTGCTAAGTTCAAGACTAGATAAAGTGGTGAGTAACTTTGGAAGCAACAAGGAACTCTCACCATGAACCGTGATTTTTCTAAAACTGTTGGCGCTGCTGTTCTCACTTTAAGTATGGCAACTTTGCCTTTGAGCTTACCAGCAAACGCTCAGGTACAGACTGCCCCTAGAACTGATGGCACTACGACCAGAACTTACGATCGCACCGCAGATCGTAACGATTTTGACTGGGGCTGGCTAGGCCTAATCGGTTTATTAGGCTTAGCTGGGTTAGCTGGTAAAAAGCGTGACGATGAGCCAACCCGGTATCGTGATCCTAGCGCGCCCGGTGCTAGTAGCTATCGGGAATAGATACTCAAAAAATTACCAGATAGAGAACAGGGGAAATGATACAAGACTGGAAGTCCCTTGTAATAAGTATTTTAGGGTTGGATTATGTATGAGTCTATCTGGTGACTTTTATACATATAGGCACGGCGGGAGATAGCTTGCTTGAAGAAATTTCTGGGTGCGGCTCCATTGATTGCCCAGTAAGAAAATTTCTTATATTAGCGATCGCCCAAACCAGAGCTTACCTGATGACACCGTGCCTCATTCTCCCATCAATATTTAGTTACTTGTGGGTTCCTCGTTAAATAAATTCAGTTCTTGACCTTGGTTTGCAGCTAAAGGTGTCCAATAGCTGGCAATGAGAGCAACCATTAACCACCAGAGAGTATTAACTTCCGGACGGAACCAGATAGTGTCTACCGTACCGTGAGCCAGCATTCCCAGCAACGTGGCTAAGGCACCAATTAACCAAAATCCTTGCACATTGGCAGATTGGCGCAGACGGCGCAGCTGAACGAATGCTGTATTAATAGTGACGATAATTAACCACAAAAAGCAAGCTAGACCAACAAAACCCATTTCCACAGCCACTTCTAGGAAAATGGAATAGGCGCTTAAAGCACTATAACGAGGTCTTTGGTAAAGAGGGTAGACTTTATTAAAAGAATTATGACCAGGGCCAATACCGATAATTGGGCGATCGCGGATCATCTCAAAAACAGCATCCCACACGTTGCGCCGGAAATTATTACTGCTATCTTGGCGATCGGCAAAAATGCTGAGAACCCGAAACCGGACTGGCTCGACAAATAACACCGCAATCAACAATACCCCTATTAAACCACCCAAAAGTATAGGTAACGACCAGGTTCGCCAAAAAGGCGGCATTTGCACACTCCACCAATAAACTAGCAATGCCGTCGCCACTAAAACTGCTACCAAAAGACCAATCCAGCCGCCACGACTATAAGTAAAAATTAAGCAAGCAGTATTTACACACAGCGTTGTGACAGCTAAAGATTTTCTTGCCCAGCCCTGCCAGACAAAAACTGCCATGAGGCTAAAAATCACCGCAGGCACTAAATAACCAGCCAACAAATTGGGATTGCCTAAATAACTGTAAACTCTTGTAGTTTTAGACAAGGTGGACTCTGGATCAACCCAAGTCGCCAGTGGAGGCGCACCAAAACGCCATTGTCGCATTCCATATATACTGACAACCAGTGATGCAGATAGGTAGAGGTTAATGATCCAAGACCTCAGGCGCGGCGACCTCAACACCCTGGCGCAAAGAGCAAATAATAACAAATACAAAGTCAAGGTTAACAAGTCAGTTAATGCTGCCTTCTTGACTGGTGATAATGCCGTTGCAACAGCAGCAATTCCCCAATAGAGCAACACCAACAGATGTATAGGAGTCACAAGGGAGTTATTGCTTGATGAAGGCTCATCAGATAAAGTCAACAACAACCAAAAACCTACGCAAGCTATCAGCAGCACGCCAACAAGGGTGCTAGAGACAAAAGGAGCCAAAACATATATCAAGCTGAGTAACGCAGCTGCAATAATGTCTCCCCACTGAAGTAAGAAACTAGTTTGTCGCCAAGCAGACAACTGTCCCACCAGGAACCGATGTAAGTAACTTGTGGCTAGAAACTGTTTTACAGGTAAAGACGATAAAGTAAATCGTTGCCAGACTAAATTCATAAAACAAGCTGCGCTTGATTAGCCAGATCCTACTGAACTTGGACTTAATCATAATGCGGCTCATTATAAAAAGGTAATAACTCAAATTGCAAATTATTAATTCCTATCAATGCTGGCTAAAGTCAAGCATTCAGTCATCATCATGCACTGGATAATAGAACCATTGATCAACTTTCACTAACTTCCGGAGTTTTTGCCAACTGTAATGGTAAGTTCACTAGATAACGATGTCCTGATTCCCGTGAACCTTGAATGGAAATTTGTCCACCATGCAATTCAGCCAACTGACAACTCAACAACAAACCCAGGCTTTCACGGGACAAATTACCTTTATTTTTGCTGGAATCACTATCAGGATTTACAGCCAGAAGATCAGAATAAGAATCAGCTAAGGATCGTAACTTTTCCAGTGTCACAGGTAAACTTCTTGTTTCTTCCTTGGGTTCGGGAGGTACGCTGTAGGTAGCAGCATCAGCAGCCAAATCCATGACAGACAAGGAGTTGAGGCGGAAATATGGATCAACATCAGTAATCCCATCCCCTAACCAAGGGTGAGAAACCCAAACAGTAATATTCAGCGCATTTTCTTTATATGAGACATGAATACGCACAATACTGCCAGTAGCAGAGAATTGAATCACACTAAAAATTAGGTGATACAGCATTTGCCGAACTTTGTCTTTATCCAAAGGCCAAATACGGCTACGTCCTGGTTCTATAGACAAGCGAATGTCTTGTTCACGACGATTAGCTGCTTCCTCTAAAGTATTAATAGCTTGTTGACACAGCATTTCAATGTCTACAGGAGTGACATTCAATACATTGGCTTTTTCATCTATTGCTCCTAGCTCGGTAATTTCATTCACTAAAGAGAGTAAATACCGACCACTGTGTTGGATTATATCTAGATATTCACGTTGCTTCGTTGTCAGAGGCCCATAAATCTCACGTCCCAACACACTTGCCATCCCTAATACGGATGTCAAGGGTGTACGTAATTCTTGAGTTAGTTGTGCCAAAAGTTCTATTTTGACCTGCTTGGTTGAATGTGAATCTTGTTCTACTTCTACATGAGGCGGAGTCAGTTTAGTCTCATTAGGCTCATCATGAGGTATGAACGTAGGCGCACTCTTGAAGCTAATTTGCTCTGATTTTACCTGCATCAATAGGCGATTGCGCTCGAATTCGCTCATGCTCCAACGGGCGATAATTTGTAAAAATTCAACATCCCTGTTGGTAAAATTGCGCGGGACTAAATCCATCACTGCTAATGCACCAAGGCAATTTCCCGCAGCATCAATTAAGGGAGCGCCTAGATAAGCACGAATACCATAATCTTGGATCAGCTTACCAGTTGCTAGCGCCGGATCTGTCACTCTTAATGTATCATTAATAACAAGTATCTGATGGCTATCTACTACTTGTGTACAGAACGACTCTTGGCGTAACAACTGACGGCTCTGAGCCAAATGATTCATTAGTCCCAGTCTAGATAAGCCTACCGCCGATTTGAACCAATGACGCTCTTGATCGATAAAACCCAAAATAGAAATTGGTGCTTCTAAAAAATGAGCCGCAGTTTGAGTTGCTTCCTCAAAAACCGGTATTGTTTCTAGTTGTCGCAAACCTAATTCTGACAATGCTTTGAGGCGTTGTTGTTCTCTTGTGTCCTGAGAAACCCAACCGTCCTTGAGGGCAAATAATTTGTTTTCCGGCTCCACCATTGCCACCACTACCTTAATAAATTTTCGATAATGTAATTTATATAACCACTTAAGCAGGGTTATGATTTCCTATCCTTAAGCATTCCCCAATTTGACTGCTGATAAACAAGTTGGGAATAAAATTTTTCTTCCCGTGATGAAAATCATGTCAATGGTTATGTATTATGTCCTACTAGTAAATATTACGCGACAGTATGATGCCTTAAATATTTTTGGTGTTTTAAATCTGAGTGAGTGTTAGTTTGTAATCCAAAATGGGTACTATAAAAACTTAATACTCTAGTCTTAAAAATATACTAGTTTGACTATTTATATATACTGTTATCAACAAATGTCCTATTAATAGAAAAGCCTAATATCTTTTACGGTTTATCTGCTATGCAGATCTAATAGTAGAGAAGATTCTCAACAAAATAGCTCTATTATTATCCGTTTTTATTGAACATCATTAATTAGCTAATTAACCAATTTCATTATTTGTTGTTTACATAATTTTACTATTAAATTAATTTTCTTCATAATTCTTGACGGATAAAATAAAACTCTCAAGTTCGAGAAAATTGAGAGTTTTATTTGGCGATCGCTCTTTTTTGCTTTTTGTTTTTTAGGGGTTTAAAAATAGATTTGATTGGGATTATATATAGTGTCAGTATTTAATTTCTGAAATTATACTTAGGGGTGTTATTCCATTTATTTGAAATTACAAAAAAGACGATCAATGTTCAGGTTATTTCATCAAAATTTTAGGGAAATATAAATTTAGAAGTTATTGATTAATAAAATGTCTGGATTCAAGGTAAGTCAATTCGCAACAAACCCTTAGATACCTTAAAATAATTTGGAGATAGATATGATTGAGTTAACTAGACTCAAGTGGAGCAAAAATGTCAATTATCAAAGCGAGAAAGTGGAGTACTGGGATTATAGAATAGATGAAGTTTCCAAAATTGTTATCTTGCATTGGAGAAAGGGGCAAGAAGAAAATGCACGAAAGCCTAAGGAAGGAGACTTGCTAATTATTAGACAACACGCTCATGTAACACACATCGTTAAATTTTTTAATAACACTATTTATTATGATGGTTCTGACTCTGAATTTAGTACTGGCCGTTTAATTCAAATCATTTGGAAGGCAAATGATTTGAAAAATCTTGTCCACACAAGTCATTTGTACAATCTTCCACACAATACAGAAGTATTTGGTTGTCCAGTAGTGTTTCCGCCAAATGGAAAAGCTCACTCTTTAGAAAGCATTAATATTTTTAATGAATATTGGAGTAAACATGGTGGGATGGTTGGATTTCATAATTATGTCAAGGGTGTTTTAGATAAGAAAGGAGAATGGCTACAGCCGTTAATTGAGCTTGAGCTAAGATAGTTAGTATTGCTTAATACCAATTCTCTATGAAGTTGCACCAAATATAATTATGTAGAGACGTTGCATGCAACGTTTCTACAGTACAGAATAAAGTGCATCTATGGCTATGCCAGGCAAGCTACATCAAGAAACGGTATAGGTATAAATGTGATATTTTTTGAGCAAATTATGGGAAATTAAACTTTTACTGTCAATCTTAATTTATACAGTATAAAAAAAGCGAACTTCCGGGTTCGCCTTCAATCATTCTCTTGGTTTTTGAAAATCCAAATCTAAATCTTTGCTTCTTCCCTCACCAATTTATCCCAACCTAAATCTTTCAAATTATTATTACGACGTAGGGGACGAGTTACTAATTCTAAAATATCCCGCGCATTGGTAAAGCCGTGAATCTGAGCAAAGGTGAACTCTACAGACCACTTAGTATTAATACCCCTTGCTTCCAGTGGGTTAGCATGAGCCATACCGGTAATGACTAAATCTGGCTTTAAATCATAAATTCGTTGTACTTGGTTATAGTTATCTGGCTTTTCTACCATTTTGGGGAAAGGTACACCCATTTCTTGACAGGCTTTCTCTAACATTGCCAATTCAGCAGCTTGATAGCGCTTATCCATGTAGGGAATACCAACTTCATGAACAGTCATCCCGCAGCGTACTAAGAACCGCGCTAAGGAGACTTCTAACAAGTTGTCCCCCATGAAGAAAACAGACTTGCCACGAATTAATTTTACGTAGTCTTCTAAGCCTGCCCAAATTTGTGCTTCTCGCTCATCCAAACCTTTTGGTGTAATGCCAAACACAGAGCAAATTTTCTCAATCCAAGCGCGAGTTCCATCGGGGCCTATTGGGAAGGGTGCGCCGATGAGTTTGCATTTGCGGCGACGCATTAAGGTTGTGGCTGTACGGCTGAGGAAGGGGTTGACACCAGCAACATAATAGCCTTCTTCTAATACTGGTAGTTCTGTAAAGCGCTTGGCGGGTAGCCAACCGGAAACTTTAATACCTTGTTTTTTGAGTTCTAAGGTTAACTGGGTAACCACGGGATCAGGAAGAGAACCGAAGAGAACCAAGGGTGGATGATCTACGTACTCTGATTCTTCTTGGGCTACTAATTCTTTTTTCTTGCCGAAATTTAAGAGTTTTTGAACGGCATTACGTTCGTTTTTCTCTGCTTCTGCTACGGGGGCTTTATCAGGACAACGATGAGCCATTGCAGCGAGAACGGTGTCTTCTCCTTGGGTGAAGGCGTAATCTAGACCGTTAGCACGGGCGACGACGATAGGAATGCCAAGTTCGCCTTCTAGCTTTGGTGCTAGTCCTTCCAAGTCCATTTTGATGATTTCGGTGGTGCAAGTGCCAATCCACACAATGACGCTGGGGTTGCGATCGCGCTTAATTTGTTCGCACAATCTTTTCAATTCCGCATAATCATTTAATTGTGCTGAAATATCCCCTTCTTCTAACTCTGCCATTGCATAGCGAGGTTCTGCAAAAATCATCACCCCCATCGCATTTTGCAGGAAATACCCGCAAGTCTTGGTTCCAATCACCAAAAAGAAGCTGTCTTCAATTTTTTGGTATAACCATGCCACGCAGCTGATGGGACAGAAGGTGTGGTAATTGCCAGTTTCACACTCAAAGTTTAAAGCTGTTGGTTCTTGAGCGATGGTCATTTTGCTGTTCTCCCCTTTGTTATTTAACGGCAGGTATTGGGAGGAGTGGTGATTGGGGAGTAGAAAGTGGTGATTATTTCCCTACTACCTATTCCCTGTTCCCTATTCCCTCTTTTTGGCACATAGCACCAACTACCAATTCCTAGTAATTATGTGTTGGGGAAGAGGCGGGCAATCTCCGATTCATCAAAAACGCCAGCCGGTAATTCTTCACCCAAAAAATCGTTATTATCTTCAGTTTTGTGTAGAGATGTTTCATCACCCCAAACATCTGACAACACATCACTGAAGGCATTCTCATCTGGTGTGTTCAACTCATTGAGAATTTGCTCTTCTAGTTTTCCTGCTGATGTGGTAGCGATATCGAAGTTAACGTCACCAAAATCTTCTGTTTCCTGGGTGGTTGTGTGGCGGAACTCGTCTTTTAATTGAGTTCCATTGGTCACAGAAATCTCATCCAGGTCGTTGAGGCTGGAAATCGAACCATCAATAATCAGAGTTTGATTGTCAGAATCTAAGCTAAAGCCGTTTGTTTCTGAGGTTGTAAAGGAATCCGCTTCTGCTCGATCTTCGATTTCAGCCGTCGGTTCATAGTGATGTTTTTCTACGTCAGCTTCTGAACCTGAATAGTTACCAAGAACAATGTCTGGGTCAAAATTCAACTCCAACACCTCAATTAAGGTATCGGCATCAGGATTCAATTTGGAAAAGGGAAACATTAACTGGGCTAGTTTTGGCTCCAGTGCGTTCACCACTCCCAGGATGAGGTAAGAAGGTGGTCGCTTGCCACCATCTGGTGTATATACTGAGTCCACTTCCATGTGGAGTTTAATCCAGTCACGATTGGCCTGAAAAAATTGCAGCCACTTCTGTCTAATTGAATCCGTAAAGCTATTAAAGAATGCCATGTTGACCCCATCCTGAAAATTCAGATGATTTATACAATCATCAAGTCTAGTTCCTCTTCAGGATTAGGAACCTGTGGTTTACCCGGATTTAAATAAAAATCTGATAATAAAGAAAATAATTCGCGATCGGGTGCATCGTTGGGTACGACACCTTCAGGACGTGCCAAAATCTGGTCGGCAATGCTGAGGTAGTAGTCGCAAACGTAGTTGAGAGAAGGGTCTGACTCTGCCATTTCAAATAAAGTCTTACCCTTAACGCGGGAAACCCGAATATCTTCAATCAAGGGCAGTACTTCTAAAACTGGCATTGGCACTGCTTCAACATACTTTTCAATCAAGTCGCGCTTGGAAGTACGGTTGCCAATCAGTCCGGCTAGACGTAGTGGGTGAGTCCTGGCTTTTTCTCTAACTGAAGCCGCAATCCGATTAGCTGCAAATAAAGCATCGAAACCATTATCGGTGACAATCATGCAGTAATCAGCATAGTTGAGTGGTGCGGCAAAACCGCCACAAACCACGTCACCCAAAACATCAAACAAGATGACATCGTATTCATCAAAGGCGTTGAGTTCTTTGAGTAGTTTTACGGTTTCACCTACAACATATCCACCACATCCCGCACCAGCAGGAGGGCCACCAGCTTCCACGCAGTCTACACCACCATAGCCTTTGTAGATGACATCTTCTGGCCAAACGTCTTCGTAGTGATAATCTTTTTCTTGGAGCGTATCAATAATAGTGGGAATCAAAAAACCAGTCAGGGTGAAGGTGCTGTCATGTTTAGGATCGCACCCGATTTGCAGCACTTTTTTACCGCGTTTGGCTAGGGCGACGGATATATTACAGCTAGTTGTGGATTTGCCTATCCCACCTTTTCCGTAGACTGCTAGTTTCACTGTAGTTTGCCTCTTATCGTTTTTTTATCAAACTTGTGGCTAAAACATTTTCCTTCACCTAGCCTCAGTTGGCGATGTGTGAGGTATGTGAGTTTGATTATTGACGAAACTACAGAGAAAAGAAAGGGGCAGTAAATATTTAAAATAGAGTAATCAAAGGCTAAAAAGCTAAATAATGTTTTTTAACATCTAAAAGTCTTTAAAAAGCAATATTTCGTTTATATATCATAAAATATAGTATTTTTTAAATTAAAAATATAAAAATAGTGACAATAGACAAAAAAACTGTATTTGTTTTGATTCAACAGTTTTTGTATATTTGGGCGAATATGAAAGCTATTGGAAGTTGGATTTGAGCTATCTAGAGGCGATCGCATACCGCCTAGCGTAGCTAACCGCCCCTGATACCGTGATTTCAGGGGGTTTGACTGTGGATGAATCAGAATAGCTCAATCTGGCGCTGAGTTAGTTAACACAGGCAGGGATCAATGCCAAATTATTCACCCTATGGTTGTGGCTGAACCACAATCATCGAAGGGATATTAGCTAAACAAAATAATTTTGTAAAAAAATATTAATTTTATAAATAAATCTATGCTTGGCTGGCATTCGAGGGCGTTTCCGATTCCAGGGTGGGGAATAACTTAGATTCCACGGACTCAATTTCCTGTAAAGATTGCCAGCCTGCTTGCCACTGGAAGCCGTCTTGTAATAGCTTGGCGTTCATCCAAAAACGGACATGGGGGTCACAAGCAGCCACCATCTCGGCATAAACCCATTTACCTTGATTTTTGCGGTTAACTACCTGGAAGTGTCGCCAACCATCTACTTTTTTCGTTGCTGTCCACTTGGAACCAACTAGATAAGGAAATTTTTGTTTTTTAGTCATTGGTCAAAAATAAGAAATTTTTTTGATATGGGGCTAATTTTAAGATGTTACTAAATCACAGTCGCAGGTAAATTTATGCTGTGATGGCGATCGCCTAGCCACATACTTAGTAGTTACAGCTTTACCTTGGGCATTAACTTTTAGTTCGATTATGTTAGGAGTCAAGAGATATGAAGCTGCAATCCTATTTTGAGAAGCTTGTCAGAGATATTTACATTTTAAGGAGACGAACTACGAATTAACTAAACCAGCTTGAAAAATTTGGTTGGGGGTGAGGTTTAATTCAGGAAAAGTTTGGGAGATAATAACATCATTATCTCGAAACTTACTGATTTGATATTCCCCGTCAACTAAATTACAGACTGAGATTGTTGGTTGTTTAGGACTACCGATAAAATTACGTCCACCTAACGCCGCATAATCGACAATCCAATATTCGGGGATACCCATCTCTTCATAGTCAGCATATTTTAAATAGTAATCGTCCCGCCAGTTGGTTGATACAATCTCAATTACCAAGGGGATTGATGCGCCCAAACTAATGGTAGATGTTTTTTGCCATAATGGTTCATTTATTAGATTTGTCTGATTTAGCACCAACACATCGGGAAAATAGCCAGAATCTTTTTCCAGAGGTCTAACTATAACTTGGTTGGGGATAATAAAAGGAAGGTCTAATCGAGCAAACTCCACTGTTACTTTTTTTGCTATAAAACCCTTTACTTCTTCGTGGTTTCCTACAGGTTGTGCCATTTCAACAATACTTCCATTATGTAGTTCGTAACGTATCCCGGAGTTTTCAGGTAGGCGATCAATAAATTCCTCAAAAGTTACTAGCTTGGGTATGGCTTGAGTCATAGCTGATAAAGAATTGCTGCTTTGGAAATATTATCTCTAATCTAGGTCTACTTCGAGCAACTCTACTGATGGGCAACGACTTAATCAAGATGAGGATATGGATTTATCAGACTGTCCAGAAGTTACGCCAGAGATGTTTGTTGTGTTATGCGCCTGTCTACTTATTATTTAGAGGAATTTTTAGTCAATTAACTGCATTTAGTTACTTACTGCTGCAAGAGGATGAGCAAATAGGGAAGTAATACTACTCTAGTAAGACGTGAAGACCGATCCCGGTGATGGTGCAACTCTCCGTAAAATGACGATATGAGAACAAATTGTTCTATCTGCATTTGAGCATTTAAATTTGGTCGTCCCTCAATCAGCCTATGCAACCTACGAATCCCAACCAATTTACAGAAAAAGCCTGGGAAGCGATCGCCCACACTCCTGAGATTGCTAAACAGCATCAACAGCAGCAGATAGAAAGCGAACACCTGATGAAGGCGCTACTGGAACAAGATGGTTTGGCCAGTGGGATTTTGACCAAAGCAGGTGTGAACTTACAAAAAATTGGCGATCGCACTGAACAATACATCCAACGCCAACCAAAAGTCTCAGGTAACAGCACTTCAGTCTACCTGGGGCGGAGTTTGGATACTTTGTTAGACCGGGCAGAAGCACATCGCAAAGATTTTAAAGACGAATATATTTCTATTGAACATTTATTGCTGGCTTACCCTAAAGACGATCGCTTCGGCAAAGGTTTATTCCAAGAATTCGCTTTAGACGAAAGCAAGCTTAAAAATATCATTAAACAAGTTCGTGGGAGCCAAACAGTGACTGACCAAAATCCAGAAGGCAAATACCAATCGCTGGAAAAATACGGGCGTGACCTCACAGAAGCAGCCCGTAAAGGTCAACTTGATCCAGTCATTGGGCGGGATGATGAGATTCGGCGTACCATCCAAATTCTTTCTCGCCGTACCAAAAATAACCCTGTGTTGATTGGTGAACCGGGTGTAGGTAAAACGGCGATCGCTGAAGGTCTAGCACAGCGTATCGTGGCTGGTGATGTACCCCAATCCCTGAAAGACCGCAAGCTAATCTCCTTAGATATGGGGGCGATGATTGCTGGGGCGAAATTCCGAGGAGAATTTGAAGAACGTCTGAAAGCAGTATTAAAAGAAGTCACCGAATCCGGCGGCAATATAGTTTTATTTATTGATGAAATTCATACCGTTGTCGGTGCGGGTGCAACTCAAGGGGCGATGGATGCCGGTAACTTGTTAAAACCCATGTTGGCGCGGGGTGAATTGCGTTGTATTGGGGCGACAACTTTAGATGAGTACCGCAAATATATCGAAAAAGATGCGGCACTAGAAAGACGCTTCCAACAGGTTTACGTAGACCAGCCTAGTGTTGAAGATACCATTTCTATTTTACGCGGCTTGAAGGAACGGTATGAAGTCCACCACGGGGTAAAAATTTCTGATAGTTCCTTAGTGGCTGCGGCTACATTATCCAGTCGTTATATTAGCGATCGCTTCCTCCCAGATAAAGCCATTGACTTGGTAGACGAAGCCGCCGCTAGACTAAAAATGGAGATTACTTCCAAGCCAGAAGAACTCGACGAAATCGACCGGAAGATTCTGCAATTAGAGATGGAAAAGCTATCTCTGCAAAAAGAAAGTGATGCAGCTTCCCGCGAACGCCTGGAAAGATTAGAGAAAGAACTGGCGGATCTCAAGGAAGAACAAAGAACCCTCAATACTCAATGGCAATCGGAAAAAGATGTTATTAATAAACTTCAGTCGGTGAAGGAAGAAATTGACAAGGTTAACTTAGAAATTCAGCAAGCAGAAAGAGATTACGACCTCAACCGCGCCGCCGAATTGAAGTATGGAAAGTTAACCGACTTGCACCGGAGACTGGAAGCGACAGAACGGGAATTAGCCCAAGCCCAAGGTACAGGTAAATCCCTGTTGCGGGAGGAAGTCACCGAAGCCGACATTGCGGAAATTATTTCTAAGTGGACAGGAATCCCCATTAGCAAATTAGTGGAATCGGAGAAAGAAAAACTACTACACTTAGAAGATGAACTCCATCATCGGGTAATTGGACAAGATGAAGCCGTTACAGCCGTCGCCGATGCCATTCAGCGATCGCGTGCTGGTTTGGCTGATCCCAATCGTCCCATTGCTAGCTTTGTTTTCTTGGGGCCGACAGGTGTAGGTAAAACTGAACTGGCGAAGGCGTTAGCGTCATATATGTTCGACACCGAGGAAGCAATGGTGCGGATTGATATGTCGGAATATATGGAGAAACACGCCGTTTCTCGGTTAATTGGTGCGCCTCCAGGGTATGTAGGTTACGAAGAAGGGGGACAACTTACAGAAGCAATTCGTCGCCGTCCTTACGCTGTGATTCTCTTTGACGAAATCGAGAAAGCCCACCCCGACGTATTTAATATTTTCTTGCAAATCCTCGATGATGGTCGCGTTACCGATGCCCAAGGTCATACCGTGGACTTCAAGAACACGATTATTATCATGACCAGTAACATTGGTTCCCAGTACATTCTGGATGTAGCTGGGGATAACTCACGTTACGATGAAATGCGCCATCGGGTGATGGAAGCGATGCGAAATAGCTTCCGTCCTGAGTTCCTCAACCGGATTGATGAGGTAATTATCTTCCACGGTTTAGATAAGAAAGAATTGCGGCAAATTGTCCAGTTGCAAGTGGAAAGGTTAAAGGCAAGATTAGGCGATCGCAAAATATCTCTCCGACTCTCCGATGCAGCACTAGACTTTTTGGCAGAAGTTGGATACGACCCAGTATTTGGGGCGCGTCCACTGAAGCGGGCGATTCAGCGCGAGTTAGAAACACAAATTGCTAAGGCAATTTTGCGCGGTGAATTTAACGATGGGGACACGATTTTTGTCGATGTGCAGAATGAAAGGTTGTCTTTTAGTCGCTTACCTGTTGAGGTATTTAGTAGTTAATTGAATCAAGATTGGTTCACGCAAAGACGCACCTCTGCGTCTTTGCTTTTTTTGTAATTTATAGCTGTCGCCAATAGTGTTAGGACATCAATAGATGATACAACCTAGATAAAACAAGACTTTTCACCCAGTCCCCAGTCCCCAATCCCCAGCAATATCATCAAAACTAGTTCTTTCTGGTACGTTGAGAGTGAGAGAAAGGCGATCGCCTTTCTCTCACTCTCAAGCATGGAGATTTGCTTGCTCTTGTAACCAAGGATCTACAGGCTGTCCATCTTTGCGACGCAATTCAATTTCTATAGCTATTACCTCTTTGGAACCAGGAGGAGCAGGTTTTTGATGAAAAATAATGTCATAGTCTAAGGGATTATGATTCCTTTCTTTCAACCACTCATGTACTTTTGTAGTGGCAAAGAACGATTGACCTTGCTCAAACATCCGAGTAATCTGCATTTGCAGCGTATAGGGATTTATCCGACCCATAATTTACTACCTTGTTTTAAAATTTCTTTATGCAGGCTAGTTACCTGCTGAACATACTCTAATATTAGATAGAGTTTTTAGAGACTTCCAGAAAAAAAATCTTCCAAATGTGGGGTGCGTCAGTCCTAGAAAACCTAGCTTTACCAAGAAATTATTCATACTGACGCACCCTACTAACCTGTCTTTAATTTTTAATTTTGAATTGATTCATTCTTTGAGTTTGGAAGTTCGGTAAACCTCATAGTCTAAATTTGGTGATTAGCACTCAAATTTAATCTATCTTTAGGTAATTTGCCATAATTGCTAGTTACGGTAAGCTCTAATTTGTAACCTGTAAAGTAACGGTTAGAATTAAAGCTAAGAAGTAATTGAGGAGCCACCAGGATGCAAGCAACATACGATTCTGATAAACGCAAATTGCTATCATCTCTGTGTCATGGGGCGATTTTTTTTAGTACAGCAATCTTTTCGATTGGTATTCCAATTGTTATTAACTTAATCTCTGACGATCCAGTAGTTAAAAGCAACGCCAAAGAATCGATTAATTTTCACTTTAATGTTTGGTTCTGGGCTACTGTAATTGGTGTACCGTTAGGTGTCTTATCATGGCTTACCTTCGGTATTGGCGGGATTTTGTTCTTTCCTATAGTAGCTTTAGGTTTTGCTATCCACTGGGGATTGACAGTCTGGGCGATTATACATTGTCTCAGCCAGTCTGATGTACCGTTCCGCTATCCATTTATTTTTAGAGTGTTTTAATGGTGCAGCAAGGCTCAAGCTGGACGTTAGATTTATAAGTAACCACAAACATTTTCTATTCGACTATTTTAGGCTTACCATCCCACTATGGTAAGTCTATATTTTATTCAGAACTTTAACTTAGTATAGCTGCCATTTTCGGAAGCAAAGACGCAAAAGCTTTACCGCGATGGCTGACAGATTTCTTCAATTCCGGTGTCATCTCGGCAAAAGTTAACTGCTTTTCGGGGACATAAAAAATTGGATCATATCCGAAACCACCGCTACCACGGGGTGCGTGGAGAATTTCACCTCGACAAATACCTTCTGCTTGTAGGGCGATCGCTCCATCAGGAGAGGCGATCGCTACTACACAGACAAACTGGGCTTGTCGGTTAACTTCACTACCTAATTCCTTCAATAACCGAGAAATTCTTTCTGCATCGGTTTTACCATAACGAGCAGAATACACCCCAGGAACACCATTGAGAGCATCTACTTGTAAACCAGAGTCATCGGCGATCGCCCAGTTTCCTGTAGCTTTAGCAACCTCAGAGGCTTTGAGACAAGCATTGGCAGCAAAGGTATCACCTGTCTCTTCAACGTCTAATTCTGCCGGCTTCAAAGTTAATTCCCAGTCGGTATTGGCCAGATAAGCCTGCATTTCCCGTAACTTACCTGCATTACTTGTAGCTACTACGAGGATTTTAGTCATTGGTTAGTTGTCAGTTGTCAGTTGTCAACAGTCAACAGTCAACAGTCAACGGTTAATAGAGCTTTTGAACTACGGACTATTGACTATTGACTATTAACTAAATCTTACTCCGCCCAGTGTTTTGCCCAAGCAAGAGTTTGATGGACTTGTTCCAGGGTAGAGGCTTCGCAATAAAGGCGTAATACTGGTTCTGTCCCACTAAAGCGAATCATTAACCAGCTATTATCTGCCAAGCGGTATTTGTAGCCGTCGATGGTGTTGCAGTCAATTACTGCTTTACCTGCAATTTCAGTTAAGGGCTGGCTTTGTAGTTGTTGCAAAAGACGCGCTCTTACATCCATACTGGCTAGGGGTAAATCGATGCGATCGTATGCAGAAGAAAAGCCTGTTTGCTCTTGCAATTGACGGTAATAATCTCCTAAATCTAACCCAGATTCAACGATCGCCTCTAAGACATACAATGCTGATAATAAAGCATCCCGTTCTGGTATATGGCTACCGTAACCAATTCCCCCCGATTCTTCACCACCTAACAGCACTGGCGCGGCTAACATTCTGTCAGCAATGTATTTATAACCAACTGCTGTTTCAAATATTGATAGATTATGTAGGGCTGCTACTTTGGGAATTAAATCAGAACCACTGACAGTTTTGACAATTTCCCCTGTAAAGTTGCGTCTTTGAGTCAAGTGATCAATGAGGATGGGGATTAAAATTTGGGAACTTAAAAAGTTAGCGTTTCCATCTACAGCAGCGATGCGATCGCAGTCACCATCAAAGACTAACCCTACAGATAAACTAGATGGATTTGTTTCTCGGTGCTTGCGGATAGTCTCAAATAAAAGGGAAAGGTATTTGGGTAAGGGTTCCGGCGCACCACCACCAAATAAAGGATCGCGATCGCTATTTATTTCCTGTACCCGTTCACCCAATAATCGCCCCAAGCCTGTTGCTGCTGCGCCGTGCATCACATCAGCAAATAGCGTAAGTTCACCAGAGGCGATCGCCCCCCGAATTTTGGCAATATCCACTTTGCCTTCTAAACCCTGGGTATAACTAGGCCAAGGGTCAAATGTTTCTAACTTACCAGGAGTAGGGGCGGGTGGTACTCCTGTTGATAATAATGCTTCTATATCTTTTGTGACTTCTGGCGATACCGAACCACCAAAATAACCTTTAACTTTTAATCCTAAATAAGCCCCTGGATTATGACTAGCTGTAATAACTAGCGCCCCCAAAGCATTGAGTTGTTTTGCCGCCCAACTAAACGCAGGGGTTGGTGCATAGCCTTCACTGAGCAAAACATCAAATCCCGCAGATGTGACAGCATCGGCGACAGCACGGGCAAAATCTTCTGCCATAAATCGGCGATCGTAACCGACGATAATAGTCCGGCTACCCACCGTCGAGTAATAAGTATCATATAATACTTTTGCGGCAACTGGCGCAACCAAAGCTAGGCGTTCAAAGGTGAACTCATCACCAATCACACCCCGCCAGCCATCTGTACCAAATTTGATAGAGCTAGCTATAACTGGCATTAGATTATCCTCTGTCTACACCTGAGGATTCTAGCATTTGTACAGTCACCCAAGTAACAAAAGAGGCAGACCATATGGGTCAGAATGCAGTATGTACAGACATTGCAGTGCAACCTCTCTAAATCTGATAATAAATATTAATAATCCTTAATAGTATTCTATTAAGGACTGATAGCCGTAGTTTATAAATGGCTGACAATTATGGTTTTCCGTTAAAAATCATCTAAATATTGACTTAAGCGACTGATAACCGGGTCAACTTCTTCTGTTGGCTCAACAGCATAATTAGGAGGGTTTACTACATCCGCTGCTGGTACTGATTGGGGTGGAGAGTAAACCACAGGTCGCTCTGTCACCATAATTGCGAGATGCGCCAGTTGTTGCGTCAACTGCAAAATCTGGCGCTCAAGCGATTCCAATCGATTAGATTCCTTGGCAAAAAAACGTTCCTCAAGGTCAGCTAGTTGACGTTGCAGTTCATCGATTTTTTGTTCAACCGGCTCTGTGGTAGTTGTTCTGAGAGCTGGTTTTACAGATTCCGGTACGCATAGAGCTTGCCACAAAGCTTCTTTGCAGAGGTCGCTAAAAGTCTTCTCCGGTTGTTTTTCTAGATAGTTTTCTACAACCGCCAACAAGCTTTCATCAGCGACCTCTGGGTTGAACGTAACCGATTTAACTACTTTTTTTGACCATTGGAACATTCGTTTTAAGCCCTAGCAGCACGATTGGAGGATAATTGGGCCTCTCCATAAATATACTGCCCCAAGGCGTTCGCTTGTCTAGAAGGAGCAGCTAAGTGGGCGCTAATCTGAGCATCTTTGAGCAGACGTTGTACATCTTCCCAGAAGAATTCGCCACCACCACCAGTGATAATCACATCGGTGACTCGCTCTGGCAACCAAGCCAATACACGACTGCAAATTTCTCTAGAGAATTGCTCTATCAAGTTGGGTAGGAAGTCATCCAGGTTGGTTGGCTTACTAGCACCTTTAGGACGATAAAAGCGTTCACCTTTGGGTTTGTTGACAGCAGAGATTAATGCTAAAGATTGACTATCTGCACCATCAATTTCGGCAGCAACTAGTTCATAGAATTTGTTCATGCCAAAATCTTCACTCTTAGAAGCACCGCGTGCAAAGCGGAAATTATCCACCATTAATAAATCAATGGTTTGATGCCCAATATCAACAATTGCTGTGGAGATTTTTGTAAAATCTGGGCTAGCACCACCTTTTTTAGGTTGGGCTTCTGACCAGAGAAGACTACCATAGCCTTCTGGCATGACCCAAACCTTGGTGATATTCAAAGATACAGATTCACCTCGAAAATTGAGAACGTGAGGCCCGGTGACTTGGCTGGTTAATTGTGCTTTTTCTCGTTCAAATTGCTCCAAGGAGAGGAAAGGTAGACCAAGTACAACAGAAATGTCATCTTTGAGTTTGAAGTAGCCGGCACTTGCCAGTACTTTAATCAGTGCATCCTCTACTTTAGATTGACCGACTCCCAAATTAGCCCCAAAGTCTGCTGCTAATTGACCAACGGCATAACCTTTGCCTTGATATTCCAACCACAAATCCATTAACGGGTCGGTAGCACGGGCTTCAAAAACACCCCCGCGTACTTGTTCTATGGACATTTGTTTGACGTTGGCGGGTACGAACACAACGTTGTTGGGTTCGCGGCTGACACAGGTTTTTGTGGAAGTTCTGCCTAAGTCAACACTGAGAATTGATTTGCTCGAACCATTATTGGGCTTGTTGTTGGCTGGAGCTGCATTGATTGGGGTAGATGCTGACACTCTGTTTAAAGGGATGGCAGCAGCATTCATTGGGGTAGCGGCGGAAGGTTGGTCTGTCATAAAATTCCTCGTGCTTACTTACCTGTAAAAAGTTATCATGCCCGTCGTACAAACATGGGGGATACCAGAATTTCTGAGTTTCGTCAAGTGTAGCTATAAATACGCCAAATTTTAAAATTTTAGTAAAATTTAGGCGATCGCTTTCTTCAGCATTATTTGGCATAGTGTAGGCGAATTTTTACCAGATGTAACCCCCAGTTGTAAACAAAAAAGAACTTTGCTTCAAATTCTGGTGTTTCTACGCTTACGTTTGAGTACCCAGACTACAAACACCAGAACTAAAGCCCCTAGTACAATTTTGGATACAGGGGCAAGGTACTTATCCACAAGTTCATACTGACTACCTAAAAGATATCCTGAGTATGTTAACAAACCAACCCAAGCAGCGCTACCTAAAGTTGTATAAAATAAAAAAGGTAGCAAAGGCATATTGCTAATGCCTGCTGGTACGGAAATTAAAGTCCGAACTCCCGGAATCAGACGACCAATAAAAACCGCCTTGTTACCTTGAGAGTCAAACCAGCGCTTTGCTTTGGATATATCTTGGCTAGATACACTAATCCACTTGCCATATTTATCTGCTAGATATCGTAAACGCTGTTCACCCAAAAACTTCCCTGGATAATACCAGATAAGTGCGCCAATTGTAGAACCTAAAAGTCCAGCAATAAAAACACCTATGATGTTCAGTTTTGAACCTGGCAAGTTGGCTGTGTAACCTGCTAGTGGCATGATTAATTCTGAAGGAATTGGCGGAAACAGATTCTCCACAAACATTAAAAGACCAATTCCCCAATAACCTAGAGATTCAATAATATTTTTTATCCAGTCGGATGACATCTTTTGGGACTGTTGTAATATTTTCGTTGCTAAGTTTAACTCTAGTTTTAGTAAAACTTAATAATTGTCGCTTCTTGAGGCAACAAATAAGGGTTTGGGGAGTGAGAGCGTACTACCAGGTGTAGGCTTTTCCGCATGGTTAAGAACCGCGAACAGTTACTTAGTCAATATGTAGGATTATCGACTTGTGATTCCTGCCATGATTTTTGCTCAAGAATTATAACCATGAGTCAAGCATTCTAGCAGTCTGGGAATTGAAATTTTAATTTTTTTAGCTGTGTCAACAGCATGATTCTATAGTTTAGGCTTATATGCACTTAAAAAGCAGAGGGGGAAAGACTTAGACTAAGTATTCGCCTCTGCTCTCTTGCCTCATCTATACGCTTTGAGTCAGTGATTGTACTCTTGATTCTGATTGCCAGTCTAACGGGTTCCATACCCTTTCTTCTAGAGCCATTTGCTCAATTAAACTTGCTAATCTGAGGGCTTTAAGAGCTTGTTCACCACCCACAGAAGGTTGATTCCCACCGTGTACACAGTTGACAAAATGTTCAAGTTCTGCGCTCAAAGGTTGAATGTTAGTAGTATAAACTTTCTCGATTAAACCATCTTGCCTGTAATGGCGATGGTCACTGACCGAGCTAGCAGAAGTTTGACGGTGTATCAAAATTTCGTTTTTGAGAAAATCTGCTTCAGTGAAAGAGTTTTTACAATGGGCAACTATGCGACGGATTTTTCGGTGAGTCACTTTGCTAGCAGTTAGAGTTGCCACAATCCCATTAGCAAACCCTAGAGTTGCAGTCACATAATCCAAATAACCAGAGTCTAAGGCGCGGGTTCCACTGGCAGTTAATTTTGTTACCGGTGAGGCAGCTAACTCTAGCAGTAAATCAATGTCATGGATCATTAAATCCAGTACCACTGAAACATCATTGGCGCGGTCTGAGTAAGGACTCATACGGTGAGCTTCTAGTGCGAGAACTTCTTCAGTTTTCATCACTTTGCTCAGTTCTCTAAAAGCTGGGTTGAAGCGCTCAATATGCCCAACTTGCAGGATACATTGAGACTCGGCGGCAGCATTGACAAGGGATTCTGCTTCAGAAATACTAGCAGCGATCGGCTTTTCAATTAAAACGTGAATTCCCGCTAACAAACAGTTGATGCCTACAGCGTAGTGTAAGCGAGTGGGAACGGCTATGCACACGGCTTCTACGTGGGGAAGCAGGTCACAGTAATCTTCAAAAAACCGCACCTTATATTTACTAGCGGTTTCTAGGCCTCGTTCGACGTTGATGTCGGAAACACCGACCAGTTCAACATCTTTCATTGAACTGAGTACACGGGTGTGATGTTGTCCCATGTTACCTACGCCGATTACGCCTACGCGAATCGGTCGTGGCTGGTTACGCTGTGTATGTGAATTTGGTTCTGCCACTGACATGCTATTTTGCACTATTGTTCTCTCCTCAACCACCAAACTTAGAGACGCTATGGCCGTTGGCTTTTATACTAAACAGCCAGTACAGCCAGTTATGATCCGTCTAAAACCATCCAGATGGTAACATAGAGGCCTTGTTTATGAAGAATTTCAAAGTTTGTAATCAGTTCCCGTAATCTAGCTATCTTTTGTCGAGATATTTCTAGACTGCTGGTTTGTGTGTGTTTTTCAAAACGGGATTTATGTATTTTTATTTACGCATAATCACTCATGTATACTCTAAGTAGTTATCTTCTCAATCTTTTGTAGGTAATCAAGTAGCTAGATGAGTAATCAATAATTTTATTGTTAGTAAAATCACTAATTAATATAAATAATACACGGAGATGAACAAATAAAAAAAATATTTATGGAAAATTATCCGAACAAATTGACTCAGATAATTCTTGCATAATAATTGTCATTATTTACAGATTTATTCTTCTATTTTTATCGAGACAGAGAAATGGAGATAGGGCTTACGCAAGTGTCATAATCAAACTAACTGTAGGGTGCGTCAGACCCAATAAGTTCGTACAAATTCAGGAATTTTCTACATCTGATGCACCCTACTATTGTGCCAGTTGCGTAAGTCCTGGGAGAGTGAGGAGTTAAGACAAGATTAGCTAGCGATTTTGGGTTGGTGAACTACTAGCATGGTGATCGAGTAATTAACTATCCAAAATTTGGAACTTAAATGAAAGCTGTCATTTTATTATCTGGGGGATTAGACTCTTCCACAATTTTGTACCAAGCAAAAGCCGATGGTTGTGAATGTTATTCTATTTCTTTTGATTATCAGCAGCGACATCGACGAGAACTGCACTCAGCTTTTTTGGTGGCGCAGACCGCAGGAATAGTACAACATCAAGTTGTCAATTTTGACCTACGGCTTTGGGGTGGTTCAGCATTAACCGATGACAAGATCGATTTACCGCAAGAACGCTCTGTAGATGCCATGTCACAAAATATTCCTGTTACCTACGTACCAGCACGAAATACAATTTTTTTAAGTTTTGCTTTGGCTTATGCTGAGGCGATCGCCGCAGAAAGAGTTTACATTGGAGTCAATGCCTTAGATTATTCAGGATATCCTGACTGTCGTCCTGATTATATCGAGGCGATGCAGGAAGTTTTCCGCCTGGGAACCAAACAAGGGCGGGAGGGTCTACCCATCGATATTGTTGCTCCCTTGATTAATTTGAAAAAAACCGCAATCATTCAACTAGGCAACCAATTAGGTGTTCCCTGGAACTTAACTTGGTCATGTTATGCCGGTGGTGATGTTGCTTGTGGTGTATGTGATTCTTGCCGCTTACGCCTAGCAGCTTTTGCAGAATTGGGGTTAGAAGATCCGCTTCCTTATGCTTAAGGGGTATAGGGGTTTAAGGGTATAAGGGTGTAGGGAATGGCTGTGAAACCTGTTTTATCGGGACTAGCTTATATAGCTGTCGCCAGTAGTGTTAGGACATCAATAGATTATACAACCTAGACACAACAAGACTTTTCACCCAGTCCCCAATCCCCAGCTATAAAAAGTCCTTGATCTCTAACCCAAGCGCCGCAGTTGAATCTGATGCAGCCTCGGCCCGTCAACGGAGACTATTGTAAATTCGATGTTGTCATAGCAAAAAATCTCACCTTTTATCGGCATTTTTTGTAATTGATACAGCAAGAAGCCAGCTAGGGTTTGATATTGTTTTGTTAAGGGTAAATTCAGGTGTAAGACTTCGTTCAGGTCTTCTAAGTTAACCTGGGCTTGAACTAAAAATGTTGCCTGGTCTAACATTTGAATCAGCAAGTCTTCACTGCTTGAGGTTTCCCCAGCGTTGCCGATAATTTCCGCAATGACATCTTGAATCGTTACTAGACCCACAGTACCGCCAAATTCATCCACTACTATGACCATTGCTGGCTTTTCTTGCTGCATCATAGGTAATAGTTCACTAAGGGGGGTATGTTCCGGTACAAACCGCGCTGGACGCATCCAAGGTTGAATTTGTGTTTCTAGAGATAACTTGCCGACTGCTAGGGGGTTGGCTAAATCTCTAAAATAAACAATCCCGCGAATATCATCTAAGGATTCGCCAATCACGGGGTAACGTGAGTGTCCGGTAGCTGTCATCTGTTGGAGTAGGCTTTGGAAGTTAGCATCTTTGGATAGGGCAATAATGCCATTGCGGGGAATCATCACATCTTGTGCTGTGACATCACCAAACTCAAAGATGTTATTTAGCAGTTCTCTCTCTGCCGTTTGTAAACCAGTTGATTCTCTTTCTGTAGAGATAATTAACTGTAATTCTTCTGGTGTTACTGGTGGTCGCCAGCTTTGTCCTGTATATTCAACGCCAAATAGCCGCAGTAGGTAACTTGTGGATTGGTTGAGAATCCAGATAAAAGGACGGAAAAAACGCACGATCGCTTTTACCGCCGGCCCCAAAAAACGCGCTAGCTGTTCTGAGTACAGCATGGCGACTGATTTGGGACACAGTTCACCTAAAACGATTTGTAGATAGGCAATCAAGAAAAAGGCGATGGGAATTGACAGAGAATGAGCGACAAAATTATTCACATTGGCGGGTAACGGCCAGGATTTTATCCACCAACGCATAACTACAGCAATCGAACTTTCACCAATCCAACCGACGGCTAAACTAGAGAGGGTGATGCCTAATTGGGTTGTTGATAATACTCGATCAATGTTGCGCTGGAGTGATTCCACGGCGATCGCCTGAATATCCCCAGATTGAACTAACTGATGAATGCGCGATCGCCTCACAGTAACTATGGAAAACTCTGCTGTGACAAAAAAAGCATTAATCACAATCAGCAGCAGTACTGATAGCAACCGCAGCCCCACATCTGTCAAGTTCAAATTAGAAAATTCATTCACCGCCAAAGTTTTTGCAAAATTTATGATGCTGGGGGTTGGCTATCGGGGATTGGGTACTGGGGATTGGGGATTGGGGATTGGGTACTGGGGATTGGGGATGGAATTTATCCCCTGCTTCCCTTACTTCCCTTGCTTCTTAGTCCCTAGTCCCTACTTATCTACAGGAATATTTGTGACTTCTAGCTTTAGTTTTTGATCGGGATAATCTGTAAGAGCAAGAGATACTTTTTTAACATCATCAAGTAAAGCCGTAGGGATGCTGATTGTACCAGTAAACGCGGGGCCGTTAGCAGGTAAATCTGCTGGCAAACCTTCTGTGCTAGCGCTAAGAGTTCTACCTTTGTCGTCGGTGACATCCAAAAAGCTATACAAAAAGCGTACAGAATCAGCGCCTTTGTTTTGCATTTTCACTTTTAGCAGTAAATCACCACCAGAGTAACGGGCAGATTGTACCGCTAAAGATACGCCTTGATTCTCGGCACTAACGGGAAAACCTGGTTGGAGTTTTTCCGTTACGACTTCCGGGGGTTTTTCTTCTGGCTTCTGCTTCTTGCCGTTGATATCCTCTTCGTCTTCATCTAGTTTTTCGGATTTAGCAACTTTAGATTTGCCTTCGATACGGGACTTAACAATTTTTAATATTTCTTCTTCTTTTAAGAAGGTTGTAGCACCTGCTTGAGAGTTATTTGCTTTACTACTTGCAAACTTGCTGGTGGGGCGGCCATCTGGGGTTGTCACGCCTTTGAGGGCAGAACTTCCCAAGTCAAATCCCAAAAATGCGCTCACAGAGCCTGCTCCTAACATTAGGAATAACAAAATCAAAGTAAGAAGTACAGTAGAATTTATTCTCATTGCTGACAAGCGATTGCAGAAGAATGCTGGTCTATATTAGCTGGTCTATGTTAAGAGTGTTGAAGCTGTATAGCTCAATGCTTAACATAACTCAATTAATGATAGTCCCCACTGTTCCATAATTAGATTATGTAGTATAAAAATCTGATAAATTATCTTAGAAGGTACACAAGCTTGACACTCTAGGATACAATTGGAACTTAGCCAGGGTTGGCCGAGCGGTTGAGGCAGCGAACTCATAATTCGCCCAAGGCAGGTTCAACTCCTGCACCCTGGATTGGTCAATAGTCAAAAGTCAATAGTCAAGAGAGATTTGACTTTTAACTAAGCTGTTACGCATTTAAATTGTATATTTCGCATTCAGGTTGTCAAAAGTCCACAGTCCAGAGTCCAAGCTAGCCTTTGACTCTGGACTCTTGACTATGGACAGCCCTGACGCAAGAATATTTGATTTAGGTGCGTATCACCTTATCAGTTATGAACTCCGTTGAACTATATCAACGAGGTAGTGAGGTTTCAAAGCGGAATTCCGTCCCCATCCTCAACTTATTGGCGTTCATTTGGGGGGACATGAGTAACGATGTACCGTAAGGGTTAGGTAAATCCGGTGTCCGCAGATAGGGATCATTCATTGATTGTTGAACAAGGGCATCCCGGTAGAGTGTGTTAACTAATTCGGCATCACGGGCAATTTCATTTTCTGGGAAGGAATTGCGAAAACCAGAACCAGAACCTAGAAATGCGTCTAACTGGCGTTTGGGGGTAAGATTTTCGTAGAAGTTGCGATCGTGACGAAAATAAGCTCGCTCAAATACATCATTTGTGCTTTCATAGTTGGGGGTTGCTGTTTCGGCAGTCGCCACAACAGGAAAGGCTATAGCCGTAGCTAATAGCACTAAAAAACCACTGAGGGGTCTAAATTTTATACCCATCTTTTTTACTCCTCAATTTTTAGGCAAATCTTCATTTATGCTTAATTTCAGAACTCCCATGAGTTCAACCTTTGGTGTAGCACAACTTTTACTGTTTTGTAATGACGTATTCTACTGAAAGCCTTACCCAGTCAGATATTTGGGCAGCCACTGCTGATGTATCTACTCTGCGCCAAAAACTGCTGGATTTACTTTGTCAACTCGCTTATAAAGAGGGTGATTTTGTTCTCTCGTCTGGACAGCCTAGCTCATACTATATAAATGGCAAACAGGTAACATTGCACCCCCAAGGCGCTTTAGCAATTGGTCGTATTCTTTTATCTCTGTTACCTTCAGATACTCAAGCGGTAGCTGGTTTGACACTGGGGGCTGATCCAATTGTGACAGCTGTGAGTGTGGTTTCTGCTTATGAAAATCGACCAATACCAGCTTTGATTATTCGCAAAGAAGCTAAAGGTCATGGGACTAAGGCTTATATTGAAGGCCCTAATTTACCAGAGGGTGCAAAGGTGGTGGTTTTGGAAGATGTGGTGACGACTGGACAATCTGCTATGAAAGCAGTTGACCGACTGAGGGCGGCTGGTTACGTTGTTGATGAGGTCATTTCGTTAGTGGATAGACAGCAAGGGGGGGCTGAGTTTTATCAGTCGGTTGGTTTGAAGTTTGAGGCAGTGTTTACAATTATGGATCTTCAGCAGAGGTATCAGGAATTAGGTAATTAGTGGAGTATGGAGGAATGGCGCGCCTGATTTACTTTTCTGTCTCCTCCACTATTAGTTTCATTTCCGCAGTGCGTCCAAATTCTTCTGGTGCATATTGTAGGTGAACTTCCGCACCAGGCCAGGAAAAAGTCCCAGGGGTAACAGAACGTACCAAATAATGGAGGCTGTAAACTCCTGGTTCTAGGTGGTCGGCATAGGCGATAATGCGATCGCTATAAATATTCCTAAAACCCAGTTCCCAACTATCGGCTTTTGCTTGTAATGCGGCGGTGGCGGTTTGGAAACTTGCGTCAACGGCTTCTAAAGCTGCTGGTAGGGGATCTTTAATTACTAGATGATCTACCGGGCGATCGGCGATAATTTCTAAACCAATATCAAACACTTGTCCGGGGGCTAAAGTCAAGGGTTGATCGAGGGCGTAAATACCTGTTTTTCGTAAAACCTCATCTTCATTTACTTGACTAATTTCCCGTGTTATGCGTAATCCGTTAAAGCGTCCTGGTTGATTTCCCTGCAAGCGATAATTATAAGCAACCAAGTAGTGTAGAGTCCCATTACCCGATTTTTGTAGCGTTAAATCATGGCGACCACGAGGTAATTGATTCATCGGTACATTGAGCTGGAAGCTGGGATTTTTATAGCCTGCCAAGCGATTTTCTCCTAACTTTTTCCCGGCTAACTGTACTGTGGCGACAAAATTAGGCGGCGTGGGTTGTAGTTGGCTATATTCTACTAAAGCTGTTAGTGCTTGGGCATTATTATAGTCAGTTTGCCATGTACCATCCCGGCGTAGTGCTAGCAGACTTTGGAGTAATTTATCTATTAGTTTTGGTTGGCTTTGTTGGGCAATAAATAAGCGTAAAACTTGGGATTGTGCTGCTGTTGGTGAACTCATCCATCCCCAACTAGGTGGTAAACTAATAACTGCTGTGCGTCCAGTTTCATATATGTTTTGTTGCAGCTTGTTTACCAATTGCTGAGATTCATCTTGCCATTCGGGGAATTGAGATAAATATCGCGCTAGTTTAATTTGAGTGACTAAATCAAAGTTGTTACGTTGTTCATAAATATCTGTCAGGAAGGTGTTGCGTTTATCTCCCAGTTCTGATAATGCTATTAAAGCATTAAGTTGTAGTTGCCTTTTACATAGTTGCTGTTTGCAAAAATCATATTCTCCGGGGTTGGCTAGAACTTTTTGCAAATAGGTTTTGAGGCGAGATAGAATTCCCGTATCAACTAAATTGGGGAAGACTTTACTAGCTTTTATTAAAGATTGAGCAGCATAACTAGAAACCCAAGGGTCTGATTTTTCTTGTCCAGGGAAAGACGCGAAACCACCATCAGAGATTTGTAGTTTTTGCAATTTTTCAATGGCTAAATTTGCCTGTTGGCTAGAGTTAAATTCTGCAAATGTTTGACCATATTTTTGGGCAAGAGTTTGTAAATTTGCCGCAATAATTAATTGACTTGCAGACGGTTCTGTGAATGGTAAATCATTATCTGTTAATACTTGTTTTGCTGGTGCTTTAATTTCGGGAATTAAAGTACTCGCCAATTGAATATCTAAACCACCGGCTTCGGGAAAGGTATTTTTATCAACATTTAAGGGAATCTTGATTTGTTTTTGACTGACACCAGTTTCTACTACCTGTTCAGTGATTTCTAATGGCTTGACTTGCAAAGGTAATTCAAACGCATCGGCTGTACCATTCAGCTGAGTGGTGAAGCGAACTTTAGCGCCTCCCACACTATCAGCCACCATTGGGAAGCGATAGGCTTGAGTTGCAGATTCAGCTTGGGTTTGCAAAGTAGTAGTAGTGGGATTTTTGCTGTTAAACTTCACAGTCCCGCTAATTTCACCGTTAATTGAGAGATTTCCTCGATTTCCGGTGTTATTAGTGACGGATAAACCAGCGAGGATGCGATCGCCTGGACGAACAAATTGTGGCAAAATGGCATTAGTTAGTAGGGGTTTGGTGGTGATAAACGTCGCGTCCCCATTACCAAAACGCAGGTTTCCATCTGTAGCTACAGCCATCACACGCCAAGTAGTTAAATCATCTGGCAATTTGAAGGTTATCTGTGCATTACCGCTAGCATCGGTCAGAACAGAACCGTTGTAGTAAGCTAAGGGTTGAAAGTTGGTGCGGGTGCGGGTATTGGCTGCGCCTGTGGAGAAACCACCGCCATAACCCCAACCTTTTGGTTTTGCTATATCTTGCGGTTGTAATATGACATCTGGACGGTTATCAGTGAAGCGGGTAGATATTGGCTGTTCTGCATAAACTGTATCTACTAAATTCGGCGGACGATAACCAGAAAGTTGCAGTACCGCCTCATTTACTACCATGACTGTAAATTGTCCTTTGGCGGGATTACCTTGATTGTCCTTCAATTCTAGTTGGATTGTTTCCTCTGCACCAGGTTCTAAAGATGTTTGGACTGGCTTAACTTGCAGTTTCAAATACTTATCTTCTAGATTAACTTTAAAAGGAGTGAAGCCAATTTTTACTAAGTTATCTAAACTTCCTACTTCCACTTGGTTAATAGGTTTACCTTGTCTAACTAACACAGCTTCAACGGCTGCATTGGGTAGCATTTCTGGCGTAACTTGAAACTGAATTTGGGGTGCGTTGCCTTGAACTTTGGTAATTTGTTGATAAATGGGTTTATCTTTAATCACCGCAAAGTATAATTCTGCATCTGCATAGGGAGATTGAATTAAAGCGGTAGCAGTTTCACCAGCTTTATACTCTTTTTTGTCTAACTTAACTTCTAAAACATCTTTATCTCGCGTACCCCAAAAGACTGAGTTTCCCCCAGTCACCCAAATTTGTGAATCTGTGGCGCTTAATTCATTTTTGGCATCACTAAAGTTGACTCTAATTCGATATGCACCAGATTCAGTTGGTGTCAAATTCACTGATTGCGGATTACTAGTAGATGTAATCTCTGTTTGGGTAACTGTTTTATATTCAATTTGATTTTTTGGTGTTTGGCTACCTTCTACCAATTGAGTGATGCTGCTATATTTTATCTGTTGTAATTCCAGCCGGACTCGTTGACCTGTAATTACTTCTCCTGTAGGTTCAGTAACAATTACTTCAATAGGAAACGCTTTACCTGCATCAGCAATAAAATTACTTTTCAAGCCAATTAAACGATTACTTGGTAAAGCTGTAAAACTTTGGGAATTGGCTACAGAAAGATTGGAGACATCAGCAACTTGTACATCTACTCTATAAGTCATGGGATACGGTAAATCTTTAGCAACATTTACCATTTGGCTACTTTTACCATTAGCATCTAACTGAGAATTACTTTGCAATACATCACTAGATATAGTGGGGGCTTCTTCCGGCCAAAACCATTGGCGACCAAAAGTAAATTCTTCCCAACCTTTAGGGATAAAATTAGCTTGTTGACGAGTGATAAAATATTTCGCCTCTCCACCTTCTACAGGCGCACCGAATAAATAGTTACTTGAAGCGTTAATATCAACATCATCGCCAATGTAAGCAAATTCCTTATCTAATTTGACTTCCACTTTAAAATTAGGGGGTTTGAACTCAGCCACCCGAAATTCTCCAGAAATTTCCAGATTATTCTTACCTTTAGCTTGAATTGTGTAGTAGCCTAAGCTTTGAGTTTTATTGATGGGCATTTCTAAGGAAAACGTCCCAAACTCATTTGTAGTTTGTGTCCCTAAACTGGTCTTTTGTCCATCAGGATTTACCAACGTTATTTGGTAGTCAGCATTTTTATCTTGTTGGATTGCACCATTTTGTAAGTAATCAGCAAAACCAGTAAACCAAGCTTTTTCTCCTGGTTGATACAACTGTCTGTCTGAAAAAATTACTCCCCTTGATTCTGGTTTATTCCCTTGCCAACCTGCATCAATACCATATCCATAAACACCGCTATATTCTTCCGTCCTAGTAAATGCCCAATCTTCATTTTCGCGGGCAATTACTAATAATTCTGGTGATTTAATAGAATTTTGGCTACCAGCAGTACATTGCTGTAATTCTGCACGATTAATTCTAAAGTTTCCATTCTCATCAGTTTTACCTGTCGCACAAGGTACAGGTTCAGGACGGGATTTTGCTTGTAATTTTGATTGGTAAATTTCTATAACAGCCGCTTTTACTGGCGCACCATCGGTTAAATGATTCACCCGAATTAATCCCGATTCAGGAAACCATTGACTAAATACGCCCAAATTAGTCAATTCCACCAAACCATAAGTCGTAGGTTCTCGCCACAACTCATTACCATTTTCCTGATATTTATTAGTGCGGGCTTGGACTCCATAAGCTAACATTCCCGTCTTAGCGTTGATTTTTTCTCGCAGAGGAACAGTTATATCAATTGATTGATTTTTCTTACCTGATACCTGGAAGCTTTGCCATTCAGCAGGTTTTGGTAATAAATCATTACCATAGTTAAAATAAACTAAATCTGTTGCTTTAACTACTCGATAAGCAGCCTGATATTTAGATTCTGGTAAATTTACAGTACTAATATTTAACCTTAAATCTTTACCTGCGGGAAAAATATTTAAGTCTGAGGGAACCCAGATATCCCCGGCTAAATCTCCAGTATCATATTTAAGTGAGACAGGTTCACCTAAAGTTTGTCCAAACTTATCTTTGAGATTTTCGCCGATAGTAATTGTATAAGTCTTGGCAGGTTCTAAAGCATAAGGATTAATCCCAATAATTCTATCCTCATCATTAACTTGCAACAGCCTAGAAATATCTTTTGGTGCTGGGTTAATTTGAATATTAGCTTTAGCTGAATCGGCTACTAAGATATTATTAAATTCTAGCTGCGGACTACCTTTAATAAATCTTCCATAGGTTCCCCCAGCATCCGGCTGCCCATAAAAATTAATTTGCTGAAAAGCCAAAGGTGAATAAGTAGATAACTTGCTAGCAAATTCTTTTTCTGTAGCTAGATTGCCATAAGCAGGACGTATTCCCGGCGAAAATACTAAACGGTAACTGGTGGCTTTTTCCAGATTTTTTTGCGGTCTAATATTATAAGTCCAATTACGTGCTGAAGGGTCAAATTTCTTGAGAGGTTCTTCATTATTTAGGGGTTTTTCTTCCTTATTTAAAGTTACTTGGAAGCGCAAACCCTCCTTTTTACCTTCTGGGATTAGCTGTAAATGTTCTTGTACAGAAGCTAAATCTAGTTCTACGTTGGATGTAAATTGTAACTTTGGTTGTAAATCAATGGGTTCAGCCTCAGCTTTTTCCATTGGATTCACACCAGGTAAATTCGTTAAATCGATAGATGGAGTATTAAAAGTCCAGGATATATCTTTGTTTAAACGATGATTTTTTAAATCTGCTAAACCTGCTTTAAGAGTAACTTGTAATCTCGTAGCTATTGGCAATGCTTTATCCGCTTGAAAACCTACCATACGTGGTGTCAAAAAGCGAAATTCTCCCGGTAATGGTGGCCAAAGGGCAAATTTTTGTAATAACTGCTGTTGTTCTGGACTATCCAAATTTTCAACTGGTATTAAAGCCTCTTTAAAACGAATTCGGATTTGGTTTAGAGGTTGGGCTTGTCCGATGGGACTAATTTGTTCAATCCAGTCCGGTAATTTTGGCGGTGTGAGTTGGGAAACTGCTGGTAATGGTTCCCTACCTGAGTTGATACCAAAAAAATTACATCCACCTATTCCTAACACCAACGTTAGAACAAGAAAACACCGTATACAGACTCTAATAATCATATTTTGATAAATTTAATATTAAAAATTACAGCAACTAGTCTCATCCCATCTCTCTTAAACTCCGCGCCCCTCCGCGCCAACCTCCGCACTCCTCTGTCTTGAAAAGTTTCCTACGCCGGAAAACCCGGCTTCGAGGAACTTTTCGCTGCGTTTAAAAATCAAAATTTATCTACATAGATAACTAATCAAAACCAGTAATTCCAAAAAACAACTACAATTCTTAACTATGAATTATTTTGCAATTGATTATTAAGGAATTGACATATTCACTGTTGTAGATATCATCGCCACGGCAAAATTAAAGTAAATTTTCTTGGACAGGGTACTCCCTGATGCAATTCATATCTCTATCGCTTACCAGAATGCGGCATACTACTAAGGTGATCATAGCTGTGCTGCTAATATGCTTATTAATCCGATTATTACCTTACTTTGCGCCAGTTCGTGCTGTAGATATTGCCCAAAATCAACTAGCAATGCAATTTAGCGATCGCAATGGGCTACCATTAGGAACAATACTCACCCGTGACCAAGAGCATACATCAGTAGCACCCCTAAATCAGATTTCCCCTCAGTTTATCCAAGCTATTTTAGCCGCCGAAGATGGTAGCTTTTATCATCATGGGGCTTTGGATTTACAAGCAATTGTCCGCGCCATCAAAGAAGCCATCCACGCCAAAAAAATTGTTTCCGGCGCTTCCACAATTACTATGCAGTTAGCGCGGATGTTAGAACCAGTCCCCCGCAACTTGTCAGGGAAAATGCAGGAGATTTGGCTAGCTTGGCGGTTAGCAGCTGGGATGAGTAAGGATGAAATCCTCTCTGCATACATCAATCGCCTGCCAATGGGAGGGAATATATATGGTGTAGAAGCAGCAGCCCGTACCTATTTTTCCATACCAGCCAGTGAGTTAAATCTTGCCCAGGCTAGTTTGTTAGCCGCCATTCCCAATAACCCCACCTACTTTAACCCTTACGAACATTGGGAACGACTGAAGCAACGACAAAAATACGTCCTCAATCGGATGGTACAGGAAGGGTATGTGAGCAAAGACATAGCATATCGCACATCCTCAGAAAAAGTTGTGTTTCAGTCCAACAAGCGAGGAATTATCGCCGCACCACATTTTTTATTTTGGTTAGCCAATCAAATTCCCCCCAGTCCTGCTGACACAAATCAATCAGTTATCCACACAACTATCAATCGTCCTCTACAGCAATTCGTCGAAGCACAAGTACAGCAGGTAATTTCTACTCTCGCCGCCAATAACGTTCATGACGCAGCCGCACTAGTAATAGACAACCACACCGGGGAAGTTTTAGCTTATGTCGGTTCACCGGATTACTTTAATCAAGCCCAACTGGGACGCAACGACGGAGTGCAGTCCCTACGCCAACCAGGTTCTACCCTGAAACCCTTTGTCTATGAATTAGCCTTAGAAAAGCGGTTAATTCGCCCAAATACTATTTTGGCAGATGTCCCTACCCATTACGCCATCCCCGGCGCACAACTCTACAGCCCAACGGATTATACGGAAAACTTCCTTGGGCCAGTGCGGGTACGCATCGCCTTAGCCAATTCCCTCAATGTACCAGCTGTACGCGTCTTGGAAAAAGTGGGTGTATCAACTTTCCTAGAACGGCTGCATCAACTGGGATTTGTCCACCTGAAGCAAACCCCAGAATACTATGGTTTAGGTTTAACCCTTGGTAGTGGTGAAGTCAGCCTCTGGGAACTAGCCCAAGCCTACCTAACGATAGCAAGACAAGGACAACCCACCCCCCTCATCACCACCCTTCCCCAAAACCCAACTCCTCAAACTCAACCCCCCAACCCCACCATCTGGCAATTAATCACCAACATCCTCAGCGACAACCATGCTCGTGCCACAGCCTTCGGTGTAGATTCAGTATTAAACTTACCCTTCCCTGTGGCTGTGAAAACCGGCACTTCTTCCAACTTCCGTGACACTTGGACAGTCGGCTTTACCACCGATTACACCGTCGCTACCTGGGTAGGTAACTTCAACGGTGAACCCATGCGCCAAGTTTCCGGCGTAACAGGTGCAGCCCCCTTGTGGAATCGGATTATGTTACATCTGCACGAACATCAAGAACCAGCCAGTTTCCCTACTCCAGCAGGTTTATTGCAACTACCAATCTGTGCAGTTTCCGGGTTACGTCCCACAGCAGATTGTACTTCCGTGGTGCAAGAATATTTTTATCCCGAAGATAAAATTAGCTACGAAAGGGACACTCAGTTTACTTTACCACCAGAATATAACGAGTGGTTAGCCAAGCAACAGCGATCGCAGTTTACCACCAGCAGCCTAAGAATTTTATCTCCTCATGACGGCGATTTATTCTTACTGTATCCAGGTGAAGAAGCACAACAAAAATTAGAATTTAAGTTAGTAGGAAATAAGTCTACACCTATAGAGTGGTGGCTCAATGGTGAAAAGTTGAATACCCAATCAGCTAATTCCTTATTTTGGTCGTTGCGTCCTGGTAACTGGACTTTGGAGGCGAGAAGCGGTGAAATGAGCGATAAGGTAAAATTTCAGGTGAAACGGGCAAGTATTAAGCCGACACGTAGGGGTTTTTCAATTGGTAATTCTTAGGGGTTTCCCGATAAAAAAATATCCAAAATGTAATACCAATTTGAAAAAATAACCCACTTGTAGAGACGCGATTCATCGCGTCTTCACCCAACGATGTGTTGTAATCATTAATGGAATTGGTATAGGAGGTATGTCAGTATAAATAATTTCTGAATATAGTCTGGTTTCATCGCAATTACCGCACCCTACCAAACTACCCCAATCGAGATAGCCTAAAACCTAAAAAATTTCCCCTGACGATACCAGTTACGTAATTGTGCTGGTGCTACACCAAGTAAATAAGCGATAATCACGACTTGATTAATCAGCGTCGTTTTAAAAACTCCTCTCTGTAACCATCTCCGAGCAGAAGTTGCCACAGATACAGGTATAAGCGTAATTTTACCAACACTTTTTAAACGTCGTATGAGTTCAAAGTCTTCCATTATAGGTAACTCAGGAAAACCACCAACTTCCTCAAATATAGACTTTGTAAGAAAAATTGCCTGATCACCGTAGGGCATTTGCAAAAAACGCGATCGCCAGTATACCCCTTTTTCTACCCAGCGCAAGCCCGCCAAGTCTGCATCTATCCGCAAAGCAAACGCACCAGCAACCACCCCAGGCTGTTGTAATGCTGCGCGAATCATTTCATCAAAACCAACAGGTAAACGCGTATCTGCATGGAGAAACAACAAAATTTCCCCAGCAGCCAGCGCCGCACCAGTGTTCATTTGTATTGCCCGGCCAGGGGATGAGGAGATAACTTTTACACCAAAAGATTGAGCGATCGCCACTGTATCATCTTGTGAGCCACCATCGACAACAATGACTTCTATATTCACACTAGGTTGAGTAGTGGCAATAGTTTGTTGAATATTATCCGCTTCATTCAATGTTGGGATAATAATAGAAACTTTAATATTTTTCAAATTTCACCCCATGATTACCTTTACTAAATTCTCTATTCAGAACTATTCATGTCACATTAATAACTCAAATAAATAATATTAAATCTTTTATACCTGATATCAGGTGATGAATTATTTTAACCCAGATTAGCAATAGTCATAAGTCGATTTTTGTATATATTTAGTTATAAAAAACAGCCTTAAAAAGATAAGATGTTACATTAACTAATTCTCCCCTAGAAATGTCATACCAACTTTATATGAGGTTGCACATAATATAAAAATATAAAATCCATTGATTTATCCGCGTACCCTGCGGGAAGACTTCGTCAATATCTGCGTGCATCTGCGTTCAATTATCCTCGACATATCATTCTATGCAGCTTCATATTAATTTGGTATAAGCTATTTTAGCTAAGCAATTTTTTCATCTCTACTATGGCAACTATTAACGACAACTACCTCAAACTGAAAGCAGGCTACTTATTTCCCGAAATTGCGCGACGGGTAAACGCCTTTGCCGAAGCCAATCCTGATGCTAAGGTCATCCGCTTAGGTATTGGTGATGTCACCGAACCATTGCCAGAAGCTTGCCGAGCTGCCATGATTCAAGCAGTGGAAGAAATGGGCGATCGCTCCTCTTTTAAAGGTTACGGCCCAGAACAAGGTTATGCTTGGTTACGGGAGAAAATTGCCGCCCAAGATTTTCAAGCGCGGGGTGCAGATGTAGACGCTTCCGAAATCTTCATTTCCGACGGCTCTAAGTGCGACACAGGCAACATTCTCGATATTTTCGGTGATAATAACATCATTGCTGTTACCGACCCAGTTTATCCCGTATATGTAGACACCAATGTCATGGCAGGACATACTGGCGTGGCTAACGATAAAGGCGAATTTGAGGGTTTAGTTTATTTACCTGTCACCGCAGAAAATAACTTCACCGCAGAAATTCCTTCCCAGAAAGTAGACTTAATTTATCTCTGCTTTCCCAATAACCCCACAGGCGCAACCGCTACCAAAGAACATCTCCAAGCATGGGTAGACTATGCCAAAGCTCATAACTCGATTATTTTCTTTGATGCTGCCTACGAATCCTATATTACAGACCCATCCCTACCCCATTCTATCTACGAAATTGAAGGAGCTAGAGAAGTAGCGATCGAATTTCGTTCTTTCTCCAAAAATGCAGGCTTTACAGGTACTCGTTGCGCCTTAACCGTCGTACCCAAAACCTTGAAAGCCAAAGCCGCCGATGGTTCCGACGTGGAACTGTGGAAACTGTGGAACCGTCGCCAGTCCACCAAATTCAATGGTGTATCTTACATTGTGCAACGGGGAGCCGAAGCTGTCTACTCAGAAGCCGGACAAGCGCAAGTGAAAGCACTGGTTAGCTTCTACTTAGATAATGCCAAAATTATCCGCGAAAAACTGACAGCCGCCGGCTTATCAGTATACGGTGGTGTAAATGCACCTTACGTTTGGGTAAAAACTCCTAATGGTCTTTCCAGTTGGGATTTCTTCGATAAGCTATTGCAAACCGTCAACGTAGTCGGAACCCCCGGTTCTGGTTTTGGTGCAGCAGGTGAAGGCTACTTCCGCATTTCCGCATTTAACAGTAGGGAGAATGTGGAGGAGGCAATGCAGCGAATCACTGAGAAGTTTAAACTCTAAGAAATAGAGCTGGGTAATTCCCAGCCAGCTATTGAAATTTTAAAATTAAGGATTGCCACATTCTTTTTTTAAATTAGTACTATCTTTATCTAGTTAAAGTCATGAAAATGCCCTAAGGTTGACTTTTGGCAAGAGACGCACAGGTTAATGACATTTGCACACCTGTAGGAGATTTAGCGGCAAAAAGCTCAATTTTGCCTTGGGCGTTACGTCGCCAAGAGGTAGCTTGGACAAGTGTTGCGGGAGTTTCTGGTGCTTGTGCTTGTTGTTTGGTGTGGAATGCAGAGATATCACGGATATCAGACCAAGTGCGATCGCTCTTAATTTCCTGTGTGGGATTTTGTGGTATTCCACCCCGTCCTGTAGCGACAAAACTACTACCAGTATTAGCATTACAACCACTAGCAATTTGTTTTGACGGATCTATAGTATTTTTTGGCAATTCTACTAAAGCAGTGTTGGGATCAACACCAAAGTGATAGATATTGACTGTTCCGTTTAAACCAAATTGCGAACTAGCAGTGATGTCACTTTCTGTAGTGAGTTCGTTACGGTATTTCAACCCAAAAATACTTTGAGAAGTAATGTTAATGTTCCCTCCGTTACCTTGAACGGCATTGGCGACAATATCACTGTTTTCTAAAGCGAGAATCACAGCAGAGTTAATGGTCATATTCCCCCCATTACCAATGCCGTCTGCATTAGTCATAATTGAACTACCATGACGCAATAGCAGGTCATTGGAATTAATCAAAACATTACCGCCTTCACCTTGAACTGTAGCGGCTGTAATGCTACCACCATTATCTAGTCGGATGGAATCTGCATTAATTTCCAGTTGTCCAGCATCTCCGATGCCTTGATGATCAACCCCTACAATTGCTTGATTTGTGACTTGTAAACGTTGGGCGTTGAGGGTAAGCTTACCTATATTACCTGTAATCACATCCGGTAATCCAAATAATTGTCGAATTGGTGGTGCAAGTAATTCTGCCCTCACGCCAATGCGGCTAGGAAGACCAGAAATACTACCCACTCCACTAACCTCAACTGTCTCTGAAGCATTAATCACTAAATCACCAGCATTTCCTTGATTGACGGTAGAGACAACTATACCTCCACCATCTCGTACTCTCAATTGGGCAGTATTAATAGTTAATAAACCTGAATTTCCTTCGTCGAATGTTCCTACTACGATGACACTGTCAGCCAAGTTTTTTGCGTTTTCTCCTGCCACTTCGATAAAATCAGAAGCATTAATGGAAATGTTACCTCCTGCACCATCTGACCAAGGTGAATTACCAATAACAGCACCATCTAAAACTTGCAATTTGTTGGTAGCTACTTGAATATCGCCACTTTTTCCAGAACCTCTGGTGATAGTATTCAATGAACTGGCAAATCCGCTAACTGGTGATATTCCCGTTATTTGAATTAAATCCTGAGTTTCTACAAAAATATTACTTCCTGTACCTTCAGCAAAGTTAATGCCATGAAGAGATCCGCCATCTTGAAGGAATACTTGGGAAGCCGAAGCAATGATATTACCTCCACTACCATCACTGAAATTATCAGCACGCAATAAACTTTGAGGAAATCCTATAGTGCCAGTTCCTCGTAGTGTTAAAGATCCACTCGCATCAATGTTAATATTCCCTGAATTGCCATTTCCTTCATTAACCAATAGGGCAGCAGAAGCATCATTTAAACTAATATTTTGACCTACGAATTGAATAGAACCCGCAGGAGTACCGCTAGCATCTGCTAGTGATTGACGGGACAACTGAATATCGCCAAATTGCTGAATATTGCTATAGTCAAAATTCCAACTCTGAGAGGCAGTGTTTAAATTAACTATTCCGTTACTAGCACTACCAAGTTCAATATGTCCTGATGGTGCATTTAAAACTCCTCCATCTAAGGTGATTTTTCCCCCGATTAATGCCAAATTACCATTATTAACATTTAATCCCACAGGATTGTTGCTGCGATTTGGAGAAGAAACCAAAGGGTGAATCGGAAATGCCAACTGATGCCCTGTGTTCTGGACGGTAATTTGACCAGGGTTACTTCCCATTTGCAAACCCACAGGTACACTCATTGTTAATAACGCTTTAGCGGCAGGATTTACAGCACTAAATTCTGTCCCATCCTCAAACTTAATACTATTAGCCGTAGTTGCGACAAATGAACCACCAATATTTAAGCTGGCATTTTTTCCAAAAATAATGCCCGCAGGGTTGAGTAAGAATAAATTGGCTTTACCATTGGCATTGATAGAACCATCAATCTTGGAAATATTACCACCAGTCACCCGGCTAAAAATATTTTCTATACTAAGATCATTGCCGAAAAATGCAGAATCGCCCGTGGGAATAGAGAATTGGCTAAAGCTATGAAATAAATTATTATCGACACGAGTGCCGTTGGTGATGGTGTAAGCATTACTTCCGTTCATGGAAGTAGTGGGAGTAACAGAAGTATTGAAGGTATTATCTTGAATTACTTGGGCGTGAACACTATTGTTGTCAACAGCAGATAAGCAGATTACACTCAGCACACCAAGTCCAACAAAAGTTAATTTCATTAATCCATTTCTTGTTTTTATTACGTATCTATATTTCCCAATTCAGTAAATTTCGTAACAGTCATTAATTTTGAGGTGCAGCAGCACAGGTTAAGGCTGGTGACATCTGCGAAGAAGATTTAGCGGCAACCAGCTCGATTTTGCCTTGGGCGTTACGATGCCAGGAAGTAGCTTGGACAAGTTTTTCCGGGGATTGTGGTATTTGGGCTTGTGCTAGTTCTTTGGTGTGGAATGCAGAGATATCACGAATATCAGACCAAGTGCGATCGCTCCTCATTTGTTGTGTAGGATTTTGTGGTATTCCACCCCGTCCCGTAGCCACAAAACTACTACTATTAGTATTAGAACAACCCGTGGCAACTTGCTGTGATGGGTCTGAGAGATTGGTTGGTAAATCTATTAAACCAGAATTGGGATCAACACCAACATTATTAATTTGGACTGTACCACTAACACTGAATTGGGAACTAGCGGTAATGTCATTACTCAGAATTTCTCTAGGATTGAGAAGATTACGGTACTCCAAACCAATAATTCCCTGAGTTGTGATTTGAATATTGCCACCCTTTCCTTGTACGGCATTGGCAATGATGTCACTATTTTCTAGACCAACAACATTCGGAGAGTTAATACTTATATTGCCACCATTGCCATTACTACCTGCTTCGGCATTGATAAAGCTACCATGACGCATCAATAATACATCCCGTAGTTGAAGATTGATGTTGCCTCCCTCTCCAGCTTTTGTGGATGCTAGAATACTTGCATGATTGTCAAGTTTAAGGGTGTTGGCATTAATTTGCAGCGTACCAGCCGTACCCAAACCAGAATTTTCCACAAAAACTGTCGCCCTATCAGTAACATTCAAAACTGGAGTGTTTATGGTGGTGTTACCTGAATTAGCACGAGAAGTTCGGGCAAATGCACCAAAAGGACGAACAGCAGTGCCGATATAGCTGGGATTGTCTGCATCCTTAACCCCACTTACATCAATCGATTCCGAAGCATTAATAGTGAGTACACCAGCATTACCTAAAATTATGCTAGAAGCAGACACTCTGCCGCCAGCTTGCACGGATAATTTACGAGTATCGAGTGCCAAATTTCCCGCGTTACCTGAGCCAAAGGTGGCAGTCGAAATTAAGCTAAAATAAAAACCAGTCGGAGAGCCTGTGTTATCTACTTCTATCGTATCTGCTTTTACTGTTACATCACCCCCATTACCTCCAGCATAGGGTCTGGCTGCTATATTTCCCCCAGCTAAAACAGATAGCTTTTGAGTAGAGACAGAAATATTGCCGCCTTTCCCACCTGCATAGGAAGCAGCTAATATTTGACTAACTGCTCGAAAAGCTGAAGGATCACCATAAGCAAAACCATTAACCCGCGTTTCATCGGTATTGACGATAATATTGCCACCTGGTGCGTTGCTGAAAGTCCGATTATAAATATACCCACCCTGATCAATGTTCAATCGTGGAGTGTTAATGATAATATTCCCAGCCTTACCAGAGGATGTGCTTTCATTCACTAAACTGCTGGAACTTTGAAAATCAGGAGATTTACCAATAAGTTCTAAAGACTCTGAAGCATCAACAGCAATATCACCAGCTGTCTTTTGGCTGCGATTTTGTACTAATATCAACGAACCATCGCGGATACTGACTTGTTTTCCCTGAATATGGATGGCTCCTCCACTTTCCCCATTGAAATCCCGTGTTGATGCTAAAGCTCGTTGAGTGATTTGAAGATTGCCAAAACTCGGAACTTGGGAATACTGGAAGGTAAATCCTTGCGGAGTAGAATTGAGAATGACGTTGCCACTGGTGATACCACCTAATTCTATTAGTCCTCCCGGTGCAGAAAGCAGTCCACCATCCAAGGCAATATTGCTGCCTAATAACCCTAGTGTTTTTCCTGGTTGTAGTTGTAATCCTCTGGTATTGAGATTTAGTCCAGAAACTTGTATTGAGTCACTTAATTGGGCATTATGTCCTGTACCCTGAACTGTAATCCCTCCTGAATTACTACCAAATTGCAGTCCAGTGGGTACATTCATGGTTAACAAGGGTGATGTATCAGTGTCTGTGCTACTAAATCTCTTCCCATCAGCAAATGTGATAGTCTCAGCCGTTGTCCCGACAAATGATCCACCAATACTCAAGCTGGCATTAGAACCAAAAATTATCCCGGCTGGGTTGAGTAAGAATAAGTTGGCGTTACCATTAGCACTGATGGAACCATCAATATTGGAAATATTACCGCCAGTCACACGACTAAAAATATTTTGAATATCTATAGCATTGTCAAATGATGCAGAATCACCTTTAAGAATAGAGAATTGGCTGAAGCTATGAAATAAATTATTGCCGACGCGAGTACCATCAGTGATGATGTAAGGATTACTACCACTCACAGAAGTTTTGAGGGTGTTATCGGGAATTACTTGTGCGTAAACGCGATTGTTATCAACAGCAGATAGGCAGAATATACCGAGAAAGCCAAACCCAACCAAGGTTAATTTCATGGAACGATACTATTATGTTATATTCCGTATTTATTGTTCCCTTGGTGGTGTCTTTTGTAACGGTTGTGTTGGTGCAATTAATTCTGGGGTATAGCCATGCAGGTTAATGCTGTTTGTCCCTGAGTTAGGGATTGATTCGCAATTAATTCAATTTTGCCTTGGTTGTTACGATGCCAGGAATTTGCTTGGACGGGGATTCGTGGCTGTGTGGGTGTTTGTACTTGTATCTGCGGTCTGTTCTGGAATGCAGATATATCGCGGGTATCAGACCAAGTGCGATCGCTCCTCACTTCTTGGCTGGGATTTTGGGGTATTCCACCCTTGCCTGTAGCGACAAAACTACTGCCTTGATTATTAGAACAGCCTGTAGCTATTTTCTGGGATGGATCGGTAACATTCTCTGGTAATTCGACTAAACCAGAATTGGGGTCAACTCCAAAATTATTAATATCTACTGTGCCACTAATGCCAAATTCGGAACTAGCTGTAAGATCACTTTCCGGGGTGAGTTGGTCACGGTATTGTAAGCCAAATAAACCCTGAGTTTGAATATCAATATTACCACCAGCTCCTTTCATGGCATTGGCAGTAATATCGCTGTTTTCTAAACCAATAATAATCGGTGCATTAATGCTGATATTACCACCTGTGGCTGTACCTGTAGCATTGGTACTAATTTTACTGCCATAACGCATCAGCAGAACATCCGTATTGAGAGTAATATTACCGCGATCACCTGCGGAAACTTCTGAAAGCAGATTACCTGCTTGTTCCAGTTTGATTTGGTTGGCATTCACCAGCAAATTACCTGCATTACCGCCACCTGTGTTACTGACGGAAATTTGCCCCTGATCAAGAACATTGAGTTGATCTGCCACTAGATTAACTGAACCAGCATCAGAGGTTGTAGTAGAAGCCGCCGTAATGGTACTTGGGAGAATGCGACCATCACTTAAGGGTTGAGAAATACCCTCTACAGTAATATTGTTGACTTGCAAGTTGACATTACCCGCCGCACCCATGCCATCGGTGGAGGAGGTAATTTGTCCACCATTGAAGACACGCAAACTCTGTGCTATCAAGCTAATATTGCCCCCCTTGCCAGTGGAATTCTCCCCTATCGCTACGGTAATACCGCCAGGAGCTTGAGTATAAACATCCAGCACAGGATCGCTGACTTCTATATCGGAGGCTCGAATCCTGATATTCCCAGCTTTACCTCTACCTGCGATCGCCGCATTCTGATTCCCTGCAATCTGACTGGAGATAGTCCCACCGTTAGCAAGAGTAAGTTTTCCGGCATTAATCGTAATATTACCCCCTTGACCATCCACCAAGTTGAGAATTGAACTAACGATCCCACTGTTAAAATCGCTGACAGTTGTCCCGCGAATCTCCAGACTCTCAGTTGCCTTAACGGAGATATTTCCAGCCTTACCCGTTGTCGGTGTGGGCGAGAAGGAATTGCCCAGCAAATCGGTGCTAATGCGCCCCCCATCCAGCAGGCGTATGCGTTCAGCCTCTACCGTAATCGTACCACTGTCATTCTGTTGTCCCCCGGCAACTAGGGTGGTAATTGCCCCTGAGACATAAGCACCTGTAAACTGATTGGGAAATGGTGCATAACCAGTGATTTCTACATCTGTGGCACGAACCGTAATGTTGCCCGTTCTGGCATTGTTGATCGGCATAAAGGTAAAAAAGTTAACACCATAGTTGAGGGAGTTAATCCATGCGCTATTAGCAAGGCGTAATCGTGGAGTATCAACGGTAATATCTCCGGCAGTTGCGCCACTGCCAGCCACACTGGTTAACAAGCCCGGAGGAATATAATTAGTAGGATTAGAGATACCTAGTAAATCCACAAATTCTGTGGTTTTGACAGTAATACCCTGTCCTTGCCCATTCGCCCCAGTGGACGATTCTATTTGTGAACCATCTTGTAAGGTTAACCCACGCCCCCGGATGTTGATTGCACCCCCAATCGCCCCACTCGTATTGATATAGGAGGACTGTTGCAGGGTAATGTTGCCCCAGGTTGGTGATGGGGATAGACTCGCTAATTGCCAGTTCCCAGAGGTGGGTATATTCACCGTGCCATTTTTCATCGCCCACAATTCCACACGACCATCGGGTGCAAAGATGCTGGCACTATTGATATCGACTTGTCCCCCAATCAGTGCCAGGGTTCGATTTGGTGCCATCGATAATGTCGGTATCCGAAAGAAGAAGTCGTTGGCGGGTGTACCTTGGACTGTAATTGCCCCCGAATTACTTCCCATTTGCAAACCCACTGGTACACTCATCGTCAATAATGGTGTACCCGTGTGATTTGCTGCACTAAATTCAATTCCATCAGCAAATTTAATGCTATTTGCAGTCGTTGCTACAAAGGAACCACCAATATTTAATCTGGCATTTTGCCCAAATATAATCCCAGCCGGGTTGAGTAAGAATAAGTTGGCGTTACCATTAGCACTGATGGAACCATCAATATTGGAAATATTACCGCCAGTCACACGACTAAAAATATTTTCTACACTAAGATCATTGCCGAATGATGCAGAATCACCTTTAAGAATAGAGAATTGGCTGAAGCTATGAAATAAATTATTGCCGACGCGAGTACCATCATTGATGATGTAAGGATGACTACCACTCACAGAAGTTTTGAGGGTGTTATCGGGAATTACTTGTGCGTAAACGCGATTGTTATCAACAGCAGATAGGCAGAATATACCGAGAAAGCCAAACCCAACCAAGGTTAATTTCATGGAACGATACTATTATGTTATATTCCGTATTTATTGTTCCCTTGGTGGTGTCTTTTGTAACGGTTGTGTTGGTGCAATTAATTCTGGGGTATAGCCATGCAGGTTAATGCTGTTTGTCCCTGAGTTAGGGATTGATTCGCAATTAATTCAATTTTGCCTTGGTTGTTACGATGCCAGGAATTTGCTTGGACGGGGATTCGTGGCTGTGTGGGTGTTTGTGCTTGCATCTGCGGTCTGTTCTGGAATGCAGATATATCGCGGGTATCAGACCAAGTGCGATCGCTCCTCATTTCTTGGCTAGGATTTTGGGGTATTCCACCCCGCCCTGTGGCGACAAAACTACCACTACTATTGGCAGAACAACCACTAGCTATTTGCTGGGATGGATCGATAATATTTGCTGGTAGTGCAACTAAACCAGAATTGGGATCAACACCAACGTTATTAATTTTTACTGTGCCATTAATGTTAAATTCAGAACTGGCTGTGATATCGTTGGTCTGCTCAACTCTTGGGGTGAGAGTATTGCGGAATGCTAGACCAATAATACCTTGAGTCCTGATATCAATATTACCACCTCTTCCTTTTACTGCATTAGCAATAATGTCACTGTTTTCTAGCCCAGCGATAACAGGAGCATTAATGCTAATATTGCCACCATTACCCGTATTCCCGGATGTCGCACTAATCAGGCTATTGTGACGTAGTAACAGCAGATCACTGACTTGTGAGGTAATATTACCGCCCTCACCCGACAACGTTTGAGCTTGAATGCTACCTTGACGATCTAAAAATATCGTATTGGCAGTAATGTTTATATGGCCCCCATCGCCTGCACCCTGATTAGTCACACTAACTGCGCCGCCATTGCTTAACGTCAAGGTAGGGGTGATTACATTCACAGTTCCACCATTCGCCGACAAAATATTAGGCAACCTGAATAACTGTTTGATTAATGCTGGCGGGATCAGGACGGCTGAGTTGATACTGCTATTATTAGCCTGACTGCGCCCGTCAATCAGAATCGATTCAGTCGCGTTAATGTTTAAATTTCCAGCTTTACCAATCAAAAAGGATGTGGTTGCAACTACTCCCCCATCGAGTAGTTGTAATCGTTTCGTATCTAACGTCAAGGTTTGGGCATCACCTGTGCCATAGGTGATTGCACTAATATTGCTATAGAGTCCTGCCGGATTGTCTCCCGTGACAGTAGTATTCTGACTGCGAATGGTGACTTGCCCTGTAGAACCAGTCCCAAATGCTACTGAGGAGATGGCTGCTCCCTGAGAAACTAGTAGACTATTAGTGTTAATGGAGAGATTGCCTGCTGACTTGGGAGTTCGGGAAGAGATGGTCAGGGACGTTACTCCTGTAGGATTGATGGGAGAAAAACCAGATAACTCAACTGTCTGTGCATCAATCTGAATCCCACCACTGGCAGCAAATCCAAAAGCATTGTTGTTGACTCCTGCTCCTTGTGAGAGGGTTAAGTGGGGGGTGATGATATAAATGGGTGAACCTGTGCCAGTATTCAAACCTTCAGAGCGGATGCCACTGCGAATTTGAGCATTGGCTGTTGTACCTATAATATCGATGCCGTCCGAGGCTTGTAAAATAATTTCACCTCCGGCGACATTTCCCAGATTTTTGGAAAATATAATTGAACCATCACTGATTTGAATGTGCCTTCCCTGTAATTGTACTGAACCAGCATTTAATGCCCCTGCACTTAATAATGCTCCTACAGTCAGCAAGGATTTTTGGGTAAGTTGGATATCTGCAAAGCCTTGCCCGCCCTCATAACTTAACTGATAACCCTGAGAAATGGGGTTCAAACTGACCATTCCCACTCCGCTTAAACTTCCCAATTCGACACGTCCTTCTGGCGCGTTCAAGGTTGCCCCAGTGAGATTTAAGTCGCCCCCTACCAGTGCCAAGGTCTTTCCTGGCTTTACCCTTAGTTCTGAGGTACTGGGACTTTGAGTGATGGGGGCAACGGTACTGACAGATGTTAGGGCATAACCTGTACCTTGAACTGTGATGGGGTTTGGATTACTTCCCATTTGCAAGCCAATTGGAACACTCATCGTCAGTAATGGTGTCACACTGGAATTATTGGCACTAAACTCTGTCCCATCAGCAAACTTAATACTATTTGCCGTTGTTCCTACAAACGACCCGCCAATATTCAAGGAGGCATTTGGAGCAAACACAATCCCTGCCGGATTCATTAAAAACAAACTTACTGGATTATTACTCTTAACAGTTTCAATCAGTCCATCAATATTAGAAACATTACCACCCGTAACTCGGCTAAATATATTTGTAATATTTGGTGTATTAGTTAAGTCAAAAGTTGCTGAAGAGTCTTTGGGTACAGAGAAATTACTAAAGCTGTGAAATAAATTATTTCCTCTGGCAGTACCGTTAATAATCTGAAAATTATTACCGCTTGGGTTGACAGTAGTGTTTGTGGTATCATCAGAAGTGACTTGAGCAGTGGCTGGTAAAGACATTCCAGCAGTTAAGAACACGCAAGCTAGACCCAAGCACACAGAAGTTAATTTCATCACCCCTTCTCCATTTCAACTTTATGCTTAGGTTTCCCACAATATTGTTTTGACTAAACAGTGCAATTAGCTTTGAGCCACCGCCGCACAGGTTAATGCTGGTTGCACCTGAGTAGGAGATTTATCTGCAACTAATTCGATTTTTCCTTGAGCATTATGTCGCCAACCAGTGGCTTGGACAAGAACCGGAGATTTGGGGATTTGTACTGTCACTGCGTCAGTATTGCGGTATGCAGAGATATCACGGATATCTGACCAAGTGCGATCGCTCCTCACCTCCTGTGAGGGATTCTGTGGTATTCCACCACGTCCTGTGGCGATAAAACTACTACTACTCGTATCAGCACAGCCTGTAGCAATTTGTTGGGATGGATCAGTCACATTTTCTGGTAATTCTAATAAACCAGAATTGGGATCTACACCGATAGTATGAACCTGTACTGTACCGTTTACCCCAAATTGGGAACTGGCCGTGATGTCATTTTCTGGGGTGAGTTGGTCACGATATTCTAAGCCGAAAATACCTTGAGTAGTAATTTCAATATTTCCACCCTTGCCATTGACGGCATTGGCAATAATATCACTGTTTTCTAACCCAACAATGATGGGTGAATTAATGTTGATATTGCCGCTATTGCCTGTACCACCTGCTTCGGCATTGATCAGGCTGCCGCGACGCAGGAGCAAGTGATCGCGCAGTTCGAGTTTGATATTACCACCTTCGCCGACTTTTGTGGATGTGGAAAGACTACCGCCATTTTCAAGATGTAAGATATTGGCATTAATTGCTAAAGTCCCAGCATCACCTAAAATCTGATTTTGGGCAAACACTTTGGCTTGATTGCTAATGGTTAATTTGGGAGTGTTGATAGTGACACTACCGGCATCGGCGGTAGAGTTGCTATTATTCAAAAGACCAGTAGTTGTGAACACGGTGTATGCACGAGCGATCGCTCCAATATAGCTGGGATTTTCTGGATCTTTCAGCCCATTGACATCGATTGACTCCGAGGCGTTGATTGTCAGATTACCAGCGTTGCCAAAACTCACAGTCGAAACTGAAACTAAACCCCCATCTTGAATAGACAATTTGCGGGTATCAAGTTGAAGATTGCCGGCATTCCCTGCACCAAAAGTATTCGCTGATAGCAAACTAATCAATAAAGAGCCTGGGAGGGTATTCAAACTTGATACCTCAACAGTATCAGCACTGATTTTGGCATTGCCACCATTGCCACTAGACAAGCTTCTAGTACCAACATTACCACCACCGAAAATTGTCAGGCGATCGGTAGAGAGTAATAAATCTCCACCTTGACCCCTACCATAAGTTGCAGTCATCAGTATGCCAAATATGGGAGCAATAAAAGGATTCCCCGGTTGAATACCACCCACTGATACTTCACTAGCTTTGACTACAACATCACCACTGGGTGCTGAACTATAAGTACGATTCAGAACGATCGCACCCCTATCAATGTGGAGTTTTGGGGTAGTAATGACAATATTCCCGGCTGAACCTGCTTGTAGAGTCTCATTGACGATGCCACTGGAAGTTCTAAAGTCTGGGGACATCCCCATCACTTGCAGCGATTCTGTGGCATTGATGGTAATATCACCCGCAGCCTGGCTACCTAAATTTTGTACTACTAGTAAAGCACCATTTTCAAGGTTGATCTGTTTTCCCTGGACTTGAATTGCTCCTGGAGTAGTTCCACGCACAGAGGCTACAGCACGTTGGCTCATATAAATATCACCAAAGCTATAGTTTTCGTCAGGATAATTCAGGGTTAAGGCTTGAGGAGTTAAATTGACGTCGATATCCCCTTGAGTCATGCTTCCTAACTCAATGCGTCCTCCTGGTGCAGCCAGAAAGCTACCATTGAGGTCAAGATTTCCACCCACCAAAGCTAGTGTTTTTCCAGATCGCACCTGTAACCCGTTGGTACTGGTTAATCCCGAAATAGGAGATGTGCCATTTAATATCTGATTGTTCCCTGTTCCCTCAACAGAAATTGTTCCCGAATTACCACCAAACTGTAACCCAATTGGTACACGCATAGTCAACAGAGGAGTTGCATTGGTGTTGATTCCACTAAATTCTGTCCCATCAGCAAATTTAATACTATCGGCTGTCGTTGCGACAAAAGACCCACCAATATTTAACCTGGCATTAGAGCCAAAAATAATTCCATTGGGATTGAGTAAAAATAAATTGGCACTACCATTGGCTTGAATTGAACCATTAATATAGGAAACACTGCCACCAGTCACACGACTAAAAATATTTTGGACATCTGAAGCATTGTCGAAGAAGGCAGAACCATTGTTAGGAATTGAGAATTGCTGGAAACTGTGAAACAGATTATTTCCGACACGGTTGCCATTAGTGATCGTGAAATGTTCTGAACCTGGAGAGACATTTGTCCCAAGAGAACTATCGGGAATAACTTGGGCGTTAACACAACTGCTGCCAACAAAGCTTATGACAATTCCGCCGATGACACCAAAGACCGTAAAAGTTACTTTCATCAACCTATTTCCATTTTCTACCCTGTAAGTAGTATTCCCAAATTATGATTTGGCTATAATCCTTTTGGGTCTATAACTAACCCTTGAAAATGTCTGCACAGGTTAAGGCTGTTTGTACCTGAGACGGGGATTGATTGGCAACTAATTCAATTTTGCCTTGAGCATTACGATGCCAGGAAGTAGCTTGGATGGGAACTTGTTGCTGTGTGGGTGTTTGTGCTTGTATTTGTGGTGTGTTTTGGAATGCAGATATACTGCGGATATCAGACCAAGTGCGATCGCTCCTTAGTTGTTGTGTAGGATTTTGTGGTACACCACCCCGTCCTGTAGCGACGAAACTACTACCACTGTTATCTGCACATCCACTAGCAATTTTTTGGGATGAATCGGTAAAATTTGTTGGTAATGCCACTAAACCCGAATTCGGATCTACACCGACGTTATCGACTTGCACTGTACCATTCACCCCAAACTCTGAACTGGCTGTAATATCATTTTCTGGCGTTAGTTGCGAACGGTACTCTAAACCAATAATTCCCTGAGTAGTGATGTTAATATTGCCACCTTTACCGCGAACAGCATTAGCTGTGATGTCGCTGTTTTCTAAGCCGACAATGGTGGGTGAATTAATGTTGATATTGCCGCCATTACCCGTACTGCCTGCTGTGGTTGTAATTTTACTGCGATCGCGCATTAACAGCAAACTTCCCACTTTTAAGTCTATATCTCCACCATTACCAGATTCGGTCTGTGCTTGAATCAACGCCTGATTTTTTAATTGGATAATATCTGCAATAACGTTAAGGTTGCCGGCATTACCAGTACCTTCACTCGTTACAGTCACAGTAGCACCATCCGTCAGTATCAGATTTGGTGTCGTAATACTAAGACTACCAGCGTTTGCCGTCAGCATATCTGGAAAGCCGAATGATCGACGCAACTGTGCATTAAGACGCGTTGCGGAAGAATTAATTGCACTGTTGTTATTATCGTTACGTCCACTAATTGTGATTGCTTCACTTGCATTGATACTTACATTTCCCCCGTTACCAGCAAACAGTGTAGATGAACCAATTCTTCCCCCATCGAAAATTTGTAATTTGCCAGTATCCAGTATCAAATCTTTGTTATCTCCGAACGCGAATGTAGCTAAAGTAATCGCACTGTCAAATCCTGAAGGGCTGTTGCCAATAACTGTAGTGTTTTGATTGCGAATTGAAACTTTACCACTACTTCCACTGCCAAAGGTAACCGAAGAAAGGGAAGCTCCACCGGATATTAGTAAATTATCACTATTAGCGAATACATCACCAGCACTACCAGAAGCAAAACTCAAAGTACCAATGTTAGTAACTCCATTCGGGTTTACTTGCGAAAAACCTGATATTTCAATTGTTGTCGCATCAATTTCAATATTGCCACTAGGAGCAGTTCCCAAAGTTATATTATTTAAACCACCTCCTTCTTGGAGAGTAAGTTTTCGAGTAAAAATACCAATATTTCCACCTGCTCCAATTCCATAAGTTTCGCTACGAACTCCACTCGACACATTTCCATCACTACTTCTGCCAATTAAATCAATTGCTGTTGATGCTTGAAGGCTAATTTCTCCACCAGGAAGATAGCCATAATTTTGTGCAAGTATCAATGAACCGTCTGTTAAACGGATATTTCTTGCTTGTAGACGAACAGAGCCTGAATTTACACCACTTACATTTATGAGTGACTTTTTGGCTAATTGAATATCACCAAAAATTTGTCCATCCTCATAACCCAAAGTATAACCTTGTGCATTTGGGATTAAATTAACTTGCCCAGTGCCGTTTGTACTACCCAGTTCTACCCGTCCTTCTGGAGCAGTCAATATAAACCCATCTATTTGTAAATTACCACCTACCAATGCTAGGGTTTTCCCTGGGTTCACCTGTAGTTCTGTCGAGTTGGGTGTTGGGACTATAACAGAACCGCTATTTGCATATCCTCTTCCTTGAGTTTTGATAGAAGCAGAATTACTGCCCATTTGCAAGCCTACTGGTGCGCTCATTGTCAGCAAAGGTTGATCCGCACCTTGCACAGCACTAAATTCTGTCCCATCGGCAAACTTGATACTATTAGCAGTTGTGGTTATAAAGGAACCACCAATATTTAAGCTGGCATTTTGCCCAAAAATAACCCCTGCGGGGTTGAGTAAGAATAAGTTGGCACTACCTTTGGCACTGATGTCACCATCAATGTTGGAAATATTACCACCAGTCACCCGACTAAAAATATTTTGGATATCAGTAGTATTGTCAAATGAAGCAGAACCGCCACTGAGTACAGAGAATTGGCTGAAACTATGAAATAAATTATTCCCAACACGAGTGCCATTGTTGATGGTGTAACTATTACTTCCACTCATGGAAGTAGTCGAAGTAACAGAAGTATTGAGGGTATTATCGGGAGTTACTTGTGCGTGAACACTATAGTTGTAAACAGCAGATAACCAGATTACACTTAGCACACCAAACCCGACAAAAGTTAATTTCATGAATCCAGTTTTTGTTTCTTCTTCTCCAAGTTTATTTTTCCCATTTTGGTAAGTTTTGTAACATTAATTAATTTCCAACTACAGCAGCACAGGTTAGGGCTGGTGGCATCTGCGGAGGTGATTTAGCCACCACTAATTCAATTTTACCTTGAGGGTTACGTTGCCAGGACGTTGCTTGGACAAGTGTTTCTGGAGGTTGCGGGATTTGAGCTTGGACTGTCTGTGTTTTCTGGTATGCAGAGATGTCGCGGGTGTCTGACCAGGAGCGATCGCTCCTGATTTCTTGTGTCGGGTTTTGCGGTATTCCACCCCTTCCTATGGCGATAAAACTACTGCCTTGATTATTAGAACAACCTGTAGTTATTTTCTGGGATGGATCGGTAACATTTGCTGGTAATTCGACTAAACCTGAGTTTGGGTCAACTCCCACAGTGTTGACTTGGACTGTGCCACTTAATCCAAATTGGGAACTGGCTGTAATGTCACTTTCCGGGGTGATTTGGTCACGGAATTTTATTCCAAACATACCTTGAGTGGTAATTTGAATATTGCCTCCCTGACCTGTAATGGCATTAGCAATAATGTCGCTATTTTCTAGTGCCGTGATAATGGGTGCATTGATGTTGATGTTACCTCCATTTCCTGAGCCACCAGCTGTGGAGGTAATTAGGCTATTTTGCCGCAATAGCAATAGGTCTGTTGCAGATAATTGAATATTCCCACCATTCCCAAATTTTGTCTGTGCTTGAATAAAACTTTGATTTTTTAATTGGATGGTATTAGTAGCGATGCTCATATTACCACCATTGCCGCTACCTTGATTTGTGACACCGACAGTTCCACCGTTGGTTAATATTAGCTTAGGTGTGGTGATGCTGACAGAGCCGGGATTTGCTGTTAGTATGTCCGGCAGACCAAATCTTTGTCGTAAAAAAGGATCGGGTCGCAAAGTGGAGGCGTTAATACTACTGTTAATGGTTCGACCTTGACCACTAATAGTGATAGATTCGCTGGCGTTGATGCTTAAGTCTCCGCCACTACCTACAAAAAATGCTGTGGTGGCGACTGCTCCCCCATCCAGAATTTGTAAGTTCTTCGTATCTAGGGTCAGGGTTTGAGCGTTTCCAGTTGCAAATGTCGTTGAGCTAATGTTGCTGTACAGTTCAGAGGGACTTTCTCCGATGACGGTGGTATTAGTATTGCGAATTGTGACTTTACCACTTGAACCGTTGCCAAAGGTAGCCGAAGACAGCGAAGCACCATCTGATATGAGTAGACTGTCGCCGTTGAAGAAAAGATCACCTGCGTTCCCATTGCCCAGTGTGGAGGTATTAATTGTGGTAACTTCCGCAGAATTTGTAGCTGAAAAGCCAGAGATGTAAGTTGCCGTTGCTTCAATGTTAATATTGCCACTAGATGCAGATCCTATAGTTGAGTTAGTCAAACCTGCTCCGCGATTAACGGTAAGATTAGAAGTAATAATACTGATGTTGCTGCTACTTCCTATACCTAAGGCTTCACTGCGTACCCCACTCCGGATTTCACCATCAGATGTTCTGCCTATTAATTTAATAGATTCTGTAGCCTGGAGGCGAATTTCACCACCAGGGCGAGCGCCGAAATTTTGTGACAGGATTAAAGAACCGTCGGTGAATCGCAGTTGCCTACCTCGAATCTGCACGGAACCAGCATTTACACCGCTTATATCTAATAGCGATCGCTCGGCTAGTTGAATATTGCCAAAGTGTTGTATATGACTATATCCCAAGGTGTAGCCCTGGGCGCTGGGTATGAGGTTGACTAATCCCGGACTACTCACACTACCTAATTCTAGTCTTCCCGTCTCTGCGATTAAGGTTGCCCCATTGAGGTTGATGTCACCGCCGACTAGGGCTATGGTTTTTCCCGATGGTACTTGTAGTTTTGTGGGATGAGGAGTCCGAATTAGGGGAGCGAGAGTCAGTCCACTGGTATTTGTTAAAGTGTGTCCTGTACCTTGAAGGTTAATTGGTGCAGGATTGTTTCCTAGTTGTAGACCAACGGGAACATTGATGCTCAACAATAGAGTAGGTTGAGGATTGATGCTACTAAACTCAATACCATCGGCAAATTCGATACTGTTGGCAGTTGTACTGATGAATGATCCGCCAATATTTAACTGAGCATTTGCTCCGAAAATGATTCCCTTGGGGTTGAGCAAAAATAGATTAGCGCTACCATTAGCTTGTATTAAACCGTCAATTAGGGAAACACTGGCTCCTGTGACACGACTAAAAATATTTTGAACATCTGAGGCGTTATTAAAGAAAGCAGTGCCTTTGTTGGGAACTGAGAATTGACTGAAACTATGAAATAAGTTATCTCCTACTCGATTACCGTCGGTGATGGTGAAGAAATCGCCGCTTTGAGAGACTCTGGTATTCACACTACCATCGGGAATTACCTGCCCACTGACAGGATCACAGCACGGTAGCATAGTCGTTAACAGCACTATTCCCAAGCCAATAGAGGTCGCTTTCATCACCAAGCCTTTCATTGATACCTGCTATTGAGGATGCCCAAAATAGTGTGCTATTAAATCATTGGTTGTATCAGCGCCGCCATTAAAATGGCGTATAGTGTATTGAAAAGTACAGCCCATTTTCTTGGAGCGATCGCTTTTCACCATCTACGGATGTTAAAGGAATACCCCAGTCTAGCCTAGCTGAGAAACTATCCCCTTGTTTCCATAGCAGCCCTAACCCGGTACCCACAAAGGTACTTGGTGATGGGTTATTGCCTTGGGTATTCCAGCCTGTACCTACGTCCATAAAAGGTGTTAGTTGTAGCACGCCTCCCCATTTGGCAGCACGGACAATCGGTAATCTCAATTCCCCAGACAACAATAAACCATTATCTGTAAGTAATGTATCTTGGCGATAACCTCGGACACTCAACTGACCACCAAGACCAAATTGTTCCAAGGGTACTAAGGAAGTTGAGGCTAGTTGGATATCGCCTCTAGCTAAAAATAGGGTGTCTGGGGCTAACTGCTTTACCCACTGCGCCTGTCCCCGCCAAGCAAAAAAGCGACTATCGGGTTCATCCTGATTTACATTAGCATCGAACCAATTTACGCCCAAGCTAAATTGCGATCGCGCTGCAAAAACTTGCTCATTGCTGCGTTGGGTATACTCCTGAGTAAAGCGCAAGGCAGAAATCTTCGTTCTTCCTTCTGCATCTGCACCAGGTGATAAAGGAAACCCACCAATATTATCCAGCCCTAACTCGGTTTGGCTTTCTTGGCGCGAGAAAGATAGCCCCACTGCTAATTCCTGGGTAGGCTTTTGGATTAGTGGTTGTCGATAACCGAATTCATAAGAGGTCGTGTTTGATTGAATATCTAGGACACTGAATGGGTCTTCAATTACACGGTTCCACCCCTGATTAATACCGAAGGATACAGTACCATTATGGGCATTAATTGGTAACTGGTAATTTAAATTAATGCTATTACTGCCGTCTGTATTGCTATATCCTACGCTGAGAGTGTCGCCTAAACCGAGCAAATTTGCCTCTTGCAGATTTACCCCCCGGCGAAAACTACCCACACTAGGCGATCGCCCATTATCTAATGTTGCTGTCAGCGAGAAGGTATCGGCTTCTTGTACCTCAACTTGCAAGATGTTAGTTCCAGGCGCTACACCCATTTGTAACTCGGCTGACAAATTTTGAATACGGGGATCGAGACGCAGAAGTTGTAGCTTTTCTATTAAGCGCGGTACGTTGAGGGGTTTACTAGCACCTAGTTGGATGCGATCGCGAATGTATTGACTACGCAGTCGCCGATTACCAACAATCTTAATTTCCTGCAAACTGCCTTCTACTATCTGAATAGTAATAACTCCAGCTTCTACTGTTTGCGGTGTAATTAAAGCCCCTGTCGTTACATAGCCGTTATCAGTGTAGAGTTTGGTGATAGCATCTCTAACTTGCAACAGTTCTGCAAATGATACTTCTCGTCCTACAAAAGGATCTGTAATAGAGGCAAATTTTTCTGGTGGGAAAACTTTACTACCAACAACTTCAATCCGATCAACTCGAAATTTGGCATTAGTATCATTTTGTACTGGATCTTGCTGCTCTGGTAGCTCCGTCGGAGTAGGCAATTGCTCTTGATCTGATGGTTTTTGTAATACTTCCGACGGTAAAGTCCTAGTAGGAATATCTTCTAAACGATCCTTTGGTAATGAGCTAGGGTCAGGAGTTTGGGCGATCGCCTGATTATAGTCCCACAATACTGCTGCTATCACAAAAGCATATTTTATAAGTTTGAGTTTAATTAGGGAATTTTCTGTATATTGAACTAATAATTTTGAATTTACAGTCATGTATTTAAATCCCCGATACTTCGGTTTAACGGGTATGTTTAATTACATATGATGTCTATATTTTTTACAGTGAACATCAGCATAAATACCGTTTTTCCTATTTAGCCAATGGCAAAAGTGTGATTAGGGAAAACTAGAAAATAAATTATCGGAAATTGATAGTTCGGTGAGGTGCGTCAGTATGAATAATTTCTGAGTATATTTAAGTTTTATTGCGCCGACACACCCTATATTTTGGATATTTTTTTATCTGGAATTCCCTTACTTTCACCCCTCACCAATGCCCACTTCTCCTGATACAATCATGAAAAACTGAGTTTTATGGGTTAAAGCTGTGTTAGCAGCCTTGCTTTATGGTCAAGAAGATTTACGCTTAGAACAAGTTGCTGATCCATCTCCAGAGGTTGGGGAAGTGGTAATTAAAGTGGGAGCAGCAACAACTTGTGGCACAGATTTAAAAGTCTGGCGGCGTGGTGGTCATGCCAAGATGTTGAAACCGCCTACTTTATTTGGTCATGAAGCAGCCGGGGAAATTGTGGCAGTGGGTGCGGGTGTGACGGGTTGGCAAATAGGCGATCGCGTAGTTGCCAATAATTCTGCGCCTTGCATGAAATGTTTCTTTTGTCAACGTCAAGAATATTCCCTATGTCCCAACTTGACTTGGAATAATGGCACATTTGCCGAATACTTAAAAATCCCCGCACCCATAGTACAGCATAATTTATTGCAGGTTCCTGATGAGTTGCCGTTACCATTAGCCGCCATGACTGAACCCTTGGCTTGCGTCCTGCATGGGGTAGCTCGTTCTCAGATTAAACCTCAAGATAAAGTTGTTGTCTTGGGAGATGGGGCAATTGGGTTAATGTTTGTGGCTACTTTAGCTGATACCGTTGAGGTATTGTTGTGGGGTGGTAACGACCAACGGCTAGAAATTGGTCAAAAATTAGGTGCAGCTAAGACCTTTAATTATCATCAAAATCCAGATATTCCTGGTATGGTGAAAGACCTTACCCAAGGCTGGGGTGCGGATGTAGTCATTGAAGCGACTGGTGTACCCAAGGTTTGGGAAACTGCGATCGCCTGCGCTCGTCCTGGTGCGATCGTCAACTTATTTGGTGGTTGTCCACGAGATACAACAATTACAGTGAATACAGAACAACTGCACTACAGTGAACTGACTCTCAAAGGCGTTTTTCACAACACCCCTGAATATGTCCGCGCAGCACTGGCTCTCATAGCTAGCCGTAAAATCCCTTTTGAATTATTAATTAGTGAACAGCGTCCTTTAAAAGATTTAGAGCAAGTATTTGATGATATGAAAGCGCGGAAGGTAATTAAGGTAGCGATGGTTTCTAGTTAGAAAATATAACTACGGACTCAGTGCCAATAATTCATTAGTATTTAATTGGATGAGGAAATATCTAATGATTGTTGAGCATCAGGATATTGCTGCTCAAAGCCGCTAACTTCTGACAATGTATAAAGTGGTCTTTGTTTAACCTCTTCATAAATTCGCCCGATATATTCACCTAAAATACCAATACTCACCAGTTGTACTGCTCCCAAAAAGAAGATAGCGATGAGAATAATGGTGATTCCAGTTAGGGGAGAATGGGGTGTAAAAATCCGCCAGTATAAAACTAACAGACACATTAATAATGAGGCTATTGCTGCAAATAGTCCTAAATAAGTTGAAAGCCTTAATGGCACCTTAGAAAAGGCAACTATGCCATTAATTGCTAATGCGAAAGATTTACGAAATGTATATTTAACATCGCCAGCAAAACGCGGATCTCGTTCAAATCTGACTGCTGTTTGGTTAAAACCTACCCAGGAACGCAAGCCGCGAATGTAACGATTTCGCTCTGGCATAGCATTGAGTACATCAACAACTTGCCTATCTAATAAACAAAAGTCTCCGGTATCTGTAGGAATATCAACATCCGCCAGTTGTTTGAGAATCCGATAAAAAGCGTAGGCGGTGAAGCGTTTAAACCAGCCTTCTTGACGGCGTTTGATTCTTTGGGCGTAAATTATATGATATCCTTGCCGCCATAATTCCACCATTTCCGCGATCAATTCTGGTGGATCTTGTAAATCGGCATCGAGAATCACAACTACTTGTCCACGGGCAAAATTTAAACCTGCGGTGACGGCGATTTGATGACCAAAATTTCTGGCGAGACTTAAGTAAACAACACGCGGATCTTTTTGATGTAATTCTCGCATCATTCTCAGAGAGCGATCGCGGCTGCCATCATTAACTAAACACAACTCGACTGAACCATCCATCTGATCCATTACTTGGGAAATGCGGCGATACATTTCTGTGATGGTTTCTTCTTCGTTGTAAATCGGGACGATAAAAGAATATTTAGGCGGCATAGTTGAGATGTGTTATGGTTTTTTACGAGTGGGAAAAGAGCGACGACGACGATACCAAGTGGAACCACCAACTAGCATTCCAATCAATGCCAAAGCACCAACTAATGGTAGAACCTCACCAGTACGGATGGCTTTTAAGCCGGAACTCCCCAAGAGGACAAACGGTAAGATTCCGGGTACTGTTCCCAAGGCTGTACCAATTAGGTAATCCTTGAAGCTGATTGATGTCAAACCGGCAGCAAAATTGACTAATCCATAGGGCAGAATTGGCATCAACCGGATAGCAAACATATAAAAAACGGCTCCCTGTCTAACTTCGGCATCGATAGCTTGCCAACGTCCAGCTAGTCGTTGAGCCACAATTTCCCGTCCTACTGTCCGCGCAAAAATAAAGGCAGCGATCGCCGCAATAATTGCCCCTACACTTGTCCAGAATGTCCCCATCCAAGGGCCGAAAATCGCTCCACCAGTTAAATTCAATGCTGTTGATGGCAAAATTAAAATAGTGGCAACCACATATACAGCTACATAAGTAACAGGGGCCCAAATTCCCGCAGATTTTAACCAACCTTGAATTAACTCTGGATTAATTCCCCCCAGTAGATATCCTGTAACTCCTGTGGCGATGAGACACACGGCCATCAATAAGGCAAAACTGGTTTTAGCATTTAGCATTAATTGAGACTCCTAGTTGTTCAACCTGACATCTGATGAGCGCAGTCCCGTTCATCGATATACTTTTGACTAAGGCAGGCGATCGCCTCCACTCAGAATTTGTAGATGTAAGATCACCACCTTTGCAAAAGGTGGGTAAACTAATTGGGCTGAGTAGTATTGCTGTAGCCAGATATATTAGGACATCAAGCTAAGATAAAACCCTGACAATAAAAAGCTTTCAAGTCTGTCAACAGTCAACAATCAACAGTCAACAGCTATATTGCTGAGATATTAACTCATAGATAGTTCAGACATCTGCTTTTGTCGATTAGGTAGGTGATTGAAATAATCTTCCTGCAAAACGGGAAAACTATGGTTATTCCCTCACGGGTAAATTTCTATATGAGTCCCGAATAGGAAAATGCTCAAAAAATTTCGGCTGAACTTTTTGATTTTGCCCTTTTCTCTAGTCTCCTGGTTATGTGTAGGAATATTGACTAGCCCCCAGGCTGACGCGTTACCAGGACAAAGTACGGAAGAAGTAGGTACTTGGATTCAAGCCCATCCCACTCTCCGTCCCAGGGCTGGAGAAAAATTATTTGTCCAGAAAAGTGATACAGCAGCCCAGCGATTCACTTTTCAAGCATCCGTATTACCTCCTGGTAAAGTAGGATTTACCAAAGACCGGAGTCTGATTCGTAGTGAACGCATTGCCATGTACGATGCTATTAACGGCATGAGCTTGCAGCGTTTACAAGAATCCTTGCGGGTGATTTATGGGTTGGATATTTATCAAGACTTTAAACGCGCCCAAGTACTGTATGAATATCCCAACGAAAGCGCCATTAACTCAGCGCGATTGGCGAAAACCCCCATCAGGGAAGCTTTGAAGGGAGAATTACGGATGGGCGATCGCTATGCTTATTGGCTAGAAGTTGCCCAACCTAGAAACGGCAAGGCTTTTACCGGGCAAATGACTGTTTTACTCAAGAATGACTTGGACAAGTTAGAAGCAGAACTGCGAAATCGTTAGTTGGGATATGGCGATTATCTTTATATCCCCGACTTTCTAGAAGAGTCGGGGATATCTCTATTGAAAATTTCCAGGGGGTGGGTTTTGCCAAACACCAGAGAAAATACTTTCGGTAGCTAAAGCAATTCGTAACAAATCTTCCTTAAGTAGTGGTGGCCAATCTACACCAGCTCTACGTCCTGCCACAAATAGCTGTTGAGCCTTAACAGTTAACTGATAAAGTGCAAAAACTAATTCCCTGTCCAGACTAGGGGAATCTTTCAGCGCCTCAAATACTACTTTCAATGCTAATAAAATTGAGGTAATTTGACCAGGCACTGGCGGTTTTCCATGTCTCATTCGCATCAACAAGGCATCAGGGTTTTCCTCACTTGCTATTGTCTGTCCTACTAGGAGTTTGTGAGCTATCTCGTAATTCATCTATCCAGCCTAGTGTAGATGTTTACACAATTAGATACTTAATGTTATGCGAAATTTATCACTATCTAAAGTGTAAGTCTAGGATAAATATATCCTTATCCGTTAGGAGTTATCGGTCAATAGTCAACAGTTCAATATTTTTGACTATGACTAATTTGCCTAACTACAGTCAAGGCCGAATAGCTTACACCTGCTGTTCCTTCTCCTGGGTGGGTAGAGTCACCAACTAACCAGAGATGGTCAATGGGGGTACGATTCGCAAAACCAAAGGGGCCAAATGTGGGGATTCTTTGACCAATACCGCCGACTATACCGCGATCGCGTCCGGTGTAATGGGCAAAGGTGCGCGGTGTGGCAGCTTCTTGATAAATAATTGTCTCTGGTTTGAGATAAAAGTACTGGGCTAATTTGGCGATCGCATCTTCGGTAAATTTCTGTTTCAAACCTGGGTAATCGTCCGTACTCCACCACTGTTCGGGGTCTACGAAAGATGAGGCAATAATTGTAGCTTGTCCTTCTGGCGCGCGACCATCACCAGCATGACTGACAGACACAAACAAAGAATTATTTTCCCCAATGGGGCCATTAGCATCATATAAAAATTGCAAGTGTGGGGGACACTCGGTTGGGATAGCGCTAGCATCTACACCTAAATACACGACAAATGCCCCTGATGCTTGGGGGAGTTTATTGACACGCTGTTTATAGCCTGATGGAGCCTTGTCACCTAAGAGTTGCACTAAGTTCTGCACAGTCACGTTAGCAACTACGTGGTCTGCTGCTTCTGTCCAAACTTCCCCTGTTTTTTGGTTTTTAATAACAACAGCAGAGGCTTTACCGTTTTCTACCTTGATTTGTTCAACGGTATGACGCATCAATAATTTACCGCCGTCTCTTTCTAAAGCTTCGACTAGGCGATCGCTCAATACCTGCATACTACCTTCTAGGTGAAACAATCCCTGTGGTAGTTGGGACACACTCAACGCCGTTGCTGCATAAAGTAAAGCTGTCTCTTCAGCGTTGACTTGAGAATATAGCTTGAGTTGCAAATCTAAAAACGTTCTTAGTCGGTGGTCTTTTCCCAACCCACACAACCTTAAAGCATCACCCACGGTAAATAATGTAAAGGGTACAGTAACGAAGGTACTAGGTCTTATTGCTTGGGTTAACTGCCACAAATCCCACAAATTACGGGGCGGTAAAACTGGGTCGCGTCCTTGAAATTCCCAACTGGCATTAAATAAAGTAGCCATGAGTTGCCAAAATGGTTCACTCCCAGGAAATTGTTTTTGGCGTTCTTCTTGCCACTTTTGGGGGTCGCGCCAGACATTGATGGGTGTATTTTCCCCAGGTAAATAAACTGCACAAGCGGGGTCGCAAGGCGTTGCATCTGGTAAATCTATTTCCAGTTCGGAAAAGATGCGGTGATGGATTCCCCCCGGTTCTAAGCCTGCAACCTGAGTTGCACCCACATCAAAGGTGAATCCTTGGCGTTTAAATGTAGAAGCACAACCCCCAGGAACGAGGGCTTGGTCTAAGATGAGAACGCTGTAGCCACGATGGGCTAATAATGCAGCAGCCGTCAGTCCGCCAATTCCCGCACCAATCACAACTACACGGGGTTGATCTTGCTTAACAATATTAGACATTTACTTTACAAAAATTAATATTTCTACTCATAATTTTACCGCTCTCTGGGTGTCAATGGTCAGTTGTTAGTTGTGCGTTGTTTTTCTATGAGACGAAGAAAATGCCCATGCCCTAATCTCGTGGCGGATAATATGAAGTAACAGATTAGTTAACTCCCCACTACCCATGACCTCAACCCTGCGGAAACTGCCCCGACTTAATGCCCCAAAGCTACATACACTACCCAATGGTTTGACCATCATCGTGGAGCAAATGCCAGTTGAAGCCGTGAATCTCAGCTTGTGGATTGATGTTGGCTCATCTGTAGAATCTGATGCCATTAACGGTATGGCTCATTTCTTAGAACACATGATTTTTAAAGGAACTGAGCGCCTTGCCAGTGGCGAATTTGAACGTCACATAGAAGAGCGAGGTGCTGTTACCAACGCCGCTACCAGTCAAGACTACACTCATTACTACATCAACACGGCTCCTCAAGATTTTGCCAAATTAGCACCATTACAAATAGATGTAGTCTTAAATGCCAGTATCCCTGACGAAGCCTTTGAACGTGAGCGCTTTGTGGTTTTGGAAGAAATCAAACGTTCCGAAGACAATCCCCGCCGCCGTACATTCCGCCGGGCAATGGAAACAGCATTTGCACAGTTACCCTACCGTCGTCCAGTATTGGGGCCAGAGTCGGTAATTTCCCAACTCACACCCCAACAGATGCGAGACTTTCACGCTAGTTGGTATCAACCCCAGTCAATTACGGCTGTAGCTGTAGGTAATTTACCGGAAGAACAGTTAATTGAAACTATTGTCGAAGGATTTAACCAACTCAAGAAAACTCCCCCATCCCCAATCCCTCATCTCCAGCCCCTAGTCCCTACTCCTGAACCTGCATTTACAGAAATTGTGCGTCGGGAATTTGTAGATGAAAGTCTTCAGCAAGCAAGATTGATCATGGTTTGGCGAGTTCCTGGGTTGAACCAACTAGAACAGACTTATGGCTTAGATGTTTTGGCGGGTATTTTGGCACATGGAAGAACATCCAGACTAGTCCAAGACTTGCGGGAAGAAAGAGGACTCGTGACTTCGATTTCTGTCAGCAATATGAGTAATCGCTTGCAAGGGACGTTTTATATTTCCGCTAAATGTGCAGTAGAAGATTTACCAGCCGTAGAGGAAGCGATCGCCCAACATATCCGTAAACTACAAACAGAGTTAGTTACAGAAAAAGAAATCGCCCGTGTCCGTAAGCGTGTAGCCAACAGATTTATTTTTGGTAACGAAACACCAAGCGATCGCGCTGGATTATATGGATTCTATCAATCACTGGTAGGAGATTTAGAACCAGCCTTTAACTACCCAGCCCACATTCAAACCCAAGAAGCACCAGATTTACTCTTGGCTGCTAACCAATATCTTTGCCCAGAAGCTTATGGTGTAGTCGTCATGAAACCAGCGTAGTTAGGGGTGTAGGGGTTTAAGGGTGTAGGGGTGTAAGGGTTTAAGGGAAACAACTAATAGTTTAATTAAATCAAGATACCTCATAAATACTATTATTCTCCTAACCCCCATACCCCTATACTCACCACCCACACACCCCCTACACCCCTACACCCCTATACCCCCATACCCCTAATTCACAATGTGGACAGAAATAGATACGCAAATTAGCCGGGTAACTGGCGAAAAGTTTCAGAGTCAGCAGAGGCGATCGGTTAGTGGTGGATGTATTAACCAAGGCTATGCTGTATCTGATGGTACATTGATGTATTTTGTCAAACTCAACCAAGCATCTCAAGTTGCCATGTTTGAGGCGGAAGCGCTGGGTTTAGAGCAAATGTTGGCGACAAATAGCATCCGTGTCCCAAAACCAATTTGTTGGGGAATTGCGGGTAACTCTGGCTATATTGTTTTGGAATGGCTAGAAATGGGAAGCGGTAACACCAATTCCTGGGAAGAAATGGGGCGCAATTTGGCGAAAATGCACAAAGCCACTAGCCAGAAAGGGTATGGCTGGGATATGAATAACACCATTGGTTCCACACACCAAATCAACACTTGGACGGAAGATTGGACGGAATTTTATGGCAAACATCGTCTTGGTTATCAATTTCAGTTAGCTAGGCGACGGGGTGGGAATTTTCCCAAACAAGATGAGTTACTAGGTGCGCTTCCAGAACTATTGGCAGATCATGAAGTGCAACCGGCTTTAGTTCACGGTGATTTATGGGGTGGGAATGCTGGGTGTACGGTGTCTGGGGAACCAGTGATATTTGATCCAGCCACTTATTTTGGGGATAGAGAAGTTGATATCGCCATGACAGAACTTTTTGGCGGTTTCCCCGCAGCTTTTTACAAAGGTTACAACCAAGAGTTTCCCTTGGATGCTGGTTATGAACGACGGAAAACACTCTATAACCTGTATCACATCCTCAATCACTTCAATTTATTCGGCGGTGGTTATGCTTCCCAAGCCAACCGAATGATTGAACAAATTTTGCGTTGAATGGGCGATCGCATCAATTACGATATAGTTGGTTTTGTTGGTGATAGGTAATAGCTAATAGGTACTTGGTTTTTACTGTTGCCAATCACCCATTACCAAGCCTCTGGAATTGTAATAGCTAAATGCTAGACCGACCTCCTACGCAACTATCAAAACCTCGCAGGCGCTTACCTAATCAGCGTTGGCAAATTCACCTACAAAAAACTGAATTAGCCCAAAAACTAGCAGATGCGGCAAATCTTTCGCCTATTGTTTGTCAATTGCTGATTAATCGGGGTATTGAAACACCAGCACAAGCAAAAGCATTTTTAGAACCTGAATCCTTAAATTTACCTTCGCCATTAGCAGAATTTCCAGACTTGGCGATGAGTGTGGAATTATTACAACAGGCGATCGCTTCCCAAAGTAAAATAGCCATCTGCGGTGATTATGATGCAGATGGAATGACTAGCACCGCTTTACTTTTGCGTAGTCTCCGCAGTTTAGGCGCTCAAGTAGATTATGCTATTCCCAGCCGGATGCACGAAGGTTATGGTATCAATAAGCGGATTGTAGAAGAATTTCATAGTGAAGGTGTCAAGTTAATCCTCACTGTTGATAATGGGATTTCTGCATTTGAACCAATCGCTAGAGCCAAAGAACTGGGTTTAAATGTAATTATCACCGACCATCACGACATTCCCCAAAAACTACCCCCAGCCGATGCAATCCTCAACCCCAAACTTATCGCGGAATCTTCACCATATCGCGGTGTGGCTGGTGTTGGTGTTGCCTATATTTTGGCAGTATCCTTGGCACAAAAGCTAGACAAAACCAAAGGCTTAATTCAGCCGATGTTAGCATTATTCACCTTGGGAACGATCGCCGATTTAGCTCCCTTAAGTGGTGTCAACCGTCGCTGGGTAAAGCGCGGGTTAAAGCTATTACCTAAATCCCAATTACCAGGAATTAAAGCATTAATTCAAGTTGCGGGAGTACAAGCCACAGGTGGGGGTGTAGGGGTGCAGGGGTATAAGGGTGTAGGGAAAGACAAACTAATAATCCAATCCCCAATCCCCAGTCCCCAATCCCCAATCCCCAGTCCCCAGTCCCCAATCCCCAATCCCCAATCCCCAGTCCCCAATCCCCAGTCCCTCAAACCAGAGGATATCGGTTTTCGTTTGGGGCCGCGTATCAATGCGGTGGGTAGGATTGGCGACCCTTTGACGGTAATTGAATTACTGACAACAGATGATGAGGGTCTCGCGTTGGAACGGGCGATGCAGTGCGAACAGGCTAATACTAGCCGTCAGCAAATGTGCGAAGAAATTGAACAACAAGCGATCGCCCACGTAGAAGATTTGTATGCAACGTCTCTACCGCAAGACCGGGTATTAGTTGTCATCCAACCCAATTGGCATCATGGTGTAATTGGTATTGTCGCCTCCCGCTTAGTAGAACGTTACGGTGTTCCCGTCTTTATTGGTACTTATGAAAATGAAGAACTAATTCGCGGTTCAGCTAGGAGTATCCCGGAATTTAACGTATTTGAGGCTTTAGAATATTGTCACGACTTGCTGGGTAAATATGGTGGTCACAAAGCCGCCGGCGGGTTTTCTTTCCCCGCTACTAATTTACCGAAGTTGCGATCGCGTCTGCGTGAATTTGCCAATCAATGTTTGCAACTCCAACACCTCAAGCCTCTACTACAAATTGATGTTGAGGCTAACTTTAATCAAATCCATCAAGAACTGTATCAACAGTTAAATAATCTCCACCCTTGCGGTATCGATAACCCTGATCCGGTTTTCTGGACAGCCAATGTTCAAGTTGTAGAACAGCAAATAGTCGGCAAAGGCCATATCAAAGTCACACTCAGCCAAGCTATAAACGGTCAACAATATCAATTTAAGGCGATCGCTTGGCGTTGGCGTGATTATTACCCTTTACCACCAAGGTTAGACATAGCTTACAAATTGCGCGAAAATAACTTCAATGGCAATACTAGCCTGGAGTTGGAATTATTAGGTGTAAGACTGGCGCAAAAACAACTTGAAGCGCAGTCCCACCAGTTACAACTTTTTTATCAAGCTTCTCCCAAACCTTTAAGAACCGCCTTCAAGTACAATCAACGTCAATACACTTGTGGGGTTTATCAAAATAATTCTCTTCCTGAATTGAGAATTAAAAACTCAGATGGCAAAGTTCTAGTGATGCAGCCAGGAAATACAATTGGATTACTAGGAACTAGTCGTGAAGATGCCCTAGAAATTGACTTAACTTTGCCCCAATATGATTCTATTGTTCAAGCTGCTATCCAAGCCTTGTCAATGCTGAGTGCTGAGTGCTGAGTGCTGAGTAATAAATTAATTTCACCATCACCCAGCGCTCATTACTCTTATAGATTGCCGTTGCGGAATGCCAGCACAAAAATCACAGCAGGCCCAGCAATGATGATTAGTGCAACAGAGGTTAGCTGGAAAATAACTTCCCAATTGATGTTGGCTAAAGCGTCAAACATTTGTCTCTATTCCTCCCAATTGTCTTAGAATTACTCAGTTGCAGTTACAAAACCCGTATTAAATCATATCCGGCGATCGCCTGTAATATTTAATTTACTTAACAAAAGTATAGGAAAAAACACAAAATGGCAAACTGGCAATGCGTCAAACAATGTGGAGCCTGTTGTAATCTTGACCCAGCAGAACGCCCAGAAATAGAAGACTATCTCACACCAGATGAACTAGAACTTTACTTCAGTATGGTAGGCGAAGGCGGATGGTGCGTTAACTTTGACCATACCACAAGAGAATGTCGCATCTATTCAACGCGTCCCCGGTTCTGCCGTGTAGAGCCAGATATATTTCAAGATATGTATGGTATTGAGTCAGAAGAACTAAATGATTTTGCTATAGAGTGCTGTCGCCAACAAATTGAAGGGGTGTACGGTGACAGAAGTTTAGAAATGCTGCGTTTTGATAAAGCTGTGGGGATTTAAAGTTATATGAAGCTAGTTTTAATCTGAGACATCATTTTAAAGCTGCTTCCCACCAGATGCGGAGAGGATGAGTTTTAGCGGGTAGGTAGCGACCTTGCAGCCGAATTTTGTTGAGTACATTACGCAGTTCAGAGGAATCAAGCCTGGCTATTTCTGCCCAATGCTTGATGATTTCTGGGGTGGATAAAATCTGAATATTTGCAGCTTCCTTTTGTATGAATGCGATCGCCCATTATCGATGAACTGCGATCACACAATTAGCCGATTCACCATCATCACCAATAATAGCCGCATAAGTTAACCGAATCACTCATTTGAAAAACTTTTATATTTCTCCTATTTCTCGCAGGTAAACAGGTCTGGGTATAACTTGCTTAACCAGTGCTGCGTCAGCAGTCCAAAACTCAGCAGATGTCATCTCGGCACAAGCCAGAAATGCTGCATCATAAAGAGTTAATAACCCGTATTGCTCGGCAATTTCCCAACTTCTGAGGCGAATTGCTTCTTCTTCAATGTAATCAATCGGCAGTTCGCAGAAATCTTCAAAAAAGCCTAGTGCTTCCTCTGCGGTGATAACGCCCATGCGCGTTTTTTTCCGTAGCACAGACCCAACTTCTGCCCAAGCAAAAGCAGGTGCTACTAAACGTATATTTAAGCTCAGTGCTTCTGTTACTAGGGTTACAGCTTGAGATTGATAAACTTCTGGGACAAGGTAAGGAATCCAAACGCTAGTATCTAGGCACAAAACTCTAGTCACGTCTTCCCTCACCTTCTCTGAGACTGCGAATCATCTCTGTAGAACTTGGTTGTGTACCAGTTTTAGCTTTGATGGTTGCGCTACGGGCAAGAATCCGTTGATGTGCAGCCCATCCTCTTCTACGCCTGACTTCAAATTCCAATGCTTCAACAACTAAATCATTCAAAGATTCGTTGCTTCCTTTCAGTTTTCTGGCTTTGGTCAGTAGTTCAACAGGAAAACGGATGGTTAAAGCTTCACGTTTCATACAATTTATTGCAACCAAATAATGATACCACTTATTGTAACTATTCCATCTCACGAAAAAGCTGTATTTTTTTCGGTACGGTTGCAATTTATTACAACGATCTGAGAAAATGAGAAGAATATGAAAAACATCTAGTAATAAATCTACTGCCTGTGAAACTCGACTCTGCACCTGTCACCCTTGCTGGCGTAAATCCGACTATCAGCCAGCCAGAAATACAAGAAAGCACTCAGTCCCATCTGGCTACTGCAATTATTGAGCCAGTTGAGGATAGTCCTAAAAAACAGGAACCAGCTTTGGCTGTATTTGCTACAACCTTTGTGACTATTTTTCTGGCAGAAATTGGCGACAAAACCCAGTTATCAACTCTATTGATGAGTGCAGAGTCTCATTCACCTTGGGTAGTATTTCTCGGTTCGGGAGCAGCATTAATTACCACAAGTTTGTTAGGTGTACTTTTGGGTAGTTGGGTTTCTAAACGCTTCAGCCCCAAAACCTTGGATAAATCAGCCGGAATTATGCTGCTATTTATCTCCCTCACTTTGTTTTGGGATATCTTTCACGGATAATTATCAATACCTCTAAATATTATGGATTGGCATCTTTTAGGACTAAGTTTTATTACAGTTTTGTTGTCAGAATTAGGTGACAAAAGCCAGTTAGCAGCGATCGCTCTTTCTGGTCGTGGTCAGTCTGTCAAGGCTGTATTTTTCGGTACTGCTGGCGCACTCCTATTAACTAGTTTATTGGGAGCGTTAGCAGGTGGCGCAGTGTCAGAATTATTACCTACGCGAATACTAAAAGCGATCGCGGCTGTAGGATTCGCCATTCTTGCTGCTCGGCTGTTGTTTTTTAATAATGAAGAAATATCAGATTCTGAACAGACATCATAGTTTTTACAATCAAGGATTTTGGTAACTGGTAATTGGTAATTGGACTATGGAGTCTGTTTGCGACGTTAAATTGGTAATTGTAAAACTAATACATCTTCCCCTGATGCAATGAATGTTTCACCTAGTGGTAAAACAGCTATAGCGTTAGTTTGAGATAGATTCATCAAATTACCAGAACTATGGCTGCCGCCAGCTTTGTGAAACTCGTATAATCCATCAATTAGATGCAGACTTCCCCAAATATAACTTTCCCGCTTACCATCTGAGCGTAACTCATCATGCGATCGCACTTTTACAAAAACTGGTTCCCAACCTTGAGCTAATCCTGCTAATTTTTGAATTACTGGTTGCACAAATCGCCAAAATGTTACCAAAACAGCCGCCGGGTTCCCTGGTAAACCGAAGTAAATGGGGGCTTGGGGTGTGGGGAAGGTAGCGACGGTGAGGGGTTTGCCTGGGCGCATTTCTACAGAATGGATGTGAATTTTAGCGCCTAAGGAAGCTAGAATTTTCTCAACGTAGTCATAATCACCTACGGAAACGCCGCCGGAGGAAATGACGATATCGGCGTTAGCTATGGCTTTGGTGATGGTTTCTTTAAGGGCTATTGGGTTGTCTTTGACAATGCCTAATAATATGGGTTCTGCGCCACTTTGCTCGACTAAAGCTGCTAGGGCATACTGATTAGAATCGACAATTTGTCCTGGTTGTAAAGGCTGGTCAGGGGTGACTAATTCATCCCCAGTGGAAAAAATTGCTACACGAGGACGGCGGTAAACTTTTACCTGTGGGCATTGAGAAGCGGCTAATATGGCAATTTCGGCTGCATTTAATTTAATATTGGCTGGTAATAATTGTGTCCCGGCTTGATAATAAGCTGCTTTCAGTCTGACAAATTCCCCTGGTTTTGGTGTTGTGAGGATAAGCACGCGGTTATTCTCTGGGCGTGTCTTCTCTTGCATGACTACAGTATCCCCACCACTGGGCATAACTGCGCCAGTAAAGATTCGGGCGGCTTGTCCTGGTTGTAGGGTAAATTTGGGCTGATAGCCTGCGGGAATTTCTGCAACAATTTCTAAGCTAACTGGCTGTTCGGCGTGGGAGTTTTGTACATCTGCATAACGTACCGCGTAGCCATCCATCGCTGAATTGTCCCAATGTGGGAAATCTAGGGGGCTATTTATAGGTGTTGCCAAAATGCGCCCATTTGCTGCCCATAAATCGACAATTTCTGTGTCTTGTTGACTATCTAGGGTTGGTACTAGATTAAAAATAATATCTGCTGCATCCCTGACTGATGGCATGGGGGTTTGGGGGTGTAAGGGGATAGGGGTGTAGGGGTTTGAGGGTGTAGGGGTGTGGGGGTTTTTCTTAACTTATACCAATTTAATTAATGATTGCAACATATCATGGGGTGGAGACGCGATAAATCGCGTCTCTACAAATGGTTCATTAATTTTGAATTTTGAATTGATTTATGCTACTTGAAAACTAAAATTGAGACTTGCCCAGTAAATATTAAGTAGGGTGTGTTACGGCTATGAAAGGATTTGGGACTCAGAGACAAGAAAATTTAGCCGTAACGCACCATCCGGCGGTGCGTTAGGCGCGAGGATAGTTATTTTGTGACCAATCATCAGGGAAATGAGCGCCTAACACACCCTACAACAATCTTATTTTTGCTTTATAAATAACCTCTTACGCTACTTGAAAACTAAAGTTGAGACTTGCCCAGTTATTTATATCTAATACATAAGAATCTGTAGCTGTGGTGGTTGTTTCTGTTTTGACTGCACTGCTGTTATGTAAATCTTTTAGTAGCGCTTGTCCCACTTCTAAAGGATTGATTAATGTAGCTATCGGTTGTTGGTCGGCTGTGGAATATTTGGCATTATCTAAGATTTCTAGGGTGGCGTTAAAGGGTGCTGTGCTAAAAATCAGTTGGTGTTCGCATTCGTAAGCGGGGCCGGAAGTTACCCAGCCTGATGTAGGTGTTGTTTGTGGTAGAGTTACGGTTTCGTGTGGGGCAATAACTACTTGTTGGAGTTGGGGTTGATTTTCTGAATTGTTGGGTTCTTGGGGGGTTTGCCAAGGATAAAATGCGATCGCACTACGATTGTTCTTTAATCCCAATAGCATAAAATATATGGGGCGATCGCCTAAGTTTTGGATGCGGTATTGTATCCGGCTACCAATAGGGATGATGGGAATTGGTAGTGGGGGGTTGGGAGTGGGGAGTGATTTTTTTGTAACTGTTTCAGTAGAGATTGTCCTTGTGGTTTCTCTTTGCAGTATTGCCTGTGGCGATATGCTATTAACAACCTCTAAATTTACCTTGACGGGTAATCGGGAAGATCCTTGATTTTCTGTCAGTCGCCATAATTTAGCTGCCAGAAGAGTGGATAATTTTGATGATAATCGCTGGGCTGCTACTTTCACAGCTTCCCCAACTCCCCCATCTGTATTGGGAATTAGTTCACCATCCAAAGTAAACAGACCGTAGCGGCTGGGGGTTTGTGGCAGTTTCCCAAACAAATAATCGGCTGGTTGTTCTCCTGCAACTACAGTGGAAATATGACCAACACTAGCAAAGGCGCTGGTAGCATCTACTCGCTCAATTCTTTCTAGTTTAGTATCTAAGGCTAATATCAAATTAAGATTGCGGGGCAATACGCGTACAGTTTCTTGAATAAGTTGCCCTACTTGTAGGGGAAGCGTTTCTGCAAGTTTAGAGACTTGGGCTTTAGCCGTTAATCCCATAAGCGATCGCAATATTAACTGTTCTCCGGTTGCTAGAGTAAATTTAGAATTAGCACCGTAATTTTCTAAAACTTGTGCAGGTAATCCACCTAGCCATACTTGCACTGTCTTTCCATCTTCTTCTATGGACGAAATCACTCCCTCTGCACCAGCATGGCTATCTAATAGTAAATTTTCAACAGTTACCACTCCCAGTTGATTTTTCTTCTTAGTTAATAACTTTGGTTGCTGTTTACTTCCCAATTGGTGGATAGAACTTGCCGCATGGGAGAGACTGACTCTAATTGTTGTTGCTGGTGTTGACTGCCAAAGTTGTCGCGTTAGAGCATAAGTGAATAAACCTGCATTAAACCCAGACATTAATATTTCCCTAGCCGACTGCTGGGGGTCTGATGTAGCGGATAGGATAACAGCCGGGCTAAATTCAGGGGTTGGGGTTTTGATTTGTTGGCGAAAATCGATTTCTGCTGCTGTTAACCGCGTTCCAGGTGACTCTTGACGGGCGCGGATTTTTAAACCTGCTGGCTGGGTAACACTGGGAACAGTATAGCTAGTATCCAGCACTGCCATGACATGATCTGTAGGGAGCGATCGCAACAATAATAATAATGTATCTTCTAATAAATAATTAGCTATCTGAGAATCCTGTGCTTCTTGATTTTCATCAGTTGTCACTAAAGCATTTTGTAGCGTATCCGATTCTACTGGTAACTGAGTACCGTAGCCGCTAAAGTGAAAAACCACCACATCCCCCGGTTTAGCTTGCTTGACCAGGTGATCTAAAAAAGCTGCTTCAATAAATTCTCTACTTGCTTGTTCCTCAGTTAACGTCAAAATATCAGTAGCTTGAAAGCCAAACCGATGCACTAAAAGTTCTTTTTGTAGTTCCACATCAGTCAGACAACCACTAAGTGAAGAACTTTTCCGATATTGATTGATACCAATTAATAATGCTAACTTTCGCGGTGTAGGTTGTGCTAAGGCTTGATAATAGTGATTATTCATCGTTAACCACTCAGTTTCAGCCACACCCAACACCGCCAGTATTGAGCCAATCCGTTGTACAAAAGTCCGACGTTTCATAAAAACCATCAGTCCTCAGCTCGTCAGCTAACAGCTTATAGGGCTGAGGACTGGAGTGTAAACATAATTTGCCTAACGCGGTGTGCAACTTTCTCTCAAACCTAACCCCCAACCCCTTGCCTCGCAGGGAAGGGAAGTAAGATTCAAAGCCTCTCTCCGCTTCGGGGAGGTTTGGAGAGGGGTTTCAAAAATAAATCGCACATCGCGTTACCTAGAATCATTTTGGGGCAGGGGCAGGGCGAGAAATCCCCAATTCCCAGTCCCCAATCTCTACGCCAACACCTGAACTCGCATAGCCCGCGCCAATTCGGCTGCTACTTCAGGACGAGAAAATTCTGGTGGTGGTAATTCACCGCGACGCAGCATTTCTCTAACTTTAGTTCCCGATAGGTGAACTCGTTCTTCTGGTCTGCTGGGGCTGGTTTTGGTGGTCGCCATTTGTTTGGTGCGGGTGCAGTAGAAGGCGTGTTCAAACTTCATGGGTACAATGCCTAACTCACCAGGCTCAAACTCATCGAAGATATATTGAGCATCATAGGTTCCGTAGTAGTCACCGACTCCCGCGTGATCTCGCCCAACAATAAAGTGGGTGCAGCCGTAGTTTTTGCGGACTAAAGCATGGAAAATTGCTTCGCGGGGGCCAGCGTAACGCATGGCGGCGGGATTAATTGCCAATATCACCCTATCTTCGGGGTAGTAGTGTTCTAGCAAAATTTCATAACAGCGCATCCGCACATCAGCTGCAATATCATCTTCTTTGGTTGCGCCTACGAGGGGATGTAAAAATAAACCGTCCACGGTTTCTAAGGCACACTTTTGAATATATTCATGGGCGCGGTGAATGGGATTACGGGTTTGAAAGCCAACTATGGTTTTCCAACCCTTGTCTCTAAACATTTGCCGTGAAGCAATTGGGTCAATTTGATAATCAGGGAATAGAGGATGAGAACTGCGTTCCAGTAACCAAATGTCACCTGCCAGATTCACAGCGCCTTGGTTATAAAGCACTTGCACCCCTGGGTGTTTGGCATCATCTGTGCGGTAGACGTTGATGGCTTCACGAGTTTTATCGTAGCGATATTTTTGCGTGAGTTGCAAAACCCCAATGTAGTCACCTGTGGGATTATCCAGACGAACTAAGCCACCTTCCTGTAAAGAGGAAGCTACTTCTTCGCTGACCGATAGTGTAATTGGTATCGACCATACAAGACCGTTAGCCAAGCGCATTTCCGAAACCACGCGATCGTAGTCTTCTTGGTTCATAAAACCAGTTAGTGGGCTAAAACCACCAATCGCAATCATTTCTAAATCGGAAACTGCCCGTTCGTCAAGTTGTACGCGGGGCAGAAACTCAGCTTTGGAAATAAACTCTTCTCTTTGTGCTGGTGTGGCTACGCGATTAACCAACTGTCCACCGTGCGCGGCAATAGCCTCTGGATGCTGACTCAACTTCAATCCCCTCTTAGCGATAACTACAATTGTTGCAAACTATGTACTAACTTATCAAAATGCTGGTACAGAGAAAAAAAAGTTTGTCTCCTTGGGAAACGAATGCGTGTTTTTCAACTTGAATTGTAGTTTAAGTTTCGTTCCTGAAAGCAATCCACACAAAATCAGGTTTTTAACTCTAACTGAACCGTATTGTGCTGTGATTAGGAATTTTCTTATGTATTTTTCAGGAGTCTTCCTGTTTTATTCATGGAAGAAAGTTTGTTACACCTAGAAATCTACTGTGTATTATTTTGTTAAAACAGTAAGTTGTACATAATTCATCTACTAGAAATAATTATTAAATCAGCATTATTCTACCTTAATTTTTTCGTGACTTATATTTACTCATTCCTGAGATTCATTCTGGATAACCGAGAATAAAAGTTTGCATTAATTACAAATGAACTAACTATTGCTTTTCAACTATTGTGTTAATCAAGCAACGAGTTGAGGAAACAAAACAGGTAATCAACTCAGAGCTTCCAGTCAATTTAAATTATTAACTACGAGGTTGTCAGTTATGTCTCACGAATTGTTTATTAACTTATCCGATGAACAGCAAGCAGTTGTTAAAGGTGGAGAGGATACTGATTTTCAAATCGACTTCACCTTTTATGAAGCCAAGCAAAACGTGTTGAATGGTACTACAAGTTCTGGCCCTAACGGTAGCACTGCTGCTTCTAATGGTAGCTCCACTAAGGTTAAGACTGCTGGTCTAGCTTTCTTAGCTTTGGGTGCAGATGACGTTCTAGATTTGCACTAATCCAGCAATTAAGTTGATTCACAACATCAACTAATACGTGAGTTTGATCTAATTTGTACATCCAAGAAGGAATTAGCAGTTGTTATGTGCTTAATTCCTTCTGGAACTCACGTTACTAGCAAGCAAACTAAGTCCATTAAAACTACGAGGTTGTCAGTTATGTCTCACGAATTGTTTATTAACTTATCCGACGAACAGCAAGCATTTGTAGCTGGCGGTGTTGATTTTCAACTTGATGCTACCTTTTATAAAGCGCAGCAAAATATATTAAACGGTAATACAAGTTCTGGTCCTGGTGGAAGCACTGCTGCTTCTAATGGTAGCTCCACCGATGTGAAGACTGCGGGTATAGCCTTCCTGGGTTTGGGTGCAGACGAGGTTTTAAGCATTGCTTAATCCAGTGATTACGTTGATTCACAACATCAACTAATCAACTAATACGTGAGTTGGATGAAATTTGTATAGCCAAGAAGGAATTAGCAGTTGTTATGTGCTTAATTCCTTCTGGAACTCACGTTACGAATAAGCAAACTAATTCCATTAAAACTACGAGGTTGTCAGTTATGTCTCACGAATTGTTTATTAACTTATCCGACGAACAGCAAGCATTTGTAGCTGGTGGTGTTGATTTTCAACTTGATGCTACCTTTTATAAAGCACAGCAAAATATATTAAATGGTAATACAAGTTCTGGCCCTGGCGGAAGCACTGCTGCTTCTAATGGTAGCTCTACCGAGGTTGAGACTGCTGGTATAGCCTTCCTAGCTTTAGGTGCAGACGAAGTTTTAAGCATTGCTTAATCCAGTGATTACGTTGAGCTACTACATCAACTAATCAATTAACAAGTGAGTTTGATGGCATCTGCATAGTCATGAAGGAATTAGTTGATCTTATTTTTCTAATTCCTTCTACCACTCACTTTACGAATAACTAAGTCCATCAAAAATACAAGGTTATCAGCGATGTCTTGTCAATTATTTATCAATTTATCTGATAAACAACAAGCAGTTGTTACTGGTGGTACTGATTTTCAACTCGATGCTACTTTCTACGAGACTTATCGCAATTCACTAAATGGTGCTACAACTTCCGGCCCTAACGGTAGCACTGCTTTCTCTAACGGTAGCTCCATGAGAATTAAGACTGCTGGACTGGCTTTATTAGCTCTAGATGCTGACAAAATTTGGTCATGGCCAGAAAAATAATCCAGTTATAAGTTGAAACATAAGCTGTAGGGTCGCAAATTTGCGCGACTCTATGACAAACAAACAGCAAATTTATGAGCAGGTAAATACAACTATGTCTCAAAATATCAACTTCAAAAAATCTCAGTATCTTCAAGATTTATCCGAACAAGAACAAGAAAGTGTATGTGGTGGTTATTTATTTCCCAACTCTAACATTTTTATGCAAATAACCAATCTTTTAACTACTGCCAAAAGTCAAATGAGTGCTACAGAGGGTGATCAAACAATTACATCATACCAAGAAACTATATATCACTACACACAAATAACTCTAGTTATCGCATCTTATAAAGATGATGCTGAAAGCTCATTTGGTAATTATTTTGAGGTGATGTAAATTCTATCGGTTTATCTCAATTTCTCTACAAGGTATTTATAGCAGTACAAGCAAAGGGCATTCTAAAAAGTTATGTGCTTGTAGTTGCTTTTGCACAAATTTGCATTTCTTGCTACTGCATATATACAAATATTGAATACATATAAAACAATCAATACTTGAAGAAATTGACAAACTAATCTCAATCCATTCAATAGAAATGCTTAGTTTGTCAATCTGATAGATTTGTTCACTCCGTAATTACTGGAACATCATCTGATGTTCCAGTTTTTCTAATACAACACTCCCTCAGGACAAAATCAGGCAGATTGGTAATATTGAAGCTAGTGAAACTTAGATTGAAATGAAGACATCAAAAGCTTAACAGTTACCTTTGATTCAGGTAAAAAAGACTATTCCTCTCGCACCTGGGTAAGGGTTTCTAATTCGTAAGTTAACAAAGTTTCTGCTTTAGCTTGTCTGATTGCGTTTTTATTTTCATGTTCCAAAACAATTCGTCCATGAAGGCGAGATAGTAAAGCCTTCCATTGAACATCACCCAAACTTTCCACCAAAGCGATTTCTAATCTCTCGGTCACATCTAAACCCTCTTGTGTCAGTAGATTATTGGTTATAGACGATAACAAAGGTTCAACATAATCAACAGCAACATTAATAATGTTGATCATCAACATAGTTTTTCCGCTATCAGGATGAGTCGATACAGTTTTAATCACCTGTTTCAATTCTGAACGGATCAACTCTTCTGGTTGTGACCAATCAGGGAAAATAATTAGGTTTATATCTCCTAAAGGTAGGCGATGACTTACACTATCTGCAATATAGTTACTAAAAAGTTCTTGGAATAGAGTTCCTATTTTAGCTGAGTAAGAACGACTATCTAGAAAACTAGCTTTACTCTGCATTGCAGTTTTGATTTGGGAACTCTTTTGTTGACGTAACTCAGTATTATTTCCCAAAGTAACGGCTAGTTGAATATAATCTGCTTCATTATCTGTAATTAAATCAAATATTTCTAGCTGTCTTAAAAGTGATGCTGCTTTGCGAGAGCGAGAAGGTTCGGCTTCCATTATTACCGTTGGTAAAGCAACTTCTAACGGATCTATTAGTGAAGTCATACCAGAATAAGGATAGGAGTCTAAATAGATATCACTCAGTTTCAAACGTTCTTTAACATCAGCACGGTTGGGTGCTGGTTCAAGAATTAGTAACCTATCTTCACTAAGACCGTATTTAGCAAAAGTATTGACTATGCGCTTACGGAATGCAATGCAAGGATAGGAAGATGACCAGTTAGGATTAAACGGATAAAGTAGCAGTACAGAATTAGGTACGCTAGCAATTATTTTTGCCCAAGTTACTTCTTGCTCTGGAATTATTTTGTAGTAATTAGCTCCAGAAGCATAAACTATTGTACTTCTGTCAATACCAAAACTTTCCCTAGTAATATTTTCTGTAGCAACTATTTGTTCTTCTGTTGCAAAATCAAAACATTGGGGAGGGCAATCTAATGTAATTAATTTTTCTCTATAATGCTGTTGGGCATTCTCTTGAGTTTCAGAAAGCTGGCTCGAAATATAATAATCTATATGACGCATACCTGTTGTTACAGGCGAATTAGCATCAACTATTTGTATCCGAGCTAGTCTATGCAGAGAAAGCAAAGTAATTTGATTGGTAACTGCGGTAATATTTGTTGCAATGAATAAGATATCAAGGTCTAACTCTCTGATAGTTTGCACTTGGCAAACTAAATCTTCTGGAAGTTTAATAATAGCGTCTGCATGACCAACGCAATGTCTTTCTAAACGATGGTTGTTCGTATGTTCAGTAATAAGTATTACTTCAAACAAATCTCTACTTAAATATTTATATAGTGATAAAGTAGCAAACGTTTCTGTGTGTGGGAGAAAATGGCTAGCAATAATACCCAGTCTAATTTTTGTTCTTTCTGGAGATCTCGCTGAAAAACTATATTCGGTAGAATGACCATTTTGTTGTAAGTATAACTCTATGACATCTGCACGTTTGGTATAGATATCTCTTAAGTTTTCCTTATTAAAATACAAAGGAGTAAAATTTGCTATATTTGCAAAATACGCAGCAATAGATTGCCAAGATTTAGACAAAATATTATTAAGAATGTTTGTGTGGAGATAATTAATCCAATGCTCTATATATTGATAGTATTTATCTATCTCGCCTATCTCCTGAAAATAAAGAGGAGATTTCAAAGTAAATTGAAGAAAATCAGAAAGTAGCCAGCAGGGAATTTGATTTAGCTCATATGATAGGGGTAACTGGTGAGGACAACAGTAGAGCATTGCTGCTAAAAGATATTGAATAGTATTGAATTCATCAAATTCTTTAGCAAGTTTTTCTAAGATTCTGTTAACAAAAATCTGTTCATTCTCCGTTAATGGTTCATGTTTAACTCCATTATTTAATATTGATTTATGAACCTCAGTATATTTTGATAAATATAAATTTTCAAGCTGACTGTTTTGTGTATTTAGTAATGATTCTGATATTTGTCTTCTCAATAGGCATAATTCATCCGTGTCAGATTGAGAAAATATATCTTTCTTATATTTTTCCCTAGAGTTAGATGGAAGGTTATTTAGTTGAAATCTTTCAACAAATTCATCAACTTTAAATTGTCCTATTAATAAATCTGTTTTAGTTGATTCATCAATAATTCGTTGCAAATTTGCTACTGCCCTTTTACTTTCGTTTTCCAGAATAATTCTTGCGTTGATATGAGGCACTAATGCTTTCAATTGAATATCAGCCAAATCACCTAATAAAGAAATTTTTAATCTCTCATTAATATCCAAATCTTCTTCCATTAGCAGATTTCTAACCACACTAGATATCAAGATGGCAGCATCCTCAATATTAATATCAGTTGTGTCGATAATTAGTGTGAGCTTTTGAGTAGTAGGGTATGTTGCCAGTGTTTTTACTATTTTTTCTAAATCTGCTCTGATTAACTCCTCTGACTGTGACCAATCTGGGAAAGCAATTAAATTAATCTCATTGAGGTTGAAATGTAGAATAGACGCATCAATGAGAGCGGAACTTACTGTCTTGGCCATTGTTGACCAAGAAAACTTTTTGGCTTGTGCTAAACCCGCAGCAATCAAGGTTTTACGAATATGGGGTTTTTGCACTTCGCAAAGTGCATCTGCTAGTCCTTCTACGTCATCATGATTTACATATATTGCTGCGTTGCCAGCTACTTCTGGAATTGAGGAATTAGGACAAGTGATTACAGGACACGCACAAGCCATTGCCTCTATTAAAGGCATTCCAAAACCTTCATATATAGAAGGATAAACCAGAGCAACAGCCCCAGAGTAAGCAATGGCTAACTCTTCATCGTCGAGTTGCAGTGTATGAACAATACTACCCAATGTATAAGTTCTAAGCTTAGATGTTAATATATTGGCATTAGCTGTCAAAATAATATCAAATCCATAACTGTTAGCAAGTTGTGAAAATGATTGGAGGAATAAAGGAAGATTCTTATAGGGGGCGCTAACACCAACTAATAAAAAATAAGGTTTAGTAATACCATATTTAGTTTTAAAAATGTTAATTTCCTCAGATTCAGCAGGTAGAAAGTTAGTATTAACACCACAATGGGCAACAGTAACAGCTTCTACTGTTATATGTTTAAAATAGTTTGTCAGGTCATGTGCCGTATTATGGGAAATTGCTATATATGCAGATGCTTGTTGAATAGCTCGATGCTTTTCTTTCCACATGGGATTCCTTAAATCCCATCCTAGTACTTCTGGAATCATGTCATAAGCCATGAAGACAGAAGGTGTTGTGATAGGAGTTGTATAGTAAGAAGAGATAAATAAATCAGCATCTTCTTCATCACATATTTGCTGTAGCATCTCCCGATCAGCATCAGTATTGTTGTAATCATAAAGTGCTACGTTTAAATACTTAATGCCAGAAATTTTAGGAGTGCTTCCACCACGATCTAGTACGATAATATGTTCAGAAAATCCATTTCTTGCCCACTCTTCCAATAGAGATTTCCAGACACGGGCAATCCCAGTTCGATAGAGTTGAAAAAATACACCGTCAATGATAATGATCGGCGATGGTTTGCTAATTTTATCAATTTGTTTTTGTACTTCTTCAGGCTGCAAGAATTGCCAACTGTTATTGTCTTTTTGGGCAATTGGGACAACTCCGCATCTATATGCAATATTAACTTGAGTGTCATCTTTTACCCAAGGAAAATATTCCCTTAATAAAATTGGAAATTTATGATTATTTTGTAAACAGATCCATTGGTCAACAGCATTTTTATAACCATAATATTTTTCTTTAAAGCTTAACTGTTCCTGTGTTACATAAGCAAAATGCTGAAAGACTAAGCCATGTGCTTCTGTTTCTTGATGTAAAAAAGGATTTGTAGATGCAACATTGTTATATTGACCATCAGCTAAAGGTTCTACCAAAATAGGAGGCTCATGTGATGCCCAAATATATCCTGGTTTAAATCGCCAAGTTCTTAACCACTCTTGTTGAGGATTCTGTGCATAACAGTTACGAGTGCTAATAATAAGTTTCTCACCTACAAAGTACCAACACCAATAGAAAGCAGATGTTTTACTAGGGTTACTAATGAACATTTCTCTAGCAGTGCAAATCTGTGCTAAAGTCCATATTTCATCTACATCCACCTGCCAAAGTAAACATTCTTCTCTAATATTTGGGAGTGGTGCATTTACCATTTCTTGCTTCCCGTCCCAAAAAACACCTTCTGGCTTGCGGTAAATTGTGATGTTATCTGGATAAATTTTTGCCAATTTATCTATATATTCTGTAGTATCATCACAACTACGCCCATTTTTATGGATTTCATCACTGACATATCCACCCAGTTGTACACTCCAACTGGTGTCATGTTTTAAGTCGGCTACACCCTCAACAATATGCCAATGCCATTTAAAAGGTAGCTGTTTAAAAATATCAATGTGATAACGGATGAATGGTTCTCCGTTGATGACAATAGTGAAAAAGTGGATAGGTAATGCAGGAAAAGCAATATAGTTTTCATAAAAAGAACTTGAATTTATTACTTTTTCCCCAAAATCTCCGTCTAAAGTGATACGATGACATTCATAACCATTGCTTGTCAAAATATCAAACGTGGACTTAGCATTACGGTTTAACCCTTCCAGCATTTTCTGTGATATCTCAAACTGGATAAACCCAATTTTTTTTAGTTTTAATAGTTCAACAGTACCTTGCAATACATCACTTTCCGCACCTTCGACATCAATTTTTAAATAATCAATTTTGTCAATATTATTATATTTGCAAAATGAATCTATAGTTATAGCTTCTACCAGTTCAGTGTTCACAATAGGAACATATTTTTCGGAACATTGTGGATCTAACATTTGTGGTACACCAATGCTATTCCAAGCCGAAAATTCATCTGGAAATTCATTAAACTCTATTTGAGTATTATGTGAGAAAATTGCTTTTTGAAAGGGAGAAACATTACTAAAATTTAAGTTTAATAATCTTGCTTGAAGTTTATTAAATGTATTCGGTGTAGGTTCAAATGAATATACTCGCCCAGAAGAACCTACCAACTTACTAAACAATACTGAATAATCACCAATATTAGCTCCTACATCAAAAGCTATCATTCCTGGTTTAACAAGTCTGCTAACTAGTTTTTGTTCAGCCATTTCATGAACAAAAAAATATGTTTCTATATTTTCAATTCTCCTAAAAATTGAGTAACCATTCCTAACTAAGTTATTATTAATAACTAATTCATAATTTTTATCTGTCAATAGTTTTTGATGATTCTTATAATTTTTAAATGTTGTGACATCATCTAATAAAATATACTTTGCACCATAGACTTCTTCTAATTCAGCAGTACCCGTGAATTCTGAACCATCAATTAATACTACATCGAAATAATCAATATTGTTTTCTTGCTTAATCTTTCTAATTCCATTTTTAGAGTATCCAGACTCTTTGACATATTCAATATCTTGATGAAGCCAATTAAGAACACGTTCTAATGGGTACAACTTGAGATTATTATCAGTGTTATGATAAAAATCTATAATTTCCTGTTCATCAGGAAAACTTTCGACAGAAACAGATGATATATTATAAACCTTCACAAAATCTTCATTTTTATACCTATTTTTTAGCCTATTAAACCTAGCTTTTGACACCTCCATACAAAACAAGATTGGTTTGTTAGGATTCTGCCGCATTCCTGTGACAAACGCCTCAGTACTTCCTTCTCCTGAAGATGAACCAATTTCTAAAACTGTTTTAATGTTTTCATTCCTAGCAATATTCTGAATATCTCTATAAAATTCATCATTTTTGATTTCGGGAGGAATTAAATTATTCAGGTCGGAATTAGTAGTTTTATTAGTCATGATTTTTAGTACTGTATGATTATTTAAACTTGTTGACTTAGCTTATTATTATTATTGTTTATACTCTAAAATCACCTCGTAATTTCGTCTGACAATATGCAGTTTTACTAGCTTCTCTAGTGGTGTTTGATTATTAGTTTCATGCTGTAAAACTAATTCATAATCCTTGGCTTGTTCTTGCAACTAGTTCTTGTAACTAAGATTCAGCAGATACAGTTTTAGTTATTAGTGGAGAATTTTGGAGACTCTATTGAATAACTGGAACAACAGCAAAATTGATGAACTAATGAAACTAATAAATGAAACTATCGTTAAGATTCTTTTTTCTGGCATCTGTTTTTGACGACTAATTATATAGTTTTACCTGAAAATTTTTATGCTTAAAAATTAAGCTGACTGTGAAAATACGTTAAGTCTTTACTTACATCCTGCCAGAAAATCGATGTACTACTATTGACAAAAGTCAGGTAAATAAAGATAACTATTTACTTAAATCAATAGTTTTGAGGAAGTAGCAGACTTAATAAATTAGTCTGGTTTAAATGCTCTTGAAGATGCAGTAAAGATAAGACAACTAAGCCTGTAATTACTTTACTTTTCATACTCTACCAAAGGCAAGATTGTTTTTGTGGCCAGTTTGGCTGATTTTTAATTTTCTTCAATATCAATACTCCAGAAAAAATTAGGTAGCATATCATCACCCTACTTCAGATAATGTATTACTAATCGAATAGAATATCTCAGCATTTTTCCGACTTTGAGTAACACAAATTTTTGTAGTGAAGAGACGAAAAATATACATTTTAGTACGGAAAAATAAGATTTTTAAGCCTCTCTCTGTGTCGGGAGAGTTACCCTGCGGGAAGTAAGCTATGGAGAGAGGCTATTCCGAATCTATTGAACTCAAGTTAAGTTTATGGTTCTTCCAGATACCTCAGCCACATCTGTTCGTAAGCGTTCTCCATATCGTGGGTAAATTGCTTACCATTCCATAGAGGTGATGTTTTCCTTGACTGTTTTAGCTTCCAAACAATTTGCTGTCTTAAAACCTCGTCCTTACCCAAACGCACACCCCAATCTACATACTCTTCATCAGTCCAAGCTATCCCTTCTGTGATTCCAGCATTCATCATCATGGTGTAGCTGTTGCGCGCAGCAAATTGCTCACCTACTCGTGTCACTATAGGAATACACATCCACAAAGTTTCTAGGGTCGTTGTGGCTCCATTGTAAGGATAGGTATCTAACACTACATCAACAATTTCTAAATTAGCTCGGTGAATTGGTTCTGTAGAATCGATGGGAAGAAATCTCAGTTTTGAAAATTCTACGCCTTCTTCTTCTGCCAATTGCTCAAAGAATTTTTTAATACCTTCTTCTTCAGATACTCCTTTAATCAAAAAGTAGCTATTTGGAACTTCTTTGATGATTTTTAATTGCAGTCTTGTTGTGTGGGGATGTCGCTTAAAACCTCGCTGACCAGAAAAATAGACTACTGCATCACTAGGAATATCTAACTGCTCACGACGTATTGTAGGTACACTCACCTCAAAACCATCCACGGCTATATAAGTTTGAGGTAAACGCCAAATTTTTTCTTGGTAGTATTCTTGTGCATATTCTGGTAAAACATAGGGGTCAGCAATAAAATAATCTACTGCTGGACTTCCTGAAGCATCCCAACCTAACCAAGTGACTTGAATGGGTGCAGGTTTCCGTCCTACCACTTCACAGATAGCATCTATAGTAATACTATCTAAATCAACTAAAATATCAATCTCATCTTGATATATTTGTTCTGCTATTTCAAAAGCATTATTTGACTTATAAAATTTATCTACGTGCTTGACGTACCATTCATGTAATGGATCAAATTTGGTATTAGTATTAATAAAATAGGCAGTTGTATTGAATTTATCTTGATTTCGATATTCAAACAACCAGCGTGCCAGCCAACCAACAGAATGTATTCTCAGACAAGAAGATAGATATCCTATATTTATTTTCTTGTTAGATTTTTTGTACTTTCTTCGCTGTAAATTACCCTGCCTATATTTCTCTATTTGCTCTTGAGCATAATTATTTATGTTTATTTGACAAAGTTGTAATAATTGATTTTGAATCCTTCTGTTTTCTCTAGCATTATCTTCAAGATATGGCATAAAAAAACTAGAATAACTTATTGTTGTTACTATTCTTGAATCAAGGTTTGTGGGATTTTCTTTTATAAGATCTTCTATTAATGATTTTTGTCTCTGATGTATGGAGTATGATTCTTCCCAATTCCCGCCAGAGCTGATTAATCCACCAAGAATTAAGCGGCTAGCAAAAACTTTACTGACTAATTTCTGAACTAAAGAATAAAATAATTTACCAGCTTCTACACCCTTTTTATATTGACCAGCGTGTTGATAAAAATGAGACAAAGATGCTAAAATTTCTAGGTTATTAGGACTTAATTTTAAACAGAGTTCACATAAATTTGCTGCTACCATAGGTAATCGTTGAGAGTAAGAAATTTCCATCACAGATGACAGGACAATAATCAGCAAAACTGAGGGATTATTTTGGCAATGTGGTAAGCAGACTTCTACTAAATCCAATGTTGATGGGTGTGCAGGTGCATAATCTAAAATACTCTTGAGAGTCTTCACTAACAATTCTAAGTTGACTTCTACCTTTGGTTCAGACTTCAGGATTTCAATTACACCCAAATTATGTAAATTTTCGCCTTGATAGGTTTCTAGCTTAATTTCAATCTGTACCAAATTTAATAAGTTGTGAATGTCGTGGGGGTAAAGTTCTCTCAGAATTAAGCGAATTTTTTTAGCTACGGAATATTCTTCTAAAGCTTCTCGACGTTCGGCTTCTGTTTGTAGAGTTTTGAACAATTCCGCTTTAAAAGCCTCAAATTGCTCTGATGTTTCTTCTTTAACTGCTAGGAGCCAAGTTTCTCTAGCTTCTGCATCTTGCCCTAGTAATAGTAACATCAAACCCAAGTAGCAATAATGTACTTTAATCTCAGGTTCTGCGGCAATAGCTTCTTCATAGATATTAGCAGCCTGAATGTAATTTCCTGACAGGAAGAATTTCTCAGCACGCTGATGCCATTGAGTTGTAACAGTTAAATCGAGCATAAAATTTATTAAAAACTGTGAGAATAAGAATATAGCTGTTCACAATTGATTGAAATACACTATGGGAAGATATAAAAAGCAATTTTTACGTATATTCAGCATGAAATATTACACTGACGACTTCTTTGAGTATTGATGAATGTAGACGTAATTAAAAAAAGCTCTCAAGGATAAATAGGAAGATTTTTGAGTATCAAATTACTCTATTTTAAAAACACAAAACTAAATATTTATACTTATAGTATTTATGATTACAGGAACCCGATTTGATTTCTGAAAAATTCTCACTATCTGTAGGGTGGGCAATGCCCACCGGCTCATGATTTTGGTGGGCATTGCCCACCCTACGTATATTTCAAAAATCAAGTATGAGTCCTAGAGAATATCTAAGTACCTCTAAGGTGGGCATTGTCCACCACATAAAATGCTTGGCTTAATAGATAAACTTTATATTTAATTCAATTATATGAAATTTAGTATAATTAACGCGTGGCTTATGTCTGTATTTTTAGGAACCTTAATCTATATAATCAGGTAATTTTATTAGATAAAACTGGCAAATATGTTTACACAAATCATGAATGAATTAGCTATTTATTACCAGCTATTGTATTAATCAAGCGAGGATTTGAAAAGCCAATTGGAGGCAATCAATCTTCGACATTAATTAAATTACGGAGATTTTAATCATGTCTAACCAATTTTTTACAGAAGTATCCCTTGAGCAACAAGAAATTGTAGTTGGTGCAAGCAGAGGAGTTCAGGCTTATCCCATCAAAACATGTCATCCATATCAACCTTCTCCAGTTAAAGGTGGAGAAAGAAAAAAGGGATATCCTGAAGCTCCCAAAGATTTAGCAAAAGGTAAAAAACCTAGTGAATCTGAAGAGTCTGTTATATTCAATTTCTACTTTCATGACCTAAATGTTGAGAAAGTATATTTTGATTTTTAGAACGGAGTGAACTGAATCAAATTTCATGGGTTCTGGAATGTAGCCTAATGTCTAGATTTTACATAACTGATTGTTACGCCAAAAATCAAGTCAGGTAAAATCACTTCTGGAATGCTCCATTGAGCCACACATACGATTCAGTGAATTGAAAGTTAAAAGTATAGGGACTGGAACATCTTTGGATGTTTCAGTTTTTTTATTTAAGTATAACGACTTGAAAAAAACAACTATGTTAAATATAGGACTTACGCAAGTTTGATAATCAAACTAACTGTAGGGTGCGTCAGCCCCAATAATTTCGTACACATTACAGTATTTTTCACATCTGACGCACACTACTGGCGTGTCAGTTGCGTAAGTCCTGAAATAATGTAAGAACAATAGAATTGAGTTCGTAGTAAGGACTTTAGTCCTTTTTCGAGAACTAAAGTTCTCACTACAAATTTTTAATTATCTACCCCGTTCTACTTAATCTCTGGCGTAAACTAAAAAAATGAAAACATATATAGAAATCGGATTGGATTATTGAAAAAATCCAAGTATCAGTAGGGTGGGCAATGCTTAGCGTGTAAAGGTTTTGGTGGGCATTGCCCATCCTACGTGTTATTCAAAAATCAAATGCTAGCACTATACCGATTCTTTATCATTCGTGAGAAACAAGACCCCTGACTTCTCAAAGAAGTTGGGGATTTAAGTCTTTCGCTTCTTATAAATCAGTCCGGATGACTGTAGATAAATTGGATATTTAATTCACTCATGTTTAGAGAAATTAATGCTTTATTTGTGTCTGTATTTTTCGGAAATATCTCTGGCTTAATTATGATATTAATTACAGCAAAATTAGTAATAAAGTTTGCAGAAAGTGAAAGTGACTCAGCTATTAACTCCGAGCTATTGTTTAAAGCAAGCAACGAGTTGAACAACTTGAAAGAGACAATCAACTACTAGCTTGAAGTAATTCAAAACAATTGTTTTTACGGAGTGACAATTATGCAAGTTATCAACAATAATTTGTTTGCCCAAGTTTCATCTGAAACATCTGCTACTGTTAGTGGTGGAAGTTATGGAGAGTACGGTTATTATCCAAAGGGAGCAACCCTTTCTTATAACTATGATAATTACCTTCTTGCTCTTGGCGTTTTTTACCAGAACGCACCAGATGTAGCAAAAACATTAAACGTGTTTAGCGGCACATCACTCATTGGTACTACAATTACTCACACTAACGGAATAACTCCTGAAGAATCACTAATAGCTTCAAAGCTGGGTTTTAGCTCCGGCGGCTGGTGGTAATAGCATTAAGGGATTTGCCTGAAAATTATCAGAGATATTGCTGAGATTTTAGGCTTTTCTAATAATGATTTAGAGGTAACTAACTCAACATTAAAATTCTTAAATACTGGAGCATTGTTATGTTCCAGTATTTATCCTAAAAACAATAGACCTCTTGCATAAATTGAAATTATTCCCAAAGCATGAAAAAAGACAGTCCACTTTTTACAGAAATCTCTTTAGAAGAAGCTGCTGTTGTGAGTGGAGGCTATATTCCAGTTACTTTTGATCTTAATATTTATTACTACATTTTGGGGGCAGCCTATGTATATGGGGTTTCTGGTGTTACTAATGAAGAAGTTCAATTTGCTTGGGAATCAGCATTCATATTTGATTACCGTTATGCACTTTTCCGGCGAACTAGAAGAGTGGATTCTTCAAGTTATTCCTAAAAGATTATTTGAAAAGTTTGAAAGTATAATAAGAACCCCTCTCCAAACCTCTCCCCGAAACGGAGAGAGGCTTTTAAAACCCATAAAATTCCTTACAAGAGAACGGGGAATTGGGGGGTTAGCTTCTTAAGATTGTGATGTTAGTAATAATACTTTCTCAACAACCTCTAAGATAGGCAGTTATATATTTAACTTGCATAACTAGGGCGGGCAATATGAGTCAGAAAATCTGAGTATGCAAATTAGACGTGTTTTAGGTTATTACAGAATTTAAATATAGGATTCATACTTGCTTCTTGAAATAAATGTAGGGTAAGTAATTCCCACTCTGCTACAGATAATATCAAATGTTTATGGCTTACTACTTTAGTTGAAAGAAAGCTGTCTTATGAAATACGCTCACGTTCAACAACATAGTCAAGAAGATTGTGGTGCGGCTTGTCTAGCATCGATAGCCAAACATTATGGACGCACTTTTACTCTCAACCGCATCCGTGAAGCTGTAGGGACAGGACAATTTGGTACAACTTTATTGGGTTTAAAACGAGGTGCAGAAACACTAGGTTTTAATGCACGTTCTGTTAAAACTTCACCGGAACTTTTAAACCAAATTAATGAAGCGCGTTTACCAGCAATTATTCACTGGAAGGGGAATCACTGGGTTGTTTTCTATGGTAAAAAAGGCAAAAAATGTGTAATTTCTGATCCAGCCGTCGGCATTCGTTATCTATCTGAAAAAGATTTAGTCGAAGGCTGGACAGATTGGTTGATGCTGTTAGTAGAACCAAATCCAGAACTATTTTGGAAACTGGAAGATGACAAAGTTAGTGGCTTTTGGCGTTTCTTTAAGCGTGTTTGGCATTTTCGCAGTCTTATCGCCCAAGTTATTCCCCTTAATTTACTATTAGGAATTTTATCTTTAGCCTCTCCGTTTCTCTTACAAATTCTGACTGATGATATTTTAATTCGGGGTGATACAAGACTACTGACTACTATGGCGATAGGTGTATTCGTCATGAATTTGATTTCTGGTAGTCTGGCTTGGGTTCAATCTAATTTGATCGCTCATTTTGCCCAACGATTACAATTAGGATTAGTCTTAGAATTTTGTCGGCAAATTCTCCAATTGCCACTATCATACTATGAAGCTCGACGCAGTGGTGAAATTATTAGTCGCCTTCGAGATATTAACCAAATTAACCAGTTAGTAGCTCAAGTAGTTATCAGTCTACCTAGTCGATTTTTTATTGCTGTTATTTCTTTCTGTATCATGGTCTTTTACAGCTGGAAGCTAACTGTGGTAGCCATGATTGTGTCTGTGTTTATGACTATATCTACGATTGTATTTTTGCCAACTTTACAGCAGAAAACTCGTGAGCTTTTAATTAAAGATGCGGAAGCACAAGGTGTTTTAGTAGAAACTTTTAAAGGCGCTCTCACAGTCAAAACTACCACAGCTAGTCCACATTTTTTAGATGAACTACAAAGTCGCTTTGGTCATCTTGCTAATGTAACTTTACGTACAATTCAAATCGGCATCATTAATGGTACATTTTCAGGTTTGGTTTCTGGTATTGGTTCGATAGCATTACTCTGGGTTGGTGGTAATTTAGTAATTGATCCGGCAGAAAATTTGAGTATTGGGAAGCTACTAGCTTTTAACTCAATGAACGGAAATTTTCTAGGATTAATCGGTACTGTGATAGGTTTTGTTGACGAATTTACTACTGCAAAAACTGCTGTGCAACGCCTCACAGAAATCATAGATACCACACCTGAAAATGAAGGTGATGGGAAAAAGCCTTTTACTACAATCTCTGGTGATGCTGACATTATTTGCACAAATGTCAATTTTCACTATACCGGAAGAGTTGACTTACTAGAAGACTTTACCTTGACAATCCCTGGTGGTAAAGTCACTGCTATTATCGGCAAATCAGGGTGCGGTAAAAGTACTGTCGCTAAATTAATTACTAGTTTATATACTCTGCAATCTGGCAATATTCGGATTGGACTATATAACCTACAAGATATTGCACTTGATTGTCTACGTCAGCAAGTAGTTTTAGTTCCTCAAGATGCTCATTTTTGGAGTCGTTCCATTATCGAAAACTTTCGCTTAGGAACGCCATTTGTCACATTTGAGCAAATTGTTAGAGCTTGTCAAGTTGCTGGGGCTGATGAATTTATTAGTAGATTTCCTGATAAATATCAAACGATTTTAGGAGAATTTGGCGCAAATATTTCTGGTGGACAACGCCAACGCTTAGCGATAGCTAGAGCCATTGTTACAGATCCACCAATACTTATTTTAGATGAATCTACTGGCGGACTTGATCCAGTAAGTGAAGCCCAAGTTTTAGACGAATTATTACACCATCGTCAAGGCAAAACCACAATTTTGATTAGTCACCGTCCAAAAGTAATTAATCGGGCTAATTGGATTGTTTTACTAGATCAAGGACGATTAAAACTTCAAGGTTCCATAGAAGATTTACGGACTAAAGCAGGAGAGCATTTAGATTTCTTAATTCCTTGAATTTTAAGAAAACTGGGGACTAGGAGACACGAGAAAGAGTGCAATTTGAGTAACTTAGTTTTCCCTGTCCCCTATTAATTTTTTCCTATTTAAATACTGATAATTATTTGGTGAAGTATGCTGTATATTCAAAATAAGAAACTTATCCCGCCCCTGCAAGATGATGATGCTTTACCACCAGTTGGTATTTGGACATCTTTGCTGGGGTTATTTCTTGTAGTGTCTGTTAGTTCAGCGATCGCCTTATCCTCGTGGATTAAATATAATGTTGTCATCAAAGCTGCGGCTACTGTTCGTCCTATAGGCGAAACTCGCTTGGTACAGCCGGAAATTGAGGGGACGATTCAGAATCTCTTCGTAACAGAAAATCAAGTTGTCAAACGGGGTGATGCGATCGCTACTCTCAATACTGAGCAGTTACAAATCAAACAAAGTCAACTACAAGGTAATATCCAACAAATTAAATTACAACTTGTGCAAGTTGATGCTCAAATCAGTACTTTCAATAGTCAGATACTCGCGGAAACCAAGGTAATCGAGCGTACAGTGGCTTCTGCTCAAGCAGATTTGGCTCGTAATCAACGAGAATATCAAGAACGTCAAATCACTACACAAAGTGAATATATCGCCTCTGAAGCTAGTTTGCAAAAAGCGATCGCAGATTTACGTAAATCTCAAGCTGATTTGGATTTTGCTAACGCAGATCGCGATCGCTATCAGCAATTAGCTGATATTGGTGCGATTGGTAGGCGAGAATATGAACAGAAAAAACTTGTGGTAGAACAAGCTAAATCAGCCTTGGAAGCGGGAAAACGCTCTGTGGAAATCGCCCAAGCCAAAATGCAATCAGCAAAGGCTGGGGTTAATCCTAGCATGGCAACGGTGGCGATCGCACAAGAACGTATTGCTCAAGAAATCGCTAGGGGTGAGGCTACTATCGCTACGTTACAGAAAGAACAGCAAGCTTTAGTTCAGCGACGTTTAGAAATGCTGTCCCAACTCAACCAATCCCAAAAAGAATTACAACAAGTAGAAAAGCAATTGCAAAGTAGCGTCATTCGCGCTACCAGTGACGGGATTATCCTGAAGTTAAATCTGCGGAACCCTGGTCAAGTGGTACGTACTAGTGAGGCGATCGCGGAAATTGCACCACAAAATGCGCCACTAGTAATTAAAGCAATGATTCCCACCGCAGACATTAAAAAAGTGGAAGTGGGGAAGAAAGTTCAATTGCGTGTTAACGCTTGTCCATACCCCGATTATGGTGTTCTCCATGCTGTGGTGAGTGCTGTTTCTCCAGATGCGATCGCACCTCAAAATAACAATCCAGGGGGAGCATTATCGGCTGCTGCAACTCCTTATTTTGAAGCTACTATCCAACCAGAAAAAATCTCATTTGGGAATGGCGATCGTCAGTGTCATATCCAGTCAGGTATGCAGGCAGAGGCTCATATTATTTCTCAGGAGGAGACAGCACTACGATTTATCCTCAGAAAAGCAAGACTTATCACTGATTTGTAAGTTAATCCAGATATAAGTTCCTCATTTTAGTAACTATACGTCCTTGAGTTCAGGGGCTAGAGACTAGGGGTTATACCCAACTTAAAACTAAGATCCCCGACTTCTCAAAGAAGTCGGGGATCTTAAGCTGTCGATATCTATATAATTCAGACATTTTACCTTTTCTCAGAGGAATACTATCAATTTTTGGATAGAAACTTGGAAATTTTAGACAGATTACTTGTCATAAATCTATCGTGAATTCGTTAATAGTATTAACCTATGATAACAAAATAGTTAATAGATAGATTTTGTGTCTCTGAAAACAAGCACACAAATTATAATCATCACCATCTGAGTTATGACCATAATCCCGTTCTTGACATCCTATTACAGAGTTCAAAAAGCCCTACAATGGTGGTCTTATAGACAATCATCTAGATTCATTATTGAGGCTGAAAATATCCGGGATAGTCTATTACAGGAAACTTTTACTATGCGACGTAACTTAGATTTATTATCTATGAATCCTTGGGAATTATCAAGTGAGAAAATAAAACAATATTTAGATAAAGTTGATCATCTGCATCATTCCTTAGTAGACATAAGCGATCGCTTGTTTCCTGAATCACTACAAGATAGCTTTCCTCTGGCAATTGAGGGATTATTAAAGTCTTGGCTAGTCGCCAATCCCCACCTATATTTTCATATAGATATGCCAGTTTATTGGCGACATGAGCCAGCCGAATCTGGTTTAATTATTTTAAATTCTCTAGAAGAGTTATTAACAATTACAATCTCCGATATATTGAAGCCTAATTCCATTTATATAAGTCTAAAACAAAAGCAGGAATTAGGACAATTATCTGTCAAAATAAATTATTCTGAAGTAGGTGCTATTCTTTTTCACTCTAGTTTATCCACCTTAGATTATCTATGTCAAAGCTGTCAATTTTTGACCTCAGTCAAATGCTTTTATCATACCCAAAGTTATAGAGTTTATTGGTACTTCTATTGGTAGATATTACCATGAATTTAACGACATTAATCCATTTAAATTGATTTCGCATCAGATAGATGTGCCTATTGTTTATCACATAAAATATTTTTCCAGCAGACATTAGAAACAATCACTAGTCAATTATTTATTCAGCACAGGATGAATTATGCAACAGACCACATCTGAAAAAGCATTAAGGAAGTTTCTAGTAATTGATGATCATGAATCAGTTTTAAGTGGGACAGTAGAAGTATTAAAAAGACATTATCCTGAAGGCGATTTTGTCTTAGCGATTAATGCGGAAAGTGCCTTTAATCAACTAACAATTTGTCCACCAGACCTGATAGTCATGGATCTTTCTATCCCTGAAAAATTAGGAATTAAAGCCCGCCCAGATACAGGTGTGCGACTGCTGAGAACACTGATGAAAAATTATCCTAATCTCAACATCATTGTACAGAGCGCTCATATTAGAACACTAGTGAGAATCCGACCAGATATTGATACTCATAAAGGAGGTTTCACCGTTGCTGATAAAAGTCTATCTACGCAAGAAATGTTGACTAGAGTAGATTGGGCATTACAAGGATTAACTCATACAAAAGATATTAAGGGAATCCACACCGGACTAGAAATAAAACCAGAGTGGTTGAGAGTTTTAACCTTGGCTTTTGAGGAAGGATTACAAGATAAAGCTATTGCCGAACAAATGTGTATTTCAGAGCGCATGGTACGGCATTATTGGAGTAAATTACAAGATGCTTTGGGTGTTTATCCTGATGAAGGAAAAAATATCCGCATTCAAACCGAAAAGCGGGCTAGAGAAGAAGGGTTGATTGATTAAAGATGAACATTACATGACTATGAGTAATTAATAGTGGTTAGTTTATCTATCCCTAATTAATTGAACCTGACCAATTACTCATACCTAAAGACTAGGAGAATAGCATGATGCAACCTGGACTTTGGAGCGGAATTAAAGCAGAAATTGCCATTTGGCGTGTAGGTATATTACCAGGATTAGCAGTCATTGGACTAGTCACTTTTACAAGACTTTTTGGTTCCCTAGAGTCCTTAGAATTGATGGCTTTGGATAGTTTTCTCAGTTGGCGCTCAGAAGAACCTATAGATGCACGAATTTTGTTAGTAGAAATTAATCAAGGTGATAATTATTCTCTAACATCAACTATATCAGATAGTGGTTTTGTAGGGCTGCTGGAGAAGTTACAAGTTTATCAGCCTAAAGTTATCGGTCTAAATATTGATCGGAATTCACTCATCAATTCTCAAGAGGATAACCTGGTCAAGCTTTTTCAAAAGTACAGAAATTTAATTGCTACTGAAAACATTTTACCCGTCCAGATTCATTCGCATCTAGATTTGCCTCCTGAACAGATTGCTTTTGCAGACCAAATTCTAGATAGTGACGGTAAGGCGAGACGTAGTCTATTGGCAATTAATACATCTAATGGCTACAAATTATCTTTGGCTATGCGATTAGCAAGAATTTATTTAGCCCAGGAAAATATTAGTTTAGAAAGTAGTCAGTTGGGAAAAAAGAAACTACCCCGCTTTTTACCAAACTCTGGAGGATATATCCGTGCTGATGCCAGTGGCTTTCAAATACTGCTAAATTTCCGTAGTGGCAACCGAAGATTTAGAACTTTATCTGGGGAGGACATTAAAAATGGTAAATTTAACCCTGAATGGATACGCGATCGCATAGTCATTATCGGTATTACAAATACTCACAATCAGGACTTTATCCCCACTTCAGCGATTACATCAATTAAATCAGCTCCCAAGCAAGTTAACGCATTGGAAATCCAAGCACACGCCATCAGTCAAATTATTAGTGCTGTGCTTGATGGTAGACCACTAATTAATACTTGGAATGATGGATGGGAATATGCTTGGATTTTTGTCTGGGGTTTTTTAGGAATAGTGATTGCTAGGTTCACTAAATCCCCACTAGTAAATTTTTTGGTTGTGGGAATAACTATCACTAGTTTACTAGTAATTAGTTACCTACTATTAATTTGGGGGTGGTGGGTTCCAGTCATACCTACCATTCTAGTTCTGACTATAAATGGTATGGAACTGATAGCATTATATCAATACGACCAAGCTTTACGCTTAGGTATGAAAACCCGTCAAGACGTAATAGAAAGTACCTTTGAAACCATCCATAATGGACCACTACAAAGTTTAGCCCAAGTTTTAAAATTGATACGCTGCGAAAATACCAATACTCAGGAATTGCTCCCAAAGATTGAAAAAGAACTAGAGAAATTAAATCATGAGCTACGAGGAATTTACGAATTTTTGCAGCAAGAATATCCCAGCCAAGATATCAAACTGTATTTAGGTAATAATTTAGTCCTCAGTTTGCAAGATCCACTACACGAAGTCCTCTATCAAGTTTACAGTTACACCTTAGATCGAGAGTTTCCTTGCTTTAAAACTATTAAAGTTGCCATACGTAGCTTTGAGCCAATAGATGAACAAAGTTTAAGTATGGAACAAAAAAGAGGGATTTGTAGATTTTTAGAAGAAGCTTTATGTAATGTAGGTAAACACGCTACCGGAGTCACTAAACTCCAAGTCACTTGCTCATTAATAGCAGGTTGGTACACGTTGAAAATTATAGATAATGGCTTAGGCGTAAGTTCATCCAAAAAAGGACGAGGAACCCAACAGTTTATCAATTTAGCACGACAACTAAGGGGAAAATTCCAGCGATCGCCACAAATTCCCCAAGGAACCATCTGCGAATTATCTTGGCCAGTCAATAAGTTTTGGAGATAGTAATCCCCAAATTCCCGGCAATTTGCCCAGCAACCATGCCACTATAGAAAACATAGCTTTAAACATAGCAAGAAGAAGGCTAGAAAACGCTGTGCAGATTACATTTTTAGGTACAAGTTCTGGTGTACCCACAAGAGCGCGCAATGTTTCCAGCGTTGCGCTAAGACTACCCCAACGGGCAGAGTTGTGGTTATTCGACTGTGGCGAAGGTACTCAACACCAAATTTTGCGGAGTGACTTAAAAGTCAGCCAATTGTCCCGAATATTTATTACCCATCTGCATGGTGATCACATTTTTGGTTTAATGGGTCTTCTTGCTAGTTGTGGCTTGGCGGGTAATGTTCAAAGAGTTGATATTTATGGCCCATCGGGTTTAAACGAGTATATCCAATCCGCTTCTCGTTATTCTCATACACATTTCTCCTATCCCATTAAAATCCACACTGTCCGCCCTGGTGTCATCTATGAAGATGATGAATTTACCGTGACTTGTGGACTATTACATCATCGCATCACCGCTTTTGGCTATCGCGTAGCCGAAAAAGACCGAGCCGGACGCTTTGATATAGAAAAAGCCAAAGAATTGCAAATCCCACCTGGGAGAGTTTATGGTCAACTCAAGCGTGGCGAAACCGTTACCCTTGAAGATGGGCGTGTCATTAACGGTTCTGAATTATGCGGCCCCACAGAAATTGGGCGGAAAATGGCCTACTGCACAGACACAATATATTGTGATGGTGCTGTTGAATTAGCTCAAGATGCAGACGTGTTAATTCACGAAGCCACCTTTGCCCATCAAGACTCAGAAATGGCTTTTCAGCGATTACACTCAACAACCACAATGGCAGCGCAAACGGCCTTAGCTGCTGGAGTGCGTCGATTACTGATGACTCACTTCAGTCCTCGCTATGCACCCGGTAACACCATAGAGTTAAAAGATTTGCTACAAGAAGCCCGTGCCATCTTTCCTCGTACCGATATGGCCTATGATTTTATGACTTATGAAGTACCCAGACGACGAGAACCAGTTTTAAGTTCAGTCTCCTCAAGTTCGGTGTAGGGTTTTATAGGTAAACCCCAACGGCCTTAGGAGTTAATCTGGTGGGGTGCGTTACGACTAAAGTCCATAACGCACCGGAAATCTCGGATGCTGCGTTGTGCTACGCGACAACAAACCCTACCGACGAGAAAATGCGATGACCTTCGGTCGGTCAGAGATCATCACCTCAATTAGATTCTGATGATTCTGCTGGCTGTTCCGTGACTGTAGGTGTTTGTGTTGTTGTAGAACGTGGACGACGTTTGAAGTAATCACCCAAGTTGACTTTCTTCCGTTGAGTCACTGGTTTTTCTTGTGATTCAGCTGGCAATGTAGGTGTTACCTCTGGCTGTGGTTCTGGGGTAACTGTCGGTGATGGTATGGGTGTTACCTCTGGCTGTGGTTCTGGGGTAACTGTCGGTGATGCTGTGGGTGTTACCTTTGGTTGTGGTTCTGGGGTAACTGTCGGTGATGGTATGGGTGTTACCTCTGATTGTGGTTCTGGGGTAACTGTTGGTGATGGTATGGGTGTTACCTCTGGTTGTGGTACAGGCGACTCAATTACCTTTGGTAATGTCGGAGTCAGACTAGGCGACGGTTGAGGACGAGGACGGCTAAAAAATCCACCATTTTTAGGTTTTTCTGGTTCAGGAGTTTCTGTTTGTGGTGGTTCAGTAGCTTCAGGAGTAGGGACTGTTTCCGTAACTTCCGGTAATGCTGATTTTTCTGGTTCTGGGCTAGGAGTTGTCACAGGTGTTGGTTCTGCAAGCGATGGTTTAGCCTCATAAGTCAAGTCTACAATGCCACGTACTTCCTGAGCTTTTAATTCTCCCCTAACAATTCTGGACAAAGAATCTTTACCATTGGGTTGGTAGTCAAAAAGTCTGACTGTAGTATTAAAGGCATTCTTGACTGGATTCCCTTGATTGTCGAGGAATTCCAGCTTCACCCAGTTTTTTCCAGGTTTAAAACCTTTGAGGTAAACTGCTTGCCACCGATCAAATACAAAGCTTTCACCATTTATAGTGCAGCGAATACGCCAATCACTGAATTGATCATTGGGTTGCTCTTTCGCAACTAGATGTAAAGGGGCGTTAGTCAGGTAAAAATCTAACAAGATTGGTTCTGCCCCATAACTGCCTTGAGGACTACTGTAAGTTAACAAAGGTAGGCTGGAGTCTGGATTATTGTCGTCGCTTTTCGTAAAAACATGAAATGTCGTCTGGGCGTAAGCACCTTCATTTTTAAAACTTTCATGCCAAGGACGGGCAGCAAAGACGCGCAGAGTATGAGTACCTGGAGATAAGTCAGACAGCACCAAAGGCTGACTTATGTCATAAACGGGTATATAAGGTTGATTATCTACAATTACGTGTAGATAAGGGCCTAAATCCCATTGTGGATGCTTAAAAATTGGTAGATCCTTAACTTGGAACTTCACCGAGACAGTATTGTCACTAATCACTTCCTCCGGTTGAGGGTTAACTATTGTCACCTGTGGTTGATAAATTTCTAAATTAGGACGTAATTCTTGAATCACATCTGGTGGTGAGACTTCGGAAAATTGCTGAGAAATCTGCTGAGGTTTGTCTTTTGCACTAATGGATACTTGTTGACTAACAGCTTTCTCACCACAACTAGTCACACCTAAGACTAGTACTAGTGTGATCAGCCACCTCAAAATAGTCGAACTTCCCAGAAGAACTTTCCTTAAAGGCCTGTTATGCCAAGAGTTCATACCTTATACCTAGTTATAGTCTTGAACAACTGCAATCATTGTGGCTGAATTGAGCGATCGCCTACTATCACCTACAAGCTGAAATCTTCATCACATACCATGAGTTTTTAGTAAAAATTAAAAATCAGGATTTTTTTTACAATTTGTTGTAAACATCAAAAACTAGGTGAAAATAAATATACCCAAAGCAAACTCAGCAAATTTGTTGCCGTTTTGGTATCAGAAGACATAAGTTTTACGAATTGTTATCCTTTGTAAATTAAATAAAGAAAGTATTGACTTTTTGCTAAATACTTTGCAGTGAAAAGGCAGATTAGACAAATATTCTGGCTATTTTGAATTATTGTTAAAATGTGTCCATCAAAGTACAAGTAAAGACTTTATAATTCAACAGAAACAAATTTCCACATAGCGCTTTCATCGCTGCTCCAGCCACACTCTGGAGAAAGCGACTAAGTATCACTTTGTGGTTTCATGATTCCTCATTCCTTATCACCAGAGGAGGTCGAATGACAATTAGTCCTCCGGAGCGAGAGGAAAAGAAAGCAAGAGTAATCGTCGATAAAGATCCGGTTCCTACCTCATTTGAAAAATGGGCGCAGCCAGGACACTTCGATAGAACTCTCGCTAGAGGTCCAAAAACCACCACATGGATTTGGAACCTCCACGCTCTCGCCCACGATTTTGATACACATACAAGCGATTTAGAAGACATCTCCCGCAAAATATTTGCGGCGCACTTCGGCCACCTGGCAGTTGTGACAATTTGGTTGAGCGGGATGATTTTCCACGGCGCGAAGTTTTCTAACTACGAAGCCTGGTTAAGTGACCCGTTGAACGTGAGACCCAGTGCTCAAGTCGTTTGGCCCATTGTGGGACAAGACATATTGAATGGTGATGTCGGTGGTGGATTCCACGGTATTCAGATCACCTCAGGCTTGTTCCAAGTATGGCGTGGCTGGGGTATCACCAACTCCTTCCAGCTTTACTGCACAGCTATTGGCGGCTTGGTATTAGCGGGCTTGTTCCTATTTGCTGGCTGGTTCCACTATCACAAACGCGCTCCCAAACTGGAATGGTTCCAGAATGTGGAGTCGATGTTGAACCACCACCTACAAGTCTTGCTAGGCTGCGGTTCCTTAGGATGGGCTGGACACTTAATTCACGTCTCCGCACCAATCAACAAGCTTTTGGATGCAGGGGTTGCAGTTAAAGATATCCCCTTGCCTCACGAGTTCATCCTCAACAAGAGCGTTTTGATTGACCTGTTCCCCGGCTTTGCTGCTGGTTTAACACCTTTCTTCACCTTGAATTGGGGTCAGTACGCTGACTTCTTAACCTTCAAGGGCGGTTTAAACCCTGTAACCGGTGGTCTGTGGCTGACTGATATTTCCCATCACCACTTGGCGATCGCTGTATTGTTCATCATTGCAGGACACCAATACCGCACTAACTGGGGTATCGGTCACAGCATCAAAGAAATTCTAGAGAACCATAAAGGCCCCTTCACAGGTGAAGGCCACAAAGGTCTCTACGAAAACCTGACCACATCTTGGCACGCTCAATTGGCAACAAACCTTGCCTTTTTGGGTTCCTTGACCATCATCATCGCGCACCATATGTACGCGATGCCTCCCTACCCATACTTAGCAACTGACTACGCAACACAGTTGTGTATCTTCACCCACCACATCTGGATCGGCGGATTCCTCATCGTCGGTGGCGCTGCTCACGCAGCAATATTTATGGTGCGGGACTACGATCCTGTCGTTAACCAAAACAACGTATTGGATCGGGTGATTCGTCACAGAGATGCAATTATTTCCCACCTGAACTGGGTTTGTATCTTCCTTGGCTTCCACAGCTTTGGTTTATACATCCACAACGACACAATGCGTGCCTTGGGTCGTCCCCAAGATATGTTCTCCGACACAGCAATTCAGTTGCAGCCGGTATTTGCTCAGTGGGTACAAAACCTGCATACCCTAGCTCCTGGTGGCACTGCACCAAACGCTTTAGAACCTGTTAGCTACGCCTTTGGCGGTGGTGTACTGGCTGTAGGTGGCAAGGTCGCAATGATGCCTATCGCATTAGGTACAGCCGACTTCTTGATTCACCACATCCACGCCTTCACCATTCACGTAACAGTTCTGATTCTGTTGAAAGGTGTATTGTTCGCCCGCAGCTCTCGTCTGATTCCAGACAAAGCGAACTTGGGCTTCCGCTTCCCTTGCGATGGTCCCGGTCGTGGTGGTACTTGTCAAGTATCCGGTTGGGATCACGTATTCCTCGGATTATTCTGGATGTACAACTCCCTATCAATTGTAATTTTCCACTTCAGCTGGAAAATGCAGTCTGATGTCTGGGGAACAGTAGACGCAGCAGGTAATGTGTCTCACATCACTGGTGGTAACTTTGCCCAAAGTGCCATCACAATCAACGGCTGGTTGCGTGATTTCTTGTGGGCGCAAGCTTCCCAAGTAATCAACTCCTACGGAAGTGCGTTGTCCGCTTATGGACTAATGTTCTTGGGCGCTCACTTTGTATGGGCATTCAGCTTAATGTTCCTGTTCAGTGGTCGTGGCTACTGGCAAGAATTAATTGAGTCCATTGTTTGGGCGCATAATAAACTGAAGGTAGCTCCTGCAATCCAACCCCGCGCTCTGAGCATTACTCAAGGTCGTGCCGTTGGTGTAGCTCACTACCTCCTGGGAGGAATTGCTACAACCTGGGCATTCTTCCACGCACACATACTTTCGGTAGGCTAGCAATTAGTTATAAAGAGTACTGAGTATTGAGTGCTGAGTACTGGGTAATAACAGGACTTAGGACTCAAAACTCAGAACTCTGGAATCTGAAACCTGATGGCTAAAGGTCAGAGGAAATATCAATGGCAACAAAATTTCCAAAATTTAGCCAGGATCTAGCACAGGACCCAACTACCCGTCGCATTTGGTATGCGATGGCTATGGGCAACGACTTTGAAAGCCACGATGGCATGACCGAAGAAAATCTTTACCAAAAGATTTTCGCTACTCACTTCGGTCACCTGGCAATCATTTTCTTATGGGCTTCTAGCCTCCTGTTCCATGTAGCCTGGCAAGGTAACTTTGAACAGTGGATTAAAGATCCTCTACACGTCCGCCCAATTGCTCACGCGATTTGGGACCCCCACTTCGGTAAACCAGCTATTGAAGCTTTTACCCAAGCTGGTGCTAACGGCCCAGTAAACATTGCTTACTCTGGTGTATATCATTGGTGGTACACCATCGGTATGCGGACAAACACCGAACTATATACAGGTTCAGTCTTCCTGTTGTTGTTTGCGTCCTTGTTCTTGTTTGCTGGTTGGTTGCATTTACAACCCAAGTTCCGTCCTAGCCTAGCTTGGTTTAAGAGTGCTGAATCTCGTCTGAACCACCACTTAGCAGGTTTGTTCGGCGTTAGCTCTCTAGCTTGGGCCGGTCACTTGATTCACGTTGCTATCCCCGAATCTCGCGGACAGCACGTAGGTTGGGATAACTTCTTAACCACAGCGCCCCACCCAGCAGGCTTACAACCCTTCTTCACAGGCAACTGGGGTGTTTACGCTCAAAACCCTGATACAGCAGGTCACATTTTCAGTACCTCTCAAGGTTCTGGTACAGCGATTCTGACATTTTTGGGTGGCTTCCATCCTCAAACAGAATCCCTGTGGTTGACAGATATAGCTCATCACCACTTGGCGATCGCTGTATTATTCATTGTTGCTGGTCATATGTACCGTACCAACTTCGGTATTGGTCACAGCATCAAAGAAATGATGAATGCCAAAACTTTCTTTGGCAAACCTGTTGAAGGTCCCTTCAATATGCCTCACCAAGGCATTTATGATACCTACAACAACTCTCTGCACTTCCAATTAGGTTGGCACCTAGCTTGCTTGGGTGTTGTTACCTCTTGGGTGGCGCAGCATATGTACTCCCTGCCTTCCTACGCATTTATTGCTAAGGACTACACCACACAGGCAGCTTTGTACACACACCATCAATACATCGCTATCTTCTTGATGGTTGGTGCGTTTGCTCACGGTGCTATCTTCTTAGTCCGTGACTACGATCCTGAACAAAACAAAGGTAACGTGCTTGAGCGTGTGCTACAGCACAAAGAAGCGATTATCTCCCACCTAAGCTGGGTATCGCTATTCTTAGGCTTCCACACCTTAGGCTTATACGTCCACAACGACGTAGTAGTTGCTTTCGGAACACCTGAAAAGCAAATCTTGATTGAGCCAGTATTTGCTCAGTTCATTCAAGCTGCTCACGGTAAGGTACTCTACGGCTTAGATACATTGCTGTCTAACCCCGATAGCGTTGCCTACACAGCCTATCCTAACTACGCCAACGTTTGGCTACCAGGCTGGTTAGATGCCATTAACTCTGGTACTAACTCCCTGTTCTTAACAATTGGCCCTGGCGACTTCTTGGTACACCATGCGATCGCCTTAGGTCTGCACACCACCACCCTCATCTTAGTCAAAGGTGCTTTGGATGCTCGTGGTTCCAAGCTGATGCCCGATAAAAAGGACTTCGGCTATGCCTTCCCTTGCGACGGTCCAGGCCGTGGCGGTACTTGCGACATCTCCGCTTGGGACGCTTTCTACCTATCTTTGTTCTGGGCGTTAAATACAGTAGGTTGGGTAACATTCTACTGGCACTGGAAACATTTAGGTATTTGGCAAGGTAACGTTGCTCAGTTCAACGAAAATTCCACCTACCTCATGGGCTGGTTCCGTGACTACCTCTGGGCTAACTCTGCTCAGTTGATCAACGGTTACAACCCCTACGGCGTGAACAACCTGTCTGTCTGGGCTTGGATGTTCCTCTTCGGACACCTAGTTTGGGCTACTGGCTTCATGTTCCTCATCTCCTGGAGAGGTTACTGGCAAGAGTTGATCGAAACCCTAGTTTGGGCGCACGAACGTACTCCTATCGCTAACCTAATTCGCTGGAAAGACAAACCCGTTGCTCTCTCCATTGTTCAAGCCCGTGTAGTTGGTCTAGCTCACTTCACCGTCGGCTATGTCCTCACCTACGCAGCTTTCCTCATCGCCTCCACTGCTGGTAAGTTCGGTTGATCTAGCTTCTAGTTTTGTAGGTAAGTAATAAGAAATCCCCCACTGTACAGTGGGGGATTTTTTGTTGACTCATAATTAAGTTGGACTAAAAATATACAATATTTGATTGAATGTATTTAAATATTGAGGAAAAACTATTAAATGTCAAAATTATCTGATTCACAATTGTTAGAGAAATTACATAGAACGTGGGTTCAATCATTAATTAATGATTACTGGAATGATTATGCAGCGATTATTGTTGATGCTCAATTAGTTTTTGATACTGGCTGGAGTGATTATGCAAATGATTTTTGTACTTTAGGTCTTTTAGTATATTTACCATTGCATCTCTATTCGATAGTTATAAGGGACGAAAATATTCAAGAAGTTCTTAAATATCATTTTGCAATTATTGCTCAGGGTCATATTTGGTATGATATGAGTGATTTCCCCATACACTACAGAGTTAAATTACTAGATGTTGAGGAAAATTGGCACAAGACTATTAAATTCTTGATTGCTAAATCTAAGGATCTAAATCAAGGATTGGTTACAGAAAAAGCCTTTGCACGAAAAGGTAAAGAACCTATTGTTTACAATGAAATAAAGTTTGCGTCACAGTCCGAGATTAGAATTGCCCAAGAGTTGGAACTCAAAGGTGTTTTGTTCTTTCCTCTACCTCTAGCTGTTAGGTATGAAACAGGTAATATTTATGAAGATCATAGAGAAGTAGATTTCTTAGTATGCCTAGATGGAACATTTGGAATTTTAGAGATTTCCTTCCATGAAGGTAGGTATGAAAAAGATAAGGAAAAGGATGCTTGGTTTAAAAAATCAGGGATTCTCTGTATTGAACATTACCCGGCTGAAAAATGTTACAACCAACCAAAGTACGTTGTGGAAGAGTTTTTGAGCTTTCTTTCTAAACATAAAAGGTAATTGAACAATTATTCTAAGGTATGAGCAATTATAATTGCTACTAAATTACACGCATGAACACTAAACTTGTTGATTCTCTATTTCAAGTAATATTGTCACTCTCTGAAGAAGAACGCTCCCTTTTGGAAGAAAAGCTATTTTTTAATTCTTCCTATCCATCTACACCAGAGATTATGCAAGTTGCACAGAAAAGTAAAGCATTTGAATTTTTACATAATGAACCAAATTTATATACTCTAGAAGATGGAGAACCCGTGTAATGTCTCTACAAAAAGGAGATATAGTCTTGGTTCCATTCCCATTTACAGATTTGACTGGAACAAAATTGCGCCCTGGCTTAATTTTATGGGTTGATAATTCAGGTAATGATATAACTTTATGTTTTATCTCTTCTCAAGATGTCACTAATTTAACATCAGGAGAATTTGTTTTAGACCCATCAGATGCAGAGTTTGCCGGAACTGGATTAAAACTTATTTCTAAAGTTAGAGTAACCAGACTAGTTACGCTTGAACGTAGATTAATTACTAGAAGAATCGGTAAATTAGGAGTAAATCAAATCCAGCAGTTGAATTTACTTATGATTCAAGCGTTTCAATTGATGGAATAGCAATCAAAGAGCTTTATTTTCATGTTGTCGTAGTATTTCCGTAACATTCGATTTAGGAATTGGGCATATTGAAAATTTTGGTGATGACTTTTGCTCAGATGTAGCCCATTGCTCATATCACTGGTTACAGTAGATTCAACAAAATAACCATAGATGTAATATGCAGCTACCTATACCCCCGCACTTTAACTCAGCAAAAGTTGGCGAAGTTTGGCGAGTACCTTACCAAGAACGTGCAGCAGAAGCGGAAGCATGGGCAAAACAACACAACATCCAACCAGCAGCTTTTGATAAAACTCGTATTTGTTTATTGCTAATAGATGTGCAGAATACCTTTTGCATCCCAGAATTTGAATTATTTGTGGGTGGTAAATCTGGGACTGGTGCTGTAGATGATAATCGGAGAATATGTGAATTTATCTATCAAAACTTGGGTGTAATTACAAAAATTATTCCTACCTTAGATACCCATACTGCCATGCAGATTTTTCATCCCATATTTTGGGTGAATGAGTCAGGCGAACATCCTACACCAGCAGCCACTAGTATTACTCTTACAGATATTGAAAAAGGGATTTGGAAAGTTAACCCAGATGTGGCGAACAGTATTACTCATGGGGATTATGAATTATTAGAAAAACACGCTTATCATTACGTAAAACAACTAAGTCAAGATGGGAAATATCCTTTGACTGTTTGGCCTTACCATTCTATGTTGGGTGGTATTGGTCATGCGTTAGTTTCTGCTGTGGAAGAAGCAATATTTTTTCATGGTATAGCTCGTCAAAGCCAAACACAGTTTGAGATTAAAGGTGACAATCCTTTAACAGAAAATTATTCTGTGTTACGTCCAGAAGTATTAATTGGTTTTGATAAAAATCCCCTAGCTGATAAAAATCAAAAATTAATTAAGCAGCTTTTAGAATTTGATGCTGTGATTATTGCTGGACAAGCAAAAAGTCATTGTGTTGCTTGGACAATTGATGATTTATTAATAGAAATTCAACAAGTAGATACAGCCCTTGCTAAAAAAGTTTATTTACTAGAAGATGCTTCTTCTCCTGTTGTAGTTCCTGGTGTTGTAGATTATACAGAACAAGCAGATGCCGCATTTGCTAAGTTCCAAGCAGGAGGGATGCAAATTGTTAAATCTACTGAACCTATTGATAAGTGGTTACAGCAAGCTACTTAAACTAACCAAAAGGTCACCCGATAGTCCGTGATTATGGTTTCAAATAATCTTTAGGATTTTCTGCCACCCAACCTAGAGATGAACTAGCACGCACTTCAAAATGAAGATGGGGTTGTTTGGCTGTAGGTTGTCCTGTAGTGCCGACAGTGCCGAGTAACTGCCCTTGATTAACTTTTTGACCAACCTTAACATTTATGCTGTCAAGATGGGCGTAGCGGCTTTGGAGTCCCCCATTGTGGTTGATGATGACCAAATTGCCGTAAGTACCCTGCTCCTTAGCAAAGACTACCGTACCTGGTGCGATCGCCTCAACAGGAGTCCCGACTGGTGCTAATAAATCCACCCCACTATGGAAAAATACTTCACCCGTATTGGGGTTAATCTGCCAGCCGTAAGGTAAGCCTACCTCCACAGTCTGAGAAAAAGGATAGCCAGCTAACTGAGCAGAAGCTCTAGCTGTGGAAGGTCTAGGAGACTGGGTAAAAGAGCCATTAGGCGACCAATTCACCCCTGGAACAAACACAATTCTGGGATTTGCTTGACAGCCATTAATCTCAAATAAAGTATCAGGACGAACTTTATATCTCGTCGCTACCTGCCGCCAAGTTTGACCCTGAGGCACTTCTACAACCACCCCGTTGTAAGGAGGAATTTGTAACTCGCTACCCACAGCCGGAGAAGAACCATCATGGAGAGATGGATTCATGCCAATCAGCGTTTCTGGGCTGAGATTATAGCGTTGGGCTATGGTTACCAACGTATCGCCACGAACTACTTTATGGCGCTTGAAGCGAGATAAAGCGGGAATTGGGCAACCCTCCACAGCAGCGTTAACCCTGCTCGCATTTGGGAGTATAGTAGTCAGTCCAATAGTGCTGACTAAACCACAGAGTAAAAGCAGACGGTAAAAAACAGTCATGTTTACAAATTATGAGCGCCTTAACTTTAAATTTTAGTTTGGGGATTGGGGATTGGGGACTGGGGATTGAGGGAAGAATTACCCATTACCAATTACCCATTACCAATTACCCAATCCCTAAAAAAGCAACTCTATGTTAAATTTATCTGTCCAGTTAGGGGTTGCTTGACTACACTTAGAAATTAGCAACTGCATTGCTGTCCTTGAGCGTAGTCATTATGAATTTATCCCTAAAGCAACTGGCCGTTTATCTGTCTCTACTAGTAGTTGGTGGTAGTGCAGGTTTGTTAGGCAGTCGCTATCTCCTCCCACAAAATCGCTCGTTCCAACAACTCAAAAATGTCACAGTCGGTTTGCCTTCGGAATCTGTAGCGTCTAATCCTGTCATAGGTTCTGCGGCAAATAATGGGGGGGATAATGTCAATTTTATTGCTAGTGCTGTGCAGAAAGTTGGCCCGGCTGTAGTGCGAATTAATGCCACCCGTAAAGTTGCCAATCCTATCTCTGATGTTTTAAAGAATCCTCTATTACGTCGATTTTTCGGTGAAGATGAACAGCCAATTCCGCAAGAACGAATTGAGCGGGGTACAGGTTCGGGGTTTATTTTGAGCGAAGATGGGCAACTACTAACTAATGCTCATGTCGTAGCTGATACAGACACCGTACAAGTAACTCTTAAGGATGGTCGGACTTTTGAGGGGAAGGTACTGGGAGTTGACCAGATTACAGATGTAGCTGTTGTCAAAATCCCTGGAAAAAACTTGCCGACAGTGAACTTGGGGAATTCGCAAAACCTCATTCCAGGACAATGGGCGATCGCTATTGGCAATCCTCTTGGTTTAGATAATACTGTCACTATCGGCATTATCAGCGCCACCGACCGCACTAGCGCCCAAGTGGGAGTTCCCGATAAACGAGTCAGCTTTATTCAAACCGATGCAGCAATCAACCCTGGTAATTCTGGCGGGCCTTTATTAAACGCCCAAGGGGAAGTAATTGGAGTTAACACTGCTATTCGTGCAGATGCTCAAGGTCTTGGCTTTGCCATTCCTATAGAAACAGCCGCCCGTGTCGCTAATGAGCTTTTTACTAAGGGGAGTGTACAACATCCGTTTTTAGGGATTGAAATGACGGACTTGTCCCCTAGCAAAAAACAGCAAATCAATATTGAAAACAAGTTAAATATTCGACAAGACACTGGGGTGGTAATTAAAGGTGTCTTGGATGATTCTCCAGCCCAAAAAGCAGGCTTACTCCCTGGTGATGTGATTCAAAAAATTAACGGTAAAACAGTGAAAACATCAGCCCAGGTACAAAAATTGGTGGAATCCAGCACAGTTGGAGATATTCTAACCGTCGAAGTTAACCGTAGTGGTGAAATTCTCACCTTAAAGGTTCAGTCGGGAGTTTATCCCAACAGATAGCTAGTGGTCAGTGGTCAGATGTCAGTTGTGATTGCTTTTGCAGCTGACTACTAGCTACTAAAAAATGACACTTAGCCATTAGACAAATGATCTAACTGCATCCTTTGTTCCATTTGGCGTAAGAAGTATCCAGTCATCATTGCCGATGCTAATAAACCCGCTAGATTTTCTTTGTCTGTGGTAATTTGGACATTGAAATTTTCTGCGGGAAGCATTCCCACTAACCCTTGGACGTTTTGGGAAATAATTTGTTTAATTTCCGGGCTGACGGATTGAGCTACACGGGCTAGAACTTCGGGAGACTGATGTTGTAGATACTTTAGTAACTGATTTGGGTGTTCCCCAAAATGGTCAGAAAGAATTTGGTTGGTGTGTTCTTCGGAGTTGTCGTTTAAGAAGTCAGGATCAAACACCATTGGCAATTTTTTTTAGCTTAGTTGCTAATTCTACTCTAAACCATAGTACAAGAGTAGTGCTTTAGATCAGTTGTCAGAGACGCGATTAATCGTGTCTGTACAATTGTGTGTTGTCGTTCTTCTTTAACTTCCCCTGCCTCCCCTGCCCTCTGCTCCCTACTCCCCTGCTCCCACAGCTAAGTCTAGTTCCAACTGCTGTTCTTTCTGGTCATTGTCAAAGGGTTGGGGAAGTTGCTCTATTTGGAAATATTGATGGAATTTTGGTGTGACTTGGAGCGAATAGGAACGGGATTCATTATCTCGGCGCTTACGCACAAAACCGAGTTCAACTAGTTCTGGTACGTGTTGATATACACCGGAACCACGTAGCTCAATCAAGTCACTTTGCAGGATGGGACTATTGAGGGCGATCGCCGCTAAAGTCCGCAATGCACCTAGTCCCAATTCTACAGGAATCATTGTCTGCACTAAGTCTTGGAAGTCTGGACGCAGTTGTAAACTATAACCATCTGTAGTTTCTACGACTTCCAAGGCGCTATCTCGGTGGGCGTAGCTGTCCATTAATTCAATGATGCCTTCCTCCACGGTGGCGCGATCGCACGCGGCATACTCGGCAATCTCACTGATCGATAAGGGTTTACCCTTTAAATAGAGAATCGCTTCTATCTTAGTTGCTGTGGCTGTATTCATTTAATGAAGAGTCATTAGTCATTAGTCAATGGTCAATGGTCATTAGTGTATGACAGTTGACCTTTGCCTAGTTTTACTCTAGCGGTTAATTATGCTTCATAATAAATGTGTGGGATTATACATATTTTTTTATTTTCAGTCAAGGTGCTTACCCAAGTTAGTCGAAGCAGCAAAACACAAGCCTTTTAGCAGACCAAATTAGGAATTGTCTCGACTGTTGAGGATAAATTCAGCGATCGCTAAATCTTGGGGAGTAGTTACTTTCAAATTTGTTTCCTCACCTTCCACAATTTGCACTTCGATACCGCACTTTTCAAATAAAGCAGCATCGTCAGTCACTTCCCAACCTTGACGAACACCTTCAGCGTGGCACTGTTTCAACAACTCAACGTTAAAGCCTTGGGGGGTTTGTGCTGCCCAAAGATTGCGTCTGTCTGGTGTACTTTGAATTATGCCATCTTCATCCACAACTTTAATTGTGTCTTTTACCGGGACAGCCGCAATCAAGCCAGAACAATGACGAATTGCTTGAGCGCAGGAGTTGAGTAAATCAGGGGTCGCCAGACATCTAGCACCATCATGAATTAAAACTTGCTCTGCGGCTGTTGGTAGTGCCTGTAAGCCGTTGTAAACCGATTCTTGCCTAGTGGAACCTCCCAAGATAAATTCCACTGGTTTAGTCAGCTGCAAGTTAGCAAGAATAGATTTAAAATCTGGCCAGTCAGTGGGTTGGGAAATAATGCCAATCCAACTAATTTCACTGGCTGCTTGTGCAGCTAAAAGAGTCCAAGCAATAATAGGTTGCGATCGCACTTCTAGCAGCAGCTTATTGCGGTCACATCCCATTCTTTTGCCAACACCGGCGGCGGGAATTAGTAAATACACTGTCTTTTAATGCCAAACTAGGGAATGAATACAGGGAAACTTGGCTACCTCCAATTCAAAATTATGAATTGAAAATGACTTAGTTTTGAATTTTGTTGGCGCAGCCTTGCCGTAGGCTATTTTGAATTGGAGCGACGCAACTTGACATTTTTTGGGGAAGGTTCAAGCCCCAACGCCACTTGACGGCAGTTGCCTCAAGTCGGGAAACCCGCCCACGGCACTGCCTCCTTTATGTCGGGGAACCCGTCCATCGCAGTGGCTCCCCCTTGTGGGTGGCTGTCTTTAATTTTGAATTTTGAATTGGAGCGAAGCGACTTGACTTTCCCGTATTCACCTAAAATAAGGAGCGATAAGCGTCAATAAATATTATGCGAGTAGTAGCCCTTGTACCTGGCGGAATTGGCGATCAAATTCTGTTCTTTCCGACTCTAGACGACCTGAAGCGCTATTACCCAAACGCTCAGTTAGATGTTGTAGTGGAACCCCGGTCAAAGGCTGCCTACCGGGTGAGCAAGTCAGTAAACGATATACTGACCTTCGATTACAAAGACCGTAACAGCCTAGCAGATTGGGGAAATCTCGTAGGCACAATTCGCGATCGTGAGTATGATGTAGCGATCGCTGTTGGACAAAGCTGGTTAGTGGGTTTATTCCTCTGGTTGACAGGAATCCCTACACGTATTGGCTACCAAGGTAAAGGCACATCATTTCTGACCAAAACTGTACCGTTCAAACCATCCCAATACGCGGCGGCGGTTTACCACGACTTGCTGCAACCCTTCGGTATCACAACCCCTACTCCAGAGTTAGCGGTTAATGTACCGAAACCAGATATTGACTGGGCAAATAGCGAACAAAAACGCCTTGGGGTTAGTGAAACAGGTTACGTTTTGATTTATGGTGGCTCTAGCTGGGCATCTCAGCCTCAAGCTTTGGATTCAATTTACCCCGTGGAAAACTGGCAGGAAATCATTCAAGACTTTCGACAAAAGCAGCCAGATTTGCCTATTGTAGTCATACAAGGCCCAGATGATGAGCAATTTGTGCGATCGCTCCGAGATTATTCTTTAGATATCAAGGTGACTTCCCCTGATAACGTCGGTAAACTAACGGCGATGATTGCTGGAGCTAACTTAATGCTGACTACCGATAGTGCGCCACTGCACTTAAGTGTGGCAGTACAAACCTATACTATTGCTCTATTTGGTTCCACAGATCCCGTCAAGTTATTACCTAGCAGCGACAAACTTCTGGGCATTAAATCTCCCACAGGTAGGGTGGCAGATATTTTACCCAAAGCTGTATTAGAAAAAGTTTGGGGAGGTTGATAGGAAGAGGTAGGGAGGCAGAGGGCAGGGGAGGTAGAGGGAGAAATGCCCAATCCCCAGTCCCCAGTCCCCAATCCCCAACTAAAACATCTCAAAAAAAGCATCTTCTAATTCGTAACCCAGCATTTGCGCCATAGACTTAAGACGCGATTGCGAGGGTATTTGTTGTTGTTTTAACCAATCACTTAAAACAAAAATCTTGTGCATCAAAAAGATTTCTAAAGCTTCGGGATTATACTGAATTCCTTCTTTGGCGCTGAACTGGTGCGGTACGAGCATAGCGGTGTAACGCCCCAGTTCACCAGTTTTCCAATCTAGTAAAAACGGCAACCAGGGATACTTAGCATCCAGACGCACAAACCACAGCCTTAATTCGGGAATTTCTGACAATTCGCGGGGATCGCCAGGCTCTAGAGTGTATTCGATAGCAAAACTTAACTGCTGTTCGTGGGAAGCAATATTTCCCTCTTGCAGCAGTTGGTTGATTACCTGATGTGCAGGTGATAAATCGAGAGTATTAACAGTGTCTGTATTGAGGGCGATCGTAATTGTCATGGACTCATCAGCTACTTTTTTAAGCTCAGTAGTATGCTTGAGAATCCACAGTACCAGCTTTCTGGTGTCGGCGCTATATTTTTTGACTGCGGAGCCAGTAAAGCCTGAAAATTGAGAAGTATTAAGTGTTGAGTTGAGTCCTGGGCAAGATGTTCTGCTTCCTGCTTCCTAGCAGAACTGTGTAACATCTTCACCACATTCGTCTGCTAAGTACATCAAGGCTTTAAAGCGAATTTCTATTAGCTGTTCGTAAAAAGGATTGAGTTTACATAGAGGCGGGATGTGAACTAGGGTGCGATCGCCCCATTTAAGTTCTCGTTCAAATGGACAACCGGCAGGAATAATTGTACACAGCAATCGTGCTAATCGGTGATTTTCGATTTTTAAAGATTCCAGCCATTGACGGATTGGTTGTAGTAGCAGATTTACAACAAAGACGAAGCTGAATGTAATACTAGACATCATGTTGTGAGTAAATGAATTTGTTGGGGAGTTAAAAGGATTTTTTCTAGCAAGAGACGGTCAGTTTTGACAGTATCTTTCATAATTGTTGCTTTGGCATTTTCAGTCAGTAATATTTTGCCATCAGCAGTAAAACTAAATTCTCCACCAGGCATAAAACCCTTTTGGACAAGTTTTTTTAAAGCAAATCTAGTTACTGATTCTAGTAATTGCTTATAAGGTTTCCAATCAGCCAAATGATCTAACACCCAGTGGAATGTTTCTGAATGAGATATTGATAATTCTAATATCGCTGCTGTGAGACATGATTCTATATAGTCCGGAGCTAAATGCTGTTCTAATTCAGTTACCCAAGTTTCAATTAGTTTCTTATCCTGAAACCTTAAGATATAAGTTGCTCTATCTAGATGAAATTGAAATAATTCTAAGTCTTTCATTTTTTTAGATAGTAATAAAAACGATTAGTTAAATTATTTTGTCAGTGGTGAATAATTGTTTGTATTTAATGTTAAAAAAGAATGTGACAAATGAACCATTTGTAGAGACGCGATGAATCGTGTCTTCACCACAGGACGTGTTGCAATCATCAACTGAATTGGTATAAGTAATAGGTATTTATTTCTTACCCTGTTAGTAAAATTACCGTTAAACTGTTACCTTCCTAGTTGCTTCTAACTTTAAACATGAAAAATGCAGAACTTGTGGAGATACGTCTAAAGTTAGATATTTTTTTTAATTTACCAATTTAAAGCTGCGGCAACTTGAGCAGGCAATTTCATTACCTTGAAGGGCTTGGTAATAATAGCTTGTACTCCTAGTTCGGCAAATCCTCTCTGTTCGGCGGTTTGGGTCTTTGCTGTCAGCAAAATTACAGGAATCGACTGAGTGACTGGATTAGCTTGTAGGGCTTGAAAAGTGGCAATTCCGTCTATGTCGGGCATCATCACATCTAGAAGAATTACGTCGGGTTGTTCAGCCGCCGCTTTAGCTACTCCCTCACTACCAGAAGCAGCCGTTGAAACTTGCCAACCGCCCACAGCTTTAAAAGCGAGTTCAGCTACTGCTCGGATATCATATTCATCATCAATGATGAGAATGCGTTTCGTAGCCATCTGATTCAAGACTCATAATTCAGCACTGTCTTTAGCCTAATTGCAAATTATTCTGTTGAGTAAAGTAATGACACGCTGCTCAAATTCTTGGGGGTTAATGCGTCCTTTAGTGAGAAATAATGTTTCCCCTAATTTTAATCTTTGGCGATCGCTCTCATCTAAATCGCGGGCTGTGTAAACTACTAAAGGTACATGATACAAATGTTGATGCTGCCGCAACCAGTCCACCACGGCAAAACCATCCCATTCGGGTAATCCCAAATCTAGTACCAACAAGTCGGGAATGATATTTTGACTAATTTGAATGGCTTCCCGTCCTTTTTGGGCATAGAAGGTAGAAATGCCGTGACGATTGAACATAGCAATCAATACTTGTGCTAAATCTGGGTCATCTTCCACAACTAGTACTTTGATGGCTTGTTGCTTGGTGGTAGCTTTTTCTAAAGCTCGGCATAACAACTTCACATCGGGAGGTTTGATAATCCAATCACTAACATCGTGGGAAAGTTCTTTATTATGGTCAGGTGTGACACCACTAAGAATAATTACGGGAACGTTTTGAGTTTCTGGCTGCTGTTTGAGCAGTGCTAATGTTTCCCAACCATCCATATCTGGCATCATGAGATTGAGAATAATTGCATCAGGTTGGTTGAGTTTCGCCTTTTCTACCGCTTCTTTTCCTGATGCCACGGTCATGACTTGATAACCTTGCTTTTCGAGGATGACTTGCATAACAGCTCGCACGGAAAAATCATCATCGCAATGGAGTATCAGAGGAGAGGTTGAGTCTGGGGGGTGCTGGGGTGTGGTGTGGGGGAGATGTAGAAACTCTTCTTCTTGATTCTGTTCTTCTGGAAAAATTGGCAAGGTAAAAAAGAAGGTGCTACCCTCGCCCAAGGTGCTTTCAGCCCAGATTTGCCCCCCATGATGCTGTAAAATGCTGCGACAGATAGCCAAGCCTAAACCTGTGCCACCTTTTTGACGGGAGTCGGAGGCATCAACTTGTCCAAAACGTTCAAAGATAGATTCCAATTTATCAGCCGGAATACCCCGACCTTGGTCTTTGACTTCAAACAGGATCACGGGGGTAGGGAATTTTTCTAGCTCACTTTTTTCGGGAATTTTAGCAGTCACCCAAACTGTAGCCCCAACAGGGGAGAATTTAATGGCATTGCTGATGAGGTTGGTAAATACTTGGATGATGCGATCGGGATCTGCCCAAAGGTGAGCCGATAAAGGTGACATTGATAATTGTATTCCCCCTTGCTCTGCTAATTCCTCCATCACTTCTACTGATTGGGTCATTAAGTCGGCAGCATTGCAAGCTTGGGGAGTAATTTGGATTTTTCCCGACTCAATGCGTTCAATATCTAGGATGTCATTGATCAGACGCACCAATCTATCAGTATTATTAGCGGCAATGTTGAGCATCCGTTGGGCATCTTCAGAACCTGCCGGGACAACTTTGCTAGCTAATAAGTCTAAAGCGCCAGAAATGGAAGTTAAGGGGGTGCGTAATTCGTGACTGACGACAGAGACAAATTCATCTTTGAGGCGTTCGACTTCACGGCGATCGCTAATATCCTTCATAAAGCAATAATGACCGATACATTCCTGCTGTTGGTTGTAGGCTTTCACCATGACTACTTGTTTATAAAAAGCTGAACCATCTTTACGCATGGCTCTAGCTTCCATTTCTACCTTGCCGTTTTTCAGCATTTGGCGATAGGCAGCCATCATTTTTTCTTGGTCATCTGGATGAACAGTTAATGTCCACTCCATACCAATCATCTCTTCTGGTGTGTAGCCAGTGATCTGGGCGTAGGCTGGATTTACTTTGATGTAATGTCCCTGAGTATCTAACTGAGAGATACCTTCCACCGCACTTTCCAAGGCTTGGCTGAGGTGAAGCAGTTCTTCTTCGGCTCGTTTGCGATCGTTAATGTCCGTCATTGTGCCGATGTATCCTGTCACCTCTCCATTACTTCCTCTTTCGGGGATTGCTTGGGAGATTACCCAGTTAATGACGTTATTGGGATGGCGAAAACGATACTCTGCTTTAAACGGTAAATTTTGCTTTATGGCTTGATTCCATTCCCTCACAATACGCAGGCGATCGTCTGGATGCAAGGATTGTACCCAGCCTTCACCAAGTACATCTTCGAGGGGTGAACCAATTAAATTGCAAGCTCTTTCATTAGCAAAAATGCACCGCCCAGAAGCATCATTACGAAAAATGCCTACTGGCGCGGTTTGTGCCAGGGTGGCGTAACGATATTCGCTTTCTCGTAGAGCTGCTTCTGCCGCCTTACGCGCAGTAATATCACTACCAATACCCAGAAAACCGGTAATATTTTCCTCTGCATCATACAAAGGCGTAACAGATAGCAGCGCTGGGAAACGCGAACCATCTTTACGAATGTAAGTCCATTCCCGTTCTTCCACCTGTCCCAGTCGTGCTTTAGCCACAAAAACCTCAAATCCAGGTTCAATGGTTACCCCTAACTCTTGAGATAGTTCTTGTGCCACTTTCACGACTTCATTTTTATCGTGGACAATCTCTGGGGTTGTTTTACCAATCACTTCTTCGGCGGTATATCCCAGCCATCGTTGTGCAGCCGCATTAAATGTCAGAATTATGCCGTCTGGTGTGGTGGAAATAATTGTGTAATTGGCACTGTTTAAAATTGCCTGTTGCAATTTTTGATTTGTTGCTTCTAACTGTACGTTGCTAGGAAATTTCCCAGCTTTTGCCATTAGTTTCACACATACCAAGGCTATGTACACAAAAATAATGGCTGTAATCGTTATAAAAAATGTATATAATAATTCGGACATATAGGAATAGTATTTGAGTTCTGAAATATACGTAGGGGAGCCACTGCGTTGGTGAAGCAGTACGGTCTTGGGGTTTCCCCAAGTGGAGTAACTGCTGAAAGGGTTTCCCGGCAGTCACGCAAGTGGCATTGGGCATTGTCCACCGGCTCATGGTTTTGGTGAGCAATGCCCACCCTACAGATACTCTCTGCCTAATTCAACTACTCAACACTCGATCTCTTCCAGTCGCCTTGACTTGGTTAAGAACTATGTCAGCTGCTTGATATAGGGCTTCAAGTTTGTCGCCATCTTGGGGATATTCCACCACTGCGGCGCTAAAGGTGGCGTGGAATGATTGATTGCTAGTAGTAATAAATTCAATTTGCCGGAAAGTTTTCAGTAACTCCCCTAACCGCCTTACCCCTTCACCTTTGGTTATTCCTACCATTCCTAAGATAAACTCCGTCCCTCCCCAGCGCCCGACTACATCTTGACTATGGAAAATTTGCCTTAACAGTTCGCCCAGTTGAGATAAGATGCGATCGCCTACTTCATGACCATAGTTATAATTAATCTGCTTCAGTCCATCCAGTTCTACAACAGCAAAACTCATGGTCTGCTGGTGAGTATGACACCACTGAAGATAATGGTTTAATTCCTGGGTGGATTTACGGCGATTAGCTACCAATGTCAGCGTATCTATTTCTGCTAAATTCCGTAACCAGCGATTGTGTTCTAGGCGGTTAAGTATCCGCCCTATGAGTTCGGGTTCGACAATGGGTTTACTAATATAATCGTCAGCACCTGCGATAAAAATTTGCTGTCTAGTTAGGGTATCGTGACGATTGGTAAGAAAGAGAATTGGTAAACCAGCCCATTGGGGTTCTTGTCTGGCAATTTGGCATAATTCTATACCACTAGTACCAGGCATTTCCATCTTTAAAATCAGCAGTTCTGGTTCAGCCAGTGCCATCGCTTCCAAAAATCCCTGGGAATGGGCGAGGGTATAGACTTTGATTCCCCAAGCACTGAGTAAAGTCTGGAGTGCGGTTAATATTTGCGGATCATCGTCTACAATCATCACTCTGGCTTGTGTTAATTGCCCAGGGGCGATCGCCTCTGAACCCTGACTCCTGTTCTCCCTGACTAATTCCTGGTCTTTGTCAATCACTAGCACCAGGGGGCGATCGTCCGCTTTTGCTTCAACTACTGATAGTTCTGTTTTATACCCAGATTTTAAATTTTCTAATTCTTGGTGCAATGCCTCAACCACTTGCCCCAAGTGCTTCTTACCAGAGGCTTTCAGTTTTTTGCCATTATCTAACAAAGATTCTATTTCTTGTGCTATCTGGGAACCTTCATCAGAGCCGAACATTCCCAAAGAACCAGCTAATTTGTGAGCTTCTACCTTAGCCTTTGACAGTATTTCCTCACTGACTTTGTTTTGTAGCAGTTTATGAGATGCTTGTTCAATTACAGCTACTCGCTGCTCTATTTTCTCTACTACATCTTTCCAGACTTGCCTTACCTCATTCTCGACCGGATTGGCGATCGCATCGGCAACTTTTTCAATATTTAACTCTTCTTCTCTTCCTGACTGCACAGGTTTGAGCCGATACCCAATCCCATAAACCGTATCAATAGGATCTTCAGCTACTCCGGCTGCTTTTAGCTTTTGCCTCAATCCTTTGATATGGGATCTGACTGTATCTTCTGTGGGTGGTTCTTCAAATGACCACAATTGGTCTATTAAAGCGCTACAACTAAAAATGCGGTGACTGTTGCGGAGAAACAGTTCTAGCAAACCGTATTCTTTGGGAGTTAAATGTAAGAGTTTTCCATCACAGGCGACTTCACAAGTACTCGGATCAAGCCGGAGGTTATTCCACTCCAGCAGAGGCGGTAAAGCTGAACCACCCCGACGTAATAAAGCCCGAATTCTAGCTAATAACTCTTGAAAATCAAAAGGTTTTGCCACATAGTCATCTGCTCCAGCATCCAAGCCAGCAACCTTTGTAATGCTTGTATCTTGAGAAGTTAACAAAAGAACAGGTGTTTGATTACCACTAGCCCGTAACTGCCGACAGAAACTCATTCCATCGAGCTTAGGCAAGATTAAATCTAACAGAATCAAGTCATAAGTATATAACTCCGCAAAATTCCAGCCTTCTTCTCCATCTTTGGCGAAATCAACAGTATAGTGCTGACTTGTTAGCGACTTAACAAGTAATTCGCCAATCAGTTCGTCATCTTCTACTAGTAAAATTCTCATAGCGGTAAATCACCGCAATCACAACTTATTATTAACTGCAAAAAATAAATAATTGGATGCAAAATCTGTTTAAAAATTACACTCTAAGGCTAACTTATATCAAAGCAGCAATTTTGCTTATCTTCGTAAATGTAAACATTTAATTTATGATTACCATGTTCCTAAGAGGTTGTTGGAAAAATATTATTTTAAACATCAAAATCTTAAGAACCTAACCCCCTAGCCTGCCTTCCCTGCATTCGCGCTAGCGTTGCGTAGGAAAGACAGGGAATGGGGTTTTCAAAGCTTCTCTCCGTTTCGGGGAGAGTTAGTCTACGAGAAGCGCTCCGCGCTATGAAGAGAAGTCTTTAGTATCCTTCATGACTTTTCAAACATTCTTTAAGTATATTTTAGTTGTGATGAATAAGCTATTTACACCTCCATAGCCTTATCCAAACACGTTATCTTTCGTCTTCATGGCTAAATCTCAAATAATACGGAACATTTTTGTTGCTAAAAATATAACCTTTTTATTATTAATTAGTCTCAACAACTTAATTAATAATAAAAAGGCTGCTAGACAACGGTTACTCGCTTAATTTTCCTGGTTTTGTTCCTGCAAATCTTCATTTACCGGAGTTTCGCCTGTTAAGTAAAGATGAGTTGCAGTTTCATCACCTAGAGGAAAGAAAGATTTCTCTAACTCCAGTCGCTGTTCAACATTACGCAAGAAATACCCATCTACCATTGCAGCACCTAAAAGCTGACTCAACTCTTCGCGGCTGGCAGTAATATTTGTGTTAAATTGCTCATGAGGTAAATTACCCAAAGTCGCCACAACAGCACGCTGAATCAATTGCAGGACTTCTCTTGAACCAGGTCTAGATAACTGGGTAACAGTTTGAGGACTCATTGATTGTACATATTCCCACAGCCCATTATTGTTTAGTGCTTCACTAGCTAAATTATCTGGATTACGATGGGAATTTTCATTCATGGTCACTATCTCAAATGTTGCTCAACTATCAACTAATTTAGCAATTTAGTTCTTACCTCCTAGTTCGCATAACCGAACTTTTAAAGACAGGTTATCCTCCTATATAAAAAGTCAATAATCAGAGATGAGTAAGATATTCTCTCCCAACTCCTGTTTCTTCACCTAATCTCTGGCTATAACGATATCGTTAGATTTAATCACAGCATAAGCTTCTGTACCCTCAGTTAGTTCTAGCTCCTCGGCTGACATCCTCGTGATAATCGAGGTTAGCTCAACTCGATGAACGATTTCTAATGTCACTTCGCTGTTAACAGAACCAACGACAATTTTTTTGATGACTCCTTTGAGAATATTACGGGAACTAACCTTAAAAGGTCTTTTGATACTAATAACTTCCAACTCGGATATTTCATTCGCCTCTGGTTCTATTTTAAGTGCCTGTTTGGTTGGTATTGATTTAGCTGTCGGAGCAGGCTGATTGAGTCCGCGCACAAGTTCCCGCAAAATCTCAGTTTTGGTGCGCTGAGACTGCTGACAAAACTCTTCGAGAATCTTGCGCTCCTCTTCCGATGTTTGAAAAGTGATCCATCCTTGTTCTTTTCTTGGCATAATGTTACCAATTAGGTTGGTACATATCGAAATTATCTAAGTACGATCCTACCAAGCCTCTATCCCTTGAAGCCGAGTCTATCTAAACACGATTTTCTATGAAACGAAGAGACATTCTCACCTTTGTTGGTACAATACTTGCTGGCTGGGTTTTGGCAGTCGGTTTACCATTGTTTACACCTGCTCCCGTAGTAGCGCAATCAAACGTTAATTTGCTTGTGTCTGCGGCTGCAAGTTTGAAAGACGCATTGGAAGAAATTAAGCCCCTGTATCAACAGAGTAAAGCAAATGTCAACATTAGCTATAATTTTGGCGCATCTGGCGCTTTGCAGCAGCAAATTGAAAACGGTGCGCCAGCAGATATTTTTATTTCAGCAGCTAAAAGACAAGTAGATACTTTAGAGCAGAAAAGCCTCCTCGTCCCAGGTACACGAGGCACTTTAGCAAAAAATCGCCTGGTCTTAGTTGTGCCGAAGAATACCACTGGTGTTACCAGCTTCTTTAATTTAAAAGATGCCCAAATTAAACGAATTGCTATTGGTGAACCTAGAAGTGTGCCTGCTGGACAATATGCGGAGCAGGTTTTGGATAAGTTAAAACTGTTGCCCGGTGTCAAGTCGAAATTAGTCTACGCTAATAATGTGCGTCAAGTTTTAGCATCTGTAGAAAGTGGCAATGCTGATGCAGGTTTGGTTTACGCCACTGATGCCAAAATTTCTGACAAAGTGAAAGTTGTAGTTGCTGCTGATGAAAAATACCACTCTCCCATTATTTATCCCTTAGCTGTAGTGAAAAGTAGCAAAAATGTTAATGCAGCAAAGGATTTCGCCCAATACTTGACTACTAGTAGCCAAGTGAAAGCTGTATTAAGGAAATATGGGTTTATTTTGCCTTAAAGGTCATTAGTCAGTTGTCATTTGTCAGTTGCTTCTCTCTTCTCTTACTGGCATCTTTGCCACTAACTACTGACCACTGACCACTAACAAAACTCCATCTCTTTATGGGTGGGGTTTTTATGTGGCACAACTTCATAGAATTCCTAGACTGGCGACAAACAAGAAAATCAAGAGTTGGAATAGGGAGAATAGCTATATTTTCTTCTATTTATACAATTTATTTAAGTATTTAAACTGTAGTGTATTTTTAATAATTTTCGTTAAATGTCTTATCTGTCCTTGCATCTAGATTTTAATGCTGAGAAAATATTTATTTGTGAGTGCATTATAAATCACTCTCGAAAATTTTATCAGGAAGAGCATATATGAAATTTAAGTCAGCATCTGTAGGTATCGGCTTAAGCGTTCTCAGCAATTTGTTTTATCTCAGTGCTTTATCAACTCCTTTAGTTAATTCACAACGAGTCTTGGCTCAAGAAGCGGCTGCTTCCTGTCTTCTCCCACCAGAGATTGCTGTCACTTTCCTAGATTCTAAATGTGAAGCAGTCAAACTAGAACGTCCGCAAAAATTTTATCGCTACTATAGTAGTAGTACTAATAAATTTGGTAGGTATTTAACCACTAATCGATATAAAACAAACGTAGAAGTTATCAGGAATTTAGCGCTGAATCAAGAATGGGGCAATCAGGCAACTACAATTCTTAAAGTCACTGTGCCTGCTGGGACAACGGTATATCAAGGCATTGTTGCCCCCCAAACTCCCGCTCAGTGCTACCCAGGGGGAGGTCAGCAGACTTTTATTCAAGATACCAGAGATCCTAATATCAAGTGGAATGACGTAGGAAATCTCAAGATAGAAGCATTTAGTTGCCCATAAAATTTATGGAAATAAAAACCGAAAAGTTTCTCCATCTGATAGACCAAGCATTGAAGATTGCAGAACAGATGCGTACTGAACTAGCGGATTCAGAGCGTTTGAATAATGTGATTAGCGTTCTGCAATCTGTGAGAAATCAGGCATTAGCCGGGCAGCTTGAACCATCAGCAGGAACCTCAACTCTGGGGTTGGCTCGTGAAGTGGCTGATTGGGTTGAACCTTTAGATTCGCCGTTATTAAAGGCTGTAGGCGCAGTTGAGGCGTTTTACCAAAACAACCTCTAAGTAGTCGTCATGAAATGTGTAAGCTACTCTTGCTTGAACTTGCACATTTCATGATGGCTGGGGACTGGGGACTGGGTGAAAAGTCTTGTTGTGTCTAGGTTATATCATCTATTGATGTCCTAACACTACTGGCGACATCTATAACAAAACATACAATTAATTTTTCCGTACTAAAGTTAATCCGTCGCCGATGGGAATTAAACTTAAGGTGATGCGCTGGTCTTGTAATAGCTTGTGGTTGAAGGCGCGGATTTTTTTGGTGCGATTATCTTGAATTGCTGGATCGGCAACTTTGCCAGACCAGAGAACATTATCGATCGCTATCACACCTCCTGAACGAATTAATTGCAGCGATCGCTCATAATAATTGTCATAGTTGCTCTTATCTGCGTCAATAAAGGCAAAATCAAAGGTTTCGGCTTCACCTGCTACTAGTAACTTATCTAATGTTTCCAACGCTGGGGCGAGATGAAAGTCTATTTTATGAGTTACTCCGGCTTGCTGCCAATAACGTTGGGCGATCGCGGTAAACTCTTCACTAACATCGCAGGCTACCAGTTTTCCGTCCGGAGGTAGAGCTAGTGCCACAATCAAGGAACTATAGCCTGTAAATACCCCCACCTCTAAAGTTTTTTTTGCACCCAGCAATTGCACCAACAACGCCATAAATTGTCCCTGTTCTGGGGCAATTTGCATTCTTCCCATAGGTTGCAGGGCTGTTTCTTGTCGTAGTTTAGTAAGTATTTCCGGTTCCCGCAAAGAAATAGATAGTAAATAATCATATAAATTTTGTGTGATTCCCAGAGTACGAGTCGTCATAAGATTAATTTGTAATTTGTCAGAACCTATGGCTTGCATCTACGTAATGATTAATTATTCACTATCTTCTACTCCCTTAAATAGTGACTTTTTTCTCTCTCTAGGTTGAGAAAATCTGAGTTTTGTTTCCACCTCAAGACCGATAAATATTAAGTATATAGTAGTTAATTTTAAGGCAGATGAATAGGATAAATCCTTCATCGAAAGAGAGTTGTGTACTTGTTTTCCGTGGTCAGATTAATTATTTCAGGTGTGAGGAGAAATCATGTCAGTCACGTACATTGGCTAACAATTAGTACGTTTGGCTAACATCCGGGGTGAAAATGCGTAAGCTTGCTATTTGCAAGTGGGAGCAAAAGCACAATTAAACCTTGGGTTGATCTATCGATCCAAGGTTTAATTGTGTGGATGAAAATTTAATTTGTTGATCGAGAAGTTGTAGGTCTATTACCAGGAGAAATATATGGCAGAAAAGCAAACATTACAACCACCGCAGCAGCAAAAAACACCAGGTACAGAATCAAAAATGCAACCAAAACCTCAAGCTGATGATGCTCGGTATCAGGGTAGCGGTAAATTAAAAGATAAAGTTGCCTTGATTACTGGTGGGGATAGTGGGATTGGTCGGGCTGTGGCGATCGCCTATGCTAAAGAGGGTGCAGATGTAGCCTTTGTTTACTTGAGTGAACATGGCGATGCGGAAGAAACCAAAAATTTGGTAGAAGAACAAGGACGGCGTGCTGTATCTATCGCCGGGGATATAACTGATGAAGCTTTTTGTCAGCGTGCAATTCAACAAACAGTAGATGAGTTTGGTAAACTGGATATTCTCATCAATAATGCGGCGGAACAACATCCCCAAGAAAACATTGAAGATATTACTAAAGAGCAGTTAGAACGGACATTCAGCACTAATATTTTTTCAATGTTTTACTTGACAAAAGCAGCAATTAAGCATCTGAAACAAGGCAGTGCCATTATCAATACTACTTCAGTTACAGCTTATAAAGGTAGTTCACATTTACTTGATTATTCTGCAACAAAAGGGGCAATTGTTGCCTTTACTCGTTCCTTATCACAAAATCTCATTAGTAAAGGTATCCGGGTTAATGCTGTGGCACCTGGGCCAATTTGGACACCTTTAATTCCCTCGACATTCCCCACAGAAAAAGTAGAAACCTTTGGTAAACAAGTACCGATGCAACGAGCAGGACAACCGGAAGAAGTTGCACCTAGTTATGTGTTTTTAGCTTCTGATGATTCGTCTTATATGTCTGGTCAAGTTTTACATCCTAATGGTGGGGAAGTAGTTAATGGCTAAATAGTCTCAATTTATGATTGAGAATTCAGCATAAATTATCTCTTATCTATTCTGGATTCTCACTCTTGAATGTTAATATATGTCTGCCAACGGAGAGATGATTACATCTTCAGCAGTTGCTATATCTAGTAAGGAACATTCAAAGAAAAAAGATAGCTTATGTCATCCCTAAAACCATTGCACGGCACAGAATTAGTAGATTGTGCTAGGGCAAATGCCAAGCAGGGAATTGAAACTGCTGCTTACCAATGTGGCTATGGTGATGATCTCAATAGATTTGCACGAGAACTGAGAAAAGCGTGTGAGGAAATGAATCTGCAAGTTAAAGAATTGAATGAGTTGATTACCGACCAGGATATGATTCTTAACTTGGGAACTGGAGAAATTATTGCACCGGATACAGCTTCGGAATTGTAAATATCAATAATTCACAATTGTAAAATCACTCTTGCCAAATTGAAGTAAATTAGAACTCCAAGTACGTCAACGGCTGTAGTAATAAAAGGTGCTGACATTAAGGCTGGATCTAAACGTAGGTAGCGAAACAAAAATGGCAGTGCTGAACCAGATATAGAAGCCAAAACAGAGATAGCGATTAAACTAGCACCAACAGCGATCGCCACTTCTAATCGACCTTGGAGAAAGTAAGCCCATACAGTGGCGATACTACCTAACATACCTCCTAGCAATGCACCAGCGATCGCTTCTCGTCCAATTACCTGCAATGTACCGAGTGAGCGAATTTCGTCTGTATTCATCCCGCGAATCACGACTGTGGAAGACTGAGCGCCTACGTTACCACCAGTACCAGTCAACAAAGGGATAAAGGCGGTGAGGGTGACTACTTTTGTCAAGATATCTTCTTGGGACTTAATAATTGTGCCGGTGACGGTATTGGTGATTAAGAGAACAAATAACCATAAAACCCGCTTGCGAGCTACTTCCCATAAATCCATTTGAAAGTAATTGTCGCCACTGGACTGCACACCACCACCTAAAGCGTAGATATCTTTGGTGGTTTCCTCTTCCAGAATATCGATTACATCATCAACAGTGACAATCCCGACTAAAAGCTGTTGTCTATCTACCACCGGCACAGCCAGGAAATCATACCTTTGAATTAACTTAGCTACTTCTTCCTGGTGAGTATCTGTATTGACAAAAATTACATCACGGGTCATCACTTCGCCAATAGTCTGTTCTGGCTGGGATGTCACCAACTCCCGCAGGGAGACAATGCCGGTTAAGCGCCTGGCTTGATCCGTGACGTAAAGATAGTAGATCATCTCACTAGCATTAGCGAGGCTGCGAATCCGTTCTAGAGCTTGCCCTATGGTCATATTTTCTTTCAGCCCAATGAACTCTAGAGTCATGATGCGCCCGGCTGTATCAGCTTCATAACCCAACATTAGGGCTGTGGCTTGGCGTTCTGTTGGGCTAAGTTGTTCCAGCAGATGATTGACAACCTTGGCAGGCAATTCATCAAATAATCTGGCTCGGTCATCCGACGACATTTGATCAACGATATCGCGGACTTCCTGACTTTTTAGTTCTTCAATTAATCTTTCTTGAACACTGTAATCAAGATATTCATAAACTTCAATGGCTTCATCTTTAGAAAGCAAGCGAAAAGCTAAAGCGTGCATCGTTTCGGGCAAACCTTCAATCGCTTCGGCTATGTCCGCAGGTTGTACAGGTACAAGAATTGCTTTTGCTCCCTGTAAATCTCCTGCTTCTAATAGCATTCGCATCTGCGTCCGCACTAAATCACGCAATTCCCTACGTGACACATCCTGAAGGGTAGAGTTTAAATTGTTCGTCTCTGTCACTTTCCACTTTCCTCGACCAGTCTGAACAAGGTTGCTGCCCCTAGTCTAAGGGATTGTGGAAGGTGTAAGGTTAAACTTACCGTGATTTTTTCTGCTTTGATGTGTTGTCAGTTTTTTCTTAAGAAAGTTTGGTTAAAAATCCCAACAGTTTTTTTGTTCTTGGTGTGAGGAGGGTACGGCGATAGGTATCTGCGGCTTTTTTGATAGCTTCAGCTTGGGTAGGATAGGGGTGAATCACGTTACTGAGTTTGTTTAAACCTATTTTATTGACTATCGCTGTTGTGATTTCCGAAATCATCTCGCCGGCGTGAGTTGCCACAATAGTTGCACCGACAATTTCATCAGAACCTTTTTTGTGGTGAATTTTCAGAAAGCCATCTTCTTGAGCATCGGCGATCGCTCGATCTACACTACTAAAAGGAATTTTAATTGTCTCTACGTCTTGATTTTCGTACACTCCCACATGGGCAATTTCTGGGTCAGTGTAAGTTACCCAAGGCATAACTAAGCTACTTAGTTTCGACCTGCCTAAACCAAAGGGTGAAAACAGGGTATTTTTAATGACAATTCTTGCGGCTGCATCGGCGGCGTGGGTAAACTTCCAATCCATGCAGATATCACCAGCAGCATAAATCTTGGGGTTAGTTGTTTGTAGATAATCATTTACTTCCACACCCCGATGCTTGTCGTATTTTACCCCGACGGCTTCTAAATTCAACCCTTCCACATTAGGCGATCGCCCTGCACCCACTAATATTTCATCTACCGTCACCGAATCACGATGACCGTTAGTAGAAAAATACAACCGCTTACCCTCGGTTACCGTCACTACTTCTTCTACCTTGGCATTTAAAACTAAGCGAATCCCTTCTTTAATTAAAGTCTGTTGGACAACTTGCGCCGCGTCATTATCTTCCTTGTTGAGGAGGTGGGAACCACTATGAATCAACACTACCTCACTCCCCAAACGCCGGAAGGCTTGGGCTAATTCGCAACCAATGGGGCCACCACCAATTACAGCTAACTTTTCTGGTCGTTGAATTAAGGAAAAAACCGTCTCATTAGTGAGATATCCAGCTTGTTCAATGCCGATAATTGCTGGTTTTGTCGCCCTAGCACCAGTAGCAATCACCGCTTTTTTAAATTTCAGGGTTTTACCAGCTACCTCTACGATGTTGTTGCTAGCAAATTTACCGCTACCCAAAAACACATCAACTCCCAAGGATGCAAAACGTTCCGCCGAGTCATGATGGCTAATGTCTGACCGTACTCGTCGCATCCGTGCCATAACTGCGGGAAAATCAATATCAATCTGGCTGGGAATATTAATCCCCAAATTTTTCCCGTTCCAGATTTCCCCCACCACCCGCGAAGACCGAATAATAGTTTTAGAAGGGACGCAACCCACATTTAAGCAATCTCCACCCATGAGATGCTTTTCAATTAGCGCCACCTTTAAACCCAAACCCAGACCAGCCGCACCCGCCGCCACCACTAAGCCAGCAGTTCCCGCACCAATCACTACCAAGTCATAACTATCAGCAGGTTGGGGATTTACCCAATTGGGCGGATGTACATAAGCCACCAATTTCTGGTTATATTCATCTACTGGGCGGACGATGACTCTATCTAGTTCTGAATTGGACATTGGGTGTAACCTCTCAGCAATCCAAATTACTCTATTGTAAGCAAGCTACAATAGAGTAATTCAAAATCAGGAAATTCAGAACAGGCAATGTTAGTATTGAGTGCAGGCGAGAATATTTAGCTACGTTATGGATAGGGTGACTATACCCGATATTCTCACATTGGCATAAGCTTCAGAATAATTACTTTCATAAGAAATTTCTCATCTTTTATTCATTAAGCTTTCATAGATTACTAGTTAAACTGGCATTAATTTACAGTTAAAAAACTCAGTAGCAATTCACCTGTGTACAGAAACAAGCCAATTCCCAGAAATATTTTAGGATATTTTTCCCAATCAACTTGATTGGGAAATAAATAATCGTCAGCAATACTTCTCACTTGTTGACCTAGTGCCTAAAGGTCTGCACTTAATTGCTGATCTATATATAAAGATAGTTGATTTTACTCAACATTATCAATGTAATTTGTTTCTATAAATTATGGGAAATTGCAAGATAAAAACTGGATTATATATTGTGTTAAAAATTAGTCAGGAGTACAAATGAACAACTTGTTACCCCACTCCAGAAAAATCACCAGAAAATCGGCTAGAATCAAATCTTATGAGCCTCGTAAATGCCGTATAGCGTTGTATTCCCACGACACAATGGGACTAGGACACAAACGCCGTAATTTATTGATTGCTCAAACTTTAGGATTTTCACCACTACAAACTGATATTTTAATGATTAGTGGCATTCAAGATGCCAGCAGCTCACCAACACCGCCAGGTGTAGATTGTTTGACCCTCCCGGCTCTGCACAAAAACATTGATGGGGAATATCAAGCACGAAAGTTGGATCTATCATTGCAGGAAATTATTACACTGCGATCGCAAGTTATCCTCGCCACCGTCAAAACCTTTAAACCGGATATCTTCATTGTGGATAATGTCCCACGGGGCGCAGTCAGAGAACTAGATCCCACTTTAAAATATTTGCGTAGAGAAGGTAACACACGCTGCATTCTGGGTTTGCGCGATATCTTAGATGAACCCGCTTCCGTGAGTCGAGATTGGAAACGAGCAGCCAATGAAGAAGCGATTCAAACCTATTATGATCAAGTTTGGGTGTATGGCGATCGCAACATCTATGACCTAGCCAAAGAATATCACCTCCAGCCAAAAACCGCCGCCAAATTCCGCTACACAGGCTATCTTGACCAACGTAACCGCCTCAAATATCTGAATTCAGATATAGTTCAATCATTTAAATCCCTCAATCTACCATCTGAACGCTTAGTATTGTGTTTAGTAGGTGGTGGACAAGACGGCGCGCAGTTAGCAGAAACCTTTGCCCATGCTGAACTACCACCAGGGATGAATGGTATCATTTTGACAGGCCCCTTCATGCCACGAGAAGTCAGGCAAAAACTCCACAACTATGCAGCGCAACGTGATAATTTGCGCGTGTTGGAATATTTAGCCGAACCGACAATGTTACTCCATCAAGCCGAACGGGTAATTGCAATGGGTGGTTACAATACCACTTGTGAATTGTTGTCCTTTGGTAAGCGATCGCTTATTCTACCCCGTGTCAAACCCCGAAAAGAACAATTAATTCGGGCTGAACGATTAAAAAAACTAGGTTTAATTGATTTCCTACACCCAGATAAATTAACATCGGCGGCGTTAACCAACTGGTTAAATCTTGACATTCAACCACCACCAGTCCGTAAATTCGTCGATCTCAAAGGACTCACCCACATTCCCCAATTCGTCCATGAAATCCTCATGTCTACTCATCAAGCACCCCCACAAGCAAAAGCTTCTTAAATAGTCATTGGTCAATAGTCAATAGTCAATAGTCAGTAGTCAATAGTCAACAAATATAGCTATTGCCAGTAGTGTTAAGACATCAATAGATGATACAACCTAGACACAACAAGACTTTTCACCCAGTCCCCAGTCCCTAGTCCCCAGCTATATGTCCATGTCCGTCGCTTATATTCTCAAACGTTATCCCCGCTATTCTGAAACTTTTGTCGTTAATGAAATTTTGGCTCATGAAGCGGCTGGCTTAGATATAAAAATTTTCGCTTTAAGACCACCATCAGACACACACTTTCAAAATATTATTTCTCAAGTGCGTGCGCCTGTAACTTATATTCGTAAGCCAATTCAAGGTAGGGTGAGTGATTCACTCAATAGTCTTGCACCTACAGCCGCTAGCTATTTTTGGGCGGAATTGCAAGAAGCAAGTCAGGTTATCCCTGATTTTTGGTCAAAATTGGCTTTTGCTCAAGGGGAAAAAGCCAGCACTGTCTATCAAGCTGCATGGTTAGCACGAGAAGTCAAGCTCAAAGGTATCACCCATTTACACGCTCATTTCGGCACTGTAGCAACTAGTGTAGCTCGTCTAGCATCTCACTTTACGGGCATTCCCTATACTTTCACAGCTCACGCTAAAGATATCTTTCATGAAAGCGTAGAATTTGCGGATATGGAACGGAAGTTAAAAGATGCGGCTAGTGTGGTAACTGTCAGTGACTATAATGTCAAATATCTGCAACAAACATATAACTTAGCTGCAAACCAAGTCCAACGCATCTATAACGGGTTAGATTTACAAAAATTACAATACTCTTCTCCGGCGGAACGTCCACCATTAATTATCTCAGTCGGTCGCTTAATTGAGAAAAAAGGGCTATCTGTTTTAATAGACGCTTGTGGGATTCTCCAGCAGAAAAATTATGCGTTTCAGTGTCAAATTGTGGGTACTGGTTCTTTAGAATCGACTTTGCATCAGCAGATTCAGGATTTAGGATTGCAATCTTGTGTGCAAATTATCGGCCCTCGTCCTCAAAATGAGGTGTTTCAATTAGTACAACAAGCTGCTGTGTTTGCTGCGCCTTATGTGATTGGCAAAGATGGTAATCGGGATGGATTACCTACGGTTTTACTAGAAACTATGGCTCTGGGAACTCCCTGTGTAAGTACGGTTGTGACGGGTATTCCTGAATTGGTGCGGGATGGGGAGACTGGGTTGATTGTCCCGCAATATGATGCAGAGGAATTAGCGATCGCACTGAGTTGTCTTCTGAAAGATCCGGCTTTGCGGGTGAAGTTGTCTACTCAGGCTAGGAGTTTGATTGAGTCTGAGTTTAATATTTGTCGGAATACGGAAGTTTTGAGGGAGTTATTTCTCACGCAGAGGAGGACACTTGCGTGGGCGGGTCTCCCGACTTGAGCAAAGTGTCCGTCGCGCAGAGGCGCAGAGGAGTATCAGAGGGTTTATACCAATTAAGAAAAGAATGCTATCGATACACATCCTCAAACCCTTGTGATATCAGGCTGTTTGAATTTTGAATTTTGTTGGCGAAGCCTTCCCGTAGGGTATTTTGAATTTTGAATTGGTTTTAGGAGGAGTGAGGGTGAGAGTTGCTTATATTTGTGCTGATGGGGGGATTCCTGTTTTTGGGCAGAAGGGTTGCTCAATTCATGTGCAGGAGGTGATCCGGGCTTTGAAAGGGCAAGGTGGACAAGTTACATTGTTTGCTAATCGGTTCGGGGGAGAGTTACCGGCGGATTTGGCTGATGTGGTAGTACATCAACTTCCACCTATTCCCAAGTTAGAACGGGCGGTGCGTGAGCAGGTTGCTTTGGAAATGAATCCTGATTTACGTTTAAGTTTGCAGAAGTTTGGCTCGTTTGATTTGATTTATGAGCGTTATTCTCTGTGGAGTTATGGCGCGATGGAATATGCCCAAGAGAGGGGAATTCCGGGTTTGTTGGAGGTGAATTCACCTCTGATTTTAGAACAGGCACAGCATCGAGGTTTGATTGATCGTGATGGTGCGGAAGCTGTGGCACGTCGGGTGTTTTCAGCCGCGACAGCATTGATTGCGGTTTCCGATGGGGTGAAAAGTTACTTGTTGGATTATGTGGATGGTAGCAAGGTTCATGTCATCCCTAATGGTGTTAATCCTCGTCGTTTTTCTCAACGGCGTTCTGGAAGTCAATCAGATAGTTTTACAGTAGGTTTTGTCGGTACTTTGAAACCTTGGCACGGATTACCCATCCTGACTGAAGCTTTTAGTTTACTACATCAACGTGTTCCCCATGCCAAACTTTTAATTGTTGGGGATGGCCCGGAAAGAGAGAATCTGGAAGCTGAATTAGCTACACGGGGATTAGATGCTCATACTCAATTTACTGGTGCGGTGAATCCTGATGAAATTCCTCAGTTATTAGCGGGGATGGATGTGGCTGTCGCACCCTACGCCGCACAAGCTGATTTTTACTTCTCGCCGTTGAAAGTGTATGAATATATGGCGGCTGGTTTACCTGTAGTGGTTAGTCAAATTGGACAATTGACAGATTTAATTGATCCTGGGGTGAATGGTATGCTTTGCACCCCTGGTGATGCGATCGCCCTAGCTGACACATTAGAACAATTATGGCGATCGCCTAATCTACGTCACAGTTTAGGACAGGCGGCGCGGGAAACTGTAATAGCTCATCATACTTGGGATGCGATCGTGAAACGCTCCGTAGGAATCGCTCGAAAAATTCTGCATATGGCATCTTCGTTACCTGTGGAGGTGAAACGATAAATGCTAAAACCCAAAAAATCAGCTGTTCCCGGTTTGTGGGAAGTACTGGTTTATTTCTGGCCTGATATTCGTCCCCAGTATGGACTACTTTTAGTTTCGGCGATCGCTTTAATTGCAGATGTGGGACTGCGGGTGTTAGAACCTTGGCCTCTGAAGTTTGTCTTTGATTACGTTCTCCTGCGGGGCGACAGGGTTAATACTCTTCCCCTCATAGCTAATCTAGAACCAATCACATTACTGACATTCTCAGCCGTTGCAGTCCTGATTATTACAGGGTTACGCGCTTTTGCTGCCTATGGAAGTACCGTAGGATTAGCTATAGTCGGTAGCCGAGTCATGGCGAAGGTGCGGAATCGTCTATATTGTCATCTACAAGATTTATCTTTGGCTTATCACACCAAAGCCCGTAGTGGTGATTTAATTATCCGTGTCAGTAGTGATGCTAGCCGTCTCCAAGAGATTATGATTACGGCAGCTTTACCCCTAATAGTTAGTATTCTCTCTCTATTTGGCATGATTGGGGTGATGTTCTGGATGAATCGTAGCCTCACCCTGCTGTCATTAATCACATTACCGTTCTTTTGGTTAGTTACAAACCGACTCAGCCAGCGCATCAAAGATTCCTCCTTAAAGCAACGTCAACAAGAAGGGGCTGTGGCGGCGACGGCGGCTGAGTCTATCGCGGCGATTAAGTTAGTCAAAGCCCTCTCCCTACAGGATGCTTTCGCACGGGTGTTTGCTCAACAAAATCAAAGTAGTCTCAAAGAAAGTGTCAAAACTCAACGGCTGGCGGCTCATTTGGAACGTACTGTAGATGCGGTAATTGCAATGGGAACAGCGATCGTTTTATGGTATGGCTCTTGGTTGGCGTTGCGAGATGCTTTAACCCCTGGGGATGTGCTGGTATTCATTACCTACCTCAAGAATGCCTTTAAGCCAGTGCAGAACTTCGCTAAATATACTGGACGACTGGCTAAAGCTGCGGCTTCTGGGGAACGGATTTTGGATGTACTAAATCAGAAACCAGATATCCATGATTTACCGGATGCAGTCCCAGCCTCGATTTTCCGGGGTGCGGTATGTTTTGATCGCGTCCATTTTGCCTATGACTCAGGACGAGTGCTACTAGAAGATATCAATTTAAACATTCAATCGGGACAGCAAGTAGCGATTGTCGGGACTTCTGGTGGTGGTAAATCAACGTTAGTCAGTCTTTTATTACGGCTTTATGAGCCTACATCCGGGCGGGTGATGATTGATGGGCGAGATATTCGGGAATATACATTGGCATCATTCCGTTCCCAAATTAGTGTAGTTTTGCAAGATAGTCTGTTGTTTGCTGCCAGTGTTAAGGAAAATATTGCCTACGGGATTGCTGGGGTGTCTGATGCAGAAATTGAAGAGGCGGCGCGTTTAGCTCACGCTCATGATTTTATCCAAGCTTTACCGCAAGGATATGACACCCTCGTGGGGGAAAGAGGCGCAACTCTTTCGGGGGGACAAAGACAACGGATTGCGATCGCTCGTGCTGCTATTCGTCAAGCTCCTATCTTGATTTTAGATGAGCCTACTACGGGGTTAGATAAGGAGAGTGAGAAGGCTGTAATTGATGCGTTGCAGAGGTTGTCACGGAATAGAACGACTTTTTTGATTACTCATGATCTGGATTTTGCTACTCGCGCAGATATCATTATTTATCTGGAACATGGGCGGATTGTGGAACAAGGTTCTCATGTGGAGTTGCTGCACAAAAATGGGCGTTATGCGGCTTTGTATGAGGTGCAGGCTTCTTTGAGGGTTTAGAGAGGGAAGATAAGAGAGTTTTTTAACGCAGAGGGGCGCTGAGGTATGCGCTGAGGTACGCTGAGTATGGATTTTAGTGATGAGAAGATGCCTTTTTTGGCGGATGCGGTGGATCGGGTACGGGTGGAGGAGTGTTTTGAGGGGTGTTTGGACATAGGTAAGAATTGTCATGTGCAGAATGTCCGGGTGATTCGTCATAAGTTGGGGCGGCGTTGTTTGATTGAATATGAGCTAATTGATGATGCTGGGGAAATTATTACTTTAATTGGCAAGGTGAGGGCTAAGGGAACGGATTTTCGTAGTTATGAGTTACAAAAATCTCTCTGGAAATCGGGATTTGCTGATGATAGTGCTGATGGGATTTCTGTACCTGAACCTGTGGGGATAATTCCTGAATGGCAAATGTGGTTACAGCGTCGGGTTGAAGGGGTGACTGCTACTCAAATCCTCTCACAAACTAACGGTATTTTCCCCGCAAAACTAATTGCTGAAGCTGCTTATAAATTGCATCAGGCTAATATTATTCCTCTTCGTTCTCATAGGATGTCGGATGAATTAAGAATTCTCCATGAACGGATTCCATTAGTGATGGAACAATATCCACAATGGCAAAGACGTTTGGAACGCATATTGTTAGCCAGTGATGATTTAGGCGCAAACACACCAGAACTAAAACTCTGTGGTATCCATCGTGATTTTTATCCTGATCAAGTGATTATTAATAATTCTCGTTTGTATCTCCTTGATCTAGATTTATACTGTGCAGGTAATCCGGCAGTTGATATCGGTAATTTCATCGCTCATCTGCAAGAATATAGCTTACGTACTGTTGGTAATTCCCAAGCATTACAAGAGTATGAAAATATTTTCAAGACAAGATTTCTTCAGCTTATAGGTGATGAATTTTCCCCCGCAATTCAAGCCTATACTACCCTAACTTTAGTCCGACATATTCACATCAGCACCCTATTTCCCGAACGTCGTCCTTTTACCGAAACACTATTAAATCTCTGCGAACAACGACTCAACATAACTCATAATTCGTAGTTATACAGCCTTTCCCAACCTGCCGAGATACTGACTACACCACTCATAAAACTTGACAATCTCCCTTCGGGTTCACCAGTCGCCTACGGAGGGAGACCCTCCTGCAACGCTGGTTCACCGCGCCCCTCTGCGTTTCCCAGCCTGCGGCAAGCCGCAAAAGCGTCTACCGCGCCCCTCTGCGTTTAATTTTCAGGAAATAGAATTAATGTTTTCAATCTTTTATCAGAAAACACACCTGATTAGTTTAATCATTTTATTTATTTTGAGTAGTACAGCTAAAGTTCGTGCAACAAATATTCCAGTAGAACAAAAAATTATATCAGTTTCTCAACTAGCAGATATTACCCCTGATAGTTGGGCATTTCAGGCACTACAAGCATTAACTGAGCAATATGATTGTATTAGTCAGGAGACTACTGACAATCAAACCATGACTAGATATGAATTTGCCACTAAATTAAATGCTTGTATTCTCAAGATAAATAATAGTAACTTTGACAAAATTAATCGAGAAACATTAACTACAATTCAAAAACTACAAACAGAATTTTCTGCGGAATTAGCAACTTTTAGCAACCGCATCGATTTATTAGAAAACAAGGTGGCTGTATTAGAAACACAACAGTTTTCGCCCCAAGTTGAGTTAGAGGGAGAAGTTATTTTTGCGGTGACTGGAGTCGCTGGCGGGAAAAAAGCTAACAGTAGAACTAAGCCAATCAATGATAATTTAGTGTTGAGCGATCGCCTCCGTCTCAGCTTAGAAGCAAGTTTTAATGGTAAAGACAAGTTACAAGTCCGTTTACAGGGACGCAACACACCAGAATTAGCAGATTTTACCGACACTAAAATGGCTAATTTAGGCTTTGATGGTGACGATGATAATGAAGTAGAAGTAGATCAGCTAGATTACAAATTTCGACTAGGTAAGCAAACCCGCGTCACCTTATACGCGCTGGGAGGAGGATTAGGTGATTTTGTTCCTAGTGTTAATCCTCTGTTTGGCGGTAGTGGAGACGGTTCAATTTCCACATTTGGGCGAGAAAATCCAATTAGAAGACAAGGTGGCGGTGCAGGTATTGGTATTTCTCATAATTTCGCCAAATCTCTCAATTTTTCATTGGGATACGTCACCAACGATGCAGCTAATCCAGAAAAGGGAATTTTTGCTAGTCCTTATGGGGCGATCGCTCAAGTCACCCTGGAACCCACCAAAAACACGGCACTTAGTCTTACCTATATCCACTCTTACAATAATATCAACACCGGCACTGGCAGCGAGTTAACCAACAACCCCTTTAATAATCAAGCAGATGCAATTACAGCTAATTCCTTTGGTGCAGAAGCTGCTTGGCAAATTAACCCAACCATTACCCTGGGTGGACGAGTTGGTTTGATTCATGCAACAGCAGATGATTTACCCACAAACCCAAATGCTACTATTTCCACATGGGCATTACTACTAACTTTCAACGATATTGGCAAAGAAAATAGCTTTGCTGGCTTTGTGGTAGGTCAACCGCCTAAAATAACTCATAATAGTTTTGGTAATGGCTTTGAAGATCAGGATACATCTTTACATTTAGAAGCCTTTTACCATCTACAAATCACAGATAATCTGGCAATAACTCCAGGTTTATTTCTCATCACAAATCCAGAGCATAATAATAGTAATGATAAAATTTATGTTGGTACTGTACGAACAACATTTACTTTCTAATACCGTTTCTTGATGTAGCTTGCCTGGCGTAGCCATAGATGCACTTTATTCTGTACGGTAGAGACATTGCATACAAAGTCTCTACATCATTTATTTGGTGCAACTTCATAGATAATTGATATCACTCACAAGTTCTAACTGATTACTCACCACTCCCATTAATCCTCATATAAATCAGTTTGCAGGTTCCCCTGACTATCAAGATATAATTCTTCCTCAAGTTCTCCGTCAGTAATATCTACTTCATAAAAAATCCCTTTAGGTGTGATTTCAACTTCATATTTTGTGATGATATATCCAGGACGTTCTTGCTTGATACGTTTTAGTACAATAGGAGGGAAATCTTTTTCTGTCACATAGTACTCTGTTTCTAGCCATTCCCCGGTCTCTGAAAACTCCGCTTCGTATTGGATATTATTTTGAGTAAAAACTGCCTCATAACCGTATTCATGTCTTTGCCAGGTGTGAGGAATATTGGGATATTTAGCTTGGAAAGCTGCTTGAACACTTGGGGGAACTGTGATACTTTGTTCCTTTTTTGCGGGATGATAGCTAGACAATAAAAATACTATTAGATATGCACCACTAAACACAAATAAGAATAATGTAATTGGTATGTTTTTCACCTATTTACATAATTAATTTTGGATAAATGTTGCTTCTTGGGGTGATTCCAAAGGTATGATAATCGTGAATACAGACCCTGCCCCTAGTTCACTTTGTAAGGTAACTTGTCCTTTGTGGGCTTCTGCAATGGCTTGGACAATAGATAAACCTAGCCCAGCACCTTCAGAAAGACGGCGACTGTTGGTCGCACGAGCAAAACGCTGAAAAATTCTGTATTGGTCAGCTGATGCAATACCTGCACCTGTGTCACGTACCCAAAAGCTGACTTTATCTCTGTAAATCATTGACCCCAGAGCAATTGTATCAGTGTTGTTTGTATGTTGAGTGGCATTTTGTGCCAAATTCATCACAGCCTGAGTCAGACGTTGACGATCGCCTACTATTTTACCTCTAGCCACAGCTTCCAGTTTCCAGATGCGATCGCCAAGACCTTTGACTTTAGCAAATAATTCTTCGGTAAAAGTGCAAACATCAAATGTTTCTAGTAGTAAAAAATCTGGACGCTCTGCTTTTGCTAGTAACATCAAATCATTGACGAAACGGTTCATTCGTTCCAACTCATCTATGACTATAGTTAGAGTTTCTTGTATTTCTTTTGGGTCATTGCCCATCAGTTCTAAATGACCACGAATAATGGTAATAGGTGTTCGCAGTTCATGTCCAGCATCATTAATAAAGTTGCGTTGACTGATAAACGCATTTTGTAACCTATCCATCATGTCATTAAACGTAGTGCCTAATTCTGCTAACTCTCCGTTACCATCTATAGTGATGCGTTGATTTAAATCAGTTTCACTAATTTTACGAGCTGTTTGAGTTAGTAAGCGCAAAGGTGCCAAAATTTTTCCTGAAGCAAGCCAAGCCAAAACTAAAGCAAATATTAAAACAAATGCACTCACTCGAACAATCACTGCTAAAGTTTCCAAAACTTCTCCACGTTCTCCAGCAGTGGTGTGGGCAATGACTATGACTCCCATGATTTCGCCCTGAATTTCCACAGGTTGAGCTAGATAAACGATGCTTTCAACTTCACTATTAGGTATTACAACTTCTTCTTGCTTTGTCTGTGTTAATTTCGCCCAATCTCGAATGAGTTTTGCATCCCTATCCATTTCTTTTGGTCTAGCTCTAGGACTTGATTTATAAAATTTTTCGTCCATCAGAGCAATCAAAAACGTATCGTCTTGTGGGAGTTGATTACCTAAGAAAGCATCAAAAAACTCTCTTAGTTCTTGCTTTGTAGTTGGTGGCTTTAGTAGACGGTTATCATTTTGTTTAAGTTTATCAATAGCTTCAATACTTTCTTCATCTAATTGATGCTTAGGAGTATTACTTGTACCAAGTAGTTGCTCAAATATTTCTATCTTTTCTATTGCCTCTTCATTTACACGTTGATTAACTCGTGCATATAAAGCCTGACGAATTGTCGGAATAAAAACCAGAAAAATAAAAAATAAAATTATCGCATACCAGGACAAAATCCTTGTACGTGTAGACCAGAAGAAGCCTCGACGGTGCTTGAGAAATGTTCCAGCTATGCTATTCTGCTGGTTCTTCACTGATTTATGAGTGTCAGGATAAAATAGTATAACTTGAGATTTCTCTTTCTTAGCTTGTTGCCCCATATAACTATAAATTTATACGTATAATACTGCTAAAGTTTTGAATTTCGGATCTAACATCCAAAATCCAAAACCTTGCATTCAAAATTCCGGTCATATAGGGAACACAAGCGCCTTACGACAGTATTTATCTTCTGTAGGCAAAGAAGAAAGGCTGCAATCGAAACCTATGTCTATTAGTTTCTAACTCTCGGATGAAAGAACTGTGAGGTTTTGATGAGAATATTCTTATGTTCGCAGACGATAACCCATGCCTCGGACAGTTTCAATTAAGTCATTACCTAATTTTTTGCGTAAATAACCAACGTAAACATCAACAATATTCGAGCCTGGGTCATAGTCGTAACCCCATACCCTATCTAATAATTGCTCACGACTCAAAACTTGCCCAGGATGGCGAAAGAAGGTTTCTGCAAGCGTAAATTCCCTGGCTGGCAGTTCTATGGTGTCTTGACCGATTTTAACTTTGCGCGATCGCAAATCTAAAACTATATGTCCCGACTTAATTACCATCTCTTCCATCACCTGGCTACCACCACTCTGACGTAACCTAGCTTTTACCCGTACTAACAATTCTTCAAATCGAAACGGCTTGGTTAAATAGTCATCTGCTCCTGCTTCAAACCCTGCAACTTTATCTTGAATGTCATCACGAGCAGTCAAAATAATCACTGGGACATTTTCTCCTTGTCCCCGTAATTCTTCTAATACATCCAAGCCATCTTTACCAGGAAGCCCTAAATCCAAAATCATCAAATCAAAACCGCTACTTAATGCCATGTTAGTCGCCGAGTAGGCATCAGTAGCCACAGCCGTTGTAAAACCTTGAGAACGCAGTCCCTTCTCAATAAAAGCCGCTATGCGGGGTTCATCTTCAGCTATGAGAATCCGATTCATCCGATGCAACCTCTTTCAGTATTTCTAAGGATAGAGACAACTGTAAAAGTAAAGTCTGTTCCCAGAATACCTTTTCTTCATGATTTATACTTAAAAGGGGATGCTTAATTTGTTTAAGGCGATCGCCTGTCGTTATCCTCGCAGGTACTTACTCTGTTGGGCTTGCTCCTTCTCTAAATAGGATGTCGTTATGGTTCTGGTAGCAATGTTATCGGGAGAAGTTATCCAGATCAAAATTTGAGGGGAGGAGTGATCTCCTAATTCATGATTTACTACCTGATAGTCTTGCCAACTATCAGGTAGCTTAAGCACTTCTGGGCGTAATGATAGTTAACATAGGATTGTCATTCTTTACTTGCCATGCCGGCGAGGAAAGGCATAACTAGGAAAAGATTTTTCCTAGTCTCCTGCTTCTAATTTACTCCGCGCAGCTTGCGAGTATTTTCTACTAAACTTTGAGCAAATTGATCGAATCTTTGGGAGAGTTTTTCATCAAGTAACTTTCCTTCAGGACTAAAAGCACTGTAGGCTTGTCCAATGGCAATTTGTTCTGGAATTACCCAACCATGTACCCAACGAACAATCAGCCTGAGGTCGTTTAAGGCGTTGCTGTTTGATTGACCACCCAAAACGCTAATCAGTCCTGTAACTTTACCAGACAGTTCATCAAAGCTCAGTAAATCAAGGGCATTTTTGATTACACCACTAACGCTGCCATGATATTCAGGTGTAGCTAAAATCAGTCCATCAGCATTACTAACGGTGTCACGCAAGCGCTGAACATCCGGATAATCTGAGTAGTCTTTACCACCATTGCAAAATGGTAATTGCCACTCCCGCAAATCGATAATTTCTACTTCCGCACCTAAAGCTTCTAGGCGTTGCGCTGCTACCCGCAAAGCTAACTGAGTGTAAGAGTTTGGTCTTAAACTACCAGCAATACCTACAATTTTTACCATAATGCACCTAACGTTAAGAATTTGTAAAAATACGAAGTCATTACGAATTTGTATATAATCTTAACGATTTATTTTCCCGTAGTCAAATTACCGCTAGACTACAGAAAATCGAGCTTTCGGTAGATATAAAGAATAGAACAGGAAATAAATCCGCAACATTCCTGATATTTTTTACCTGTTCTTTATCACCTGTTGCTTATTATCTGCCCTCCTGCCTCTTCTGAGAGTTAGACTAGATTAGATAAAGTGATGTCCAGTTATGGCAATTTTTGCTAGAAGAATAGGCTTAAATCAGCACTCAGCCTATGGCAGCAGACAAAGGGTAATTGTTATGAAAAATTTTGGGAAAAAGGCATTGATAAAACAGCAATCACCAAAGCGCGTTGCTTGGACTGGTGCTTTGGCAGCCAGTTTGATTATGTTACCAACGATGTTTGGCGGTAATCCTGTCCTAGCGCAAAAAGCAGAGCGTGAGTCTCTGTCATACGGAGAGTTGATTCAAAAAGTTAATCAAGAGCAAGTCAAAAGAGTAGAACTGGACGAAACTGAACAGATAGCTAAAGTTTATTTAAAAGGTCAAAAACCAGACGCACCACCAATACAGGTGAGGTTGTTGGAGCAGAACAACGAGTTAATTAACAGACTCAAAGAAAAAAATGTTGATTTTGGTGAGATTTCTTCTGCCAATAGTAGAGCGGCTGTAGGGTTATTAATTAACCTGATGTGGATTTTGCCATTGGTGGCTTTAATGCTGCTATTTCTGCGTCGTTCTACGAATGCTTCTAGCCAAGCGATGAACTTTGGCAAATCTAGAGCGCGTTTCCAAATGGAAGCCAAAACTGGGGTGAAGTTTGACGACGTAGCTGGTATTGAAGAAGCCAAGGAAGAATTACAAGAAGTTGTGACATTCCTCAAGCAGCCAGAAAGATTTACTGCTGTGGGTGCGCGGATACCTAAAGGTGTGTTGTTGGTGGGGCCTCCAGGTACTGGTAAAACTTTACTAGCAAAAGCGATCGCCGGGGAAGCGGCTGTACCATTTTTCAGCATTTCTGGTTCGGAATTTGTGGAAATGTTTGTGGGTGTGGGTGCTTCTCGCGTCCGCGATTTGTTTAAGAAAGCGAAAGACAACGCGCCTTGTTTGATATTTATCGATGAAATCGATGCAGTTGGTAGACAACGGGGTGCAGGTATCGGCGGCGGTAACGATGAGAGAGAACAAACCCTCAACCAGTTACTCACGGAGATGGATGGTTTTGAAGGTAACACAGGCATCATTATTATTGCTGCTACCAACCGTCCCGATGTTTTAGATGCAGCGTTACTCAGACCAGGACGTTTTGACAGACAAGTAATCGTTGATGCACCAGACTTGAAAGGACGCTTAGAGATTTTGCAAGTCCATTCACGCAATAAGAAAGTTGACCCTAGTGTATCACTGGAGGCGATCGCTCGTCGTACCCCTGGATTCACCGGTGCAGACTTAGCTAACTTACTCAACGAAGCCGCTATCCTCACAGCACGTAGACGCAAAGAAGCAATCACAATTCTAGAAATTGATGACGCTGTTGATAGGGTAGTTGCGGGGATGGAAGGGACACCCCTAGTAGACAGCAAAAGCAAACGCTTGATTGCTTACCATGAAGTTGGACATGGTTTAGTCGGGACGTTATTAAAAGACCATGACCCAGTGCAGAAAGTCACCCTTATTCCCAGAGGACAAGCACAAGGTTTAACTTGGTTTACTCCCAACGAAGAACAAGGGTTAATCTCTCGTTCCCAACTCAAAGCTAGAATTACTTCTACTTTGGCCGGTCGTGCGGCTGAAGAAATTGTCTTTGGTAAGCCAGAAGTGACCACAGGCGCGGGTGATGACCTGCAAAAAGTCACATCAATGGCAAGGCAAATGGTGACAAGGTTTGGTATGTCTGAATTAGGCCCCTTGTCTCTGGAAAATCAAAGTGGCGAGGTATTTTTAGGACGCGACTGGATGAATAAATCCGACTATTCTGAAGAAATAGCCGCCAAGATAGATTCTCAAGTCCGAGAAATTATCAACACTTGCTACCAAACATCAAAGGAACTTTTGCAAACTAACCGCGTGGTTATGGAACGACTAGTAGATTTGTTGACAGAACAAGAAACTATTGAAGGTGATTTGTTCCGTAAAATTGTTAGCGAAAGTCAAAACCAAGTGGTTGATGAGCAATTGTCGATGGTAATGGGTAATGGGTAATTGTAGTGAAATCAACTGAGGACTTACGTACCCAGATTTTCTGCTGAGACCGGGTGTAAGGGTGTAAGGGTGTAAGGGTTTCAATCATTTATACCCCTATACCCTTAATTTTTTGTTATCATGCTTAAGTCCTAAATCACATCAATCAGATTTCTATAGGAATTTACATTCGTAAGAAAAAACCAGAGAAATTACTCTCTGGCTGATTACAGACACAACAAAAATCTACTGAAAATTAACTTCGGTAATAACCTATGACAGCATGGTATAAATTAAAAATACCATCTTTGGGAAATAGCAAATAGCCTACACAATGAGTAATTATCTGTGTTAACTATTGACTGTTTCTTAATTAGAATCTGCCTAGATTATGTAACCCCAAAATAATACCTACTCCCAGAATATGACCGAAAGCAGTGGTCGCAAGTAACGCAGGCGCACCAAAACCACCAAAGAATTTGGCTGAAGGTAAAGCTGGTTCTGCACTAGGATACTTGATGGTCTGCCTGCCGAAAGTAATGGCAATCACATTGGCAATAACCATAATAATCCCGATTGTAGGACTCCATTCCAGGGGGGTGGTTGCAGCAGCGAGTAAGGTTGAAGTTAACACCTGATTAGCTCCTGAAATTTATTAATGATTGACAATATAATCAGGATATTTCTCAACTAAATTCAAGAAGAATCCCTGTTTTGCATTATTATTTAACATTGCTTTTCATTACTTAATAAAAAATATTTTGTTTTTAAGAGATGCAGAGGATAGGAAAGAGGGTTTAGGGGAAAAATAGAATGACTACGATAAATCTTTGGGGCTGTATCTATTGTGAAGGGATTTGATAGACTAGACACCGTGGATTTGTCTACTTGGGTAGCATTAGCAAAAACTAAGACAAATTGTGGACGAGTGGTTGAGCGCATCCCAAGATTAGCTGTGGCTGACACCGCTTGGTTTGCTGTACACATCTGTTGTAAATCAGGTAAATTCTACAGCGAAGGAGATACCAATTGTGTATTTCCCCTAATGAGTGTGATTAAACCTTTTACTTTCCTGTATCTATTGGAACACATGGGAATGGAAAAGGTTTTAAGCTGGGTTGGTGTGAAACCATCAGATGCGCCTTTTAATTCCTTAGAACAACTAGTGGCTGATGGTGGATATCCACGGAACCCGATGATTAATAGTGGGGCTATTACTCTCGCTGATAAATTACTAGGAGAGGATGCAGATTATAGCACGCGCTCTTTCTGCGAATGGCTAAACCAATTGGCAGGTAGTCAGATTCAGTTAGATGAATCTATGCTGGCTTCTGTCAGATTATCTCGCTCTCCTGCTAATCAGGCGATCGCTAATTATCTTGCAGAAAAAGGTTATTTAGAAAATCTTGATGTAGCACTTGATACTTATGAACAGATATGCTGTCTCTCTGGGACTGTTGAAGATTTAGCTTTACTGGGGAAACTCTTGGCTTTAGAAAGTAGCTTAATATCGCCGCAGCATCAACAGCTTGTTAACTCAGTCATGTTAACTTGCGGTTTATATCAGGCTTCTGCTGAGTATACTGACAAAATTGGTTTACCGATGAAATCTGGGATTGGTGGGGGTTTACTTGCTATAGTCCCAACAATAGGGGCGATCGCCTGTTATAGCCCAGCGTTAGATAGAATCGGTAATCCCGTAGGGGCGATCGCTTTTGTTGAGGTTTTATCCCGTTCTCTAGGTCTGTGCGGGAGATTTTCCCACCTTTAGCCAAAAACTAACTCTTTGGATGATCAGCCATGCTTAAGGTTTGGCGATCGCACCAGTTCGCCAGCCGACAACTGGGTTAATATCTTCAGCAATCGCTTTGTTCTATTGCTTGTACATTCCCCAGAGTAGTCCAAAATGGCTTGGTAGTATGCACTTGTCCGAAATATTGGGCCATAAGGTTAGTTTGTGATTAGTTGTGAATTTTTCAACCCCCAACTACGTAATCGGAAACCCATAATTAAGAGTAGTGTGCCAAACAGGATGGTATAGGCAGCAATTAACCACAGAATAGCCAAAGCTTCTGCTACTGGCCAGGTAATCAATATGATACCGAAGATGAGAGAAAGAATTCCGGCTACTGCGGGAAGCCACTGATTGTCTATTGCTTGTCGTAGTTGCACAGATGTAAGAATCTCGAATATGCCTGTAAAAATTGCCCAAGCAGCAATTAAGTAAAGTAATACAAATGCAGTGATCCCAGGGTAAATAAAAGCGATCGCTCCTACTCCAATACCTATGATTCCTTCTAGTAACAATAATTTACTATGATTGTCCTGTAACCGATCTTGAAATGCTGCGATCGCCAATAGTATTCCCCCCAGCAGCCAAAAACTCCCAAACAGGTACACCAATGACTTTAAGGTCAGAATCGGCCAGCATAAAGCCACTAAACCAAAAATAATGGCGATCGCTCCCCGCGCCACCACAGTCCACCAATTGCGAGTTAGTCGTTTTCCCACACCCAGGGATTTATTTCTCATGATTTGAGTAAGTTATTCCCAACACACCTTGGGCATTATTTTCTTTACCAAGAAGCTATACACCGTTGTTCAACTTAGTATTGCTCGTCTGATATTTGTTACTGCCTTGTTAAACTCAGCTTAAATACTTCCTAATGGTCTTCCATCTGACTAAAGGTGCATGGTAAGTATCTATCTGGTGGAAGAAGCAGGCAAAGAAACTTCCAGATTATACCCCTACACCCCCTATACCCTTCTCCAAACCCTTGATCTTTCGTTTTCATGCGTAAGTCTTATATGTATGTCAGTCTGGTAATTGAGAATCGAACGCTTCTGCCTCCGTTACAATGTCTACTCAAGATTGGTTATCACAGTTGCAAAAACAGCGAGCGATCGCAGTCATCCGCGCCCCGAAACTGGAATTAGGGTTGCAAATGGCTCTGGCTGTAGCTTCTGGGGGAATGCAGCTCATTGAAATTACCTGGAATAGCGATCGCCCAGGGGAATTAATCACCAAATTACGTGAGCAGTTACCGGAATGTATTATTGGTACTGGCACATTATTTAATTTGCAGCAACTAGAAGAAGCGATCGCCTGTGGGGCAGAATTTCTATTTACGCCTCATGTTGACTCAGTCATGATCAAAGCATCGGTCATCAAAAACATACCCATCATTCCCGGCGCACTCACCCCTACGGAAATTGTTAATGCTTGGGCTAATGGTGCAAGTTGTGTCAAAGTATTCCCCGTGCAAGCTTTAGGGGGGGCTGATTATATTAAAAGTCTGCAAGGGCCTTTAGGTCATATTCCCTTAATTCCCACCGGGGGGGTAACCCTAGAAAATGCCAAAAGACTAATCCAAGCAGGTGCGATCGCCGTTGGTTTAGGTGGAGAGTTATTTCCTCAGCAACTAGTAAAAGCGAAAAATTGGCAAGCGATCGCCCAATTAGCCAGGAACTTAACTCAAGAATTAAGCAGTATAACCTAAAGCTTGGTAATAAGGATCAAAAATAAGTTTCACTCTCAAACAAAAAAGATGCCTTTCACCTACACCCCTACACCCTTAAACCCCTACACCCTTAAATTTTGAATTAGCGTAGTTTTCAGGATGAAATTATTGAAAAGCCCCTGTTATAGTTGATTTCTCAAAATCTGCCTTAACTCCATGATTGATGTGTTTCAACTATGAAATCACTGATTTATCTCGACTGGAAACGTGGTTTAAAAATGTTCGTTGCTAGTGCGACATTATCCTTGAGTATGGTGAGTACTGGCTCTGGTGAAGCATTAGCAATTTCCACCTCACAAAAAGTTGAAAATACTATCGAGACTTTACAAAAATCCGATCAACGTTGGATTCAAATTAATCTTGCCAATCAAAGATTAACCGCTTGGGAAGGTGGAAAACCCGTGTATGCGATCGTCATTTCTTCTGGTAAAAGATCGACACCAACCCGCATAGGTTCTTTCAAGATTCAATCAAAGCATAAATCTACGCGGATGCGTGGTAGAAACTATGATGTCCCCAACGTTCCCTACGCCATGTTTTATAGCGGTAATTACGGAATTCACGGTGCATATTGGCATAAAAGATTTGGTACACCCGTAAGTAATGGCTGTGTAAACCTTGCCCCCAATCATGCTAAATGGCTATTTAATTGGGCATCTTTAGGAACACCAGTAGTCATTCAAAAGTAGTGCATACAAATAAAAAATCGTTACAGGTTATAGCCTGTAACGATTTTAAGTTTTCAACCTACTATATCTAACAAAAATGTTATGTGCGATGAGTGAAGTTGATCAAAAATAAAAGAAATTAGATTGAACGACGACGGCGAACTTTTATCATGCCAGTTGCTAATAAACCAAGACCCAACAAAGAAGCAGGTTCAGGTACATAAGTACGAGGAGGGGGAGTATTTATCTTTATATTAGAGACGAATAATGATGCGTGAGATAAAGCTTTACCTGCATTTCCACTACCATCCAAAGCAACACCAATTGTATTGAAGATTCCCGTTAAACCTTGAGAGAAATCATAATCTTTGAATAGATAAGCGCTGTAACCATTACCTGCTTTAAGACTCACTACAAATGTGTTACTTGATAATGCTGATCCAAAATTAAATGCACCTGAGCTAGAGCCATTGTCTGCCGTAATCGCAAAGGGATTTGCGTTATCAGATTTGCCCGCTAAACTCCATTGCACGCCAGTACCAACAAAGCTGCTAAAGAGACCATCATCATTTAATTTAGAGAGCAAAGTACCTACAGCCCCTGTGTCGTTACCAGCATTTGGGCCGTCACAAGCTGTAGCTGAAACACCTCCAAGTGAAATATCAGTAATCCTACATATTGCTGAAGAAGTTTGACCACCACTGGTTTGACCTTGACTACCACTGGTTTGACCTTGACCACCACTGGCTTGACCTTGACCACCACTGGTTTGACCTTGACCACCACTGGTTTGACCTTGACCACCACTGGCTTGACCTTGACCACCACTGGCTTGACCTTGACCACCACTGGCTTGACCTTGACCGCCACTGGCTTGACCTTGACCTTGACCACCAGCTTTAGCATATGCTGGTGCAACAATTGAGGCAGAAAGAATTCCAGTAACTAATAAGGCAGAGACGGATATACAAGAGAATTTGCGTTTCATATGTGGCTAAAATTTAAATTTTGAGAAATTGGTATTGCTATTTGAGGAGTTAGGTTAACAGATGTTTTACTCAAAGTTTTACAGTCCGTCATAGTTTGAATTTTAATAAGCATTTCCTATATCAGCAATTGATTATCACCTTGCTTTATCATATTTTTAGAAAACCAAGCTTAAGTTTATTAATAGATGAAGATGTGACTGTATTTTCCGTATAAAGCTTGCCCGTCTTCATGTAGCCAATATATAAAAATTAGTATTATTACTAATAGTTATTCAACCAAAGAGAATCCTTGTTGAATGGTAATATTTCTATTTTTGATCAACCGTTAAATTACTAGTTTTTATTTAAGAAACAATTTATAAAGTAAATCTTAACTAGTGGCGTGACAAAGGTTGAAATATCTACAAAGCAAGACAATTACATTTATTTTGGAAGAAATGTCTACTGTGAATTTCCGGAATGTGAATCACTGAACATGAAGTAATTTATAGAAGAGGAAAATCTCAAAATCTGTCTCAAGGGAATTAGCGTAAATCCAGACTTTCGCTAAACTTTAATTCAAAAGCTCCTAGAAGTACAACCGCTACAAAATGCCAAGATTTTTGTGATGAATCTTGGATATTGGGAACTTCAAAATCTAGGAATTGTTGATGTTTGCATAATCAAGAAGGTGATGGGATATGCAAAGCTGGATTCTTAATATTTGGACACGTCGCTCAGGAAATTTGTTGACAGGTGCGATAGTTATGATGGTGGCTTTGCTTTCTGGGTTGCTACCCACGACAGCTGACCCCACTTCTGGGATATATAGAACCGCAGTAGTTGAGCAAAACAGTATTACTCAACCTCGGAGAATTGAAATTGATTTATCAGATCAACGCTTATTTGCCTGGGAAGGTAAAAAACTGGTGTATTCTTTCCGAATTTCCACAGGTAAGCGCTCCACTCCTACACCTGTAGGTCAATTTAAGATTAATTCCAAATATCGCACTAATCGGATGCGAGGGCCTGGCTATGACATTCCTAATGTTCCTTATGCTATGTATTTCCATCAAGGCTATGCTATTCACGGTGCTTACTGGCATAATCGTTTTGGAACTCCAGTCAGTCACGGTTGCGTAAATTTACCAGTCAAGTTGGCACGTAAGTTATACAATTGGACAACGCCAGGGACATTGGTAATAGTCCGACGATGAAGAGTAGTAAATCGGATATTCTTCCTCTGTTCCTTACCTTCATCTATTACTATTTAGTAGATGTTGTAAGGTTGATTGAGATATGAGAGATTACCTTTTGCGATCGCTACTTGTGAGCGGAGTCGTCATTGGCTACGGATTTTCTCCATTGTCTGCTCAAGCACAGCAACAACAACCTACTGATGTTCAAGTTGCTGCACTGGTGGAAGCATTAAGACAAGCTGCACCGCAAACTGGTAAAGCCAACGATGGATTTTATAGTGCTTGGCAAGTTAAGCCGGAAACTCTCAAAGGTTGGTCAAAATATTGTCTGAAAAAAGAAGTTACACCCACACAATTTGACAATAACCCTGCGTTAGCGCGTGAGGTAGTTTCTTGTATTACTCGCCGTGAGTTCAACCAGCAATTCCGTGCTACAGGAAACAATGAAACTGCGGCTGTGCGTGGTGTGGCTTGTTGGTGGATGACTGGGGTATATACAGGCTGCAATCAGGGTTTTACTGCTACCTATGTCCAAAAGGTTGTGGGATTTTATCAGCAGCAGCGAGGTAATCCATCGGGGCGATCGCGTTAATTAGGAGTGCCAAATCTACCTTACACAACATGGGTGGCATCTTGCCCACCCTAAATTTTCTTCATTTTGGATCTTGAATTGATTGACTCCCTACAATTAAAAATTCATTTAACAAGTACTGATTTGGTTGCAAATTAGTAGCAAAACGACTGTAAACAATTTGCGTTGTAGACGTATAAGAAAACCAATAAGTATCCTGAATGACTTGATAAGAATTACTGGAATCTGGTAAATCAAAATGAACTAATGCTAAATTGTTCAACCCAACTACTTCTCGCCCATCTTGAAACCAGGGAGATTGCCAAAATTTCAGGGGTTGTAACCATTGCCAGCGAGGATTTTTGCGGTTCCAGGGGGCGACAAAAGTAGACATATCTACTTGGCTATGGAGATTCTGGGCCTGTTGTCTTGGTATCCATTCCAGTACACAATGCCAGTGAGGATTAGTGACTGCTTGACGACGGTGTAACCGTTTCGCCTTAACTTCTAGCATATTGGGTGGTTGATTCCAGCCCAGCCAACGGCGGATCTTTTCCGGTAAAAGCCATTGTTTTAGGCGTGTGTGAATTAGTCTAGTTAGGGTCTCTTCATTTTTCAAAGCACTGGCGGTTAACTGGACTATGACAGATTGCTGTGGTGCATAGGGAATTGCTCCATAAGAGAAGCGGGCGGCACAACTGTAATGAATATCACCAGAGAGAATGATGACTTTTTGACGTTGCTCACATAAAGTTGTCAGGAGTTTTGCCAAGGCTTCAAAATGAATATTCCACGAGTCACCAACATCTGTAGAAAAAACTTTTTCACGCTTTAACTGCCAATGATGAATCCAATCGATCGCTTGCAATCCAAATACATTGGTAGGTGCAATCACAAAGGTGGTGAGATTTTGCTTGTCTGCGGTTTTTTGTAATGGTTGCAGCAGTTGTTGCTTCATCGCACGGGGACATAACAACATGGGCGGGGCGATTGGTTTTTTGTCAGCTGGGTAGCCCCGCCATGTGCGCGTATCTAATACTATGACTTCATGGCAATTGCTGGTGATTGTGTAGTGCCAAATCAGTGTTTCGGGGTGGCGTTCCAAGATAAATACACCATCTTCTAAAACAAAATTGGGGAGTCCTGTGTTGGGGTTACAGCTAGGCATCCCGACATAACGAGCGATCTCCTGATCAGCTTCCATATCCTTCCCGGCTGATGCTGACCAATTCTCCGCCGCCGCCAGTAATTTTTCCCCAGATTGCCCATCTGTAAACTGTTCTGGTGTGTTCCCCCAAGCTTGAAAGACACTGTATGCTAACAAAGCATTTTGTACAGTCCGCCGTCCCAGAGGATTGCCCAAAACGCGCAAACACCAGGCTTGATTTAAGTTCCAATCATCACTAACATCATGGTCATCAAAGACGGTGTACATGGGAATATTCGCCAGCGCCCGCCGCACCCGTCCCAGTGTGTAAATTAATTGTCGTAAATCAGCCACCGACTGATCCCAAATTTTTAGGGCTTGGCGATCGCTTGTTACCCATTTCCCTGGGGGAAAGGCCTCCGGCCAGCATACAGGAGACCAAGCCAGTAAATAAGCGGCGTAATATTCCCCTAAACCGAACAAATGGCTGGAAACCTTCTCTGATTTATTATGCAATCCAGCCGTTAACTTGGCTTCTTCCGTCGCCACTTTTGCCCGTTCTCCTGGTGCTAGTTCCTTGGGAGTGCAATAACCTTGACCTACAGGAAGTTTTTCTTCCCAACCAAGCAGGGAATCGCCAAGATTACTGGCGACCCATAAAAACGGATCTGCCACATCATCACCATAGATTTGATCACCCGTGAGGAATAACTGATGAGGACGGCGACGGGGTTGGTTGGCGGCTGATGCAATGAGAGAATCAAGCAAGGGTAAGGCATCTATTCCGTGTCCGTGGGGTTTGCGACAAGAAGCATGGATAATATGCAAATCTGCCAACGAATCTGGAGGAAGCACAAAAGTAGGTTTTTGATGCTCAAAGTAGCTAATACTGACTTGGGGAAAGCGATTGGAAAATAATGCTTGTTCTAGAGTCAGCACGCTGTGGTCAGCACAGGTGAACTGGAGGTCATAAGCATAAATACACTCATTAGTTAAACTAGCCCCCAAGGGAGACACGGCTGTAATCGCTACAATGTGCAGATATTTGCCTAAAGCAACCGTCAAGCGTTGTCCTTCTAATAAACAATTTCCTAACCTTTCACCATTATTTGTTGTTGCGTAAACTTTGAGTTCTACCTGACAGGATTTTTGGAGTGCAACCAGTACGGTGACTGATTTTGCTTCAGTATGTTGTAGCAATGGCCCCGCTAAAATTAACGGTAGTTCCTCGAAAAAGTCTTCAGCTTGGTTATTCATGACCAAAAGTTACAGGTTTGAGAAATTGTTTGGACGATTCAAGTGAAATAGTATAAGTCCTAGAATTTAAAACTAGTTCATGAGTATGAGAACTTGGTTGACGAGTGTTTAAAACTCGTGAATGAGTATGAGAACTTAGTTGACGAGTGTTTAAGACTCGTGAATGAGTGTGAGAACTTGGTTGACGAGTATTTAAAACTCGTGAATGAGTGTGAGAACTTGGTTGACGAGTGTTTAAGACTCGTGAATGAGTATGAGAACTTAGTTGACGAGTGTTTAAGACTCGTGGACGAGTGAGAGAACTTAGTTGACGAGTGCTTAAGACTCGTGGACGAGTGTTTGAGACTCGTTGACGAGTATTTAAGACTCGTGAATGAGTGTGAGAACTCCAACGAGTCCCAAATTAAGCTACTTCAATTTTGATGTCTACCTTTAACTGAACCCATTAAAATATAAAGGATGGACTAATCGCCCATCCTTAAGCAAAAGAACTTTTAAATTTAACACTGCACGTAGTCGAAGTGTTAATTAAGCCCGTGCAATCCCCTCTTCTCGCGCTGCGCGTTGCACAGCAGCAGCGACGGCGGTAACGACACGCTCATCAAAGACCGAGGGAATAATATGTTCCCGACTCAAGTCTGAAGGATTAACCAAAGAAGCGATCGCACTGGCTGCTTCTAAATACATAGTGGTGGTAATTGTTTGCGCGCGACAATCTAACGCCCCACGGAATACCCCAGGAAAGGCTAACACGTTATTAATTTGGTTGGGGTAGTCACTGCGACCAGTAGCAATAACAGCTACATCGTTCTGCACTAATTCCGGCTGAATTTCGGGTATGGGATTGGCCATGGCAAAGACAATCGGGTCTTTAGCCATAGACTTGACCATTTCTGGTGTTAAAACTCCAGGCGCACTCACACCAATAAATACATCTGCCCCTTGGACTGCACCTGCTAGCGTACCTTGAGCTTTGACTGCAAACTCTTGTTTTTCTTCATTGAGGTCGGTGCGAGTGGTGGAGATAATGCCTTTAGAGTCGCACATCCAAATTTTTTCTGCCCCAGCTTTCCGCAGTAACCGGGCGATCGCCACACCAGCCGCACCAGCGCCGTTAATCACGATGCGGATGTCAGCGAGTGACTTCTGCACGAGTTTCAAGGAGTTAAATAACGCTGCCAAGGTGACAATTGCTGTACCATGTTGGTCATCATGAAAAACGGGAATATCTAGTTCCTGTTTTAATCTCTGCTCAATTTCAAAACAACGGGGTGCGGCGATATCCTCTAAATTCACACCGCCAAATACCGGGGCAATATTTTTAACTGCTTGGATAATCTCTTCTGTATTTTGAGTAGCCAAGCAAATGGGAAAAGCATCAAGTCCAGCAAATTCCTTAAATAACATAGCTTTACCTTCCATTACTGGTAAAGCTGCATGGGGGCCAAGATTACCCAACCCTAAAACTGCACTACCATCGGTGACAATGGCGACAGTATTTTGTTTGATAGTTAAATTGTATACTTGCGATGGGTCTTGAGCGATCGCTGTACAAACCCGACCCACACCAGGGGTATAAGCCATTGCCAAGTCGGACACACTCTTGAGAGGAATTCGGCTGGTGATGCTGATTTTGCCGCCACGATGTAAATTAAAGGTGCGATCGTAAACGCTGACTAACTTAATATCAGGTATGGCTTTGACTGCTTGCACAATAGTTTCCGCGTGTTCGGTACTAGCAGCATCAACAGTTAAGTCACGGAGAGAAACTTGGCGCGTTTGCTCGATTAAATCGATTTGACCGAGATTACCACCACTAGATGCGATCGCCTGAGTGATAGATGCTAGCATTCCCACACGATTGGGAATCTGCAACCGGAGAGTAACACTAAAACTGGAATTAGGAGTTAGGTCTGCCATCTTAATAGGGGATTTTAGATTTTAGATTTTATATCGAATTGTTACAGTAAATTCCATTTTTACGATAAAACCTAGCACACCCAAATTATTTGCAGGATAAATTAAGACTTCCTACCAGGACTAAAGGTAGATTCTTTTCCCTTGCAGTATGAGTATGAAACTTATGCAGTCAATATCTTTTGAGCTAGTGGAACGCTTTTATTTACAACCAGTAATTCTCAAATGCGTACAGCGTTTATTTCGTTAATCACCACCGCCACCGCCACCATAATCACCGCCACCGCCACCATAATCACCGCCATAGTAATAACTGCTACTGTCTCCAATGTAACTACTACTAGTCCTAGAGACAATAAAGAGGAGAAGAGGGATACCAAAGACTAGCAATCCCAACAAAATCCACACTAACCTCTCATAAAAAAATTGTGTACTTTGCCATCCAGAGGTTTCAATCTTAGTACCCGCACGATCAAATATCACCTGAATTTCTAACTCCTTCCCTGGCTCTAGAAATTGTTTAGTAACAGCCTCAATAGTTTTTTTATCGACTCGGCGAATATCTGCAACTACACCAAAGCTTTGGAACATTTTAATTTTAGTAGTAAATTCTTCAGGAAATTCCACCCTAATTTGCGCTTGTTTAATAGGGGCTTTACGGTCAGAAAATATTGCTTCCCAATATACTTGAGCATAGTTATGATTGACGCACAATCCTCCAACAACACGATATTTCAACACGAAAGTATGGCTTTCTGGTGGTTGCAATTGATGTTCCCAATTAATCAACAATTGATGATTTCCTGTACTTGTACTTGTTCTACTGGGTAACACTTGACCATTTTCGGATACAGAAACTTCAGTAATTCTGTCTACCTTATCTAAAGGAATGTACCGGGAACGCAGATGGTTATAATCTCCAGTAAAATTATATTTTTGTGTCTCAGTGACTAACATATCACCGTTAGGCTGTACGGCAATATCGACATTGATAAATTCCCAATAGAAAGGTGCTGATTCGGCTTGGACATTATGAATAGTAAATGTGAAGCCAAGAACAAATGTGAAACAAAATAGCAGCAGCCTGTCTACTAATTTTTTGCTCATATATTTATAAATTGGTATTCTGGAAGAGGTTCGCCTTTGTCTTGGAGAACTTCGATATAAAGAGCGATCGCTTCTTGTATATTAGTTAGAGCCTCTTCACGAGTTTTTCCCTGACTGATGCAACCGGGAAAACTTGGCACTTCGACAACAAAATAATCATCTTCTCCAAGGTATAGCAGTACTTGACGTGGAGATTTTTCTTGAGGAGCGATCGCCGTTATACTTCAAATAGCTGCTTAATTATTTCATCACGGATCTTAACACTCTAGACCCTGACTAACTTGTTAAAGTTACTTTTTTCTCAATCTTGGGAACTCTATAAATACTGTCCAGTGAATAGAAGCCGAAGCGGTTAGAGGCTATCTGCATCGGCTGATTTGAATTCTTGTGTCAGTATTCCCCAAGATTGTGAGGTCTGCTTTATGGATAAATCAATTATTCAGTTGATTGATGAATTACCGAACGATAATATTACTGTCAAAGTTCTCAACGCTCTAGATTATGTAGCACCTGGCCAGTGGCAGAATTTAGTGGGTTTCGATAATAGTATCCGTGCGATTACCGGAGAAACTGACGCTAAGGTAATTCAAAGAATCCGCGATCGCGCCACCTCTTTGTATCATGATCCTCAACGAGGCTACCAAGCAGCCATTAAACTTTACCAAACCATAGATAAAGCTGACACTGCAATGGCGACTGCGGCTTTAGCTAATAAAGTAAGCGAGAAAATTGGCTTTCTATCTTTTTTAGGCAATATTACGCCCAAAGCCGACCTCACTCAAACAATTGACCTAGTACTGAAAATTGCTGTCGAAATTATAGTTTTTTGTAAACTCAATGGTATTCCCCAACCAAACCCCCAAGAATTTGCCAATTCTCTGGCTAACAATTATCAAGATGCTTCCTTGATCCGCATGGTAGCCCTAGTTTGTCTAGATGGGATTCTGCCATTAGGCCCAGACTTCCTCAGCAAAATTCAGGGAATAATTAGCGGCGCTGACTCCAACACCATAATTCAAAATCCTGTTTTCTTAGCCGTCAACACTTCCCTACCAGGGAATAATCCTAGTGAGAAACTTGGCTTTATTAATCAGGGTTTCAATGCTGTTCAAGGTTGGATGAATAATTTAGTCACCAAGACAGGTATCACCCCACAATCTATTTCTAGTCATCTTGGCAATTTTATTCAAATTGCTGATGATAATTTAGATTTTGTAGCCGCATTCCTCGATCAAACTACCAATTACTTCGAGCATACAGGTATTCAATCAGTAGCTCGCAGATTAATTTTGCAAGCCCATACTTTAGTTAAAGAAGAAATCAAACAAGATACAACACAGCCTATTCAAAATGCCTCATCTGCTGCGACATCAGATACTAGTCAGTATGCAGTCAACAAGAAAATAGAGGTCTGGGACGAAGAAGAAGAAGACTGGTATCAAGCCACAATTGAGAAAGTTCAAGATGACCAATTCTTTATCAATTACATTGGCTATGGTTCATCCCATAATGAGTGGGTTGGCAAAGATGACATACGCACTAATGATTATGCCTCATCTGATGCCAATGGATATGCAGTGGGTAAAAAGGTCAAATGTTGGAGTGATGAAGAAGAAACTTGGTATACTGCAACCATTGAGAAGATCCAGGGAAATCAATATTTTATTCATTACACAGGTTACGATTCGTCCTATGACGAATGGGTGAACTCAGATGATATTTGCTAACCTACCTTGGTAATTGGTAATTAGTTTTTACGATTACCTCTTACCAGTCACAAAAAATATTATCAACCTTCAAACAGAGATGATTTTTAAATAACAGCAAAAAAGCGCCTCCCGTTAAGGAGACGCTTTTTTGTTGAGTTAAGACTTCAGAATTAACCGTTGATAGCAGGAGCGGTTAAAGCAACAGGAGCAACTTCACCAGCAGCCAAGTCTAAGGGGAAGTTGTGAGCGTTACGCTCGTGCATTACTTCCATACCCAAGTTAGCGCGGTTGATGATGTCAGCCCAGGTATTGATTACACGACCTTGTGAGTCGATGATGGATTGGTTGAAGTTGAAGCCGTTCAAGTTGAACGCCATTGTGCTTACACCCAACGCGGTAAACCAAATACCGATTACAGGCCATGCAGCTAGGAAGAAGTGCAATTGACGGCTGTTGTTGAAGGAAGCGTATTGGAAGATCAAGCGACCGAAGTAGCCGTGTGCTGCAACGATGTTGTAGGTTTCTTCTTCTTGACCGAACTTGTAACCGTAGTTTTGCGATTCGTTTTCGGTTGTTTCACGAACTAAGGAGGAAGTTACCAAGGAACCGTGCATTGCGGAGAACAAGCTACCGCCGAATACACCAGCTACACCTAACATATGGAAGGGGTGCATCAAGATGTTGTGTTCTGCTTGGAACACGATCATGAAGTTGAAGGTGCCGGAGATACCCAAGGGCATACCATCAGAGAAGGAACCTTGTCCGATGGGGTAGATCAAGAATACTGCTGTTGCTGCTGCTACTGGTGCAGAGAAGGCTAGGCAGATCCAAGGACGCATTCCTAAGCGGTAGGATAGTTCCCATTCACGACCGAGGTAGCAGAATACGCCGGTCAAGAAGTGGAAGATTACCAATTGGTAAGGACCACCGTTGTACAACCACTCGTCAAGAGATGCTGCTTCCCAAATTGGGTAGAAGTGCAAACCGATGGCGTTGGAGGAGGGAACAACTGCTCCGGAGATGATGTTGTTTCCGTAGATTAAGGAACCTGCTACTGGTTCACGGATGCCGTCGATGTCTACTGGAGGTGCGGCGATGAAGGCGATGATGAAGCAGGTGGTTGCAGCTAGCAAGGTGGGGATCATGAGTACACCGAACCAACCGATGTATAAGCGGTTGTTGGTGCTGGTAATCCACTCGCAGAACTGTTCCCATACGTTGGCGCTTTTGCGCTGTTGTAAGGTTGCGGTCATGTTTTTATAATTGCGGTTAGTTATTTATGAATCAGGCGGTTGTTTTTTGCCTGTGTAATTAATTTACACTACTTTACAAAATCTCAGCATCTTTTTAATATGAGTAAAAACTATACAAATTGTCAGCTTTGCTTATCTAAAAGCACAGATCCTGACTACAGGAAGCTATGATGCTGCTAAGTAGAGGGCAAGCGTAGGAACAAAAACAGATAAACTACAGTGATCGCCCAATGAAAAATGGGCATTGCATAAATGCGGCATGATTTGTATCACGCAGAGACGCGGGAAGGATAAAGAGTTTGAAATTTCAGCACATCAAATTTCGTCCCTTGATTCAGCAACGCCGGAAAATGAAACTCGTGTCATCGGGGCTACCTACGTTCGTTCTCTCCACCTCTGTGCGTGAGTAACCCATACAATAGTAATCGCAAGCCATAAGTCATCCCTACCAGTGAACTCACCTGCTACCAGCAATTCTGCTCAAACTCAATCGCGCAAAGCAGACCATATCCGCATCTGCTTAGAAGAAGATGTACAATTCCGCGACACTACCAACGGACTAGAGCGTTATCGCTTCAACCATTCTTGCTTACCAGAAATAGATCGCAACGATATTGATCTGAGCGCAACTTTTTTAGGTAAAAAGCTGAATGCACCTTTGTTAATCTCCTCCATGACTGGAGGAACCGAACAGGCGGGAATTATTAACCAGCGTTTAGCCGGATTTGCCCAAGACTATAAATTCGCAATGGGTGTCGGTTCCCAAAGGGTAGCGTTGGAAAAACCCCAAGTAGCCGACACTTTTGCCATCCGCAAGTATGCGCCTGATGTGCTGCTATTCGCTAATGTAGGTGCGGTGCAACTTAACTATAAGTATGGTTTAGACGAATGTCTGCGTATCATCGATATGCTAGAGGCGGATGCTTTGATTTTGCATATCAATCCCTTGCAAGAGTGCATTCAGCCCAAGGGTGATGTAAATTTTCAAGGATTGCTTGACAAGATATCGGAGTTATGCGGAGAGTTGTCAGTACCAGTAATTGCAAAGGAAGTGGGCAATGGCATTTCCGGCGCAATGGCTAAAAAGTTGATCGCTGCGGGAGTACAAGTAATCGATGTGGCTGGCGCGGGTGGTACTTCCTGGGCAAAGGTAGAAGGAGAAAGGGCAGAGAATTCTATGCAAAGGCGGTTAGGTAGAACCTTTGCAGATTGGGGAATACCCACAGCAGAGTGTATTACTAGTGTGAGAGCGATCGCCCCCCACATTCCCTTAATTGCCTCCGGCGGTTTGCGTGATGGACTTGATATAGCCAAAGCGATCGCCTTAGGTGCAGATATCGCCGGTTTAGCCATGCCTTTTCTGCAAGCGGCGGTAGAGTCGGAAGTTGCTCTACAGGAATTAGCTGAGGTATTAATTGCAGAAATCACCACAGTATTATTTTGCACTGGCAACGCTACTTTACATCAGTTAAAACACTCTGGCAGTTTACAGCGCCTACAATAAATGAATAGGTAAGAATGGTTAGGCGTGATTGACTTACCACTAATGACTAAATAACTAATAACTAATGAGTAACTTCTTTAAACAAACTCTTGCTAGCTTACTAGGCACATTATTAGGACTGTTTCTGTTCGCTGGTGCAGGTACTACAGGACTTTTATTATTATTATTTGCTGCTGCTAGTTCCAGCAATACCAGCCCAGTAGTTAAAGATAAATCAGTAGTAGTTCTAGACTTGTCCATGAACATCACCGACAGAGAACCAAGTGCTGGCGAGGAACTACAAAATAGATTTTCCGGCGTAACACAAGAGCGGATGACACTTCGTAATGTTATCGATAGTTTAGAAAAAGCACAACGAGATAAACGCATCGTTGCTATTTACCTAGATGGTAGTCGTGGAGGAAATAATCTGGGTTTTGCATCGTTGAAAGAAATCCGCAAAGCTCTAGAAGAATTCCGTAAATCTGGGAAAAAGGTAATCGCCTATGGTGTGTCTTGGAACGAGCGGGAATATTACCTCAGTTCGGTAGCTGATACTATTGCACTTAACCCCTTGGGTGGACTAGAAATCAACGGTTTGAGTAGCCAACCAATGTTCGTCGCCGGAGCCTTGCAAAAGTATGGTATTGGCGTTCAGGTTGTAAGAGCCGGAAAATTTAAGGGAGCAGTTGAACCATTCGTGTTAAACAAACTAAGTCCCGAAAACCGCGAACAAACTCAAAAATTATTGGACGATGTTTGGGGTGAATGGCGTAACACCGTTGGCAATAGCCGTAAAATTAACCCACAAAAACTACAAGCGATCGCCGATAATCAATCATTATTGGAACCAACAGAAGCTAAAACTAACGGCTTAGTCGATCAGGTAGCGTACAACGATCAAGTAGTTGCTGACCTGAAGAAATTAACAGGTAGCGATAAAAAGGATAATACATTTACTCAAATTAGCCTGCGCCGATATGCTCAAGTACCCGGACAGTCTTTAGGTGTGGCAAGAAACTCTAAAAATAAGATTGCCGTAGTTTATGCCGAAGGCGATATTGTCGATGGTAAAGGCGATGATGGGCAAATAGGAGGCGATCGCTTCGCCCGCATCTTTAATAAAATTAGACAAGATGAAAATGTCAAAGCAGTCGTCTTACGCATCAATAGTCCTGGTGGTAGCGCTACAGCATCGGAGGTAATGCAGCGAGAAATACGCCTGACTCGTGAAAGCAAACCCGTTGTTGTATCTATGGGTGATTATGCCGCTTCTGGTGGTTACTGGATAGCCACCGACTCCAACCGAATTTTTGCCGAGCCGAATACAATCACTGGTTCCATCGGTGTATTTGGCGTGCTATTTAACGGGCAAAAGCTAGCAAACGATAATGGTATCACTTGGGATGCTGTCAAAACGGGACGTTATGCAGATTCTCAAACCGTCGCTCGTCCGAAATCACCCCAAGAGATAGCAATTTACCAGCGCAGTGTTGACCGCATTTACAATATGTTTGTCAACAAAGTTGCTCAAGGTCGCAAGTTACCCACACAAAAAGTAGCCCAAATCGCCCAAGGTAGAGTTTGGTCTGGTGTAACTGCAAAACAAATTGGTTTAGTCGATGAAATCGGTGGTCTAAACGCCGCCATAGAATACGCGGCTAAAGAAGCGAAACTAGGTAAAGATTGGCAATTAAGAGAATATCCCAGAGAAAGCTCATTTGAAGAGCGCTTTTTTGGCGGAGTAGTCGAGGAAATTAGTACGACTTTGGGAATTGAGAAGTTAGACGTTAAACCAAATGACCCATTAACAGTACAAATCCGAAAAATTCAACAGGAAATCTCTGTTTTACAGACCATGAACGACCCACAGGGTGTTTATGCGCGGTTACCAGTTAACTTAAAAATAGAGTAATTCTACAGATTAACTAAAAAATTTATGCACAAGAAATACACAGTCTAAACCTTGGCGAAGCCTCTCGCACAGAAGCGTCACTGTAAGTCCTTGACTTTGATATTCACGGCTATCCCTTGTAAAGAACCTACATTTATTACACACCCTTACACCCTTACACCCTCACACCCCTATCCCTGATCATCTTCCTCAATTTCTTGCCATCCGTGCATGGATGATATGCGCTTGATCGCCCATTCCAAAATCATTGGTGGTGCTGCGGAAAGAAAAATACTGGGATAAACAGCAGTACCCCAATGAGGATGGACGATCACACAACACTTGTTTTTTAAGACAGGGTAATTAAGTAAAGCCTTGACAACTGCTGTATCATTATGGGGAATCACCCCTGGGCGGGAAAGTAAAGGGTAACCAGTGCGAGGATCTATGAGGTCTGCTAGATAACCGCGATCGCGCAAATCAAAAGCTAAATCGCAGCCAAATCTCATAAACTTTTCTCGCAGATGTTCTTTTTCTCTCTCTATTTCTGCTGTGCTTCTCACCAATGGATATTTTGATTGCTGTAAGACAATCACAACCCAAAATAGAGTTTGCTCTTGCCAGTCTGGTAATATCCGTTCGCGGTTGGCACAGATATACTGACTGGGGTCATGAATAGAAATTTGAACTGCTTGTCCCTGTTTGCCAACCAAATTAATGGGACGGCTTTGCTCCGCAGTATAAGCTCTGGGATAGTTCACCACATTGATTCGGTTTTTGCAACTTTTTAATTTATTCTTTAGAGTCGATGATAACTCTTAATACTTCCAAAAATTCATAAAATTTTCAGCAATAGTTATGTCTTAGGGAAAATTTAGCCCATACATTGCCAAGTTTTAATCTAATTTTTATATTTTATTAACCTCACCTAGTAATTTGTAATTTGTCATGGGTTATGCTAACAAATTTAATAATTATTACAGTCCCATTACCTATTACCCATGACCGCTTCTGAGAGCAGAAAATTTTACTAATCTAAGAGAGAGGACAGTTACAGACACCCAATTAATCAAGTTTTAAAGCATTCACCGGCACTTCATCCCAAGAATTGACTGTTCTTAAGCGCGCTACCCAGCCAGAAGCCTTTTGATTATCCGTTAAGTTATTTTGAAACGACGCATGGCAATCTTGGGCTTGGGACTCGTTGCAAGAGGCAATACAGGCATGAATCATACCCGATGGATCAATCTGCTCATTTACCCAAATAGTCATAAACTACCCTCTGAAAAACGATTTACTCTTTCCGAATACTGGTTAGAATTAAAAATTCTACAGCAAACATCCCCGTTAACATCAGTAATTAGTAACAATAAAATACAATTACCAATTACTTAATACAGTAATTCGTAGCGACTTCTCTATCTAGCTCTGGGTTTAAATTTCAACCCTGCTTGCCTCTCCTCTCGTAACGACGACGGTAGAGTAATTCTAACTGTCCTCCATACTCCTGAATCCAAGCTATTTGACGCTGATAGAAACCCCGGAAACTATTAGCAAAAAACAGGGTAAAGATAGCAACAACTAAGCCAGATGCAGTAGAAACTAAGGCTTCACTAATACCAGCCGTCACACCAGCCGTTTTTGTTCCTCCCACATCACCGATGTTTAAAGATGCAAAGGAATTAATTAATCCCAAAACAGTACCAAGTAAACCTAATAAGGGTGCGAGACCAATTATGGTATCAAAAATATTTTGAAAGCGTTTGAGTACAGGTATCTCAGCTTGGGCTTCACTTTCTAAAGCCAATCGAAATTCCTCTGGTGTCGGCTCCTCCAATTCTAAAGCAGCGAGAAAAATTCGCGCGATGGGCAAATCGACATTTTGCCGTAACGCTTCCAAGGTGCTAACTACATTATCTAGCTGGTAAAGTCTAAGAACTTCCCGTACTATGCGGTTTTGCTTGCCCGAAATTCTTACCCAAAAGCTGATACGTTCGATGATTAGCGCTACTGCTAATAAAGAGAACGCCAGCAGAGGCCACATAACCACGCCACCGGCTGTAAATAGATTCAGAATTCCCATCTGTTGCTCAACTCATTGATGCAAAACCAGATTAGCAGATTAGTAGTGAAGATAGAGAATGCTATGATTTTTAATACCTAAAAGTATCTAATCGGCTAAACGGATGGGAATTTTTATGACAAATTTTGTTCCCTGTCCTAATGATGAAATGCACTGTAAAGTGCCACCATGTTTTTCGGTAATAATCTGGTAGCTAATCGATAGTCCCATACCAGTTCCTTTTCCCACGGGTTTAGTTGTAAAAAAAGGATCAAACAAACGAGATTGTACCTCCAGGGGAATTCCTCTGCCGTTATCAGCAATCGCAATCACGACGCTTTCATCCTCCTGGCAGGAAGTAATGTGAATAGTTGGTTCTGGACAAAGCCCATCATAGAATGCTTCTTCTAGGGCATCAATGGCATTGGCTAAGATATTCATAAACACTTGGTTCATTTGCCCTGCAAAACAAGGAATTTTGGGAATATCACCATACTCTTTGACAATTTCTATTTGTGGACGATGCTTATCAACAATTTCCTTTTTGTTGAAATTATCAGTGATGGCGTTCTGCCGACTGTAGGCGATCGCCTTGACAGTTTGTGATTTAATCCGGTGTTGTAAGATTAGTAATGTACTATCAATGCCTTCATGCAAATCAGCCGTTTTAAACTCAGCTTCATCCAAACGAGAAAATATCCGCAAACTCAGCACAATTTCGCGGATACGAGATGCGCCTATTTTCATCGAAGCCAATATTTTTGGCAAATCTTCTATGACATATTCAATCTCAGCATCTTCTTGCGCTTCTTGAATCTCTAGCTCTGGGTTGGGGTAATATTTTTGATAAAGCTGAAATAAGTTAAGTAGTTGCTGAATGTATTCGTCAGTATAGTTGAGGTTTCCGTAAATAAAATTAACTGGGTTGTTGATTTCGTGGGCAATACCAGCAACTAATTGTCCCAAAGAAGACATTTTCTCATGCTGGATTAATTGTGTTTGTGTAAGTTTGAGTTCCTGTAAAGTATTTCTGAGGGAAATATTTTTTTGTTGCAGTGCTTGTGTCCGCTCTTCAACTCTTTGTTCTAATGTTTGGTTATAAGCTTCTAGCTTTTTTTGCCCTTCGTATTGTTCCGCCAGTAGTAACTTGACTTGTTTAATCAACTGATTTAGGGAAATAGCTAGAATACCAACTTCGTCTTCTGTGTTAACGGAGGCTTGGAGATTAAAGTTAGAGTCTTGGGTAACTCGTTGTGCAACCTGAGTAACTGCTTGCAGGGGACGAGTAATTGTTCTTGTAGTTAAAAATCCAGCGATCGCTACAATAACACTACCCAGCACATACAAAAACCCCAAATGTTGCCACAGTTTCCATTGTGATGCTTTTAGTACTGATGTCGAATACAATACCGTGGTTGTCAAGGCCTGAGTAGTTCCTGAAAATAGGATACTCTTCGCTAAATAGTTATGTTTATTAACTATTATTTGTTTTACTGGCATATCAGGTGTGGGAAATTGCCAGTTACCTTGCTGCGCAGCTAATAGGGTTGTCGCAACTATACGATTATTTTTTTGGGTGATGAGATGTTTAGAAGAACCAGTCGCAATTTTTCTTAATAGAGTATTATCTACTGAGTTACCAATAATGATTCCTCCTAGTAATCCTGTCGCTGATTTGATTCCATAAGTTACGGTCTGGATAACTTGTGTACCATCTTCCGTATCTACCAAATCAGTGAGTTGCGCCCCACTGCTAGCACTACTGCTAATTAATTTATCCAAAAGTCTAACTTGGGATAGTGAATTACTACGTAAATCCGTGAGGACGTTACCTTGAGGATCAACTACCTTCAGCCAATCTAATCCTAATACCGTTCTTAGTGGCAATAATATCTGCAATAATAAATCTTGATCCCGTTCCTCAATAGCTCGGCGAAGCTTATCTTGATAGGAAATTAGTTTGATTTCAGTTTCTAGAGTTTGCTGTTCGTACTGAAAATCCTGATAGACCCGCTCAGTAAAATTATTGACATCTTGACGAAAATTCTGTTCTAAACTTTCTGTAAACCAATGCCCTGTAACTACTAAACCCAACAAAAAGACACTTAGATAAACTATGAGTAGTGGTATGACAATTTTTTGGCTTAGATTTAGCTGCCGAAAAAATCTCTGCATAGTAAGTTATTGAATTGATGAAGTAGGGATAAAACCATTATTTTTGAGGATATTCTCGCCTTCTTTGCTAAATATAAAGTTAATAAAATTCTCTGTAGAGGCGGAAGGTTTTTTATCCCAAACTATGCCAATCTGACGTGCCATTTGGTATTTACCACTAGTGAAATTTTCAACCGTGGGGGCAACACCATTGAGATTGAGGCGATTGATTGGTAATTTATTAATTATAGAAGTTGCTAAAGAAAAAGCACCAAGAGAATTAGGCGTAATCTGTAAAGTTTCAATTAATTCTCCTTCTTTATTCAAAATAACTGCTTTAGTTGTAGTTTTATCTTCACCTAAATAGTATTTTCGCAATAATTTTTTTGCTGACTCGTCCTCAGGTCTATCCAACACAATAATGTTTGCTTTATTGCCACCCAATTCCTGCCAATTAGTAATTCTACCTTGATAAATTGCTTTTAACTGCTTATTCGATAAGTTGGTAACACCTTTCACATTTTTGTTAGTAGCAACTAATAACAAATCCTTTGCCAATTCACGATATTGAATCTGACCATTATCTTCTGCTTTCTTAATTTTATGGCTGCTACCAGCAATATCAATGATGTCATTTTTTAAGGCAGCGATCGCTCCTTCTGACTGATTATCAGAAATAAATTCTATTTTGACGTTTTTATTTTGAGCTTGATAAGCTTTTGCTAATAGTTTTAACACTGTAACAGTGGAGCTAGAACCACCAATTTTAATGATTTTTTGGTTTGTAGAACTAGTAGAACTAACAACTTGATTAGAGGTTTTGGGTGTACTGGAGTTAATTGATGCACAACTGCACAGACCTAAAAGTATACTTCCGATGATTATTGAGTCAGCAATCTTAGTCATGGGTGAATCTCCAAATATCTCTAAACCACTATTAGGTTTAGACATTCCCACATTAATATTCCCTCATTATCATCGAGAGTAACAGTATTGGATATATACTAGTACTTTAAAATACCTTAAATATTGGATTAAATTACAGTATTTTTACTATGCAAAAGCCCGAAAAGCTTTTATTTACGTTAAATAAGATTGAAGTTAGTGTGAAATATTGGTCACTAACTTTACATAAATATATTATTGAGATTTTCTTTTAATTAGCTGTGCTGTAGAAACTCAACTGTGGGTAATAAAGGGTCAGTAACTACGGCGACACCAGTAAAACCCCAGCGTTTGAGCAAACTTCCCAACTGTATACCGGGAATAGATTCAATAGTAAAGCGATGTGCCACATCTGCCGCATGAGTATTCAGATAGCTTAAAGCCTCAAAATTTTCTCGAAATAATAACAAATAGCCAGACTCATCCTCATTGGGACGAGCAGTAATATAACGACCATCAGCTTTTGAGCGTATTAGGTAATGTACTTCGGACAACATGGGAAGATGGGTGAGGAGAACAGTTAACTATTCTAAACGGATGCGCGGGTCGGCTACTTTTAGTAATAAATCGGCTAGTAAGTTGCCTACATTAAGTAAAACGGCACTCATGACTAAACTGGCCATGACTAAATACTGGTCTTTGGCGATGACTGCTTGCAAAGTTAATCTACCTAAACCTGGCCAATTGAAGAATTGCTCGGCGATAAATGCACCACCTAATAAACCTGCTAACTCAAAGCCTAACAGAGTAATCAGGGGATTAATGGCATTACGCAGTGCATGAACGTAAATCACGCGATTTTCTGGTAGTCCTTTGGCGCGTGCTGTTTGAATGTAATCTTGCCGCAGTACGTCTAATAATTCGCCGCGAGTGATGCGTTGTAAACCGGCGAAACTGGTGATACTTAAGGCGATGGTAGGTAAAATCATGTGCCAGCCGATATCAATAATTTTACCGAACCAAGATAAATCAGCGTGATCGATGCTTGTCATTCCACCTACTGGAAACAGAGGCGAACTGACTTGAGCAAATACGAGCAGAAACAACACAGTAATAAAGCTGGGGAATCCCTGTCCGGTGTAGCTAATCACCTGTAGAATTCGGTCAGTGGCTCGATTTTGTTTGACAGCAGCAACGATACCTAAAGGAATAGCGATCGCCCATGTCATGATTAAAGAAGCGATCGCTAATACTAAAGTTGCTGGTATTCTTTCCCATAACAGTGATGAAACTGAGCGCTGGTAAACAAAACTCGTCCCAAAATCTCCTTTGGTGAGAATCCGCCATAACCATAGCCAAAACTGTTCTACCCAAGACTTATCTAAACCAAATTGTCTTTTGAGTTCTTCGATGCGTTCGGGTGAAATTTTCGGATTTTGCCGCAATGTATCTACATAGTCCCCTGGGGATAATTTCATGATGAAAAACGACAGTGCTGAAGCCAAAAACAAAGTCAACAGCGCCTGCAAAATCCGCTTCACCACATAAATAAACGTCTCGCTGGTGACTAGCCTAATCAGCCAATCCCAACTGCTTTCCCAGGTAATTCTTGTAGATGTCATGGTTGTCAGTTGTCGGTTGTCAGTTGTCAGTTGTTGGGTTTCTTACTACCTTAACTAACGCGGTGTGCAACTTTCTCTTAAACCTAACCCCCAACCCCTTCCCTACTAGGGAAGGGGAGCAAGATTAAAAGCCTCTCTCCGCTTGCCTAACGGCAGGCTAACGCCAACGGGGAGAGATTTGGAGAGGAGTTCTAAGAATAAGTTGCACATCCCGTTACCTAATATTCCACTAAGGAAATAATGGGTACATCAGGCAGATGTTTTCGCCCTTGTAAATCCCGTAGCTCGATAATAAACCCAAACCCCACTAATTCGCAGCCGATTTGCTGCACTAGTTTGGCTGTGGCGCTGGCTGTGCCACCTGTGGCAATCAAATCATCTACAATTAACACTCGACTATCTGGATGTAAAGCATCCCGATGTACTTCTAAACAGTCAGTGCCATACTCTAGTTCATATTCAATCGAGTGAACTGCTGCGGGTAACTTACCTTTTTTGCGGACAGGAATAAAACCAGCCCCTAATTTATAGGCTAAGGGAGTACCAAAAATAAACCCCCGTGACTCCATACCAATAACGTAATCTATATCTAAGTTTGCTTCAAAGCATTTTTCCGCTAAAAAGTCAATAGTATATCGTAATCCTTGGCGATCGCGCAGTAGAGTAGTGATATCTCGAAATAAAATTCCGGGCTTAGGAAAATCAGGGATGTCACGAATGAGAGATTTTAAATCCATAGATTGGGGATTGGGGATTGGGTAATGGGGATTGGGTACTGGGGATTGGGGGTTATCAGTTTGGAGTCAGGAATCATCACTCCTCATAGTTCCTTTTCTTCATCTCTAGTTCTTAGTCCCCAATCCCTAGCCCCTTACTTACACCTGAAAAATCGTACACTATAATGTCATACGCCTGGGATAAAGGCTACTGTATCGTTATCCATTGACGATAGAGGGAATCTACATCAAGCTTAAATATGGATTTATACTCATAAAACAGGAGAATAAAATTATGCTTTAAAGACACAGATGTACTTATAGGTCAATTTCTGAGTAAAACAATTTAAGTAATGTGTATATCAAATAGCCAGGCTGATGCCGCAAGTTTAATCTTGTAGTTTAGCTGTTTATCTTAAATTAGTTGTACTAGTTTTATCTAGTCTATTAGAACTGCACAAGGTATTTGAGAGAATGAATGCTTCCGCTAGCTTAACGCCGTTTAACAGTCCAACGCCTCCATCCCTGCCGATGATTTTGGAGACTTTACCAGATCCTGCGATCGCTGGACATGGATGTCCTGCACGCACCAGGTTGCAAATTGATTTAATTTTACTGGCAATTGAAGCTTTAGAACTGGGTGGTTCTGAAGCTATCCTGACGTTTGCGGCAGAATTGGACTTGAAGGGAATTGTCAAAGATCGGGTGAATTTGTGGCGAATGCGGAGTTCCAACCCGATTAGACGAGCGCATATTCGCCGCCCTTTAACCATCATGGAAGCAAAGGCTTTAGTCGTGATTGCTTGTTACATAGCTCGGCGCTTAACAGTAGTCATCCGCCAGATGTTGATGATTTGTCAACAAATGAATGACAAGCAAATTCCCCTGGAACAGAACTTACGCCTATCTAATTATTTAGAAAGATTTAGAGCGCATTTTAAGAGTAGAATGAATGCCCGCCGTTTTGGTGCATTAGCATTAAATTCTGATGAAAAATTAGATGAACTAGCGATAAATTTGTTAGGGCAATTGTTATTTTGTACTGGCACTGCTGGGATGCAGCGATTTTGGATCAGTCTATTTGACGGTGAAGTGGAATGAATATTCAACGAAAGTACAGTCTACCTAATTGTACGTTGCTTTTAGAAGGATTAAGTGATGCCAGTAGAGGTACAAATTTTCAGGAATTGCGCCCTGAACTGTCTATCTTAGTCAATGCAGAATGTTATTTATCTGGATACAATCAACCCTTGGTGGGAGGACGGGAATTTTTTGAAAGTTTAGTCCGAGCAGTAAGCGGTTATGCTCAAGAATTTTTGAGTAGTGTGCCGAATCCCCAAGCACACAACCAAGATTCAGAACTAGTGGAAATTCAAAAAATAGATACTAATCACCACAAGTTAATCGTACATTCTGAGAATGCACCAGAGGAATTTAATAGAAGTGCTAATTATAATAAACAACCAATTGAAATAGATTTAAATACGGTGCAGTTGTTTGATTTGGTGGAAGCTGTAGATCAGTTTTTCGCTGACACCCAAACTTTACCGGAGTTATCACTAGAATTACAACCAGTTACTAGACGTTATGGTGGTGCTAGTCAACTTGTCCTCAAACAGGCGGTACCGGCAACTATTGGCGTTTCCAGTTTAGCTGTAGCAGCGATCGCCTTTAGCCTCATTCCTGCGCCACAAATAAGGGTACCAGAGCCAAAACCAGAGGAGCAAACTAATTCCACCGCTCCCGTCACCAATCCCACCCCGACATCAACAACTACACCCGTAGCAGCAGCAACTCCCACAGCAACGGCGGTACCCATCCCAGAAGCAACTCCCACCGCTACACCCGCCGCTACAACACAACCCACTGTTAAAGATTTAGAAGCGCTTTTAAATACAGTTACAGAAATCACCGATCCTTCCCAGCTTAGGGCATTAAATCGGCAAGTTTGGAACCAAATCGAGCCAGCTTGGAATAGTCGTTCTGCCGTGAAGGAAAATTTGATTTATCGTGTCGGTGTGGCTGCGGATGGAGCCATTGTAGGTTACAAAGCAGTTAACCAAGAAGCAAATGCCGGGATTGAATTAACACCTCTGCCCAACCTGCTTTATAATCCGGCAAATCGTCCCCCCATTGCCAATGAACCGATCGCCCAATTTAAAGTAGTATTTACCAACAATGGTGTATTAGAAGTTAGTCCTTGGCGCGGTTATGTGAGAACACCAGAAGTAATCGGGGCAAAAATTACCGATGCTAAAACTGTCAAAGATTTAAACCAAAAACTTTTCGATACAGTACGTCAAAATTGGAGTGGTAAGCCCACTTTTACCAAAGACTTAAAGTATCGAGTAGCCGTCACCAAAGAAGGCACAATTGCTGACTATGAACCCCTAAATCAAGTAGCTTTTGACTATTTCCGCGAAACACCTCTACCCAGGATGTTCCAAGCCGTTTACGGTTCCAATGCAGCCGCACCTAACAACAAGGAACCTCTTGCACATTACCAAGTAGTCTTTCAACCCAGTGGCAAATTAGAAATCACTCCTTGGGAGGGATATAGGTAACTGGGGATTGGGGACTGGGGATTGGGGAGAGGAAATTATTACTCAGTATGGCCTACGCCCCTGCTAACAGCACTCGACGCTCCCCCTTCCCCTAGTACTTACGCTTCGCGTGTCAGTTGTTAGTTGTCAGTTGTTCAAAGGATCTGGTCTAATACCCCAACCCGCAAGCGGAATGGTTTTTACATATCTTTGCCACTGACTACTGACTACTGACCACTGACAAAACTCTATCCCCTTGTGGGTAGAGCTTTTATCTTGTAATTCTTCGCATATAACTTCCCCACAACTGGGCGGCTTGAGCGCTGCTACCAGAGGTAGGGGAATTATTATCGTTTCCTAGCCAAATACCTGTGACTAAGCGACGGTTGGGAATAAAGCCAATAAACCACAAGTCAACGTTTTTGTCGGTTGTACCCGTTTTACCTGCTTCCCCTAAACCAATAGCCGCGCTACGTCCTGTACCTCTGGTGATGACACCTTGCATTAAATCGGTCATCTGGTCGGCTATGGGTTGTGGTAAAACTCGCTTGTTAGCTTCGCGATCGCTATCAAAGGAATAAATCACACGACAGGTTTTAAAATCATTGCGATCGCTACAGTCGCTACTGTCTAAAATTCTATTAATGGCATGGGGTGGATTCCACACACCACGATTACCAATCGCCCCAAAAGCTCCCGTCATTTCCAAAACATTAACTACACTCTGACCCAAAACTAAACCCGGTACTGCCTCAAGTTGGGACTTCACCCCTAAACGTTGCGCCATTGATACTACCTTATCTAGCCCAACTTCTCTGGCAACTCTCAAAGCAATGGGATTTTCCGACAAAGCCAAACCCGTAGCAATATCTAAACTACCATCAGCACCAGAACGACAAGGCCTGTAAGTAAATCCCTGCCAAGTCAAAGGAGCGCAAGAATATGTCCTAGATGCCGGTATTCCTTGTAGCAGAGCTTGGGTATAAGCAAAAATTTTGAAGGTAGAACCAGGTTGTCTTTTAGCTTGTACAGCCCGATTGAACTGGCTAGTTCGATAGTCAGTTCCCCCTACCATTGCCAAAATACTACCAGTTCTACTATCAAGGGTCACCATTGCCCCTTGAGAAAAGCGAAAAGTTGAACCGGCCGTACTAACTGAATTCCGCAAAGCTGTTTCTGCTTGAGTTTGGATGGCTGGATCAAGTTGGGTTTCAATGATGTAATTACCCTCCCTGGCGGCTCCCTCCCCTAAAATTGCTTCTAGTTCTTGGAACACATAGTTATAAAAATAGGGGGCAATTGTTTTGGCTTGTTGTTCACAAACCTTGGGGCTAACTTGGACAGTGGATCTTCTGGCTCGGTTCGCTTCTTCTGACGTAACCTTACCCATTTCCAACATCCGCTTCACCACGCGATTGCGATAGTCGGCGGCTTCTAGTTTATTGGGGCCACTGCCACAAAAATCAAAAGCATTAGGCGCTGGTAAAATTCCCACTAAAGTAGCAGCTTCCGCCAAAGTTAATTCTTTAGCTGGTTTATCAAAATAAAATTGTGCCGCGTCTTCAAAACCGGAGGTATCTGCCCCCAAAAACACCCGATTTAAGTACATCAGCAAAACTTCATCTTTGCTGTAAAAGGCTTCTAGCTTCAAAGAAACGATCGCCTCTCGTAATTTCCGTCCCAAAGAGTCTTGTCTGCCGACGTAATCACGAAACAAGCTACGGGCGACTTGTTGGGTAATAGTACTGGCTCCTTGTTGAACATCGCCACTACGAGTATTGATTAATACTGCTCGTAAAATCCCCAAGGGATCAACCCCAAAATGCCAGTTAAAGCGGCTATCTTCAGAAGCGACCACCGCCGCCGACAAATAAGGGCCGAAGTCTTCTAACCGCTTCATGTCTACATGAGAAACCGTCCGAGGCTCACGTAATGGGGTACTACCATCACGGGCATAAACAACTACTGGAGCGCGAGTTGTTGTTGGTAAAGGCCTGACAGAGAATTTTAGCCACTCAACGCCAATAACCAATGCTAATAAGGCGCTAGCACCGCCTACGCCGTAGCCTGCCCAAGTCGCCGCCTTGACGTACCAGGGTGGCGGATCGACGTATTGTAGGCGCACAGAGGCAGCTAATTCTGGCGGCCCCAAGGTCAAAATATCGCCGTGGCGCAGTTCTAGGGTATGAACGCGCCGCTTACCGCGATAGATACCGTTAGTAGAATTTTCGTCTTTAATGATGAAAACCGGAGTACGCTGGCTAGAATCCCGCGATAAGGACAAATGAATTTGGCTAACTACTGGGTTGCGAATCACTATATCGCTGGATTTAGAGCTACGACCGAGAACATAGCGATCGCCTAGTAGGGGATACACCTCTGCTTTATCCGCCCCCGCATCCTGCACCCAGAGTTCCGGTACCTTGGCATTAGGCTTGAGCGCCAGCTTGGAAAAGTCAACCCTAGCTTGAATTGTATTGACTGCTTGCGTCAGTTGACCAAGTAAAGTTTGTGGCTTGTGAGGGGGTTGGGGGGAATTCATCGGCTATTTACATCACAATTTATTTGTACTGCGTGTGTCAGTTGTCATTTGTCATTGGTCAGTTGCTTTTGTTCTGGATTTCATTCCCCATTTCCTTGTGGGTGGTTTTAACAATCTTGTCCCCTGCCACTGACTACTGACTACTGACCAAACTTCATCACCTCGTAGGTGGAGTTTTTATTAGCTCAGATTCAGGCAAATACCAATCTCAACATAGGTCTTTCATCATTATTTTACTCTTAACCCAAAAATAATTTTGCTGTACGGGATTATTCTAGATTTAATCTTACACCAACATTATATCTAGACCGTAAATACACTTTGTTTATTTCATTACTTTATGTTTACAGAGAAAATATTTGTAACTAATTAGTAATGCCCATTTTATCTAAATTTCAAACACTTAAACACAATATTTAACAGGTTTGATTTTGTACTTTTAGGCATCTCTTATCAAGAAATTACCAATGCAAATTTTACTGCTTGGACATATCTACTCTACAAACAACAAGGACAAACATCTTCCTAAATGAATATTTTCTAAAATTACGTTGTCTGATTTAATAGTGCGAAGTGTTCCGTTTCCGTGTGAGGTTAAGTTCAGAATGAAGGGAAAATCTCTGACTTTGATTGGTACAGCTTTGACTTTAGCTCTCACAGCTAATTTTGCTGTTGCACAATCTAGTAAATCCCAAATTGCCCAATCAAGTGAATCGTCCACAAGTTCACCAACGGAAATCCAGCTATCACCAGAAGGATTTGAAATTCTTTGTAAGCGTTTCCCCCTCAATTCCCGTTGTCAAGGCAATAGCGCAGTTACGCCTAGTGGTTCTAGCAATACTACCGTAGACACTCAGCCTGCATCTAGCGAAACTCCAGCAACCACAGCGCCGGATAGCACCACTCTACCTGCACCTAGCGAAACTCCAGCAACCACAGCGCCAGATAGCACCACTCTACCTGCACCTAGCGAAACTCCAGAAACCCCAGCACCAGGTAGCACCACTTTACCTGCACCTAGTGAAACACCCGTAACCCCAGCACCAGGTAGCACCACTTTACCTGCACCTAGTGAAACACCAGCAACCCCAGCGCCAGGTAGCACCACTCTACCTGCACCCAGTGAAACACCCGTAACCCCAGCACCAAGCAGTAATTCTCCTAGTACTGTTCCCGATTCTGGTGTACCTAAAACTCCTACTCCTGGTAACTAGACTTTCGTTCCAGGTGGCACAAAGACTATAGTTAAATAAGAAAAAGGCTAGGAATAATTGACCCTAGCCTTTTTCTCTATCTAGACCTGTGATGAGAATCAGGTGATTTCTGTAATGAGGCTAGTAGCAGGCAAACAATACCGATACTAATAAATGAATCTGCCATATTAAACACGGCAAAATTAATTAAGCGAAAATCCAGAAAATCAACTACATAACCTAAAGCAAACCGATCAATCCCATTACCCATAGCGCCGCCCAGAATCAAGCCATAACCGAGTTGATCCCAACGTTCTAAAACTGGGCCTAACAATGCCAACCCTATTAATAATAAACTTACTCCCAAAGATAACCAGCGCAGCCATTCTACTTTTCCACTAAACAAACTAAAAGCTGCACCAGTATTTGTGACGTAAGTAAAGTGAAATATTCCCGGTAAGATTGGTAGTGTCTCTCCTAAGCTAAAGGTTTGCACGACCCAATATTTGGTCAGTTGGTCTATAAAGAAAGCAATAAAGGCAGCTATCCAGAAAAGGCGATTTTTGAAACGCATGGCAAGTTTAGTCAATAGTCAACAGTCCATAGTCAACAGTCAAAAGTCTATAGTCCAAAGCAGTCATCATTAACTAATGACTAATGGCTAATGACTGATGACCAATGACTAATGACTAATAAAACATCAAGTGTCGCAACACATATGCTACTACAGAGACAGCACAGACTACAGCTAATTGTCCCGGAATCACCCACCAAGAGTAGACAAGGATTGATTGCATTAAGGGTATTGTGTCTGTGCCTTGCCAGTGAAAAAAAGACCTAATCATGAGATAAGCAATGCCACACAGGTGTACGCTTAATAAACCACAAATACAGCTAAAAGTGAGAGACTCTATTTTAGGTCTAGCTTGAAAGGCAAAAAATCCACAAATCCAAGCTCCAGGGATGAAGCCTAGCAAATAACCAAACTGTGATGCTTTCACATAACCGATATTACCGCCACCATCAGAAAAGACAGGGTGCAAAGTCAAACCCATAACTAAATAAGCAATTTGTGAGAGCGCACCAGCATTTTTACCCCCCAAACAACCTACTAAAAGTACCGCACCAACTTGATAGCTGACACCTAATGAAAAGGTTTGGATTCCTGTCTGACTCCAATTCCAAGGTAAGGTAATACCATAAGCTTCTAAAAAAGTACCTCCCATTGTTAGGAGTAAGCCAATCATAGACCAAAGTAGTTGATTTGAGGCGGCAATCATTTATCAGGCAAAAGGGGAAAGCAACAGCAACCAGTATAGGCATTAATTATGTGACTGAAATTCGTACTAATTTGTTCATATGTCCACTAGAATACTGAAGTTCGTTAGCTTGAATGGTTCTGAGTGCTGAGTAATGGGTATTGAGTGCTGTTAGCAATAGCGGGGCGTTGAGCCGCTTTTTGAGTGTTGCGTTGATAGCAGTGAATCATCACTTTCGCTACTTTCTTTAGTCATTTCCCCTCTATTACTCATTCCCCATCTGCCAGTCCCTAATCTCCAATTCCCTTTTCACCTATCCTGATGTAAACAGTTGATGATGGTTGCTGGGACTAAAAGATTAACTAGACTAAATATTCTATCTCTGCTTTTATTGTGCTTTTTTTGATAAGAATTTCATACAATTTATGTAATTTCCCTGTTGGCATAAGTTTTGTATAGGCTGAAATTTAGAGTCAGCGATCGCCTACCAAGGAAAATGGATTTTCATAATAATTATTTGCCAGTTTGCTTGTATAGTCCCTGTATATTTTTTTGCTCAGTAATATAGAGGAAAACTTGGGCAGTATATCTAAAAAAAATATATTTTTTCTTTGTTTTAACCTTTCGTTAACCTTAATACCTATCTATAAGGGGTAGCGTAGAAGCGCTCATCTGAAAATTTCCTCAAACAGACAGCGATGCTCTCATATATCAAGAGAATTAAAAATAACCGCATTCCAGTATCAATTACCGTATTAACACTGGCGATGAGTTTAGCTGCTTGTGGTGGGCAGCAAGGCTCAGACAATACTGCAACTCAAGATGGTTCATCTGGTACAGCTAAAGATGCTACAGCTTCCAGCCCAGTAAAATTGGATCTTGGTGGCAATGTCACATTAACTGGAGCTGGTGCATCGTTTCCTGCACCCTTATATCAAAGTTGGTTCACGGAATTAAACAAAAAGTACCCCAATTTACAAGTTAACTATCAGTCAGTAGGTAGCGGCGCTGGAGTTGAACAATTTATCCAAGGTACGGTAGATTTCGGTGCTAGTGACGTAGCCATGAAGGATGAAGAAATCCAAAAAGTACCACAAGACAAAGGTACTTTGTTACTACCAATGACTGCTGGTAGTATTGTCTTGGCTTATAATCTCCCTGATGTTGCTGACCTGAAACTACCAAGAGCAGTTTACACAGACATTTTGCTAGGTAATATTAAAACTTGGAACGACAAAAAAATTGCTGATGCCAACCCTGGTGTAAATCTTCCTAATCAGCCAATTACAGTTGTATATCGTTCCGATGGTAGTGGAACTACAGGGGTATTTACTAAACACCTCAGTGCCATCAACCCAGATTGGAAAAGCAAAGTAGGCGATGGTAAAACTGTTAATTGGCCTGTGGGTGTTGGTGCGAAGGGAAATGAAGGTGTAACAGCTCAAGTCCAACAAACCCAAGGCTCTATTGGTTACATAGAATATGGCTACGCCAAACAAAACGGACTCAAGTTTGCGGCGTTAGAAAATAAAGATGGTAAATTTGTGATACCCACAGAAGAATCAGCATCTAAAACTTTAGAAGCTGTCACCTTACCAACAGACCTCCGCGCTTTTATTGCAGATCCAGAAGGTGCAGAATCTTATCCTATCGTCACCTACACTTGGATTATGACTTATAAAAAATATGCTGATCCAGTGAAAGCAAAAGCAGTGGAAGCCGCAATTGAGTATGGTTTAACAGAAGGGCAAAAGGTCGCCGCAGAACTGGGGTATGTTCCCCTACCTCAAAATGTGGTGGCAAAGGTAGCGGCTGTGGCTGACCAAATTAGTCCAGATTATAAAATTGCAGTAAGTGGCAACACAAGCGCTAGCAAGTAATCAATCCAAAAATTGATTGACTAATCAAATCACTTGGTCACCGTAAAAGCTTAACGTTGATTAGGTTATGTGGCTGGTTTTGAGATTTTAGTACAGCCACAAGTTAATAAATCTACTTGCTTCTCACATTTTCCTCTGATTTAATCTTGAAAGTCAGTATTCATGGCTACAAACTCTCAAAATCTGCCATCAGCTATTAAAAGTCGCTCTGAAGCAGACAGATCCCTAGATCGAGGCTTTATTTGGCTGACTCGGATTTTTGCTTTGGCGATCGCTGGTACTCTGTTATGGATAGCTCTACAAGTCACTATTGCTGCTTGGCCGGCTATCAAGGAATTTGGCATTGGCTTTTTAGCCAAAAGTACTTGGAACCCTGTTAATAACGATTATGGGGTATTACCCCAAGTTTACGGAACGATCATTAGTTCCTTTATCGGTTTATTAATAGCTGTACCAATAGGAGTGGGAACGGCTGTTTTATTAAGTGAAGATTTTCTGCCCGTCAAAGTACGTACTGTACTAGTGTTTTTAGTAGAGTTGCTGGCAGCTATTCCCAGCGTTGTCTATGGAGTATGGGGTATTTTTGTCTTAGTACCAATCACAACTAGTATAGGCAGATGGCTCCATAGTTCTTTGGGTTGGTTGCCCTTGTTTAGCACCCCTCCCACAGGCCCAGGAATGTTACCTGCGGGGGTGATTTTGGCAATTATGACTCTGCCAATTATTACAGCCATCTCCCGTGATGCCTTAATTTCTGTACCTCCAAGTTTACGCCAAGCATCGTTAGGATTAGGCGCAACACGCTGGGAAACCATTTTTCAAATTCTGATTCCATCGGCTTTTTCTGGCATTGTTAGTGCTGTCATGCTAGCGCTAGGACGGGCGATGGGAGAAACAATGGCTGTCACAATGCTGATTGGTAACTCCAACAATATTAGCCTTTCATTATTAGCACCAGCCAATACAATTTCTTCTCTACTTGCCAACCAATTTTCAGAAGCAAGTGGCTTGCAAGTCGCGGCTTTGATGTACGCTGCTTTAGTTTTATTTGTTTTGACTTTAGTAGTGAATATCTTGGCCGAATTTATAGTCCTCCGAGTCAAGCGAATTTAGCTTAGTGGTGAGTTGAATTTATGAATGCTGATTTTCCTGAAAGGAGTTTAACTCGCGCCCCCATGTCTGGACGGACGCTGTTTAATACGATGATGACAGGAGTAGCATTCCTGTGTGGAGCATTAGCTCTCTTGCCGCTATTGGCAGTACTATCTTATGTCATCATTAAAGGTTTTAGTAGTCTCAATCTAAGTATATTTACAGAATTGCCCCCCGCGCCTCTAAGACAGGGAGGAGGTTTTGGTAATGCCATTTTGGGTACACTATTAATGGTAGGAATTGGTGCATTAATTAGTATTCCATTAGGTGTAATAGCGGCAATTTATTTAACAGAGTTTAGCTCTGGTAAACTAGCCAGATGGATTAGGTTTGCTACTAATGTCCTGAGCGGAGTTCCTTCTATTATTGCTGGTGTATTTGCTTATGGGATTATAGTTCTGACATTGGTAAAGCTGAATTTAGGTTCTTATTCAGCTATCGGCGGGGGATTTGCATTAGCAATCTTAATGCTGCCAATTATTGTGAGAACTACTGACGAAGCTTTACAGCTAGTTTCGCAAGATTTGCGCCAAGCATCTGTAGGTTTGGGAGCTACTAATTTTCAAACAGTAACACAAGTTGTCTTGCCAGCTGCTTTACCGGCAATTGTCACAGGATCAACATTGGCGATCGCCCGTGCTGCTGGAGAAACTGCACCTCTATTGTTTACTGCCTTATTTTCACCATTTTGGCCTAATAGCTTATTTAAACCCACAGCTTCCCTGGCTGTTTTGGTTTACAACTTTGCCATTTCTCCGTTTAAAAATTGGCAGTCACTAGCCTGGGCTGCATCTTTGATTTTGGTGTTGATGGTTCTCATCACCAGCATCATTGCTCGCTGGGCAACTCGTCAAAAAGCTTAGGAAGTAATCTCTTAATAGCTTAATCAACGTTATCTGCCATCCTTAACACTTACACTAGACCATTTATGGCTACAAATACTAGCACCCTCAATAGCACAGAAACCGTCCTGAAGACCGAAAATCTTAATGTCTACTATGGCAAATTCCTAGCCTTACAAAACATTTGGTTAGATATTCCCAAAAATAAAGTGACAGCCTTTATCGGCCCTTCTGGTTGCGGCAAAAGTACTTTGTTGCGTTGCTACAACCGTCTCAATGACCTAATTGAATCATTCCGAGCTGAAGGTAAAGTCTTTTATTACGGGAAAAATTTGTATGCACAAGATATTGACCCTGTAGAAGTGCGTCGTAGGATTGGGATGGTATTCCAAAGACCAAACCCATTCTCAAAATCAATTTATGACAATATTGCTTACGGAGCCAAAATTAATGGTTTCAAAGGTAATATGGACGAATTGGTAGAACGAAGCCTGCGCCAAGCAGCGTTGTGGGATGAGGTCAAAGATAAACTACGCCAAAGTGGTTTGTCTTTATCTGGTGGACAACAACAACGGTTATGTATTGCGCGAGCGATCGCAGTTCAACCAGAAATTATCCTCATGGATGAACCTTGCTCTGCGTTAGATCCCATCTCTACGTTACGTGTAGAAGAACTGATCCACGAACTGAAAGAGCAATACACTATTGTTATTGTTACTCACAATATGCAGCAAGCTGCCCGTGTCTCCGACATGACAGCATTTTTTAACGTCCGGCCTACAGAAACAGGGGGTCGTATTGGCTACTTGGTAGAATACGATGCCACAGAATCAATTTTCAATAATCCTAAGCAAGAAGATACCAGAGATTACGTTAGTGGCAGATTCGGTTAAATAAAGCTAATAACTTAATTTCTAAAATTAGGTATGCGCTGCATTCCTAATTTTATTTTTTTGGGGGGTGTAGGGATTTGGGGGTGTAGGGGTGTAGGGGTGTAGGGGTGTAGGGGTGTAGGGGTGTAGGGGTGTAAATGTATAAAATTCATAATTCCCCAATTGCTGATGCAGCATTAGCTTTTCAGCAGCTTAAAATACTGTAACTTTAAAATACGCATAATCGATAGATTTACTGTAGAATAAATTTCAGCTACAAGCGAACGCATCCGTGAATATGTGGCAGCACATCGGAAGCTAACTTTACAAATACCCTCTTATAGATAAAACCTGGAGAATTCCAATGGGTTACAAGCACATTGAAGTTAAGCCTGTATCTGGCTTTATCGGTGCAGAAATTGGTGGTGTAGACCTTTCTACTCATCTGCAAGATGAAACGATCCAAGAAATTCGCAAAGCTTTACTGAAGTGGAAAGTTGTATTTTTTCGCAATCAGAACATTGATCATGCGGCTCAGATCGCGTTCACAGGGCGTTTTGGTGAAGTAACCTACGCTCATCCCCACGAAGATGAGCCAATCGAAGGCTATTCACAAATCCTACCAATTGACCGTAGTCGCTACGAACGGCGTAATGGTCTACGTCGTTCCAGCTACGAAAGCCGTTGGCACACCGATGTAACAGCAGCTATTAACCCACCTGCGGGGTCGATTTTGCGTGCAGTTAACGTTCCCAGTATTGGCGGTGACACCCAGTGGACTAATTTAGTTGCGGCATACGAAGGTTTGTCAGCACCTCTGCGATCGCTAGCAGATGGATTGAAAGCTGAACATCGTTTCAATGCGCGTTTGCGACTGCCCAGCAACAGCAAAATTGCCCAGCGTATTGCAGCTAATCCTATTGTTTCCATTCATCCAGTAGTGAGAGTTCATCCAGAAACAGGCGAACGTGCATTGTTTGTCAATCCTGGTTTCACCTCTCACATTCTTGATGTATCTCCCCAAGAAAGTGAGCTACTACTTGAGTTATTCTTTAACCAAATTACCAAGCCAGCCTACACAACTCGTTTCCGTTGGAACAATGGTGACATTGCTTTCTGGGACAATCGCGCCACTGCACATTTAGCTCCTCAAGATTTGGATCATCTAGAAGTTGAGCGGGTGCTTTATCGCACCACTATCACTGGTGATGTCCCTGTTGGAGTCAATGGTTTCCGCTCAGAAATAGTTGAAGGTGAGCTGTTTACCAGCGAACTACCAAATGCCTTGAAGAATAAAGTTGAGAAGGTTGGACAACCTGTGCTTTCCTAGAAAACTTGAGTGCTGAGTAAAAACCCCACTACTTACTCAGCATTCTTAATAGGACTTACGCATGAAAACGAAAGATCAAGGGTTTGGAGAAGGGTATAGGGGTTTAGGGGTTTAGGGGTTTAGGGGTATAAATGTTTGGTTTGAAACCCTTACACCCTCACACCCTTACACCCGGTCTCAACAGACAACCTGTGTGTGTAAGCCCTATCTTAATTTAAATTATTTTTCCAACTGCTTAAATCTGCTAAGGAGCGATCGCGGTAACGTCCATAGCGCTCTGGTTTACTTTTGATTTTTACGCCCAAATCTGGCAGAATGCCAAAGTTAGGGGGCATTGGTTGGAAGTGTTTGGGCGAAGCGGAACTGATAAATTCTAATAATGCGCCTAACATTGTCGTTGGTGGTAACGCCAAGGGTTCTTTACCCAAAGCCAACCTGGCAGCGTTGGTTCCTGCTAACCAACCGCCTGCGGCTGCTGCTGTATAACCTTCTGTACCAATCAACTGTCCAGCCGCTAATAATGTAGGACGTTGCTTAAACTGTAGGGTGGGTAGCATTAATTGGGGTGCATTGATAAATGTGTTGCGGTGCATGACTCCCAAGCGCACAAACTCCGCCTTTTCCAAACCGGGGATCATTTGAAATACTCGTTTTTGTTCACCCCAACGCAGATTAGTTTGGAATCCCACCATATTCCACAATTGACCGGCTTTATCTTCTTGTCGTAACTGCACCACCGCATAGGGACGTTCCCCAGTCCGACTGTCAGACAAACCCACTGGCTTGACGGGGCCGTAGCGCATGGTATCTTCTCCCCGTTGCGCTAACTCTTCAATGGGGAGACAGGCTTCAAAAAACTTGGCTGTTTCCCGTTCAAAGTCTTTAAGTTCCGTTTGTTCGGCTTTGCAGAGTTCTTCGCGAAACCGCAGATACTGTTCCTTATTCATTGGACAGTTGAGATAGGCGGCTTCGCCTTTGTCATAGCGGGAAGCCATAAAAGCAATATCGCGGTTAATAGAATCACCGACAATGATGGGGCTAGCCGCGTCGAAAAAGCTCATGTATTCCATTCCGGTGAAGCGGTGCAAATCTGCTGCCAAATCGGGACTAGTCAACGGCCCGGTTGCTAACACCACAATCCCTTCGGGAATGGCGGGGACTTCACCACGGCGAAATTCTACTAGGGGATGGCTAGCAAGAGTTTGGGTTAAATCTTGACCAAATTGACCCCTATCTACTGCCAGTGCGCCACCTGCGGGTACTGCGTGTTCATCTGCTTTGGCAATGACTACAGAACCCAGTTGGCGTAATTCTTCGTGTAGTAATCCCGCCGCGCGATCGCTTGCCATTGCCCCAAAGGAGTTACTACATACCAACTCTGCCAAATGTTCTGTATGATGAGCAGGGCTGAAGCGTTTAGGACGCATTTCGTGTAAAATGACTGGCACTCCAGCCTGGGCGATTTGCCATGCTGCCTCTGTCCCAGCTAGTCCACCTCCAATTACTTGTATCGGTTGTTGATCCATAATTCAATACCCAAATTTACCCAGTTGTAGTTTGCTGGGAGTGCATATCACCAATATAGATGATACTGTTTGTCAGTCGGGCTTTTATCACTAGTTTATAAATACAGGTGATCACCTATGGTAGGCGTTCTGCGATCGCTAAAGGCTGATTATTTATTTTCTTACTTTAGCTGGTGTTGACGTAGCTTAATAAAAACACGCTTAAATTTTTCAAAATCTTCTACACTAAGTTCTGTCTGTTGCCATGATTTCCGTGTCATTAAACGCTCAAACCAATCTTGCAAATTGGGGTAGTTACTAAAACTAATCCCTAATTTCGGCAACAAAGATAAATCTGTTCCAGCCACAATATCAGCTAAAGTTAACTGTTCTCCACCATAATAAGATTCGTTATCTAAAGATTCTGATAAAAATCCCAAGACTTTATTTATATGCTCATAGGCCTGCAAGAATTTTGCCGAATTTTTCTCCTCAAAAATCAAGGAAATCATTTTTGGTAAGAGTTCATTTGTCGCCACCATCTGTACCATTCTGACTGTGGCTAAAGACTCAGCTTTTTTAGGTAACAGCGCAGGTGTAGGATATTTAGCTTCCAAATAGTCCATGATTGCTAGAGATTCTATTACCCGAAAACCATTATCTAATATGACTGGAATATGATGAAATGGGTTAATTTCTAAAAATTCAGGTTGCAGTTGATCGCCATCTAAGCTCATGAGTATTGGCTCAAATGTAATTTCTTTTTCTAGTAAGGTACGCCATACACGACGAGCCATAGGTGAGCGATGATTGTAGTAGAATTTGAGCATATGTTTTTACTCCTCAAAAAATAAAAAAAAACGATAGGTTTGTAAAAAAGCAAAAATTTTTAAAAACTTTGTTTATTATTTAATTTAGTAATATTTAAATATTTTTGCTGCAATTCATCGGGGATTCTCACTGGACAACCATTTTGTAAATTCACAAAAGCACCCTTCTGTGTAGCAACTGCTGCTAGTTGATTATTGGATAAAATCTCTGCTTGCACTGTCCATTTTAATCGTCCCAAATTACTTGCCCATAAGTGTCCAATTACTTTATCAATTAACTTAATGGGACGTTTATATTCAATTTCTGTCCCAGTAAGTATGGGTACATATCCTTGCTCAATTTGTTGATGAATGGGAAAATGTTCTTCTAGAAATTTTAAACGTAAATCTTCTAGCCACTTAATATACACAATGTTGCTGACAATTCCAGCAAAGTCAATTTCATAAGTTCTTACAGGTATTTGCAAGGTTACTTCTAATGCTCTATGTGAGTTATTTACTGTTAGCATAGTTACTCCTGTTTATTTAAGACCTTTCGGTCGGTTTCTGCACAAAAAATAAACTATATTTGAAGATAGTTTATTCATGAAACTTTAAACTTCTACCTTGTAGCTAAGATTTAGCTCATCTCCAGGCACTCCCCTAATACCCCAATTTTGTTTGGGAATTTCCAAAAGTGTAATTTCGATATCATAAACTGAAATTTGCAATTGCTCGTTAATTTTCTGAAAAATATCTTGTAGTAGCTGTTTTTTCGTCTCTACTGAACGCCCCTCAAACATAATAATTTCAATAATTAGATAATTTTCTGTTCTATCAGATGGATAGTAGAAATCTTCTTTATCCAAGGGGAAGAAACGATGAAATCTTTTTTCAGGACTAATCTGTAAAACTTCAATTAAAGAGGTATGGAGAATATTTGATAGCTCTGTTTTAATTGGGTTTAGTTTTGCTGCTAAACCATAAACTTTAATTTGTACCATGAATTTTTAGGATATTTTCTGTGTAATGATTCAGATGATTCACTGCCCTTTGCATATAAATCGTATCGTCATAAAGCTGACTCATCATAATTGCACCTTCTAAAGTTGCAACTATGATAGTGGCAATTTCCTCAGTATTGACATGAGGCTGAATTTCTCCTCTCTCAATTCCCGTTTGAATGATTCGTCGAATCATATTCAGCCAAGAGTTCATCGCTTGTTGAGTGCGTTCCCGTAAAGCTGGATGTGCATTATCACTTTCCACAGCCGTGTTTAGTAACGGGCATCCTCCGGGGATTGGTGGGTTTTCTGCAAAACTACTAAAGACTTGAATTAGTGCTTGTACACGTTCCATAGCATGACGTTTACTACGCAATGCCATCCTATAGTGTTTGCTGATGGAGGCGATCGCATAATCAAAAGCCTGTAGTGCTAATTCATCTTTGCTGTGGAAGTGATTGTAAATTCCTCCTTTTTGCAATCCAGTTACACGCATGATGTCAGAAATAGACGAACCAGCGTATCCCTGCTGGTTAAATAGTTCCGCCGCTTGTTGGAGAATTCGGGTTTTTGTTTCTTCGCCTTTAGACATATTTTTACCGACCAGTTGGTCTGATTGAGAATAACATATTGACTATTGGAAAGTCTAGGGATGGGTAATGGGTAATTGGTCGTCCTGCTTTCCACTCCCCATTACCCCTTATCTTCAGAGGGACTCCACCTTCCCCAATTCCTACGCGGAGAGAGTTAAAATTTCCTCAACAACTTGGGAGTCTACATCTTTATGTTCGCCTAAGATTGCTAAACCATGTTTTTGTAAATTTTCCACAACAAGAGGAATGGTTTCTAGTCCTACACCATAGTCAGATAGGCGAGTGCGGACACCTACAGACTCAAAGAAATTGCGAGTTTTCGCGATCGCCTCATTTACCCTTTCTTCTTCAGAACCATCGACGATGTTCCAGACTCGTTCTGCATATTGTAGTAGTTTTTGCCACTTGCGATCGCGTCTAATTGAGAGGGTGCTGGGTAAGACAATCGCCAATGTTTGAGCATGATCTAGACCATGCAATGCTGTTAACTCATGACCAATCATGTGTGTAGCCCAATCTTGGGGTACTCCTGCACCAATTAGTCCATTGAGTGCCAAGGTTGCAGCCCATACCAAATTTGCCCTAGCATCGTAATCTGTGGGGTTAGCTAGGGTTTTTGGCCCCTCTTCAATCAAAGTTTTCAGGATAGATTCTGCCCATCGGTCTTGTAATGGTGCATTAACTGAATAAGTCAAATACTGTTCCATCACATGGGTGTAGGCATCAACAATACCATTACCAATTTGTCTAGGCGGTAAGGAAAATGTTGTTTCTGGGTCAAGAACCGAGAAGCGAGGAAACACCAAGGGACTAGCAAAGAAAAGCTTTTCTTTGGTTTCCCACTTAGTCACTACTGAGTTAGTATTCATTTCCGAACCTGTAGCTGGTAGTGTCAATACCGCCCCAAAAGGTACAGCCGCAGTCACAGGCGCTTGCTTTGCCAGTATATCCCAAGGATCGCCAACGAAAGGAACCGCCGCCGCAATAAATTTAGTCCCATCAACAACCGAACCACCACCAACAGCCAAGAGAAAATCGATACCTTCTTGACGTATCAGTTCCACAGCTTGTAAAAGAGTTTCTAGATGGGGATTAGGTTCAATCCCGCCAAATTCAAACACTTTCCGTCCAGCCAATGCAGATTTAACTTGGTCGTATACACCATTGGCTTTAATGCTACCGCCACCGTAGGTAATGAGAATCTTGGCATCAGTCGGAATTTCGGCGGCAATATTAGCGATTTGACCTTTGCCAAATAAAATTTTGACTGGGTTGTAAAAAACAAAGTTTTCCATAAATGTTGAAACCAAGGAATAAAATTTTGCCTTGAGTATTGTAATCAGTTTTACTATTTCTGCGCCTGTACCCATCAATGAGTAGGTAGTCTTCAGGAATGAGAAGCTTTACTAGCACATCTGCCGTGCTTTGAGAAAATATGAAAGACGAACACAAAAAACCAGGATGATATTAAAATTACTCAGCACCACCTTAGACATTAAATCAAAAGCCAATGCAGATATTTAAGGTTATAGAAGAAGCCATTACAAAACCACCCATCCCCCACGAACCACATAAGCAATCGTTGAAAGCTTGGGCTATGTATTGTCTACGAGACAGAGGCTTTAAAGTTATTTACGCTCAAAATGCTGATTTTGCCATCGAAATCAAGGGTGGAGAAAAATTATACTTTAAAGTTTCCAATAGCCCCGTTGAGCAAAATAGCTCTTTTAGCTGGGTAGTTTGGGATAGCGCGACTAAAAACGCCAGTTTAATTCCCCAGCAATCTTAAGCCGAGTTTTAGAGAGGTTTAGAGGTTAGGGATGAAAAAAGAAAATTACTGAATCAGCACCCATAACTCGGCCCAGAAAAATCTATGCCCTATCCTCTAGCCTCTTATTAATAATCATATGTTTCTTAGAGTCGAAACTAATCAAACCTTGTTGTTGTAACTTACCCATCAATCGTGTAATTGTCACTCTAGTAGTACAACAAGCATTAGCAATGTCCTCATGAGTGAAACGTACACTTATGCGAGTCCCTTCTCCTATAGGTTCACCGATTTCTTGTTTTAAAAACTGTAATAGATGATAGAGACGATCTTCTACTTTTCGTCTTCCAGCAATAACTAAAAAAGATTCCTTCTGCTGTAATTGCTGATTTATTTTCGGTAGCAGGGTATGACTCAGCATCTGGGAAACAGCTATTTCTGCAAAATTGATTGATACTAATTCCACCTCAGAAAGAGCCGTAGCTTGATAGATAGGTAAATTAGTCATACTAGAGCCAAATACCATGTGTGTTTTGACTAAACCCATTAATACTTCTTCACCTGTCTCACAAAAAGTACTCAGCTTGACTAAACCTTGACGAACATACCAAATAACTAAAGGATTAAGGGGGATATTCTCTCCTTTAGCATATACGTATACCGAACGGTTTTGACTAAGATAATTTTCATGATTGACTAAGCCTAAATTTTGCTGTTGATTTTCATTAATGTGACTTAACAACCAGTGCAGAGATTTTATTTTACCGTTTTGGCTACGAACTACAGATATTGTTAGAAGCGCATCAAAAGACTCACCATGAAATTGGTGTAAGCGTACTATTAACTTTTTAGCCTTATCGGTCTGGAATAATTGATTGAGTTCACAGCGAAAGCTTTCCCTTTCTTCGAGGCGAATAAAATTAATTATTGACCTATCTACTAGTATATGTTTTGGTGCATTGAATAAATTTGCCGCAGTCAGGTTAGCTTCCTGAATAATTCCCTCTGCATTAGTTACTAAATAACCATCTGGTGCAAACTCAAACAAATCATGGTAGTGTTGGCGTTCTGCTTCTAATAAACTGCGTGTTTGTATAAGTTCCTCATTTTGATGATAAAGTTCTTCTGCCGCCATCTGTACTAGCTTGGAGTTACTATAAAGCTCTTTAAAAGCCTGTGGTAGTAAATCTGGCGGAATCCAAGGCAATACGCTAGCAGTTTGGTACAAATCTGCTAGTTGTTTATGTAATGCTTCTGCCCGTTGGATAAATAATTCTATGTTCACTGTAGATGCCCACGACTTGATGACAGAAGTTAGTCAGTCAGATTTAATGCACTAATTTGAACAGGAATAACAGCACCTCTGGCACTGCTAATTGTGAATTTCATAGTCAGTACAATTAATAATTAAAATATTCTTCAAAGACTAAATTCATAAAATATTTTTAATAAGTATTCAAACCTGGAAAGATATTAATAATATGGGAAATGTGTTCGTATTATTTTGGAAGTATAACTATTAATAATGCCTAGATTTGAGACTTTAAGTCATAGTATAGATTAGCTTTTTTAAAGGATGAATTTACAGATAAGCCGCTAAATTACCACTTTTGAATCGTGATTGCCTCTATCTGTGGTTGGATAATTCACCAAAGTTAGTAAAATATCAAGTTATGAGATAGTGCTGCTTTTTTAGTAAGTAATCGGCACACCCTGGGCAATTATTAATTTTTAAGAATTAGTGCGCCTATTTATCAGCGTACCTACTCGTTTATGGTCTTACGTCCGCCGCTAGCATCAAAACTGTTAACACTATAGAGATAGGTCAGGTGTAAATGTTTAAAATCCTTATACCCTTACACCCAATCCCAATAGACAACCTGGGTGCGTAAATCTTGTCCAAATATCATCATGGTGAAAACACCTCCACAGCATCGGACAATTCCTCTACTGGAAAACGGCAACAAATTCACCTGCGATAAATTTGCGCGTCTCCATAACGCTACACCTGCCCAGAAACTAGCGGCAGTAATTAATTCGTAATATTCATAAATTCTCAATTGATGGCAAGGCGCGATAATGCTTCGTTATATGAGCGCTCGCCCATAATATCCTCCCTGGGATAACACACTACTAAAGCCTCTAACTGTGCCGTAGCATACTTGACAGCAGTTTAGTTAAAGCATAAGGCATCTTGATTAGTAACGGCGTAAACTTTTTCAACATAAACACCCTACACTAGTTATAATTTCCTATAAGTTGAAAAAACTATTAAGATTTAGCGTAATCACTACGCTGCTTTCATACCCACTAGCTGACAACCACATTAGGAGGACTATCTATGGCGCTTGTACCATTGCGGCTGCTTTTGGATCACGCGGCTGAAAACGGTTACGGCATCCCAGCTTTCAACGTTAACAATTTGGAGCAGATTCAGGCAATCCTGAAGGCTGCTGCCGAGACAGATAGCCCCGTAATTTTGCAAGCTTCTCGTGGCGCTCGTAATTATGCAGGTGAAAACTTCCTCCGCCACCTGATCTTGGCTGCGGTAGAAACCTATCCTGAGATTCCCATCGTCATGCACCAGGATCATGGTAATGCTCCTTCTACTTGCTACTCAGCAATCAAGAACAACTTCACCAGCGTCATGATGGACGGTTCTTTGGAAGCTGACGCTAAAACCCCTGCTAGCTTCGAGTACAACGTGAATGTCACCCGCGAAGTTGTCAATGTAGCTCATGCTTTGGGCGTAAGTGTAGAAGGTGAACTCGGTTGTTTGGGTTCTCTAGAAACCGGTGCAGGTGAAGCTGAAGACGGACACGGTTTTGAAGGTACTCTTGACCATTCCCAACTGTTAACCGACCCCGATGAAGCTGTTAACTTCGTAGAAGCAACCCAGGTAGATGCTTTGGCTGTAGCTATCGGTACTAGCCACGGTGCTTACAAGTTTACCCGCAAACCCACCGGCGAAATTTTGGCTATCAGCCGTATTGAAGAAATTCACCGCCGTCTACCTAACACCCACTTGGTAATGCACGGTTCTTCTTCCGTACCTGAAGATTTAATCGCTTTGATTAACGAGTACGGTGGTGCTATTCCTGAAACCTACGGTGTACCTGTAGAAGAAATTCAAAAAGGTATCAAGAGTGGTGTTCGCAAAGTTAACATCGACACTGACAACCGCTTGGCGATTACTGCGGCTGTACGCGAAGCTTTAGCAAAAAATCCCAAGGAATTTGACCCCCGTCACTTCCTCAAGCCTTCTATTACATATATGCAGAAGGTTTGTGCAGAACGCTATGTACAATTCGGTACTGCTGGTAATGCTAGCAAGATTAAGCAAGTTTCTCTGGAAACTTTTGCTGCTAAGTATGCTAAAGGCGAATTGAACGCTATCAGCAAGTCTGCTGCTAAAGTTTAATTTTAATCAAAGATAAATAGGGGCAATACTTTGCTCCTGCAAAATTTTTGATATTGATATAAATAAACCGGGAAACTTTAGTGTTACCCGGTTTTTTGTGGGAATTAGTGATTCATTTAGGATTTATGCACTGAACCAAAAAACCCTTCTGAGGGTGGTCAATAGTCAATAGTCCACAGTTCAAAAACCTTGATTTTGACTATTGACTATGGACTATTGAAAAAAAGCCAGAAAACTAGTCACACTGTGTAAGTCCTATCATTATCATAGCGATGATAAAACTGTGCTACTACTATCCGTTGCATATTAGATAATTGACTTAAAAAACTTGTATCGTAGAAGATCAAGAATAGCTATATATCAGGTCGTTGATTGTCTAGAAGAAATACTTATGAATCAGCTAACTAGAATTACATTCCATCCTGAAGTCATGGGAGGTAAACCTTGTATTCGTGGGTTGCGGGTTACTGTTGGTACTATTATTGGGTTAATGGCATCTGGTAGAACGCCAGAAGAAATTCTTCAAGCTTATCCTTATTTAGAATTGGCTGATATTTATGAGGCTTTAGCTTATGCAGCTTGGCGGGTTGAGGAGATAGAATTACCTCTGACTTCGGCAAAAGTATATACTAAGTAAATTACCATAGCTTTAAATAGTATCTAACAAAAAAATTACAAGATATTCAAAGTAAATATTAACAAGCTTAACAAATTACCGAGAAATTCTTTATATCTTAGTAATAAGAGAAACAAATAGTCTTCTCAGTAAGATGCGTTAAGAAGAGATGTGTAATGTCTAAAAATCCCAAATCTGACAACAACGGATTAGAAGCAGCTGGTTACGCAGCTGCTGGAGCCGCCGCAGGAGCAGGACTATCAGCAACAGTCGGAGGGATGGGTTTAGCTCTTATGGGTACAGCTGTTGGCGTTGGTATGGCTCCAGTAGCAGCTGCTGGAGCCATAGTTGGTTTAGCTGCCTACGGCGTAAAAAAAGCTCTATCATAGAAGGATACTAAAATCCTGAATTCAGGATTAACAGCTTTCGGTGCGGTAGCTGGAGCTGCTTCAACTGTCTCAGGTTCAATTACAGTAGCGACAATTACAACCCCTGCGTCTGGAATTGCTGGAGTATTAGGATTTACTACAACAACTGCTGTAGCGATTCCAATAGCAGCCCCTATAGTGATTGGGGCTGGATTACTTGCAGGTGGATATATGGTTTATAAGAAATTAAACGGTGGTAATTGTAATAGTAATCCCTAAAAATTTATTTGAGTGATTGTAGCTTCAAAGACCTTTTTCTACATATAGAAAAGGGTTTTTTTGCATCTTTAGAAATAGTGTGATCGTCATTAGACCACTCAAATCTCTTGATAAACTAGAAATTACAACTGTTCCGGCAGTCTTGGATCCAACTCTCAAATGCGATCGCTCTTCTATTGTGATTCACTGACGAGAGTAGCTTCTCCTTTAACTACCGCAGGTAAAACCGCTAAAATATTTGGGACTAAAGGCTTCAGATCCGCTAAACGATTGGATTTAGCTTGCAGAACAATTACGGCAATATCGAACTGTAATAGATTCTGTTGAAAAGATAGGTTGCGATCAACAGTGATAAAAACGTCAAACTCTGCTTGTGCAAGGGTAAGAAGTTGACCATTCTTAACTCCTGCCCATCCCATCTGGGGAACTGTTTTCACTTCATAGTCAACAAATTCTTTGGTAAACTTGCGATCAATACACTCATCGACAAGCAACTTCATAACTATGCTACCGCGTCAATAATTTGTTTACCTGTCTCTTCTAAAAATGCAATAACTTGCTCTCTAGTTACAGTTGGAAATCCATCTAAAAAATCGTCAATCGATTCTCCAGCTTTGAGATAGTCCAAAAGTGTTTGCACAGGAACTCTAGTACCAGCAAAAACTGGTGTTCCACCCATAATTTCTGGCGATGTGCTAATAATTGAGGAGTATTTAAGCATAGCTATTTAACCTCCAAATTCCGTAGTGAATAGTTTATATTATTAAATTTTATCTATCTGCCAAATTTTTATGGTTTGATCAGCGCTACCACTGGCGAGGATTGTACCATCGGGACTGATGGCTACAGAATTGACTGATGCTGAATGTCCGGTGAGGGTGTGTAGTATTTCGCCTGTGGAAATGCGCCAAATTTTGATTGTATTGTCAGCGCTACCACTAAAGAGAAGTTGTCCATTAGGACTGGTTGTGAGGGATTTAATCTCGCCTGAGTGTCCAGTTAAAGTATGCAGAATTTGACCTGTTAATAAATGCCAAATTTTGATGGTGGTATCGGCGCTACCGCTAAATAAAAATTGTCCATCTCGACTGATGGCGATCGCTTTTACTTCGTTATCATGGCTGTTGAGGGTACGTAAAGGGTCGCCTGTGCGGGGGTTCCACAGCCTGATTTTGTTGTCGGAACTACCACTGGCGAGGATTGTACTATCAGGGCTAATTGCTACGGCGTGAACGGCTGAGGAATGCCAAAGAGTGCAAATGCGATCACCTTTTTGCAGATTCCAAATTTTAATTTTATTACTACCACTAGCTAAAATTTGCCCATCTGGACTAATAACTACTACGTTTACAGGTTTTTGATGTCCTAAGAGGGTATGGAGTAGTTTACCTGTTTTTAAATGCCAGATTTTGACATTACTTTTCGGATGTATACCGCTACCCACTGCGAGAAAATTACCGTCGGGGCTGATGGCTACGGAGGAAACTTCTCCTAAATCACCCGTTAGGGTGCGGATGAGTTTACCCGTTTGCAAATTCCAGATATTAACTGTTTGATCTGTACAGCCACTAACCAAAACTTCGCCATCGAGACTGATATCCACAGATGTGACTTTACCTGAATGTCCTGTGATTGTTTTGGTTAGGTCTGGGTATTCTAGGCTACGTTTGTATTTGAGGGTGGCGATCGCTTCTAGCAGTTTATCTACAGATTCTAAACTGTGGCGATCGCCTATGGCTGTGAAATATTTTCTGAGCTTTTGGATATATTCTTCGTCTTCTATCTTGATGACTGACTGCATCGCTTCCAAGGGACTGGTAAAGTGCTGTAATGAAACTTGACGCAGTTCTAACCATGCGTTGATGGAGTAGTCAACCTCTGCTTGCGCCCAAGAATTATCCGGTAAATGGGACAAACTCTGCGCTAACTGCATAGATAATTCTGGTATCCAATAAAGTCGTTCTTTTTCTAAAGCTTCGTAAACTTGCTTGTAACTTGTGGCAATTGTTTGCAGGGATTGTATATCAATCGCATCTTTGAGCAAACTTGGTAACAGTTCTGGTAGTAGAGGTGGTATATCATGATTCCCCAGATGATAGATATCCGCTACCCAGGCCGTAACCAGACAATGACAAGTGATTAATACTTGGTAAAGTTGCTGAATATCTTGTTGATTGATTCGATACTGTAACGATAATTTACTAATATCAATACCCTGTGCTTGCCATTTTTCTGCTTTCTCTAAAATTGCTAAATTAAAAACATTATCTTTTCCGAATTCATTAATTTCTTCTACATCTACGCCTATTTCTAGTAGTTCATCTCTAATTTTCTTCCACTCTAAAGCCCGATTTTTTGCCGAATTCTGAATAATTTCTTTATAAGGTAAGCGAGAAATTGTTTTGTAATAGTAGGTTCCCTGGGTCAAACCCCAATAGGCAATGCGAAAATTTAAATAATCTCCATCATTTTCCGACTCTAAAATTAATATTGGCTCTGTTTTTAAGATTCCAAATAAAGCTTTGATACTTGATTCACTATGAAATCTTTTACTATCCCAAGCTCCAGCTAAAAATTCTATAGGTCTAGTGGGGTTGTGGAGAGAGTAATTTTTGTTGATGAACTCTCGTAAACCCTCCGCCAACATTAGCTCAACTTCCGAATAAATCTCTGCTTGATTATCGAATTTATCAAACTGGATTTTTGGAGGTGCAATGAAAACTTTGAGAGGTTTACGTCCATAACTATGATGGGACTCTAAAATTTGTGATGGATACAACCTTAAAGGCCAACTATCAAGAATTTTGTTAACTTCTGGTAGCTTTAACGCTGTCTCTCTCTGTTGATTGGCAATTTGGGCTTGTGTTTCCCGTTGATAAGCCACCAATTGCTGCTGCCAAAGTTTTTCTTGTTCAAGGCTCTTATTTGAAGTATCAATATCATTGATATTATTGATAGTCTCGATACATCCCTGAATTAAATTGGGGACTTGGTATCTAGCTGTGGTCAGACTTTCCTCACTTCTCTTGTGGATGATATTTACAAACACAGGAGCAAACTCTAGTACTAGTTGAATTAGTAATCTTAACCCTGGTTCCATAGGGGTTTCCTGTTAAATATATCACATTAGTATTACAAGAAAATTATGTTAGCTTCTCGTCAAGCATTGCCCATACTATACATTGTGGATTAGCCGATCTTATCGTCTAATGTAACAATCAATATATACTGTCATCCTACTACTTCTAGATAACTTTTCTGTCGGAAGACATGATAATAATGAGTAAAGATATATGGGTGAGATTATTGCAGAAATCAAGAGCTATTTTACTTAAGCTCTTTTATTATGATACCAAACTCTGCAAAATCCTGAATTTTGGCTTCTAATGCCTATTTTTCTGATGTGTAATTTTTAATTGAATACGTCTTTATCATCTCTACAAAAATGTGTGCGATCGCCAGGACATAGTTAAATTTGTCCATACTGATTTACTTAATCATGAATTTGGTTATTGAAGCCAGTACTCAAAATAACTGTTTTTGTAATATATCCATGCTATTCCTAAGGTAAATGCTTCACTGTCAGTGAAACCTCAAATGGATGCAAACTCTCCGCATATCAAGGCTACTCATAAACCGAAAATTTTTAATAATTCAGAACGTTTTATTGAGGGATGGTATTGGGTAATACCATCTGATAATTTAGGAATAAATGAAGTAAAATCTATCACTCTCTTAGGTAGGAAACTAGTAATTTATCGCGGACAAGATCACCAAGTAACTATTTGTGATGCCTATTGTCCACATATGGGCGCTCACTTGGGAGAAGGTACTGTTGAAGGTAATGAATTACGCTGTGCTTTCCATCACTGGAAATTTAATTCTGATGGAATATGTGTGGAGATTCCGTGTTTAGATGAACCTCTGTCCCTCAAGTTAAAAACTTGGCCGACGGTGGAGAAGTACGGAATAATCTGGATTTGGACTGGAGAAATACCACGAGAATCTGTACCATTCGTTCCAGAGTTAGAGTTTCAGGATTACGAGGCTGTTATCGGTTCTAGTTTTGTGATAAATTGCCATCCTCATCTAATGATGTTGAATGCTATTGATACTCAATATTTTCAAGGAGTCCAGGTTTTAGATATTGGCTTTGAAAAACAGGAGTTAAATCAAAATGCCATTATTTTTAGTAAATATAAACGACAATATCATGATTTGCCGTTTAAAAAAGTCTTTCGTCCTTTATACAAAAATCCTATTTATAGTATTTGCTATTGGTATGGCAGTACAGTCACTTTAACCGTAGGAACAGACTTACGCCGTTGCTATCTGATGTTAGCTTTGCGGTTAATTGCAGGGGAACAGGTAGAAGTACAAACTATATTTTTTACTAAGCAACGTAAAGGTCTTTTGGGTTGGTTATTTAACCGTTTGATGTTATGGCTGAGTAATTCTTTGGTGCAGGAATTAATCAGTGATGAGAGAAACATTTTACAGAATATGCAGTTTAATTTAAAAAATCCCATCAAAGTAGATCAATCGATTGTGCAATTAATCAATCATGTGGAAATGCAAAAACCTTTGATGTGGAAGACTTGGCTGTTAGCGCGATCGCCTGAGACAGAGGTGAAGGAAACTCAGACTAAATGGCGAGATGAATTGACTAACGATTAAAAAAAGATAAAAAGTAAAAAGTTCTCTATCATGACTTTTTACTTTTTTCAGTCAGGCAATTGCACTCATAAAAAGAAGTGGCAAAGCCACTTCAGATTTCCCAGGTAGAACCTAGAAATGAGTATAACGACTAAAAAAAATTAAAATCGTATAAATTGACACCAATTATTTTAATAATGCCAGCCTTGAGGCTGATAAATCCTCTATGGAGAAACAAAAAGCTAGAGATGAAATATTTTTATGTTCGATTGTAGATTTTTCTTTTGGGCGCTACTTGTATATTAAAAGCCATCCCAACAATCATTCAGGGGAAAACTATGGTAACTCATGTATGTACTGTGTGCGGCTACGAGTATGATCCAGAAGTTGGTGATCCAGATAGCGGTATAGCTGCGGCTACCACCTTTGAGGAGATCCCAGAAGATTGGGTGTGTCCGGTTTGCGGTGCGACAAAAGATTTATTTGAACCAGCAGATTTGTAAAAATAACTACGATAACCGCTACGCAAAATTCAAAATCCTGTGTTCAAAGGTTTTGAAAGATTGACAATGAGAAATTTATTTCCGCCGTGCTGTACTAGCCTAGAAAGTAGGTGATCTAGAAAAGAAAGTTGGAAAATTGCTACCTTCAAAAATTGTAGTTGTTGGCGGCGGTGCCGCAGGATTCTTTGGTGCGATCGCTTGTGCTAGAGTCAACCCCCAAGCAGAAGTTACGTTAATTGAAGCCAGTCGTCAAACACTGGCGAAAGTCAGTGTTTCTGGCGGTGGGCGTTGTAATGTGACTCACGCTTGTTTTGATGCACATGAGTTAGTGCAGTATTACCCTAGAGGCGGTAAAGCTTTGCGGGGAGCTTTCGCACGCTTTCAAGCTAAAGATACGGTAGATTGGTTTGCGACCCAAGGTGTGCGGTTAAAAACTGAAGCGGATGGGCGGATGTTCCCCATCACAGATAGTTCGGAAACGATTGTAGATTGTTTGATGAACGCAGCCACAGTCGCAGGGGTGGAAATATTAACAGGAGTGGCTGTTGCATCAATTAAACAGTCACAAGGGAATCATTTTGAGATTTTTTGCAGGTCGGGGAAGATCATCAACTGCGATCGCCTATTATTAGCTACGGGTAGCAGTCGTGTCGGCTATCAAATAGCCCAAGAATTGGGACATCATATTGAATCACCAGTCCCATCACTATTTACCTTTAATATTTCTGAAGCTAAGTTGCGGGCGTTAGCAGGTATTAGCGTTAACCCGGTGCGGTTGCGGTTATGTGCTGATGGTTCATCACCACTGGAACAAACCGGCCCTTTGTTAATAACTCATTGGGGCTTAAGTGGCCCGGCTGTTCTCAAGCTTTCCGCTTGGGGCGCAAGATTGTTACATGACAAACATTATCAAGCAACCTTGTTAGTTAATTGGTTGCCAGATTTTTCTCAAGAACAAGTACGGCAAAATATCCTAGCAATAAAAAATGAATGGGGAAAGCGGGCGATCGCTTTACATCGTGGCGTTGATTTACCGCACCGTCTTTGGCAATATATCATTGCTCGTGTCGGCATTACCACAGATGAGCGTTGGGCAGGATTATCCAATAAAACCCTCAATCTGCTAGTTCAAGAACTCACTCAAGGGCAATATTTAATTAGTGGTAAAGGAGTCTTTAAAGAAGAATTTGTCACCTGTGGTGGTGTGAATCTGAAGGAAATTAATTTCAAAACAATGGAAAGTAAACTAGTGTCAAATCTCTACTTTGCTGGAGAGATTTTGGATATTGATGGTGTTACTGGTGGATTTAATTTTCAAAGTGCTTGGACAACAGGTTACTTGGCAGGAACAGCTATGGGGGAACATAGTGCTGATTAGGTTTTGTTGATTAGTCAGTGTTTAAATATAGGGTGACTGCTTAAGATTACTACCTAACGACAAGCTAGAAGGAGAAAGGCTAAAAATCTTTAGTATTTTCTCCTTCTACTTTTTTATCTATATTTCTTAACCTAATCAAGTTGATTGATAGCTAGTCACTAATATTCTCTGCAAGCAAGATTAATTGAAAGGCGATCGCTTTGTAAATATAGGTAAATATCTAACTAAAAAATCGCAGTTTATTAATAAAAATAATTCAATTGCTAGAGGCTCAAATTACAAGGTTATGGTACTAATGATTTGCGATGATTGGACAAATACCAAACATTGTAGATGAAAAGCCCATTTTCTTCTTCCTATTGTTATAGGAGTCTCCAGTTTTGTGTAAACTCGCGTTTCGCTAGAGGTAACACTTATGACTAGTTATGATCAGGTCTTTAACTCAAAAAAGACGATGGAAGAATCACTCAGCCCGGAAGAAGCCGTTGCGGCGATCGCAGTCGTTACCGCCATTGCCGATTCTAATATTGAAGAGATAGACGCAGAAAGTATCGCGGGCATACTTTGGGAATTTGAGGTTTTCGCTGAATATTCAGAAGATGAAATCATTGAAACGGTTGATGAACTCATCGCCATTGCCGAAGATGAGGGAGTTGGGGTTTTATTTAATGCAGCGAGTCAAGCCCTCACCGATGAGTTAGTCTGGGATGGGTTTGCAGCTGGGGTCATTATGCTCTTAGACGAAGAACAACTAGTAGTTCCCCAAGAGAAACAGGCTTATCTGAAAAAGCTTCAGGTAGCATTAAAACTGGAAGAGGACGAAGCCCAAGAAATCATCCAAGAGGTAACAGCAGCTTTCCAAGAAGTAGAAAATGAAGGTTACCTAGACGACGAAGACGATATTTTTACAGTAGAAAACTACACTGATGAAGTGTACGAATCACCTTTAGGTAACTTCACTGTACCCATTCCCGTTGATGCCGAACAAGGAGGGAAAATTCAAAGTCAAGAAGGCGTGGTTGGTTTCTCAGATGACTTCGGCACTTTATTAAGAATCGATTATTATCCCATACCTCCAGAACAATTAGAGGAACTTGACTCTACAGAAAAACAAGAATATCTCCGCTCAATCATGGTTGAAAAGTATGTACCACAGGCAATTCTGAATAATCTACCCAATGCGGAAATTAAGCATACAGAATATCAAGAGAATGAGACACTAGGCTATTATTATGCCCTGGTAGATATGCCTAATGGCTCAACAATTTCCCAAGCCGAGAACAACGGCACTATTACTAGATTGAACGCCTATCGAGGTTTGATTTCCTTTATTAAAGATGATTTTTTGTATATAGTTAGCAACCAGCGTAGCTTTTTCAATGGAGATACTCCTACTTCTATTGAAGAAGAAGCTAAGAACATTAAAGAAAACATTTTAGGGTTTGTAGAAACTATAGAGTTTACCTAGTAGCAAACTCTGAATAAACGTGAGTCTCCAACTTCGCCTGCGTTGGAGACTCATCTTACTTTATTTTGGCTTGTATTCTCATCACAGGAAGTTTTCTACATCCCGTAAACAGTGAATCAATTAGATCCGCGCTAACATTGGTTCTGGTTTTGCTGTGTTGACAGTATTCGATTCTGAATCTGTGCTGTATATTTCACAAGAATTATTGGGACTTTCGATCAGCTTAACTTTGTAAAGTTTGGCTCCCAGTTCTTGGATAGGCGATCGCAGTAAGTTACTAATATATAGAGCGATATTCTCAGCCGTTGGTACAACCTCAGCAAAGTAAGGAATATCTTTATTCAAAAATGTGTGGTCAAATGGTTCCACAACATAATCTTCAATTGCCTGATTCAAAGCACCTAAATCGACAATCATACCGGTGCGTGGATCAATCTCGCCTTTGACTGTCACTTCTAAATGATAGTTGTGTCCGTGACCGTGGGGACGCGCACATTTACCATAAATTTCTGTGTTGTCTTCTTGGCTAAGATTGGGATGAGCCAGCCGATGGGCGGCGCTAAAATGAGTACTGATAGTGAGGTAAGCTTCCATTCCGTTTCCTTGATAATCTGCCCAAAGTTCAGGATGTTCAAACAACTGCACACGGACTAAAGGCAAGTGAGGGGCTAGTCGCTGCCAGATAACCCGTGCGATATTTTCTGTAGTTGGCAAAGTTTGCCCAAATTCTGCCCAGATATCGTTGAGATAGGAAAAGTCCAGTTGGCTGGTAACTTCCCGCTTGATTACTTGCTTCACATCAGACAAGTTCAACACCATACCATATTCATCTAGTTCTCCAGCCAGAGAGATAAATATGACATAGTTGTGTCCATGCCCAGGAAATCGAGAGCAAGCACCAAATTTTTCAATATTCTCGGCTTCACTCAGTTCTGGCAACCAATAGCGATGGCTAGCCGAAAACTGAGCGCGGCGATTTACAATACATTGCATGAGTAAACTGGGAGCAAAATTTAAACTTTCTTAATCTTTCACTCTTTCCAGCATAAACTAATTTCATAGTCATTAGTTATTGGTAGATGGCCATTACTCATTAGTCTATGAATTGTTAACTATTGATTATTGGCTATGGACTAATGACTGCTTACAGATGCTTGTGCTTCATAGTGCAATCTTGTAGCAATGCGGAATAATTCTTGACCTGTGTGTAAATAGCGATCATCGTAGTTTAAGGGAAAGTAAGCCAATTCTTCTAGTCCGTCTGCTACTTGATTGAGGCTGTAGTAAAGGTGCGCGGCGGCTCTCGCCATACTAGGAGGGTTGGGACGGGAGCGAAAAATAGTTTGGGCTTGCTTGAAGTCGTCTTTACAAGTTTGTAAGTATTCTTGAAACTCATCTAATAGTTCATCATCAAAGGGATCAGCCGCTAGTTCCTCAATCTGTTCTTCCAACGAACTGAGAATAGTAGAAAGTAAACGATTGACTGGTTGATATACCAAGCGTAGCCATTCTTCTACCTGTTCATCAGCATCTTTGCCGCTTTTACGTTTTACTTGATATTCTTTTTGTGCTGATGTAGTACGCTGTAGGCGATCGCCTTTGAATTTCTGAGATTTATCCCGCAGTTCCTCATCATAATTGAGGCGACTTTGATTGTCGCCTAAAATTTCATAAGCTGCGTTAATTCGGATAATCTGCTCTTTATCTGCTGTGTCCTGGTTACTATCCGGGTGAAATAATTTTACCAAGCGGCGATAAGCTTGCTTGATCTCCGCTTGGCTGGCTCTAGGGCTGACCTTGAGAATTTCGTAGTGATTTAAATCTTTCTTAGAATCGACCATTCATCCAAAATTACGTTAGCTAATGCTAGCTGTTGCCTTCGTTTCTAGGTCTTGGAACAATGGTGTACTCAGATACCTTTCTCCAAAACTAGGCTGAATCAATACAATTAAACGTCCTGCATTTTCTGGACGTTGAGCTACGCGAATGGCAGCACACAAAGCAGCACCACTGGAAATCCCAGATAATAGCCCTTCTTCTCTAGCTAAACGCCGACCATAAGCGATCGCTTCTTCATCTGTGACCGTAATCACTTCATCAATCAATTGTGTTTTTAGGACTTGGGGAACGAATCCCGCACCAATTCCCTGAATTTTATGGGGGCCTGGTTTACCTCCAGATAAAACTGGACTATTGGCAGGCTCAACTGCGATCGCCTGAAAACTTGGTTTACGGGCTTTCAGTACTTCCGCTACACCTGTGATCGTACCACCTGTACCCACCCCTGCGACAATCATATCTACCTGACCATCGGTATCTTCCCAGATTTCTTCGGCGGTAGTCTCCCGATGTATTTTCACGTTCGCTGGATTACGGAACTGCTGCAACATATAAGCATGAGGGGTAGTATTCACTATCTCCTGGGCGCGGCGAATTGCTCCACTCATTCCTTCCATTCCTGGTGTCAATTCTAACTCCGCTCCATAAGCCCGCAACATAGCCCGACGCTCACCACTCATGGTTTCTGGCATCGTTAAAATTAAGCGATAACCCTTGGCTGCTGCTGCCATTGCTAAAGCAATCCCCGTATTTCCCGATGTGGGTTCGACTAATACAGTCTTCCCAGGAGCAATCAACCCCTCCTGTTCAGCTGCATTAATCATACTCACCCCAATTCGGTCTTTCACAGATGATGATGGATTCATGCTTTCCATCTTCACAAGAATCTGAGCTACACATCCTTCCTCTTGAGGAATACGATTTAGCTGTACTAAAGGTGTACGACCAACAAGTTCTGTAATGTTACGAGCAACCCGCATAATTTTCCCTTATTTAATTAGTTATTTAGTCATTAGTCATGAATTATTTTCCCTCATTCACAGTGCACGCCCGACAGCCTATAAACTATCGACTATGGACTATGGACTGTTGACTATTGACCACTAAATGTAATACATCACATCCAACTGCTTTCGAGAATCTCTTTTTTCACAAAGATCCTGTAGGCTATATTTTTTCAAAACGGAATTTGCCGCCTGACGCGCTTCTTGCCAAATTTCTTCTATAACAGAACCATCTAAGGTTTGAGACTTGAGATTTTCTTCACTAGTCTTCACCTCTAACCCTTCCAAACATTCCAATATCTCGAATATGCTAATTTTTCTGGGTTCGCGGGCTAAAAAATAGCCACCTCTTGACCCACGTTGGCTTCTGAGTATACCCCCGCGTCTTAATGTCGCTAATAGTTGTTCTAGATAGCGATCGGGTATGCTTTGTTGAGCGGCGATTTGCCTAATTTGCATCGGTTCGCCACTGTCGTAATGAGTTGCCATTTCTAGTAAGGCAAGAATTGCGTATTCTGATTTACACGATAGTTCCACAAGCAATAAGTGAGTGGTGAATAATTATGAATAGAGCGTTAAGTGTTAAACCCTAACTTCCTCTAGTATACTCCGGTTAAGCAGTAGGGTTTGTGCATTAGTGCTAAAGACAGCAAAAAACCCCGCTCAGTAGCGGGGTTTCAATTATATTCAACTTTCTAGAAGTTTTTAATAGCTTAGAAAGTGAAGGTTGTTCTCAGAGTACCGATGATCGCATCATCTGCATTGCTGTTCTGACCAGGGTTAGTCAACCAGATTACACCAGGGGTGATGGAGATGTTGTCAGATACGCGATATTTGTAGAAACCTTCAACTTGGTAAGGAACTTCGTTAGCACCAGCTTGGACACCGCGTGCGTAAGGTTGAGCGCCTGCGAAGATACCCAGGACGTTACCTCTCTTACCAAAGTCAGGTAATGCTACACCGATACCGTAGCTCCAAACTTCTCTGTCATCGTTGGCACCGAAGCCTGTGACATCGCTGTAAGATACAAAACCGCTAACTGATAGTTTATCGCTAGGTCTGAATGCCGCAGACAAACCGTAGGAGTTGCTGGAAGAAGCATTTAGGAAACTATTATTGTTGGCTAGTGAAGTACCTACAATAGCACCAGTATCTCCAGAGTCAAACAGGGCGCTGCCACTTGCACCATGATATCCATGAACATAAGTAGCAGCTAACGCCAAGCGATCGCCTACACTAAAGTTCAACTGACCTAAAGCAGCGTAATCGCCGTTGAATAGACCAGTATTAGGACCAGGGTTATTAGCATCCGAAGCCAAATAACCTACAGTAAAGGAGCTAGGTCTTAAGATGCTGCCACCTTGACCAAAAGGCACATTGAAGGCGATACCTGCACCACCACCAATGCGGTAGATGGGATTTTCCGAAGAAAATGTAGATAAAGCGCCGTTACCGCCATCAGTCTTGTCAAAGAAGTAAGGGTTGTTTACGGCTGCATAATGGCTGTGTCGTCCACCACTAGCGGCAAGGTAAACTTGAGCTGGGCCAACGGGTGCTTCATAGGTCAATCGGTCTATTTCTACACTGTTGTTGCCAGTACTACCAACTTGGAAAGTTTGTAGTCCTTGACCACCAGCATCAATAAAATTGTTATTGTTATCTCTAAAATCAAAGCCAGTTGCATTACCAGCAGCTAAACGGGTGGTTAAAACATCTCTACCAGTGAAGCTGGTTTGCAAGCCTAGACGAACTCTGTTTTGGAAAACAGTGTTGTTAGCGTCGCCAGTGTTTTCACCAAAAGCATCGGTAACGGCGAAGATAGCCTCACCGACTAGTTTTGTAGTTGTAGAGAACTGGTTAGCTTCCAATTCCGCAGTCCGTGCTTCTAAAGCATCTACACGACCGCGCAGGGTTGCCAATTCTGCCGAAAATTCTTCTTGTAAGCGTTGTAAGGTAGCTAAATCTTGCTTGGTTACTAGGTCAGCAGTTGCTGTAGCAATCAGTTCATTGACACGATCCAAACAAGCGTTTAAACCAGCCGCAAATTCATAGCGGGTTAAAGCACGGTTTCCACGATAGGTGCCGTTGGGATAACCAGCAATACAACCGTAGCGCTCAACCAAAGACTGTAATGCTTGGAATGCCCAATCGGTTGGCTGTACGTCAGAGAACTGAGAAACCGAGGTGACTTGGCTTTGAGCGTTACCTTTACCTTCGCTGCTGTAGCGGTTAACTTGGTCGATAACCTTTGTATCTTCAGTTGTTGGGGCTGCTTGAGCCACAATTTCTGGTTGTTGAGCTAGTTCAGTAGGTACTACTGTTTCGGTTACTGATAATTCTGTAGTTGCATTTGTAGCTGCGATCGCTGCTGACGACACTAATAGTGTTGCGCCTAAAACAGCAGGGCTAACCACTAGGGATTTCCACAATAGATTAGACATTTTTACTTTTCTCCTCACACCTTGTATAGATAATTGTTCTTGTTGCAGCTACTCTCAAAAATGCGACATCTTATTGAAATCTTTTGATGAGGCATAGTTGCCACTATTACAATTTTAGTTTTTGCCAAGTTGATGATTGATTAACTTAGTATTAAAAATTAATGCAATTAACTTATGCAAAAACGTACCCATATAGCTGATTATTATAGAGCATTTCGACTGTATGGCAAGATAGGAGGGATCGCCTCATTAACTGTCACACTGATTCGTAGTTAGATTACAAAAGGGAGTATCTAATGTACAACTCCCTGTGTACCGAAAGTCATACATTGATGTATGTAGCTTCCAAGCACTACCAAAAAGTGATTAGTTGATTTGGGAAATCGTTGCTGCTACATCAAAGTCTTTTTGTGTCAAACCACCTGCATCATGGGTTGTTAGGGTAACTTTGACTTTGTTATAAGAGATTTCTATATCTGGATGATGTCCAGCTGACTCCGCAGGTTCTACCAACTTATTGACAAATGCGATCGCTTCAATAAAGTCTTTGAATTTGCGGGTAGTCTGCAACTTAGAACCCTCTAACGTCCACCCAGATAGTTTGCTAGCTTGTGACTGAATTTCTGCATCGCCTAGTAGTTGCGCCATTGGCAAAATCTCCTATATTTAAAAGACGTGTATGGCTCTGTCACCCTTGTCATTTTTTGATCTTGCAAATCTCTCTTGCCGGAACCAGACAATAAGCACGCAATATTGTTATTTCCTTACAAAAATTTAACGTATTTACCTGCTGAGTTTTCCCTTGCAACCATCAATATCTTAAAACTTACCCATAAAAAACTATCCGCTCTGATTTAGATTGGATAATCTAAGTCAGAGCGGTCTAGCGGGTCTTCAGGTTGCAACCAGACTGCCGGAAGGAACTCCGAGCTTTAGCCTAGCTTTTGGAGCTAACTTAGTCTCGAAAAGACTAAGGCTAACTTTTAGAGAACAGCCCCGGCGCACAGCCGGCTAACTGCAACCTGATGACCCATGCTTTTACTACTTTCTATCATGGGCATCACCTCCTTGTTGCCTAAACGGTCTTAGTCTCAAAAAGGCAGAGAATTTATCTCTGGGTTTTCACCTTCGCTCAATATAACACACAAGTTTAGAGATTAGTCTATAGTCAATTGACAATCGACCACAAAAAGAAAAACCTCCGCTTTTTGGCGGAGGTTTGAACACAATGGCAAGCGATGAATCTTAAATCATGCTTAGAGAGCATTACCGCGAGGTAGTACCTCTTCGGGGAACACAAATTTTTCGTGAGGCTGATCTTGAGGAGCCATCCAAGCGCGGATACCCTCGTTCAGCAAAATGTTCTTGGTATAGAAGGTTTCAAATTCTGGGTCTTCTGCTGCCCGTAATTCTTGGGAAACGAAGTCATAAGCCCGCAGGTTCAATGCTAAACCAACGATGCCTACCGCACTCATCCACAACCCAGTTACGGGTACGAACAACATGAAGAAGTGCAACCAGCGTTTGTTGGAGAAAGCAATCCCGAATATCTGTGACCAGAATCGGTTCGCTGTCACCATTGAATAGGTTTCTTCTGATTGGGTGGGGTTGAAGGCGCGGAAGGTGTTTGCGCCTTCGCCGTCTTCAAATAGGGTGTTTTCTACTGTTGCACCGTGGATGGCACACAGTAATGCTCCACCGAGTACACCTGCTACTCCCATCATGTGGAAGGGGTTTAGTGTCCAGTTGTGGAACCCTTGCAGGAATAACAAGAATCTGAAAATTGCTGCTACTCCGAAGCTTGGTGCAAAGAACCAAGATGATTGTCCCAATGGGTACATCAGGAATACGCTGACGAATACCGCTATGGGTGCTGAAAATGCTAGTGCGTTGTAGGGTCTGATTCCTACTAGTCTGGCAATTTCAAATTGACGTAGCATGAATCCGATCAAGCCGAAGGCTCCGTGTAAGGCTACGAATGGCCATAACCCTCCTAGCTGACACCAACGGGTAAAGTCCCCTTGGGCTTCTGGTCCCCACAACAACAACAGGGAGTGTCCCATGCTGTCTGCTGGGCTTGATACTGCTACTGTCAGGAAGTTTGCTCCTTCCAGGTAGGATGATGCTAGTCCGTGGGTGTACCACGATGTGACAAATGTTGTACCGGTTAGCCAACCGCCTAGTGCTAGGAAGGCGCAAGGAAATAACAATATCCCTGACCAACCTACGAATACGAAGCGATCGCGCTTTAACCAGTCGTCTAGTACGTCAAACCACCCTCTACTGGGGGCCCTTCCTACTGCGATGGTCATTACAAGAAATCTCCAATGTTTTTATAAGTTCGGGTTTGCCTGTAGATGAAAATTGTATTACATCTTACAAACAGAAAGTTAACCAGATTGTCAATCTAGTTTACAAATTTTTACCGTCTCTAATAATTCTATGTGCAAACCGCTAATTTTTCCAGTAAATTTTGGGAATAATTTAATCTTTGGATACAGAAAGGGTTGGGGATGAGTGATTGGGGACTAAGCGGAAGCAGACAAGCACAGGGGAATGCTTAGCACCCGCTACAACCCCGTCTACCCCGCTTCAGCACACCCTACAGGTTCTTCGCAGGAGTGCAGCACTCATGACTCAGCACTCATCATTCCCCAATCTCCAATCTCATAACGCTAAAATGAGTCCTACAGTTATATGTAATTCCTGCTAAATGTTTACCATTGATTTAAGCATCAAGAACACTGCCTTCCCGATAACAGTGCAACGTAAGACAGCAGAGGACGCTGAGGCTGTTTATCAGCTGATTTTGGCAGCGATCCGCTCTGGTAATCCTGATATTGTGGAACTGAAGTGTGAGGGCAAGACAGAGAAAAAAATTGCTGTCCGCGCTAGTGAAATTTCTGGAGTCCAGATTACTCAGAAGGATGGTGTTACTACAAGTAGTGGTAGAGCGCCTGGATTTTTTGCCCTAGCGGGTGAGTAACCCAAGGTATCAACATGGCGGACATGGGCATTGTCGTTAAAGATTTAAATTTCAGTTGGCCGAACGGTGAGACAGCAATTCAATCTTGCTCTTTGGAAGTACCCCAAGGAGAATTTTGGATGCTTTTGGGTACTAATGGCAGTGGCAAATCTACCTTACTCCGTCTCCTAGCAGGTCTTTTGGCTCCTAAATCTGGTGAAATTGGGGTTTTACATCCTGTGGGTTTTGTCTTCCAAAATCCTGATCATCAATTGGTGATGCCAACTGTTGGTGCTGATGTGGCTTTTGGTTTGGTGGAAGAAAAACTGCCAACATCGGCTGTCAGAGCTAGAGTAGAGGAGGCACTAGGGGCAGTGAATTTGAGTGCTTTACAGCTACGCCCAATTTATGCCCTGAGTGGGGGACAAAAGCAGCGCGTGGCTATTGCTGGAGCGATCGCTCGTCGCTGTGAAGTCTTATTATTAGATGAACCTACAGCCTTACTTGACCCAGATAGTCAACTGGACTTAGTGGCCAGTGTCCGCCGCCTAGTGAAAAGTAGGGGTATCACAGCTTTATGGGTAACACACCGCTTGGATGAATTGAACTACTGTGATGGTGCTTTCTTACTGGAGAAAGGTTGTTTAGTAGATCAAGGTGAACCCCAACGCCTCAAACAACGTCTTATGGAAGTACACCAAGAAGCTTCTTGAATTGGAGAATGGGGAAAGGGGAAAGGATTAATGCCCCGCCCATACCTCATGACCAATCACTACTGGCAACTGACAACTGACCAGCCTGAATTAATCAGTAATTTTTGACAACTGCAACGCGCCATTAATGGCGCGTTTGTTATTATTTGGGGCTTTTTTTACCTCAACTTTGCAAACAAATCATAATTTCCCACTATTTGTAACATAGTGTTACAGGCAATGCTTCAATTACTATAAAAGTTATGAATGGATCTTGTTAACTCTAGAAAATTGTGATCGAAAACCATGCCCCGTTCCCCAATCCCAGCCGTTTTATTAGTAGACGGCTACAATATAATTGGCGCTTGGCCTTGTTTGAAAAAAACCCGTGATAAAAATGGACTAGAGGCTGCTCGCGGGCAACTTGTGGAAGCAATGACAAGTTACAGCTCGTATCAGGGTTATGACACTCAAATAGTTTTTGATGCTCACTATCAAAATACTTGTAGTAACAAAGAAATTATTACAGAGCTAGTTTCAGTTTATTACACAGATTTTGGGCAAACAGCAGATACCTATATTGAAAAAATTTGTGCTTCTTTGCGCCCTGAAGTTTCACAAGCTCGCATTTCTCGTGTAATTGTTGCTACATCAGACCGCGCACAACAGTTGACAGTACAGGGATACGGGGCTGAATGGTTATCAGCATATCAACTGTGCGGCGAAGTAGAAACTACAGTGTGTAGGATGCGGCAAAAGTATCAATCTCGTAAACAATCTAAAAGCAGGTTTCTCGCCAGCGCCATTGACCCTCAAGCGCGCCAAAAGCTAGCTGAACTACGAATGGGGATTAAGTAAATATTACCATCTAAAAGCCTCTAGTGTCATTCTAGAGAAGGTTTTGGCTGGAATAATCTAGACAATAAAGCTACTGGAAAACTTTTTTTGCAAAAGTACTTGCTATATCCTATCGACTACGCTACTATTATAAATCGTGAGAGCAACGTTCCTCAGTAGCTCAGCGGTAGAGCGATCGACTGTTAATCGATTGGTCACTGGTTCGAATCCAGTCTGGGGAGTTTAACAATAGAGAAAGACAAAAAGTAAAAAACAGGACAGGGAGTGAGAAATCAAACTTCACAAACCTACCCGATGTACTTTTACAATTTTGATCACTGCACCAATTTGTGGTCTTCCTGAATTATGGCAAATACTTTGGGAGACTAAAACGGGTACATCAACCTTGAGAATGACCCAATCAAGTAAGGTTGGCTTAACTTTAATTGAACGCCTGTGGACATAGGAGAATTGTCAAACAGCTAAATTAAGTCGGTAGGGCGATCGCTGGTCATTAAGCTAACTTGGTATAATGGTTTTGTGCAACAATCAGCCCAGAAAGCGACAAATCTGAGCAGTCAAAGAGACCTTTTGAATGGAAACAACCCTTCAATGTCCACAATTGAAAGACACGAAAGCTTTTTGTTGTCAGGGTTTGATCTTTACTTGATGTCCTGATTGATCCGGCTAAGGCTATAACAGGGGAATAATATGAAAACTATTGTGCAGAAAATATTTTCCGGTTTAGCTACACCCATAAAAGTTTCTTTAACAGTTTTGCTATTAAGCACACCAGCAGTAGCTAACGAAAATTCTCAGATTACTGGTGGTTTAATTCCTAGAGAACCAAACTTCTTTAAACAGGGAAGGGAACTGTTTGATAGAGAAATCTACTTTTTAATCACAACAAACAGGCAGACTCAAGAAGCTGTTCTCAAGGTTCCCAGTCAGTTATCAATTCAAGAACAATTATTACCCTTTGAAAAGTCTCAACCATTACCAAACAATTCTCATAATCCTAAAACCAATCAATGACTTTGGTTTATAAAGAAAATGGGTAATTGATGTGGAATAATCACCCATTTAAACTTTTAACCGATTAGATATCTAAATCTGTGAGGTTAAGTTTAGAACCGTAGGTTTCAATAAATTCGCGTCTGGGTGCAACCCGATCGCCCATTAAAATTGTAAAGATGCGATCGGCTTCTGCGGCATCTTCAATTTCGACTCGCTTTAAGGTGCGGGTTTCCGGGTTCATGGTGGTTGTCCAGAGTTGTTCTGGCATCATTTCACCCAAACCTTTGAAGCGTTGGATGGTGTAGTTGGCATTTGCGGGAAATTTGGCGATCGCTTGTTGTAAATCACGCTCACTATAGCAATACTCATAATTGCGTCCCCGTTCTACTTTATATAATGGGGGACAAGCAATGTAGATGAAACCTTGTTCGATGAGCGCTCGTTGGTATCTATAAAAGAAGGTCAATATTAATGTGCGGATGTGCGCTCCATCTACGTCAGCATCGGTCATGATGATGATGCGGTGATAGCGTAGTTGGGTGGAGTCGAATTCTTCACCTTTGACACCTAAACCCAGGGCAGTAATTAACGCCTGAATTTCATTATTTTTATAGATTTTGGAATCGTCCGTTTTTTCGATGTTAAGGATTTTACCACGTAGGGGGAGGATAGCTTGGGTGCGGCGATCGCGTCCTTGTTTGGCGCTACCACCGGCTGAGTCACCTTCCACAATATAAATCTCAGATTCGCTGGGGTCGCGGGAACTACAATCTGCTAATTTACCGGGTAATGGAGAAGATTCTAGTACTGATTTGCGTCGGACTAACTCCCGTGCGTGGCGTGCTGCTTCTGCGGCTTTGAAAGCTTGGATGGCTTTATCGAGAATTGCGTCAGCGATACCAGGGTGAAATTCTAAGTACTCTGTGAGGACTTCGCCTACCAAAGAATCAACAATACCTCTGACTTCGGTGTTACCTAGTTTGGTTTTGGTTTGTCCTTCAAATTCTGGGTCTGGGACTTTGACGGAAATTACCGCTGTTAAACCTTCGCGGACGTGTTCACCACTGAGGTTTGCTTCATTTTCTTTAATTTTATTGCGCTTGCGGGCGATCGTGTTCAATGTCCGAGTCAGAACCGCTTTTAAACCTTCTAAGTGTGTACCTCCATCTATGGTGCGGATATTATTGGCGAAACCAAGCACATTGTCTGTGTAAGCATCAGTACACCACTGCAAGGAAACTTCTATCTGTACGTTGTTACGCTCTCCCTGCACATAGATGATTTCTTCATGTAGTGGTTGCTTATCACGGTTCATGTAAGCAATGTACTCTTTGATACCACCTTTATACTCGTAGCTTTCTACTTTAGGTGTATCACTTTTTAGTAGTTCCAAACGATTGTCGGTGAAAGTGATTTTCACTCCTGCATTCAGATACGCTAACTCACGCAGGCGACTTGAGAGGGTGATGTAATCAAATTCAACACTATTAGTAAAGATTTGACTATCTGGTTTGAAACTGACAGATGTTCCTGTTCTTGCTTCCTTATAGGGCTTTGCTATGAGTTCAGTAACAGGGATACCACGTTCATAACGTTGAATATGAACTTTTTTATCTCGCCAGACTGTAACTTCAACAACTTCTGATAAGGCATTAACTACGGAAATACCAACCCCGTGCAAGCCTCCAGAAACTTTGTAACCACCACCGCCAAACTTACCCCCAGCGTGCAGTACCGTCATCACTGTTTCCAACGCTGATTTTCCCGTCCGCGAGTGAGTATCCGTAGGAATACCGCGACCATCATCTGTAACAGTCACGGAACCATCAGCATTGATATCCACCTCTATATGAGTGCAGTAACCTGCCAATGCTTCGTCAATAGAGTTGTCTACCACCTCATAAACTAGATGGTGGAGTCCTCGCGGCCCGGTAGAACCGATGTACATCCCCGGTCGTTTACGGACGGCTTCCAGACCTTCCAGAACTTGAATCTGATCGGCACTGTAACTGCTCGTCATGAATATTCTCCTGATGCGTGGGGTTGAAATCGCCCAAAGGCTAAAAAGTCAAATCACTCCAAAATTCTAACACAAAAGCCTTAAAGGCGACTGTAGGGCATTTTTGTGAGAAGTTTATATAGGGGATGTAACCCCATAAGTTTTTTGAATTAATCGCCTTACTATTGCAAATTTCACCGATTTATAACATACTCAACAAGTTTTGAGTAGAAGAGATTAAGACTTTGTAGTGTTTAGTCTCCGAACAAAATTTCACCTATCGTCTGTTAAATCGCTCAAAATCTAAAAAGAGCAAAATGCTTAAGAATTTTAGCACAAAAGCGTTGAGGGGGAGAAAAGAAGAATAACTATGGACAACTGACAACTGACAACTGACTAATGACCAATGACTAAATTAATCGTAATTTGTGGAGCTACGGCGACGGGTAAATCTGGTTTGGCTTTGAACTTAGCTATGCGGTTGAGTTCTGTGATTTTGAGTGCTGATTCTCGTCAGGTGTATCGTGAATTTGATATTGGTACAGCGAAGCCAACGCTGGCAGAACAAAAAGCTGTTGCCCATTATTTAATAGATATCTGCACTCCCAGAGAAACGATGACAGTTGCAGATTATCAAGAACAGGCACAAGCATTGATTAATTCTCTGCCAGTTTCGCCGTTATTGTTAGTAGGAGGTACTGGATTATATATACGTTCTATTGTGCTGGGGATGAAGATACCCAGGGTTGCACCGAATTATGAATTGCGATCGCAACTCGAATCCTTAGGTCAAAATACACTCTACGGCATATTACAACAAGTTGATCCCGTTGCGGCTCAAAAAATTCATCCCAATGATCCTGTACGGACTCTACGAGCAGTAGAAGTATTTTACGTTACTGGCATTCCCATATCAGCACAGCAAGGAGAAAATCCCCCAGATTACCCTATTTTACAGATTGGATTAGATTGTGAAATGGAAAGATTGGGTGAGCGTATTCACCAACGCACTGAGAAAATGATAGCAGATGGTTTAGTAGCCGAGGTTGAATATCTTTGCCAAAAATATGGTGCTGATTTACCTTTATTAAATACTTTGGGATATCAAGAAATCAAGCATTATTTAGCTGGAGAAATTAATTTAGAAGCAGCCAAAGAATTAATTGTTTTACATACAAGACAATTTGCTAAACGCCAACGTACCTGGTTTAAAGCATCTCCTCGAATTGAGTGGTTTAATGCAGATGATCCTAATTTATTAGAGAATGTTTGGCAGCGTATACAACAGTAGAGACATTTTATCAAATGCCTCTAAATGATAGGATTACAAATCCAAAGACCCGTTTAGTTATTTTACCTACAAAAACTGAGTAAGCTGTGCCAAAATCTACAAATAGAGGACTGTAGAACAGCATCATGATTGGATACATACTGCGGCGACGTTATAAAATTATCAAACAATTAGGCTCAGGTGGGTTTGGCGAAACTTATTTGGCTGAATACCCGCAGGATCTACCAGTCAGCCCACAGTACAAATGTGTTGTCAAGCGGCTTACAAGACCCCAGACTCCAGACTTAGACACAGAAGAAAGGTTTAAGAGGGAAGCAGCTATATTATTCAAGTTGGGAAAGGAACATAACCAAATTCCTGAACTGTATGATTTTTTTGAGGAAAATAGAGAATTTTATCTTGTTCAAGAATATATTGATGGGCATGATTTGAGTTACGAAATCGAACAAGGTAAACCTTGGAGTGAGGCTGATGTAATTCAACTTTTACAAGAAATTCTAGAGGTGCTAGATTTTGTTCATCAAAATAATGTAATCCACCGTGATATCAAACCATTAAATTTGATGCGGCGGTATTCAGATAATAAAATTGTCCTCATTGACTTTGGAATTGTCAAAGAAATCAGTGTTTTAGGCGTAAATTCTCAAGGAAAAATCAGCAGTACAATTCCAATTGGTACTCGTGGTTATATGCCAAGTGAACAACTTCATGGTCATCCTAAATTATGTAGTGATATTTATGCGGTAGGAATGACTGCAATTCAAGCGTTAACTGGGTTGCCACCACAAGAACTACACATAGATCCTGATACATTAGAAGTTATTTGGCGAGAAAAAGCTCAAGTAAGCAACATACTGGCAGATATTTTGACCAAAATGATACGGTATAATTCCAACCAGCGATACATAGATGCAGGCGAGGTATTGCAAGACCTGAAAAAATCAGATTTGCTTTCATTAATTGTTACGACCTCACGAAAACGAATAAAGGTTAATGATAAGTATGGTTACATTGACCAGATGGGGCGGGTAGTTATTCCACCGCAGTTTAATTATGCTGCGGACTTTTCTGAAGAGCTAGCGATGGTCAAAATTGGTAACAAAGTTGGCTATATAAATAAAACAGGACAACTAGTTATCCCGCCTCAGTTTGATGTTGCTTGGAGCTTTTCTGAAGAGCTAGCAGTGGTCAAGATTGATGACAAATTTGGCTATATTGATAAAACAGGACAGCTAGTTATTCCACCTCAGTTTGATAAAACTTTATCCTTTCGTGAAAGTCTGGCAACGGTGAAAGTCAGTAATAAATACTGCTATATCAACAAGAGTGGTCAAATAATCATCGAGCTTGAGTTTGATGAAGCTTGGAGTTTTTATGAAGGCTTGGCAAGAATCAAAATGGGTGATAAATTTGGCTACATTGGCAAAAGTGGTCAGCCAGTTATTTCACCTCAGTTTGATGGCGCTTGGGGTTTTTCTGAAGAGCTAGCAATGGTTAAAATTGGTGAAAAATTTGGCTATATTGATAAAACAGGTAATCTAGTTATATCTCCTCAGTTTGATGATGCTAGGGGATTTTTAGAGGAACTTGCAAGAGTCAAAATCGATGACAATTGGGGCTATATCGATAAAACAGGTAAGCTAGTTATATCTCCTCAGTTTGATGATGCTGGGGGATTTTTAGAGGAACTTTCAAGAGTCAAAATCGATGACAATTGGGGCTATATCGATAAAACAGGTAAGCTAGTTATATCTCCTCGGTTTGATGATGCTAGAGCTTTTTCTCAAGGGTTGGCATGGGTAAAAATTGGTGAACAGGAACGTTATATAGATAAAACTGGAAGGTTTATTTATTAACTTTACTAGCGTCAATTGAAACTTTTAAATATTGTTTTTTTTCACTCACTTAATACCACAAACAAATAAAAAATGCAGCAATGCAACAGTCCGCCATCAAGTAATTATATTTGATAAGAGCATTGGCACAGCGACCGTAGCCATTGCGTCTTACAACCCCCTAAACTGCTATTCTTGCAACAATAGTAATTAAACTCCTCCACCAGTCTGTTAAATAAAAATCTATGCTTACCCAAGACCAAGATCAAAAACAACGTAACTGGAAACCCATTATCAAAGCATTCGAGGCTGTCCTGGGTACAAATGGTGTAGTCCAACGCCGTGAGGAACTTATCACCTATGAATGTGATGGTTTAACTAGCTATCGCCAACGTCCGGCTGTGGCGGTGTTACCCAGAACGACAGAACAAGTGGCGGCGGTAGTGAAAATATGTAATCAGTATGCTGTACCCTTCATTGCGCGGGGTTCCGGGACTGGCTTATCTGGTGGTGCTTTACCATCGGAAGATTCAGTTTTAATTGTTACTTCTTTAATGCGGCAAATTCTGAGTATTGACTTAGACAATCAGCGCATAGTTGTACAGCCAGGAGTAATTAACAGTTGGGTGACACAAACTGTTAGTGGTGCGGGATTTTATTATGCACCAGACCCTTCCAGCCAAATTATCTGTTCAATTGGAGGTAATGTTGCGGAAAACTCTGGCGGGGTGCATTGTTTGAAATATGGTGTCACAACAAACCACGTTTTGGGCTTGAAAATTGTCACACCTGAAGGAGAAATAGTTGATTTAGGTGGACAAATTCCTGAAAGTCCTGGTTATGATTTAACAGGTATATTTGTCGGTTCCGAAGGTACTTTGGGAATTGCTACGGAAATTACCTTGCGGATTCTCAAAAGTGCAGAATCAATCTGTGTTTTACTAGCAGATTTTACCAGTGTGGAAGCGGCTGGGGCGACTGTTTCTGATATCATCAGCGCGGGGATAATTCCTGGTGGCATGGAAATGATGGATAACGTTAGTATTAATGCGGTGGAAGATGTTGTCGCTACTAATTGTTATCCCCGCGATGCTACAGCGATTTTGTTAGTAGAAATTGACGGATTAGAAGTCGAAGTTGCAGTAAATAAACAACGCGTTACCGATATTTGTAAACAGAATGGGGCGCGTAGTGTGACTTCTGCTAGTGACCCAGAAACTAGATTGAAATTATGGAAAGGGCGTAAGGCGGCTTTTGCTGCGGCTGGTCATTTAAGTCCAGATTATTATGTACAAGATGGTGTAATTCCTCGGACTCAATTACCTTATGTATTGCAGGAAATTGAGGTATTGAGTCAAAAATTTGGTTATCCAATTGCCAATGTTTTTCATGCTGGTGATGGTAATCTGCATCCGTTGATTTTGTTTGATAATGCCATTCCTGGCGCATTGGAGAAAGTCGAAGAATTGGGAGGAGAAATTCTCAAACTTTGTGTGAGAGTCGGGGGTAGTATTTCTGGAGAACATGGGATTGGGGCAGATAAAAAATGTTATATGCCTGATATGTTTAGTGATGTTGATTTAGAAACAATGCAGTGGGTCAGACAAGTATTCAATCCCCAAGGTTTAGCTAATCCTGGAAAGATATTCCCTACGCCGCGCACTTGTGGCGAAGCTGCAAATGCTATTAAAAATCAACATTTTGAAGGAGTAGAAAGATTTTAACACTCCTCAATTAACAACAAAAATATTTGTTTGTATTAAGGGCTTTAGCCCTTATTTTTTTAAATAATTTGAAAAATAAAATTTCATGTGTAAAACAATACAACTGAACAATATTTATACTATACTGACTCTATTGAGCCGCCACATTTACCTATGTACTTTGATTGGAAGAAAGATAAGCTTTACTTTTTTTGGATACTAGGAACTACTATAGGCCTAGTTGCTGGATTAATTTCTGCCCTTTTTTCTAGTGTTGCTATCTATAATCTCCCTCTTGTGGGTGCTAGCAAAGGACTGATAAACTTTTTGTCTAGTGCGATCGCAGGATTAATTCTAGGCTTCTGTCAAGGTATAGCTTTAGCAAAGTTATTAAAACATCAGGAATTATCTATAAATATTCGTCGGCTTACTATTAAATGGATTCTGGCAACAACTATTGCATTTTCTCTAGGTGGTCAAGTCACCAGTCTATGGACTAATTTAGATGGTACTTTAACGCCTCAGATGTTAGTTTTTAAGCTATCTCTAATCCTATTTCTCATCGGACTTGGTCAAGGAATATTCATGCAGTGGTCTATCAAAAAAATTTCCCAATGGTTACTTACCCATATTCTCAGCATTTTAGCTAGTATTTTAGTCGGTGTGTTTCTATTTTTTCTCACAATTTCAATTGGCAGAGGGTTAAGTAGTGGTGGTTTAGGAGTTTTAGTTTACGCATTCCTGATTGCACCTTTATTAATTAGTGTATCTACCGGAATCATTTATGGTTCTATAACTATTCTATTTTTACCAAGTATATTAAAAAATGAGATTTAACACTAAAGTTTTGTGTAAACTGTGAGATTTCTGTCAATAAAGCAAGCTGATAATTAATTAATCTAGTTTGAATTATTGATACATAGATGACGTTATTTATCAAGAGTTTGAGGGTATACTAACTTATTCCGTAATTCTTATCCCCTCTTCCCGGCGAAGTTAGACTTTCTCATGACTCGGTTGGCAAAATTGTTTTTTTCGTACTTACTGTTTATACAATTAATATTGTATTTAACAGGATTATCCATCCCTTCATTTTCTAATTATGAACAAAAAAGCAATCTACCGACTACAACAGAAATTCGTGGAGTTTGGTTGACTAATGTTGCTAGTAGTGTACTGTTTGTACCCTGGGGTATCAATCGTGCTATTGACCAACTATCTGCACTGAACTTTAATACAATTTACCCTGTAGTTTGGAACCGAGGCTATACTTTTTATAAAAGTAGTGCAGCTAAATCTGTTACGGGTTTTGATACTCAACCCCTACTGAATTTTGTCCACGGGGGACAGGATGTTTTAGCAAAGATAGTTGCACTTGCTAAACCGAAAAATTTAAGCGTTATTCCCTGGTTTGAATATGGTTTTATGGCACCACCCGATTCAGTGATAGCAAAACGACATCCTGAGTGGTTAACAAATGGTCAGGGTGGAGTCGTATCTATTAGTGAAATGTTACCAGAAGAAAGCGATAATGACCCTACAAATAAGTTAGTTTGGCTCAATCCTTTACACCCAGAAGTACAGCAGTTTATCCTCTCCCTAATTACAGAAGTTGTTACTAATTATCATATTGATGGCATTCAAATTGATGATCATTTTGGAATGCCAGTACAGTTTGGCTATGATCCATATACAACTGAACTTTATCAAAAAGAACATCAAGGTAAAAGCCCCCCTCGCAATCATTTTGATGGAGAGTGGATGAAGTGGCGTGCTAACAAGATTACTCGTTTCATGATACAAGTCTCTCAAGTAGTGAAAGAGATTAAACCCAATGTTAAGGTATCTCTTTCTCCCAATTCGCAAGCTTTCGCATACAGGTATTATTTGCAAGATTGGGCAAATTGGATAAAGACAGGTTTAGTGGATGAATTGATTTTGCAGGTGTATCGCAATGATAAAAGTAGCTTTGTGTACGAATTGGAACAGCCTGCTGTCAAGCTTGCACGCACTCAAATTCCCGTGGCTATTGGTATATCCACAGGAACTTTGCGAAGTCCTGTTAAGATTGAGCAAATTAGAGAACAAGTACAAGCTGTACGCGATCGCTCTTTTTTTGGTATCTCTTTCTTTTACTGGGAAAGTCTGTGGGGTTACATCACCCCAGAATCACCCCCATACCGCCGTCAAGTATTTCAACAAATGTTTACTGCTAAAGCCGCTAGGCCATTAGCACCAGTGAGGGAAGGCAAAAGGCAGGGTGAAGGGTAAAACGGCTCTTTCCTTATCCCTACTCCCCAATTATCCCCATGAAAACACCGTTAAAATTTATCTTGCTGTGGACTATCGCTACTTTTGGTGGGTTTTTGGGTAGTTTATTTTGGGTGGAAGTGGGGGAACGCTCAGAAATTGGCCTTGTACAAGCTGCTATTGGTGGATTAGCGATCGCCTTACCTCAAAGTTTAATTCTGCGAGAAAATATCTCTATATTCAAGTGGGTTTCTTTCACTTTGGCAGCTTGGGTGATAATTACGGCTATCGGTATCGGTGCGATTGGTTGGGTTGTACCCTCTGGGGAATTTCTCCCTCTACGCCTCCTGTATGGGGCAAAAATCGGCATTGTTGGCGGCCTGGCTTTGGGAATAGCCCAATGTTTGGCAATTCGTCAGCCAATTTCATGGACTTGGCAATGGATATTAGTTAATTCCTTTAGTTGGGCGATCGCTATCCCTATAGGTACTACTATAGGCTTTATCCTCCGCCGCGTAACGCACTTGTTTTTAGGTGAAGTCGCCGGATTAGCTATCACTTGGCTTGTAGTAGCCATTCTCACAGGTATTAACGCCTGTAAGTTGGATAAGGGTTTAGGGGTGTAGGGGTTTAGGGGTATGGGGGTTTAGGGGTTTAGTAATAGCTCTTTCCCTCACACCCTTACACCCTCACACCCTATCTCAACAGAAAATCTGGGTGCGTAAGTCCTATTTAAGTTAAGCAATCATGACTTTATTAAAATATATAACGTTAATTAATTTACTGTTTGAATTGTATTAAGCTTATGCAACAATCTTAATTAAATCTTAATAATAAATTTCAATAAAATTACATTAACCTGCAAATGCGTTTTCACCTTCACCAAGCAGGATTTTTTGTTCTTATTGCTATCTACTTTTCTAGATTTCTGGTAAGAAATAAAGATAGGGCAAAATATCACAAGCAAAGTCGAACTAAATTTCACTTTAGGCGCTAAAAAGCATTTTCTACCATGAAATTCCGAGAGAACGCGCCTACATGAGCCAGTAAAACCAGACAGGGACTCTCGCATGAATATCAACCCAGTAGATTCAGCCATCAAGTTGAAGCAGCAGTCGCATCCGCATATTCTTTTTGGGACAGAGGTAGATGAACACAGCAGTGGTGAACAGTTATTACTGAGTATGTATGATTCTGTGCAGACATCTATATTTGTTGTGGATGTTCTGCAAGATGGAGATTTTCAGTATGTAGCACTCAATCCCACCCATGAAAGATGGGTAGGGATTAGGTCAGAAGATTTGCGGGGCAAAAAACCAGAAGATATTTTAACAGCTGTTGATGCGGCTAAAGTGCGTCAGCACTATGCTGACTGTGTACGCTTTGGCAAAACGATTTCCTATGAACAATGCTTACAGTTTCAGGGAGTAAGCACTTGGTGGAGTACAACGCTTACGCCACTACGAGATACTAACTCTAAAATTTATCGATTGATTGGCACTAGTAGCAATATCACTGCGGCAAAACAAACAGCACAAGCCAGAGAAATTCAAGCGGAAGGCGCGCAGATGTTAGCCGCAATTGCCCAAAGGATTCAGGAATCTTTGGATTTAGAAACAATCCTTTATCAAACTGCCAAAGATTTACGACAGTGTTTAAAATGCGATCGCATTCTGATTTATCAAATCAAATCTGACAATAATGGGGCGATTGTTGCAGAATCAACTGTATTGCCTGATATTTCCCTCTTGGGAAAACACTTCCGTGATCCTTGCTTCCAAGGTAAAAATAAGGAATCTCAGGGGCGATGTTGTCTAGAAATTATTGAAGATATACATGCAGCAGGAGTGAAACCTTGCCAGAGGGATTTCCTCGCCTCCATGCAGGTGAGGGCTAATATCGTTGTGCCAATAGCCTTAAAACCAGACTTATGGGGGCTGTTAATTGCTCAATACTGCTATGAACCACACCAATGGCAGCAAATAGAAATTGACTTACTCAAGCAACTAGCCACCCAGTTGGGTATAGGCATTCAAAATGCGAAACTACAACAGCAACTAAAACAACTGCAAGCCAAGCTAACAACACACAAACATGAGCAGCAAGCCCAGGTAAAACAGACAGACAAATTTCAAGCACTAGTTTTAAATATTACAGAAAAAACCCGTGATTACGGCGACGAAACGCAAGTTTTAGCAACAGTCACTCAAGAATTAGCCAATTTATTCCAACTAGAGTCTTGCTATATCGAACTTTATAACACCGACTGCACCGTAGTTAGTGTAGTTCATGAATATGCAGCGAACCAGCCGACATACCAGGGACTCACTAGACAAATTGCGGATTTTAGCGAAATCTATCAACCGCTATTGCAAAAACAGCATTTCCAAACTATAGAAATTGTCCCTGGTTGGCATCCTCAATTACTGGTTATTACCCAACTGGCTTGTCCCATTTTCGATGCTCAAGGAATGCTGGGTAATTTGTGGCTGATTCGACCCATACAACAAATGCTGAGTCAATCAGAAATTAACCTAGTACAAACTTTAGCAAATTTATGTGCGATCGCCATTCGCCAAGCAAGGTTAAACGCAACTAACCAAGCACGACTGAAAAAATTAGAACAGCGAGAAAGCCTGACCAACAAATTTCTCAGAAAGCTTTCTCAAGAACTGCGGACACCAATAACTAGTATTAGCCTAGCAGCGCAAACCCTCGAAACTGTTCTCTCACCGACAATTACATTAGATGAAATCATACCCCAGCTTTTACAGATCCTCCATAATGAGTGCGGTAGAGAAAGCAAATTAATTAACGATTTACTGACACTTACCTATCTGCAAACCAAGCCAGAACCCCCTACACTCATTCCCATCGACTTCCAAACTTGGCTTCCCCCAATCGTTGAATCCTTCCGTGACCTCACCAGTTGTCAGCAACAGCGATTAAACTTGATGATTGAGCCAGGGTTACCACGCTTAGAAACAGATATCACCGAACTAGAACGGATTGTCACCGAGCTACTCAGTCATACCTGCAAATATACTCCGGCTGGCCAATCAATTACCGTTTCCGCCCAATTCACAGCTGACACTGTGCAACTAAGTATTAGCAATTCTGGGTTAGAAATTCCTACTCATGTGCGATCGCGCATCTTCGAGCCGTTTTATCATATTTCTAACAACGATCCTTGGAAATATAGCGGTACTGGCTTGGAAATGGCATTAGTACAGAAAATGGTCAGGCATTTAGGCGGCTCTATTTCTGTCGAGAGTGGCCATGGTCAAACCACTTTTATGATCAGATTTCCCGCCTCACTCAGCTAAATCTTGGCAGAACTACAGAATTTTGTTAATATAGTAGTTGGTGTGGGTGACTAGCTCAACGGTAGAGCAGTAGACTCTTAATCTATTGGTTGCGGGTTCAAATCCCTCGTCACCCACTTATTCCAGAACTATTCTCAAGCAATAAATTGATTCTCACGCTAACAAGTTAGATTAGTAACTTGTCTTGGTCTATTTATGCCCGATATGGCATACCATCCTGATAGAGTTAATGTGTGTTTTTTATACCTACAGACTTATCCTGTAGGGTGTTTCTAATTTTTTAATAGGGCGGATAGCCAAAATCATCTTCATCAGGATAAACGTAAGAACTCGAAACCCCAGCCATTGCCATTTTCGGAGTTTCTGTTCTGACAGGTTCCTTCCCAAAATCTTTGTAATCTTCAAACGTTTTACAAATAATTGCAGATTCGGGCGCGTCGGAAGCTATCAGGTAATTAGTCAGATTACCAATCGATGGGTGTTCATAATCTACAGTTGAAGCCACCAAAACCGTATTTGGTTCAATTCCTCTTTCTTCACACTCAATAATCGGGCAGAAAATACCGTGAGCATGGAACAAAGGCCCCTTCGGCGTTATTGGCTGCTTGCGGTATAAAGCATAAGCTCTTTCTATCTCCGCCACAAAACCACTAACTACTTTGCCTTGTTGAAATTCACAATAAGTTTTACTAAAACTTGCCCCGGCTGCACCATTCAAGGTTAATTGCAGTGGTGATTCATGCAAAAACTTTTTATTTTCACCAACCAAGAAAATTAGATAACGTGTAAAGGTTTTAAATTTCAGTTTATCTGCCAAAAACGCATCATAATTTTCTTTCAACGTTCCCAATTTGATACCGGTCTCTCTGTCCTTAACAGACAAAGGCCCCCGCCGCACTATCACTATTCGGGGAGTCGCACTAATGAAAACTGTTTCGATACCGGAACTAAACTCATGTTCCACCTGTTGCCAATTTTCATCTGGCTGAAAACCCACAGCTTGAGCATTATCGAGCTTAATCGCTAAACCGTGATGCTGAATCCCATCTGTACCATAACGAGGATTAATCATCTGACACCAAGGGATGACTTGAGAAGGGGGTGCATTAAATTTTTCGTCCTCAAAGTCGAACTTAGCAGATGCTTTCATCGTTTTAGGCTAGGGGTGTTTTTCTGGGGAAATTCGTCGGCACAATACCGGCATATGAAGGCAGTTAAAGAAACCAACCTATTGCTTTTCCAGATTAAGACAGAATCAATCTATGTTGCAATCCCTGTTTTGTTTTTTAACAACAACTTCATCCCCGCATTTACCGTATTTTCCCCAGTTAACACCTGATGTTCCCAAAAACCGCCTCAACCCTTAATTTTTTATTAAGTCGGCGGTAGTGACTCCGGTGGTGCTTCTGCGGGGGGAGCGAGTACCGCATCAGGGGCAATTTCTTCCACGGGAATTGGTTCCTTGTCCTCAGACTCAGGATGTGGTTGAGCGGCTTCCACCAATTCAGGGGCTGGGGGATTGGGTGGAATCACTTCTGGGACAATTTCTGTGGTGGAGTCAGTATCAGTAGACAATACTGCTGCTGGTGGTTCTGTAGTAGTTGTTGGGGATGAAGTCTCTGTAGTGGTAACGGTCTCCTCAGTAGGTTTTTCCGTTTTATCAACAATCTCAACAGATGGTTTTGTTGTAGTTTGTACTGGAGCAGTTGTAACTTTTTGATTACCCGTCTGTTGTACTTTATTTTTCAAACCACTAAAAGTGCTACCAATATCTTGTTGTAACTGGGCAACTTTTTCCTGAAGAGAAAACTTAGCAGCTTGTTCTTGGATAGTTGACTGTAACACTTCCGAACTTGGTACTGCGGTTTGTTGTGCTAGGGGAGTCACCTGACGACGCAATGAAAGAGTTTGCCAGCCAAACCAAACTAGGAGTGCCACACTAGCCACATGACCTAGTAAGAGACCTCCGGAAATTTTTGGCGCGAAAATCCACAAGACGAGGGCATAAAAAAGCCCTACCCCACTCCAAATAAAATCATTTTTACGGTGGATTTCCGGAAAAAAGAAAGCTGCAATGTAGATTGCTAAACTACCAAGGCCAACCACCAAGGCTAGGATATTTGCCAGCATTTTTTGGTTACTCCTTTTACTAGGGATTGGATATTGGGGACTGGAGATTGGGAATGGGGTATTAGGGATGGAAAATATGTCTTACCTTTTTCTCTCATCCCCTATTACTCAGCACCCAGTCCCCAATTTCGCAAATTTTACAAGTTAATTGTTGATTTGGATACAAATTAAAACTATTTATCTGTGTTACTAGTGAGCTTTTATTCTTTAAATTAACTCTTAATGTCTTCTTTAGGGGAGAAGAGAAAAACTCGGTCTACCCTTAAAGATGAAAGAACCTGCAAGAGTTAGCCAAACATAGTTTATGACACTACAAAGCTTTGGTGTGATTGGTTTAGCCGTTATGGGCGAGAATATCGCTCTAAACGTGGAGCGTAATGGCTTCCCAATTGCAGTTTATAACCGTTCCAGAGAGAAAACCGATGCTTTCATGGCACAGCGTGCTGGTGGACGCAACGTTAAAGCTGCTTTTACCCTGGAAGAGTTTGTTGCTGCACTAGAACGTCCCCGCAAGATTCTAGTGATGGTGCAAGCTGGTAAACCAGTGGATGCAGTAATTCAGCAGCTCAAGCCTCTACTAGATGAAGGCGATATCATCATCGACGGTGGTAACTCTTGGTTTGAAGATACCCAAAGACGGACTCAAGAACTAGAACCAGCAGGCTTACGCTTCCTGGGTATGGGTGTTAGTGGTGGTGAAGAAGGCGCACTGAATGGTCCTTCACTGATGCCCGGTGGTACACAAAGTTCTTACGAGTATCTGTCCCCCATTTTCAACAAAATTGCTGCTCAAGTTGATGATGGCCCTTGTGTAACTTATGTTGGCCCTGGTGGTTCCGGTCACTACGTCAAAATGGTACACAACGGTATTGAGTATGGCGATATGCAGTTGATTGCAGAAGCCTACGACTTGCTGAAAACTGCTGGTGGGCTGAATGCTACACAGCTACATGAAGTATTCGCCCAATGGAATACTACCGACGAACTCAATTCATTTTTGATTGAGATTACAGCCAATATCTTCCCCTATGTTGACCCAGATACCAAGTTACCCTTGGTGGATTTGATTGTTGATGCAGCCGGTCAAAAGGGAACTGGACGCTGGACCGTACAAACTGCTTTGGAATTGGGTGTTTCTATCCCCACTATTACAGCAGCCGTGAATGCTCGGATTATCTCTTCCATCCGAGATGAGCGGATAGCAGCCTCTAAGCAGTTGACAGGCCCCAGTGGCAAATATGACGGCGATACCAAAGAGTTTATTAACAAAGTCCGGGATGCACTTTACTGCTCCAAGATTTGTTCTTATGCTCAAGGGATGGCTTTGCTATCTACAGCTTCCACAACATTTAATTGGAATTTGAATCTGAGTGAATTGGCGCGGATTTGGAAAGGTGGTTGTATTATTCGCGCTGGCTTCTTGAATAAGATTAAGAAGGCATTTAACGAAAATCCCGCATTACCCAACTTGCTACTCGCTCCAGAATTTAAGCAAACAATTCTCGACAGACAAGCAGCTTGGCGGGAAGTAATCATCACAGCAGCTAAACTCGGTATTCCTGTACCTGCATTTAGCGCATCCTTGGATTATTTTGACAGCTATCGCCGCGATCGCCTACCCCAGAACCTCACACAGGCACAACGCGACTACTTCGGCGCACACACCTACTTGCGTACCGATAAAGCTGGCGCTTTCCACACTGAATGGGTTCCCATTGCTGAAGCGAAGAAATAAGCCGGTAATTCTCTAAATTCTGAACTTAATTGATTAGTGGCTCTAAATATTAGAGTCACTTTTTTATCAAGTTAAGTCCTCTCGTACAGTCACACAAGAAAACCTGGATAATTTAGCCGTTATTATTCCCAAGATATTTAGCTTTTAATTCTTCTAACTCTAAATCAATTGCACTCTTAGCAGAATTATTATTAGTTGCAGGTTGTGGTTGTATATTTTGTGGTTTTGATTTCCCACCAGGCAAAAATTGGGTTTTCAATTCCTCTAATTCCAAGTCAATTTGACTCTGGGTTTTTGACACAGGTTGTGGAGGAGGATTTTGTGGGACTTGATGACTAGGTTTTGCTGGTGTATTTGCTACTGCTGAATGCTGATTTAAATCCTTTAAAACTTCCTCTACAGTTTGATAGCGTCTTGCGGGAACGCTTGCTGTCATTTTGTTGATAATTTGAGATAGATAATTGCTAACTTGTGGTTTTACATATTGCTGCCATACCCAGGTATCATTGTTGGTGTCGTAGGAATCAAAAGGCGATCGCCCAGTTAACAAATTAATACAAGTCACTCCTAAACTATAAATATCGCTGGCAAATATAGCCCTACCCCGCATTTGTTCTGGGGCAACATATTCAGGACTACCAATACTTGTCCCAGTTTGATTTAAGGCTGTATTAGTGGCAGATTTAGAAGCACCAAAATCTACTACAACTAGTTTGTTATCACTATTACGTAAGATAATATTTTCTGGCTTAATATCCCGATGAATCACCTGTCTGTTATGACAAAATTGCAATACAGGCAACAGGTCATTTAATAGTTGAATGGTTCGCGTTTCACTGAAAACACCTTTATGTGTTAGTTCCTGCGCCAAGTTTAGTCCGTCAATAAATTCTTGTACTAAGTATTGGCGATCGTCTTGGGTAAAGTATGCTAAAAGTTCGGGAATTTGCGGATGCTTACCCAATTCGTCTAACTGTATGGCTTCTTGAGTAAATAATTCCACCGCTTTTTGGACTGTGTTAGTACCTTGCGCTTGGGGATAAAATTGCTTAATGACACAGCGAGGTTTGGAGGGTTTATCTTCATCCACTGCTAAGAAAGTTCTGCCAAAACCACCTTGTCCGATGGGTTTGATAGCCCGATAGCGTTCTTTTAGATGTAGCTTAGAACCACAACTTAGGCAAAATTTCACATCATGAGGATTTTCAGGCTTGGGACAACGGGGGTTAAGACAGTAGCTCATTGGTGGGATGGTGTTCACATCGCTCTTACTGTCTTTATTTTGCCTTGTGCTAGCCCAGAGTGGTTATGTTCGTCAAGCGGACTGAGTCAGCACTCTGTTGAGCCGATGTCACCAGATTGTGTAATAATAAGCCGATCGCTAGAGTAATAAGTTACCGACTGTGCAATCAACGGATAATATCAACGACCTGGCAGCAGCCTTACAACAGCCTGCGGATCTCACTTTTGAACTGCCCGATCCCGAAGATGAACAGATTCCAGAGTCAGATTTCCAACAGCAGTTGGATGTAGCTTGGCAGGTATGCGATCGCTTTGATTTGCAAACCGAAATCTGGCGGGGAAGAATCTTAAGGGCAATCCGCGACAGAGAAAAGAAAGGTGGCGACGGACGCGGTACTGGTTTTCTCAATTGGCTCAAGGAACGAGAAATCAGTAAGAGTCAAGCATACGCCTGGATTCAACTGGCGAACAGTGCTGATACTCTCCTAGAAGAGGGCAAGCTTGAGCCAAGCGCAGTGAATAATTTTAGTAAACGGGCTTTTGTGGAAACCTCCAAAGCCTCTCCAGAAGTGCAACAAATGGTCAGTGAAGCCGCCAGCAAAGGCGATCGCATCACTAGGCGCGAAGTCCGTCAACTCACGGACGAATGGACGGCAATGTCGTCAGATTTATTACCAGAACCAGTCAAGGTAAAAGCCGCAGAAAATTCCCTTCCTCCGCGCTACATTGCCCCTCTGGTGAAAGAAATGGAAAAACTGCCAGAATCACACCAAAAGTTCATCCAGCGTGAAATAGCTGCCAATCCCGACGTTGATACCCTCAAACAAGCCACAACAGAGGCGCGACAATTAGGCAAATATCTCAAATCCGCCGCCCAAGTCCAAGCTTTAACAGAGAATGATGTAGATATCGAAACAGCCCTAGAAGAAGCCCAAAGGGTAGGCTGTCTAAGTGTAGCGGCTGATTTAGTCAATCAAGCATCCCAAATAGAACAAACTATTGCCAAGTTATATATGACTTGGAAACGCATCAGTAATTTAGCAGATAGATTATATGTAGATACTGGTGCAAGTACTCCCAACTTGCGATCGCTCCTCAGTTGCATAGAACCGCTAGGCGGCGAAGTTATGGAAGTACAACTCAGTGGCGCAACTGAACATACAGTCCGTTTACAAATTCAGGAAACGAATTAGACGCGATTAATCGCGTCTGTACAATTTTTATTCTGCACAAGCTGACGAATGTAGTATTGAAGTGTGAGGATTTACAGTAGATGCTTGCGCCACCAGTACTATATTACCGTCGCGATCTATTTGCCAGCCTTGTGCTTCTAAAATTTGGGGAGAGACGTTCAAATTACCCTGCTGTGCGTGTTGTTCAGGAATACTATCAGCACTACTTTCTATCTGTGTCGGTAATGCAGCCCAACCTACCAAAACAGCATCATCAATCAGCGTATCCGTAGGGCTAGATGCAATTCCTCCTCTTCCTGTAGAAACAAATGAACTTCTTTGCGAAATTCGACTAGGATGACAACTAGCAACAATTTTCTCAGAAGTATCAATGATATTTCTCGGCAATTCTATTAACCCTTTACTAGGATCAGCATCAGGTGTATTAATTTGTACGATGCCATTGAATGAAGGGTTTTCCTGAGAAAAAGCTGTAATATCACTACTAGGAAGCTTATTTGGGTCTAGTTTTTCAGGATTTTCAGTTGCTAGCAACTTTACCAATTCGGCACGATTACGAGGTACAAACCCCAAAACACTATTAGTATTTATAGTGATTTTCCCACCACTACCAGAGAATGCGTTGGCGGTGATATCACTATTTTCATTAGGAGTGCCAATAATAAAACCATTAGGTGCATTGATGATAATATTACCCCCATCGCCTCGCCCAGATGTGATACCTGCATTTGTGGAGATTTGGCTGTTACGGCGCATCAGTAGAGTGTTTTGCACCTGGATATCAATATTACCACCTTGACCTAATTCACTATTAGATAAAAGTTTTCCCTGGTTGTCCAGAACTATAGAACGAGCAGTTATGTTTAGTTCCCCAGCAGAGCCTAAATTGCTATTATCAACTCTCAGTCCAGCAAATTTTAAAACGACGCTGCCAACAGCTAATTCAGATGAATCTTTTACAGTCAATTTTCCTGTAATTATCATTAACTTGCCAGCATTACCATAACTATTTGTAGAAGCGGACAAAGAACTAGGAACATTTCTGGCTTTGCCACTTATTTCTACAGAATCAGCAGCATTGACTATTAAATCTCCTCCTGCTCCTGTAGCTAATATTATTCTTTCGTTATTAAAATCTGGTAACCCAAGGGAACTGGTAGATATGTTTCCCCCAACTTGGACAATTAATCTTTTTGTATTAATTGTGATATCACCCGCTTTACCATCAGACGCAGTTGAACTTGTCAATGCACTGGGTTCAACACGATTTGTATTCGGTACAAGAAAGCCACCAATCACTTCTACAGATTCAGCCGCGTTGATAACCAAATTTCCACCTGCTCCCTGAGCGAAAGTGAATGTTAATATTTGCGCCCCATTACGAATAACTAATTTGTTTGCGTCAATCGTTATATCTCCAGCTTTATTGAAACCCAATGTTTGAGTCGATAAGCGGACATCACGGCCATTCATCTCTACAGCTTTACCTTGGATATGAATATTACCGCCTCCATCACCGCCCACATCTATTTGAGATGGAAATGCAGAACCATCAACAGTTCTTTGAATTAATCGTATGTCTTGAAAATCTTGAATACCTTGATATCCCAATATCCAACCTTGATTTACTAGACTTAGACTGACGTAACTATTACTTCCTACACTTCCTAGTTCAATGCGACCCAAAGGAGCAGTCAGATTCCCACCTTCCATGATCAAGCCAGCACCAACTAAAGCTAGGGTTTTACCTGGTTTCACTTGTAAACCAACTGGCTCAAAAAGACTATTCATAGCTCCATTAGGGCTTGTTTGAGATTGATTATGAATAGAACCTGGATTTGCACCAAATTGTAAACCAATCGGAACACTAATTGATAAAGGAGATGGTACAAGGGATAACTCTCTTGTACTAAAATTTCTTCTATCAGCGAAAATCAAAGTATCTGCCGTAGTCGCTACGAATGAACCGCCAATATTCAAAGAAGCATTAGAACCAAAAATAATACCGTTAGGATTAATCAGAAAAAGATTGGCTTCATATTGGCTTTTCAGAATGCCATCAATCTGAGAAATAGAATTACCCGTCACTCGGCTAATAATATTTTTTACATCCACAGCATTTTTAAACTCGGCTGTAATTCCTTGAGCTACAGAAAACTGCTCAAAACTGTGGAAAAGATTATCTCCGGCTCTAGTTCCACCTTCAATAGAAATAATATTATTGTGTGTATTAATTTGGGAATTATTAATTAGTGTATTATCATGAACAACTTGCGCGACAGCATAATCTGTCATGCAGGTTAATACGCCGGCGATCGCAACTCCTAGCTTGGGAATCCAGACCCGAAAATTATTCATGTATGCTATTACACCTTTTCAGCCTTTACTATTTACTCAACACTAAAAATATTAGGGCTAGGTTTATTAATTGACATCTCAATTAATTCAACCAATATTTTGATGCTATGAGCTTCAACCCGGCTGATGATATTTTGATATGCAAATAATATACCGTAGGATATCAAAAATGTTTTACTCCTACGGTAGCAATTTTATTTTATTGAATTATCGATGTAGTAAGAACAGAAACAGCATGATCATGTTGCTATTTCTCTGAGTTTTGATACATAGAAACATTCAACTTCTCAAAAATTAACTTGCTATCGATGATATCGTGATTAATATTCATCAATAAGCACCATATTTTATTAATCACATATCAAACCTTTAGGAGTCATAACACAGCCCATTGGGGCTACTCTTACGGGAGAGTTCGCTTTTGTTTGCTGGTCAGCTTGTTCTTCTAAATCATTATTTGTTAAGGTTTGCTCTTCTTGAACACTCTCTACTAAAGAAATATTATCACTGAAAAAATTAGTATAAAGATTTTCAATGCTATCTACTAATTCGTTTTGAAAGTCTGTTTGTGGCTGTTTTGGTGTTGGAGAATTCATGACGGTGTTTATCCTTACAAGTTATTAACTGAGTTGGGTGATTTTTTTGATGACCTAAATAATTCATCAGTCCGGCTTATGAGAATTACGGTTATAGTTACATAACTTTACTGATAATCAATCATAAATCATGGGATGTACTCAATTTTTCATACCAGTAGCAGCAATACCTTGGATAAACTGACGCTGACCGATAAGAAATAGCACCATTACAGGTACAGTTGCAATTGTGACTGCTGCCATCATCAAAGGCCAATTATTGGTAAACTGCTCCTGAAACTCTGCCAATGCTAGCTGCACAGTTCTTAATTCTGGTCTGGTGGTGAAAACCAAAGGTTTAAATAAATCATTCCATTCAGCAATAAAGGTGAACAGAAACAGCGTCACCAAGGCGGGACGAGCGAGAGGTAACATCACTTGCCACAAAATTTGTATCCGGTTCGCTCCATCGATGGTTGCGGCTTCTTCCAACTCTACGGGAATTGTCTGGAAATATTGACGTAAAAGGAAAATGCCAAAGCCGTTAACAGCAGTTGGTAAAATTAGCGCTCCGTAGGTATTAATCAAGTGTCCCCACTTCAACACCAAGAAGATGGGAATCACTAGTAATTGAAAAGGGATAATTAAAGTTGCTAAAACAATCAAAAGTAGTATTTGCCTACCCCGGAATTTCAGTCTTGCTAGGGCGTAGCCAGCTAGCGCTGAAGTGACAATCTGAAATGCCGTCACTGCGATCGCTACCAAGGTAGAATTAGCGAATGCCAACAAGAACTTACCTCGTTGCCAAGCATCGTGGTAATTAGCTAATGACCAATTATTTTTGGGCAAAAGTTCTAAATTTGAACCTGGAGGTGCAAAAGAAGTGAGAAAAACCACAAACAGTGGCAACAGCACAATCAATGCCCCCAGCAGTAGCGCTGCTAGACTCCAAAAATCAGCAGATTTCCAATTCCAGTTTAGTTTGGTCATGAGTTAGATCGCCAAGCACTTGTTTCTTTGGTAATACAGTATCGAACTCAGCAACCGCTAATCTATAACATAGGCAATTGTTAAGTAAAATTAAACCACAGTGAGCATTACCTTAAATTCATAGGGTAAATTAAAGTCTGGTATCAAATAATTCAGGTTTACAGGAGTAAACATATCATGCAGCAGGTTGCAGCCGATTTAGAAATCGATTTCAAGAGCGAAAAATATAAAGATGCCTATAGTCGCATAAATGCGATCGTGATTGAAGGGGAACAAGAAGCATATGAGAATTACATTCAACTATCCCAACTGCTGCCAGACGATAAAGAAGACCTAATTCGCCTCTCGAAAATGGAAAGTCGCCACAAAAAAGGATTTGAAGCTTGTGGACGGAACTTGCAAGTATCACCAGATATGGAGTTTGCTAAAGAATTCTTTGCCGGGCTACACGGTAATTTCCAAAAAGCGGCAGCTGAAGGTAAAGTTGTCACTTGCCTATTGATTCAATCCCTGATTATTGAATGTTTTGCGATCGCCGCATACAACATCTACATCCCCGTGGCTGACGATTTCGCCCGTAAAATCACTGAGGGTGTAGTTAAAGATGAATACAGTCACCTCAACTTCGGCGAAGTTTGGTTACAGAAAAATTTCGCCCAATCAAAAGCAGAACTAGAAGAAGCTAATCGTCATAATCTTCCCATAGTCTGGAAAATGCTCAATCAAGTTGCCGATGATGCGGCAGTCTTAGCTATGGAAAAAGAAGCCCTAGTGGAAGATTTTATGATTCAGTACGGCGAAGCACTAAGTAATATTGGCTTCACAACCAGAGATATTATGCGGATGTCAGCCTACGGACTCACAGCAGCTTAAATAGTTCTGATTCCTGATTAAAGTAAGGCGGCCAGTTATCTATTTCAGACTGGTGATGGGTAATAGGTAATGGATAAAAATTTATTCCCAATTATCAATTACCAATTACCCATGATCAAACTCAGGACTCAGCATTCATCACAGTTTGTATAGTATTTTTAAGAGTTAAGTATTATCTCTTATCCACATATCCCACGCATTCGCCAAGGCACAAGCCTAAATATATCACTCCATGTTTGGTCTAATTGGACATCTGACAAGTTTAGAACACGCTCAAGCGGTAGCTCAAGAACTGGGATACCCAGAATACGCCGACCAAGGGCTAGATTTTTGGTGCAGCGCTCCACCGCAAATAGTTGACCACATTAAAGTTACTAGCATTACTGGTGAAATAATTGAAGGGAGGTATGTAGAATCTTGCTTTTTACCAGAAATGCTAGCCAGCCGTAGGATTAAAGCCGCAACCCGCAAAGTCCTCAATGCTATGGCTCATGCTCAAAAACATGGCATTGACATCACCGCTTTGGGTGGTTTCTCCTCCATTATTTTTGAAAACTTCAAATTGGAGCAGTTTAGCCAAGTTCGTAATGTCACACTAGAGTTTGAACGCTTCACTACAGGCAATACTCACACAGCTTATATCATTTGTCGGCAGGTAGAACAAGCATCACAACAACTCGGCATTGAACTCTCCCAAGCAACAGTAGCTATATGTGGGGCTACTGGTGACATTGGTAGTGCAGTTACTCGCTGGCTGGATGCTAAAACAGACGTGAAAGAATTGCTGTTAATCGCCCGTAATCAAGAACGTCTCCAAGAGTTGCAAAGCGAGTTGGGACGCGGTAAGATCATGAGCCTAGATGAAGCACTGCCTCAAGCTGATATTGTAGTTTGGGTGGCTAGTATGCCTAAAGGTGTGGAAATTAATCCTCAAGTTTTGAAGCAGCCCTGTTTATTGATTGATGGCGGTTATCCGAAAAACTTGGGTACAAAAGTTCAGTATCCTGGTGTTTATGTACTGAACGGAGGCATCGTCGAACATTCGCTGGATATTGACTGGAAAATCATGAAAATAGTCAATATGGATGTACCTGCACGCCAATTATTTGCTTGTTTTGCGGAATCTATGCTCTTGGAATTTGAGAAGTTGTACACGAACTTTTCTTGGGGGCGCAATCAGATTACCGTAGACAAAATGGAGCAGATTGGTCAAGCATCAGTGAAACATGGGTTTAGACCACTGCTGGTTTAGTCATTAGTCAATAGTCCATAGTCAATAGTCAATAGTTGATCAAGTCTGGACTTTTGACTGTTGGCTTATACTCAACCCTCAACCTCATAACTTTTACGATGGCTACAACTGAGCGCAAACCACTACTGTTAGATTTTGAAAAGCCACTAGCAGAACTGGCAAACCGGATTGATCAAATTCGGCAACTGGCAGAGGAGAATGGCGTAGATGTGTCTGGTGAGATTCGCAAGCTAGAAACACGCGCTATGCAACTGCGTGAGGAAATTTTTAGTACTCTGTCCCCATCTCAACGACTACAGGTAGCACGTCATCCCCGCCGTCCTAGTACCCTCGATTACATTCAGTCCATCAGTGATGAATGGATGGAGTTACATGGCGATCGCTGTGGTGGTGATGATCCGGCTCTCATTGGTGGTGTAGCGCGTTTGGGTGGTAAACCTGTGGTGATGTTAGGTCATCAAAAAGGACGAGATACCAAAGATAATATTGCTCGCAATTTCGGGATGGCGACTCCAGGCGGCTATCGTAAAGCCATGCGGCTGATGGAACACGCCAACAAATTTAGTATGCCGATTTTGACATTTATCGATACTCCAGGCGCTTTACCCACGGTGGTAGCCGAACGCCAAGGTGCAGGGGAAGCGATCGCCTATAATTTGCGCGAGATGTTTTCTTTGGATGTACCAATTATCTGCACCGTTATCGGTGAAGGTGGTTCTGGTGGTGCTTTGGGTATTGGTGTAGGCGATCGCCTATTAATGTTTGAACACTCTGTTTATACTGTGGCTACCCCCGAAGCTTGTGCGGCAATTCTTTGGAAAGATGCTAGCAAGTCTCCCCAAGCCGCCGTCGCCCTGAAAATCGTCTCCCATGACCTGAAAAATTTGGGCATCATTGACCAGATATTACCTGAACCCACCGGTGGCGCTCATTCTGACCCTTTAACAGCTGCTACAACCTTAAAACAAGCCCTGCTAGATAACTTAGATGAACTAGACCGCTTAACATCACAGGAACGCCGCCAACTGCGTTATGATAAGTTCCGCAAAATTGGTGTATTTACAGAAGTTGCACATTAACAAACGCGCTTAATTGATTTATTACCCAAAACCAGTGTTATAATTACCTGTGGCTACTTAAAGATTTTTAACAATCTCATCAGCCATAGGTATTTATATCTAAATAGCCACTAATGTAGATGGGTGGCTAGATCAAAGTATTTGCTAATTAACTGTAGTAACATGGGCTAGTCTTTAAACTAGCGTTTGTTATTTTTGTGTAAACTAAAATTGCAGAGAACACTAATTATAGCAAATAATCATAGCATTTGTCAGGGAATATCATCGAAATTTAAGGTTAATTTAATCTATTTGACTCTAAAAATTTCGATAATTGGGTGACAAGGGCTTGCAAAACTGCCAAAAAATTGGGAGAAAGCATGAGTTTGGAGCAGAAACGACGCGCTCTGATTACTGGGGCAAGTAGTGGAATTGGCAAAGCAACGGCATTAGCCTTTGCAAAAGCAGGAATAGATGTGGCTTTGGTGAGCCGTTCTGGGGATAAATTAACACCTGTAGTAGAAGCAGCCAAACAAACTGGAGTAGTAGCCAAAGCGTATACTGTAGACTTAGCAGACGTATCGCAAGTAGAGGCGAAAATCCAGGCGATCGCCATTGACTTTGGAGACATAGATATTCTTGTAAATAATGCGGGTGTAGCATATACAGCTACCTTAAGTGAAACGCCTTTAGCAGACTGGCAACAAGTAATTAACTTGAACCTGACCAGCGTATTTGAATGTATTAAAGGAATTTTGCCAAGAATGCGCGATCGCCATACAGGCACAATCATCAATGTGTCTTCGATTGCAGCGAAACAATCTTTTCCGCACTGGGGAGTTTACAGCGTCAGTAAAGCAGGATTAATGGCACTTTCTCAAACCTTGGCACAAGAAGAACGTGTCCACGGCATTCGGGTAAGTGCGATTTGTCCAGGGGCTGTAAATACTGGACTTTGGGATACAGAGACGGTTAAAGCTGACTTTGACCGTTCCAAAATGCTCACCCCAGAAATTGTGGCTCAGTCAATTCTTTACACTGCACTATTACCACCACAAGCAGTCATTGATGAATTGACGCTCATGCCCAGCGCAGGTGCGCTGTAATTCGTAATTCGTAAATTCGTAATTCGTAATAGCCTACAGCTAGGCTTGCACTGATCCAGAGAAAGCTAACTCCTACGTAGTTTGTAGGATTATTTTGAATTCTGAATTTTGAATTCCCCTTAGGGGGTTAACCATTGAATAAACCATAACCAAGACTGAAATTATGACTATTGCTAGTTCCAACGGTTCCAATCGCGCTCAATCGCCTCTAATTCCCGATTTGGCAGAAGCTATTAATACCAGACCTGACCGCAATACCCATAACGGCCGAGAACCAGAATTGCACCAACCTTCAGAACAAGACATGGATTCAATGATGGATGCAGTCAGGTCAATATTAGTGGGTGTTGGAGAAGACCCAGAAAGAGAAGGTCTATTAAAAACACCAAAGCGCGTGGCAGAAGCGATGCGGTTCCTGACCAGTGGCTACAACCAATCTTTAGAAGAATTACTCAACGGTGCTGTCTTTGATGAAGGTCATAACGAGATGGTACTAGTGCGAGATATCAACTTCTTTAGCTTATGCGAACACCATATGTTACCCTTCATGGGTAGAGCGCACGTTGCTTATATCCCCAACCAAAAGGTTGTAGGACTAAGTAAGCTAGCCCGGATTGTTGAGATGTATTCCCGTCGCTTGCAAGTACAAGAAAGGCTAACCCGCCAAATAGCTGAAGCTGTGCAGACCATTTTAGAACCCCAAGGTGTAGCGGTTGTGATGGAAGCCAGCCATATGTGCATGGTGATGCGCGGTGTACAAAAACCAGGCTCTTGGACTGTAACTAGCGCCATGTTAGGCGTATTCCAAGAAGAACAAAAGACTAGAGAAGAATTCTTTAACTTGATTCGTCATCAACCATCATTCTTTTAGGGAATGGGGGATGGGTAATGGGGAATGGGTAATTATTCATTCCCCTGATATTCTCCTACCACTCCCTACTCCCTAATTCCTACTCCCCAATTTTTCAAAAAGTAGTGCAACTTTATCTAAATCTTTGTCCCCTGGTTTCCGTTCGACACCGCTAGATAAATCAATGCCATCAGGATTAAGTTGGCTTAAAGCTTCTAAAATATTGTCTGGTGTCAGTCCCCCCGCTAATAACCAAGGGCAACTTGGGCGGAATTTTCGTAACATCTGCCAATCTAAAGTTTGACCAGTCCCACCCAATTGCTGGGGATGATAGGCATCAAGTAATAAAGTATTTATATATTGAGTGTAAATAATTGCTTGCTCCAGATGCTCAAGACTGCGAACTCGCAAAGCTTTGAGGATTTCTACTTGGGGAAGCGATCGCCGTAATTGGTCACAAAACTCTGGGGTTTCGTCACCATGTAACTGCACACCAGTTAAGCCAGAATCAATCACTGTTTGTTTAATTTCCGCAACACTGCTATTGGCAAAAACGCCGATTTTATCGATATTTTGTGGTAGTGGTGCTACTGCTGCCCAAATTTGTGCGGCTGTAACGTAACGCGGTGAAGAAGGTACACATATAAATCCTAGCGCTGTTGCACCCAAAGAGGCGATCGCTACTGACTGTTGTGGTTGAGTGATGCCGCAAATTTTCACACGCATAACAATTTCCCATATTGAGAACTAAAAAAAGTCGAATTTTGATTGATTAAGTTCGGTTGTGTCCTAACTAACTCTATAATTTTCTAGGTCTAGATTAACTTTGCCCTAGATATTTAGGAGACAAAAGCTTGATTTCATCAACCTTATTAGCAATAGCTGCAACTGTACCTGCAACCCCTGAATGGTCGCCAACCGTAGGCATTATCATTAGTGCTAGCAGTGTGGTAGCTCTTTTGTTCGCTCTCAAAGTTGAATATCCCCAAGTAGGCCCCAAATTCCCTGGGTTGCCTATTAGCGTTCCCACCTTTATCGGTGCAATGGCTTTTGGTCATGTTCTTGGTATTGGTATAGTCCTGGGGTTGACTAATATTGGTCGTCTGTAGAATTGGATATCGCTAAGACTGGAAATTTCTGGTCTTAACGAATTCAAGTTTACAAATAATTTCTGTTCTTTCTCCAGCGATGAAACTTGCCATTTGGGTGCAGTTAGCTTTTACATCATTACCCCAACTTTAGAAGGAGAGTTGAACCTTTCTTTTGAGAGAGGATTCTGCGGCTTCACCAAGCGGAGTATTGATGTTGCTGTTAACTAATCAGCTAAATCAATTTATTCATGCAGGAGAAAGAACTATGCTCTCATCAATCCTCATAGCGGCTCAAGCCACCGTACCCAACACAGGTACAACCTGGAACTGGAATGGCACACCTATTATCATCGCTAGTTGTCTATTAGTACTTTTAATTGCCGGCAGGTCGATTCGCTATCCCCATGTAGGGACAAAGATGCCTTTGCCTTTCCCTTCAATTTTCAATAATCCCAGCGTTGCCACATTTTTGGCATCTATGAGTTTTGGTCACATTATTGGCGTTGCTGCCGTGTTGGGATTGGCTAATCTTGGTGTTATTTAATTAACTTATCTGCAATCCCACTCTCTCCTCTCAGGCTACGGTCTATGGGAAAACCAAAAAATAAATTATCCAAAATTGATGGTTTGGAGAGTGCATCAGTGCCATAGAACCTAACTACATTCAGAAATTATTCATACTGACGCACCCTTGTATATTTTTTATTTTTTGTGTGTAGCCCGTAAATACTTGGGAGAGGAATAATTCTCACTTGTCTGAAGATGCTGGTAGAGAAGAATGATAGTTATGATAATTTTTCATTGATTTAAATAAAGAATACGTAAAAATACGGTCGTTAATCTTCAGTTAACCTAAATTTATATTTGCTTTAACTTTTGACCAATAAATTCTCGGATGTACCTGTAATTGACAGTCAACTCAATTTCATCTGAAAACTTCCGACTAATTTAGTCTACTCAGCAATGAGTAATAAAACTCCGCCAGCCTTCATTTCAGGCTTGTGGGGAAGTTTTCGTGCTACGAATTTGCGGCACAACATCAACAAATCAGGCATTAGTTATTATATCCAAACCATGACTATCCAAAAGCTTATCGCCATAATAGCTCCATCTTTTATTCTGTTAGGAGCAATGTTGGCTCCAGCAGAAGCAACTACCCTCAAACCGATAGGTACTTATAGTACAGGTCTATTTGAGCAGGGTGGTGCAGAAATTCCAGCTTACGATCCTGTAAGTCAAAGGCTATTTGTGGTTAATGGGGGGACTAGTAGTATTGATGTCATCAGTATTAGTGATCCGACTAAACCCTCATTCTTGTTTAATATCGGTATTCAAGACTACGGTAGAGGAGTTAATAGCGTCGCTTTTAAGAATGGCTTACTGGCCGCAGCTATTGAAGATTTCACGCCCCAAAATCCGGGTAAAGCTGTATTTTTTGATGTTAACGGCAACTTAATCAATTCTGTAAATGTTGGAGCATTGCCAGATATGCTCACTTTTACGCCAGATGGCAAACGTGTCTTAGTAGCCAATGAAGGTGAGCCGAATGCCAACTATACAGTTGATCCGGAAGGCTCAGTTAGCATTATTAATATAGCTGACTTCAGTGTCGTCAATGCTGGTTTTAGTCAGTTCAACAGTCAAATCAATCAGTTACGGGCAGATGGAGTGAGAATTTTTGGCCCTAACGCTACTGTTGCTCAGGATTTAGAGCCAGAATATATAACTGTTTCCTCTGATTTTACTAAGGCTTGGATATCGTTGCAAGAAAATAATGCGATCGCCACCTTAAACCTGATTACAAATGAGATTACCAATATCAGCCCTTTGGGCTTTAAGGATCATAGCCTGCCAGGGAATGGTTTTGACGCTAGCGATCGCGATAATGCTATTAATATCTCTAATTGGCCTGTCTTGGGAATGTATCAACCCGATGGCATAGCTTCCTATACAGTGAATGGCAAAACTTATATTGTCACCGCTAATGAAGGTGATGCCAGGGATTACGCTGGTTTCAGTGAAGTAGTGCGCCTGGGTAGTAATCAGTATCTCCTTGATCCTACAGTGTTTCCGAATGCTAGTGTTTTAAAAAACACTGCTAATTTAGGTCGTCTCAATGTCACTAGAACTTTAGGCGATGAAAACAAAGATGGTTCGTTTGAAAAGATTTACTCCTATGGTGCGCGTTCTTTCTCTATTTGGGAATCGGATCAGACTACGGGTAAGTTAAAGTTAGTGTTTGATAGTGGCGACCAATTTGAACAAATTATTGCCCAACGTCTACCCGCGTTTTTCAACTCTAATAATACTGAAAATAGTTTTGATACCCGTAGCGATGACAAAGGGCCAGAACCAGAAGACGTAAAGATTGCAAAAATTAACGGTCGCTTTTACGCCTTTGTTGGCTTAGAACGGGTGGGAGGTGTGATGGTATATGACATTACTAACCCAGCCAAACCTGTTTTTCTAGACTATGCTAACAATCGTGATTTTACAGTTCCTCTACAAAATCCAGGTGGTAAGACTAACCCAGCAGCCGGAGATTTAGGCCCAGAAGGCTTACTATTTATCTCAGCAGCAGATAGTCCCAATAAGAAGCCTTTGTTAATTACCGCCAATGAGATCAGTGGAACAACTACCATCTACTCTCTGGATATAGAAACAGTCCCTGAACCCGGAACTATGCTTGCTTTAGGTGCTGTTGTTTCAACTACCATCCTTAGAGTAAAGCGCAGACGCTAAGTCAAATTTCTTTGGTAATGGCTAACTAACGCCTTGTGCAACTTTCTCTAGAACCTAACCCCCAACCCCTTCCCTACAAGGGAAGGAAGGGGAGTAATAATTAAAGAGTCATTAGTCCAAAGCAATAAAACAATAACCATTGACTAATGACTACTAAACCATTCTCTTTTCTATATACTGACCTATCATTAATTGCTCACCAGCACGAGAAATAATAGTTTGTCTGGTGCGATATTTGCTACCAATTAACTTTAATTCTTCCTCAAATACCGAACCATTGTATTCGGTTCGCAAACATAAGGTTTTGGGGTTAGGAAAATTATACTGGGCTGTGACTGGTTTAGATGTGGCAAAACCGCGATCGCGGTACAAGGTGTTTCCTAAAGCACCAAACAGTGTGGAACCTTGAGACTCACTCCTGTTTTTTAGAACATCTGTACTGCACCATGTCACCTCTGCACCACAGATCAAAAAAACTGACTCAGCTAATTCATGTATCTGAGCCAGTTTTTGTAATTCATCGCAACCTTGTTCCAAAAATCGGATAGTAATCATACTCACCATCTCCTTGGTTTCACCGTCAGGGAGAGTATAATAACGCCTTTGCGAACGCCACTGACCAACCGACTCTTGAAAAAACTCGATGATTTGGGATTCATCAACGGTGTGTGCAAGTTTTGACAGCGATTTCACTCGTGATTGTCCTCACCTAAAAGGCAGAAATAATTGATTTTGTCTATATAATATATCGTAGCTAAAAGCAATTTATGTTCAGAAAATTTAATATATTACCGAAATCTTTTAAAATTGCCTATAACATTGCTAGTGTTTTTGCTAATATTTGTGTATATTTAGTAAAGCTAAATATTTGCACCTGATAATTTTTAGGGAAAAAAGCTAGAGACTAATTTTAGTTTCTTAAAGTTCCCTAACGGAAATAACTTTTATACCGATATAAAAAATTCATACACCTTACATAGCCAAATCAAATATCAAACACAATCCTGCAATTGCGTAAATAGAGTAGTAGCTAAATCTGTTTTGACTTTATCTCGTAAAAGTAGTAACGTTTGACACAAAAAAGTTCTTGGATAAACTTGGTTTATTCTCAATATTATTTTTCAGCCAGCATGATATGTACATTATTGCTAGGTAAAAAAGGCTGTTATTTTAAAAGCTTCCACAAACAAGAAAACAAACCATAAATGATTTTCAACCAAAATCCACAGCAAAAATCATGAAACAGCAAACTTACCCAGCGACAAGCCAGTTAATAAATACAAAATTACAATTTAGCGGTGAAATATCTGCCCACAGACAGATATTTCCTGACTGGCAATGTGCAAAACATAGCTTATTTGTTGCTTGTTTGTTGAGTGTGGGTGTACTAACAGCAAGTTGCGGTTCTCTACCCAAAGAAACAGCCGAAGCCCAATCTCAGCAACGTAGAGGTGGAGAACGAGGCGGGGTAGCACCTGTAGATGTGGCGATCGCCCGTAGAGAAAGACTAGAGACACAACCAGAGTATACAGGTACTACCACACCATTTAGAACAATATCACTGCGATCGCAGGTAGAAGCGAGACTCTTAGCTTTGAACTTAGATGTAGGTGACACAGTTAGACGAGGGCAGAACGTCGGACAACTAGATGACATCATATTATCCACAGACCTCAAGCAAGCAGAAGCCGAACTCGCAGCTTTGGAATCAGAAGTAGCTAGAGCGACAACCCAGGTAAGTAATGCCCGCACCCAAGTGGAACGGGCAAGACTCGAAGTCGTACAGGCTGAAGCAGATGCCCAACGTCAAGAGAGATTATTTAAAGAAGGAGCTATATCCGAGCAAGCCGCCGAGCAAGCACGAACACAAGCAAAAACAGCTACTCAAGCACTCCGCGCAGCTACTGAGCAAGTCCGAACCGAAGAACAAGCTGTTGCTGCTGCCAAAGGTAGAGTATTTGCCCAAAAAGCCGTAGTTGCCCAAACAAAAGAACGCCGCTCATATACACGCCTCACATCCCCCCTTAATGGTGTAATCACCGAGAGAGTCACAGAGCCTGGGAATCTCTTACAAGCTGGAGGAGAAGTTTTAAAAATTGCTGACTTGAGCCAAATTAAAGTAGTAGTGCAAGTCTCCGAATTAGAACTAGGACAAATTCAAGTCGGACAATCTGTACAAGTACGCTTAGATGCTTTCCCCGATAAAGAAATCATCGGTAGAGTCACCCGTATTTCCCCCACCGCCGATGCTACAGCTCGTTTAATACCAGTAGAAGTAGTAATTCCTAATAGTCAAGGCAACATTGGTAGTGGATTGCTAGCAAGAGTTAACTTTGCCAGTCAAACTCCAGAACGAGTAGTAGTCTCACAAACCGCAATTCAAAGGGAGGGCAGAAACCAGCAATCCGCCCCAAAAACCCCAAGACAATCACAAAATCAAAACGGCACACTGTACGTAGTTACAGATAGCCAAGGCAAGCCAACTGTCACAGCACGTACAGTCACTTTAGGAAAAAGTGCTGATGGCAAAGTAGAAATTTTATCTGGCTTACAACCTGGAGAGCAGTACGTCGCACGTAGTGGTAGACCCTTAAAAGATGGGGAAAATGTACGTCTTTCAATTCTTTCAGAGCAAAACCCTGCGAGGAATTAAAAATTCAAAGTAAAGATTTAGTTTGCGAATTTTTAATTTTGCGGAAAGTTGCGGTGCGGGGGTTCCCCCCGTTGAGCAAACTTTCCAAGACGAATTTTGAATTGGAGCGCAGCGACTCATGCAGCAAGTAAATAAAAGTAGCGGATTTAGTATTAGTACCGTATCAATTCGCCAACATATCGGTACACTAATGCTCACCTTAGCAGTTATGGTGCTGGGTGTATTTTTCATTATCAATTTGCCCGTAGATTTATTACCTTCAATTACCTATCCCCGCATTGGTGTGCGGATAGAAGCACCTGGAGTTTCTCCAGAGGTAGCAATTGATGAAGTGACAAGACCTTTGGAAGAAGCCTTCTCGGCAACAGAAGGTGTGGTACAGGTTTTTTCTCAAACTCGTGAAGGACAAGTCAGTTTAGATTTGTTCTTTCAACCAGGAGGTAATATTGACCAAGCTCTAAATGATGCTACTGCGGCTTTCAACAGAGCTAGAAACGGCTTACCAGACACAATTGAAGAACCGCGTCTATTTAAAGTTGATCCTTCCCAGTTACCAGTATACGAATTCGCCTTAACATCCCCCTCTTTAGAAGGGCTAGATTTACGAGTGTTTGCAGAAGAAGAACTAGCCCGCGAATTGGGTGTTGTTTCTGGAGTAGCTGGAGTAGACGTATCTGGCGGAGTGCAAGAAGAAGTCAGAGTTAATATTGATTTAGACCGCCTGCAAGCTTTGGGTGTAGGTTTAAATGATGTTCTAAATGAACTCAGAAACCGCAACGTTGATATTTCTGGCGGTCGGATTTTAGGACAAAATTCCGAACCTTTAACCCGTACAGTTGGACGCTTTCAAAGTGCCGACGAACTCAGAAATCTGTCCTTTGAAGTCTCCACATCTTCCTCCAATTCCCAGTCCCCAGTCTCCAACCGCCGCGTTTATCTCCGGGACTTTGCCCAAATTATAGATGGTTCAGAACAACAACGAATATATGTCTCACTCAACGGTGAGCCAGCCGTCAAAGTCAGTATTCAAAAGCAACCAGATGCCAACACAATTAATGTTGTTGATGCTGTCAAAAAACGTTTAGAGGAACTGCGACAATCTAGCCTATTTCCCGAAGGTACAGTGATTACACCTACCCTAGATGAATCAAGATTTATCCGTAACTCTATATCCAATGTTACCAGTTCTGGATTGATAGGGACAGCATTAGCAGCGATCGCTGTCCTTCTCTTTCTTGGTTCCTTACGACAGACCTTTATTATCGTTATCGCTATCCCTCTAGCCACTCTAGCCGCTATCATCTTGATGGGGTTATTCGGCTTATCCATCAACGTCTTTAGTTTAGGTGGTTTAGCCTTGGGTGTGGGTATAGTCGTAGACAACTCCATCGTCATGTTGGAGAGCATTGCCGAAGGCGTGGGCATGACTCCTGGTAAGGATAGTAAAAGCAGGCTCAGTCACAAGCAACTAATTGCTCAAGCAGAAACCAGCAGCCAAGAAGTCGAATCGGCTCTAGTTGCTTCTACGAGTACCAACTTAGTGGCAGTGTTGCCGTTTCTACTTATTGGTGGTTTTATAGCCTTATTATTTAACGAATTAATTCTCACCATCACCTTTTCTGTTGCCGCTTCCATCGTCATTGCTGTAACAGTTGTGCCAATGCTTGCTTCTCGATTATTAGGCTGGAAATTTTCCAGTGGCTTGAGCAACTTTTGGCCATTACGGAAATTCAATGAGCGTTTTGAAGCAGCTACGCGAGGATATGGTAGATTTTTAGCTGGCATCTTACGCTGGCGATTAGTCACAGTAGCGATCGCTATTCTCCTGTTTGGTGGTGGTAGTTTATGGATGGCTCCCCAAATTCCCCAACAAATCCTCCCCCGTATTAGTACAGGACAAGCCAGCTTATTCGCTCAGTTCCCACCCGGTACGCCCTTAGAGACTAACAGCAAAGTCATGAGCGCGGTGGATGAAATTATTCGGCAACAGCCAGAAACAGAATATACTTTCACGACTGCCGGTGGTGCTTTATTTGGCACCAATACCAATGCTAACCCCTTACGAGGTACCAGCACCATCACCCTCAAGCCAGGCACTAATGTAGATACTTATGTCGAACGAGTTACCCAAGAATTAAATAAACTAAACTTAGCAGGTATTCGTTTACGCTTGGCTCCTGGTCAAGTACGGGGTTTAATTACCAATAACTCTCCTGTACGCAATGCCGACGTTGATGTGATTCTCCAGGGTACTGATGCAGACACATTACAACAAGCTAGCCGTCAGGTATTAGCAGCCTTAGAAGAACAAGCCACCCAAGTGAGATTTCGTCCCGATGCTGATGAACGACAACCAGAAATTCAAATCTTGCCCGACTGGGAAAGAGTTTCTGCATTAGGACTAACTACTAGAGATATCGGAGACACAATTCAGACCGCCCTAGAAGGCAGCGTACCCACACAACTGCAACGGGGCAACCGCTTGGTAGATGTGCGAGTACAGTTAAATGAGTCAGCAGTACAAACAGGTTCTCAACTACAAAGACTACCTTTATTTGTTGGTAACAATCGGCAGGTTCGCCTCAGTGATGTCGCCAAAATTGTCGAAGCCCAAGCACCGGGAGAGATTCAGCGTATTAACCAACGCCAAGTTATCATATTTGCCGGAAATTTAACTGAAGGAGCTAGTTTAAGTCGCGCCATCGAACAGGTAAATAACGTCATTAGTAACCTAGAATTACCAGAAGGCGTAAGCGTTTTACCAAGCGCCGCCGCAGAATCCAATCGGCAACTACAAAGTTCACTGCAACTATTAGGCGGATTAGCTAGCTTTCTCGTTTTCGTCGTCATGGCAGTGCAGTACAATTCCCTCATTGACCCGCTAGTAATTATGTTTACCATTCCCCTAGCACTAGCCGGCGGGATTTTCGGACTTTACATTACCAATACTGCCATTGGTGCAACCGTCATCGTCGGTGCAGTTCTACTAGTGGGAATTGTCGTCAATAATGCCATCATCATGGTGGAATTGGCAAATCAAATCCGCGATCGCGACAAAGTTGACCGCCGCACTGCCATTTTGCAAGCTGCACCCCAACGCTTACGTCCCATATTAATGACCACCATTACTACTGTCTTGGGGATGTTTCCCCTAGCATTAGGAATCGGTGAAGGCTCAGAATTTCTACAACCATTGGGCGTAGTAGTGTTTTCCGGTTTATCCTTAGCAACATTACTCACACTATTCATCATCCCCTGCTTTTACACCTTACTCCATGATTTATTGAGTGGAGCCTGGAGTAAGCCAGTATTTATTTGGTGGCGGGTTTGGAGGAAAAGATTCACTTTGTAAAAAATTAGCTGTAATCACGTTGACGGTTGACTGTTCACCGTCAACGAAACTCATATATGATTGTGTGATTTAAGGCCGTCATAGCTTAAGGACAGGCGATCGCATTTATTGATTGAGCGCGCCACTGAACAACGTTACATTAAGTAAAGCACTGGAATACTATCCTAAAATCAACTAAGGGGGCAATTGAAAGAAGCCTTTCTCATAGTGAATAATTCTCACAAACCACCCACACGCAGCAGTAGTCGTCGGTAAGTGTAGAAATAGTCTTAAGTCCTCTCTCTGGTTTGGGTAGAAGAATTATACATAGCCTTGAGACTGATACCACAACACCGTATCTTTCAAAGTCTCCCTCAAAGGACGGAAGGTTGCGCCTAAATCTTGTTCGGCTTTGGCTGAACTTAACTTTGCTTTCTCAAATAAAGTCTGAATACCAGCTAGTGGCATGGGGTTAACTCCACCAGTCAAACCTGTTAACTTTTCCAAAAACCAAGCGATCGCGATCGCTATCCCATCAGGAATTTCCATTCTAGGTGCTTTGACCCCGGAAATCGCTTCCAGTTCTAAGGCAATATCTTTCATGGTTGTCAGTGGCCCCGCTACGATGTAACGCCCACCTCTTTCTCCTTTTTCGGCAGCTTTTACCATAACCGCCGCCACATCTCGTACATCAGTCAATGCAGCACCACCATTAATTACCCCAGGCAGTTTACCTGCCAATAGGTCTAACACCAGTTGTCCCGCAGAAGTTGGTGCAGCATCTCCAGGCCCCATCATCCAACCAGGCAGAATCATCACTATGTCTATTTGGCTGGTGTTGAGAAAGCGGTAAATTTCCTGTTCTGCCAAAATCTTAGTTTTGAAATAGAGATTCTGTTCGGCAAATTTATTGTAAGGTGCGGTTTCCGTGGCTGCCTGATGTGGATAAGTCTGAATTACCCCACTGGATGAGGTAAACACTACCTTTGCTACCCCCTGCGCCTCTGCTGCTTGTAGAAGTTCCATCGTGGCATCTACATTAATGCGCTTCATCTTCTGCCAGTCACTACCCGGTTGGTAATACTCCCGGAAAAAAGCTGCCGTGTGAAACACCGCATCTACTCCCTTTAATGCCTGAGTAAAGGCAGGTACATCTTCAATATCACCCTGAATAAATTCAATGCCACTATCACCCAGGAAACGTTTGGCTTTATCAAGAGAACGAACTAAACCTTTTACTTGCCATCCCTGAGATACAAGCGCTCGGCAAAGATTACTACCCAGCAGACCTGTTGCTCCAGTCACAAAAGCTATTTTGCCGCTCATGATATTTATTCCTGTTGATCTTATAGCTTGTAAACCCAGTCTGAACATTGCTAGTGTGAGTTATTACTCACATCATATCTTGCAGTATATGAGCAAAAACTCACATAGTCAATCCCCAGGTAATAAACAAGTGAAGTCATCAGTTTTAAAAGAAGATAATCTTCAGAAAAGCCGACGCAAACCCTCAGGCGATCGCGGCCGGCAAAGACGTGATTTAATCCTCGATACGGCTGCTGATTTGCTAGCAGAGGGAGGGACTGAAGCCATCAATACCAACGCCTTAGCAGATCGCGCCAATATTTCCATTGGGTCAGTGTATCAGTACTTTTCCAACAAGGAATCCATCCTCACCGCCTTAGGGGAACGATATATGCAGCAATTAAGCAGGAATACCGTGGCTGCTTTACAACAGGATGTCTCCGGTCTAGATTTTGCGGCTATGGTTGATCGAGTAATTGACCCCATGATTGCCTTTGAGCGCCAGCATCCCGCTTTTAGACATTTAAACGCCGGTCAAGAAGGGGAAGGCATCCTGGCTGAAGGGGCCAAACGAGTCGATCAAGAAATACTAGCAACCATCTATGATTTGCTGCTGAGAGTTTGCCCTCATCTCCACCCCACCCAAGGTTGGCAAATTGCGCGGGTGACAAAAGCCCTTTATAAAGGCATGAGCTATTTAATCCAGCAAGAAAAAGAGATTCAAAACGCCGGTGGAGATATTAACGACATGATTGCTGATATGAAGCGGATGATGGTGACTTACTTAGAAGACCGGTTGGGACAATTAACTGTGGGATAGAGACAAGCGATCGCCCAATCAAAATACCCATAACCCGACTGTTGCAAATTAGTTAAATATTCTCTGCTGGTATCGGGCGCCAGATTGCACTGTCACTTAAAATAGTGATGTTTATTAAGTCAAAACCAGTGGACTGAAACATAGCGATCCATTTATGATAGATGATCGTGAGTTTTTTAAACAAACAGACCATGAGCGCTCAAGAAATTATCCGCTCCATAGAAGCGGAACAACTAAAATCTAATCTGCCCGAAATTTACATCGGTGATACCGTCAGAGTCGGTGTGAAGATTAAAGAAGGTGATAAATATCGTGTGCAACCCTATGAAGGCGTTGTCATCGCCAGACGCAACGGTGGTATTAACGAAACAATTACCGTCCGCCGAGTATTCCAAGGCGTTGGCGTAGAACGGGTATTCCTACTGCACTCACCCCGGATTGACAACATCAAAGTACTACGTCGTGGTAAAGTAAGACGTGCTAAACTTTATTATCTACGTGGTCGCGTAGGTAAAGCCACCCGGATCAAGCAACGGTTCGACCGTTCTCTATAATTTTTGTTCAGGGTATGGGAGAAATCTCAGTGAATCGGCGGCATCTGCCGCTAGTTAACTCGACAAAACTATGGTAGAATGGTAACCTAGTTATGTTAAACTAAAAAAAGTTTGACACAAACTAAAATCAAGCCAGCTTGTGCGCTCTTAGTTCAGTTGGTAGAACGCAGGTCTCCAAAACCTGATGTCGGGGGTTCAAGTCCTCCAGGGCGCGCTCGAAAGTAAAAAACACAGCCCGAACCAGTGGTACAACTGCTAAGATAGCAGGAAGTACTATTGATTTCGGGTGTAGTTGTTTTATACTTGCAGCTTTTTTGCTTCCAGTTAATTTTGATGGAATTGAAGCTGTCAACCTGGATGAAAATTAGCAGAGTTATAGCTGTATTGAGTAAAGACGGGGGATAAACGACCGTGGCCAAAAAAAATGAAGCAGAAATCGCAGAGACTTCTGGTGGGTTTAACTTTACCAACTTCTTCCAAGGAACAAAAGAAGAATTAGAGAAAGTAGTTTGGCCCAGTCGCAAGCAACTAATAAGTGAATCAGCAGCCGTGTTGCTTATGGTGACACTCTCCGCTTCCTTAATCTACTTAGTCGATGGATTGTTTGCTTGGGTAGCAAAGCAGGTATTCTGATGACTTCTGCGACAGACGAACCAACAAACTCGGCGTTGCAGTCAGAGGAAACAGCAGAAACAGCACTTACAGAAGCACGCTGGTATGCAGTACAAGTAGCCTCAGGCTGCGAAAAGCGGGTAAAAACAAATTTAGAGCAACGCATTCAAACTTTTGATGTGGCGGAAAAGATTGTCCAGGTAGAAATTCCCCACACACCAGCAGTCAAAATCCGTAAGGATGGCAGCCGCCAACACACAGAAGAGAAAGTATTTCCTGGCTATGTGTTAGTGCGGATGGTGATGGATGATGATACCTGGCAGGTGGTACGTAATACATCCCATGTAATTAACTTTGTGGGAGCAGAGCAAAAACGTGGTACAGGCAAAGGCCGCGGTCACGTTAAACCACTACCCCTAAGTCACTCAGAAGTAGAACGTATCTTTAAACAAACCACAGAACAAGAGCCAATTGTCAAAATTGACATGGCTAGTGGTGATAAGATAATCGTGCTTTCTGGCCCATTCAAGGACTTTGAAGGTGAGGTAATTGAGGTTAGTCCAGAACGGAGTAAACTAAAAGCCTTGCTATCGATCTTCGGGCGAGACACACCAGTAGAACTGGAATTTAATCAGGTAGAAAAACAGAGCTAAATAAAAAATGGCGAAGAAAGTAGTAGCGGTCATTAAATTGGCCCTGAATGCTGGAAAAGCCAACCCAGCACCCCCAGTTGGTCCCGCCTTGGGTCAACATGGTGTTAATATCATGATGTTCTGCAAAGAGTACAACGCCAAAACAGCCGACCAAGCTGGGATGGTAATTCCTGTAGAAATATCGGTTTATGAAGACCGGAGTTTCACATTTGTACTCAAAACCCCACCAGCATCTGTATTAATCCGTAAAGCAGCGAAAATTGAAAGAGGTTCCAACGAACCTAATAAGAAAAAAGTTGGCACAATTACCACAGCACAACTGCGGGAAATTGCCCAAACTAAACTGCCTGACCTCAACGCTAACGACATAGATGCGGCCATGAAAATTGTGGCAGGAACCGCCAGAAATATGGGTGTGACAGTCACCGATTAGTTAAAAATTCCGAGTTAATAGTGATGGGTATAGTGATCAGCACCTACTACTCAACACTTGCTACTCATAACTAAAATTTATCGGGGGAGAAGCCAAGCTTCGTAACCGACCCCAGGAGATAACAATGACAAAGAAAGTATCACGCCGCTTGCAAGAGTTGCAAGCAAAAGTTGAAGATAGAGAATACGGGCCTTTAGATGCTCTGAACCTGTTGAAAGAGACAGCCACAGCAAAATTTGCCGAAGCTGCGGAAGCACATATCCGCTTAGGTATTGATCCAAAATATACAGACCAACAATTACGGACGACAGTTGCACTACCCAAAGGTACAGGGCAAATTGTGCGAGTAGCTGTAATTGCTCGTGGGGAAAAAGTTACAGAAGCCTCTAACGCTGGTGCTGATGTATTTGGCTCAGAAGAACTGATTGACGAAATCCAAAAAGGCCGCATGGATTTTGACAAGTTGATCGCCACACCAGATGTCATGCCACAGGTAGCAAAACTTGGTAAGATGTTAGGCCCTCGCGGTTTAATGCCTTCTCCAAAAGGTGGTACGGTTACATTTGACATAGCAAGTGCGATCGCTGAATTTAAAGCAGGTAAGCTAGAATTCCGGGCTGACCGTACAGGCATTGTTCATGTTATGTTTGGTAAGGCATCCTTCTCGCCAGAAGATTTGTTGGTAAACCTGAAGGCGTTGCAAGAGACGATTGACCGTAACCGTCCTTCGGGAGCCAAAGGTCGCTACTGGCGCACATTTTATGTGTCTGCCACAATGGGGCCATCTATTAGAGTCGATATTAACGCTCTGAGAGATTATAAACTGACTGAAGCTGCATAATCGAGGTAATGGGTGATGGTTAATAGGTAATGGATACAATACTATTACCAACGACTAATAACCAAAACTAAATATGCGAAGCCGGAGACAGCAGGTGCTAACAGCTTAAATACCCTGCCGAGGTTAAAGCTCTCTTACTCAATGTGACGTGAAAAATAATGCGTCGCTTTAGTAATCAGAGTCTTGAGACTAAACCCCGGCTGAGATAGTCGGGGTTTATTGTTATACCCTGGTCAGAAAAAATCATCAAAAGAGCCATCGACGATTATTTTGAGGAGGTGAAACCGACATGGGTAGAACGTTAGAAAATAAAAAAGAAATTGTAGCTGACCTTAAAGAAACTTTGGGTGAGTCTACTTTGGCACTGGTAATTGAATACCAAGGGCTGACAGTTGCTGAAATTAGCGACTTACGGCGGCGGCTGCGTCCTAGTGGTACTGTCTGCAAAGTAACTAAAAATACTTTGATGGGTATTGCCATTCAAGATGACGAAAAATGGCAGCCTCTGTCGGAGTTGCTCAAAGGTTCTTCAGCATTTTTGCTAGTTAAAGAAGACTTTTCTTCTGCGATTAAAGCATACCAAGACTTCCAAAAAGTTACCAAGAAGACAGAACTTCGCGGTGGCGTAATGGAAGGGCGCTTGCTCAAAGAACCAGATGTCAAAGCTTTAGGAGACTTGCCATCCAAGGAACAACTCATGGGTCAAATTGCTGGAGCTATCAACGCTTTGGCTACCAAGATTGCTGTGGGTATCAACGAAGTTCCTGGTGGCTTGGCGCGCGCTTTGCAAGCTGTCGCTGACAAAGAAAATGGCGGCGATGATAGCGCTGCCTAATTAGTAGTTAGCTGTTGTTAGCAGTTAATAAAAATGACAACTGACAACGAACAACTGACAACGAACAAATAACTAAATCAACATTACGGGAGTTATATCAATGTCTGCTGCAACCGATCAAATTTTAGACCAATTAAAATCTCTGTCTTTGTTAGAAGCTGCTGAGTTAGTTAAGCAAATTGAAGAAGCTTTTGGCGTAAGTGCTGCTGCACCCGTTGGCGTAGCTGTGGCTGCTCCTGCGGCGGCGGCTGCTGCTGAACCAGTAGAAGAACAAACCGAGTTTGATGTCATTCTCGACTCAGTTCCTGCTGATAAGAAGATTGCAGTTCTGAAGATTGTCCGCGAAATCACTGGTCTAGGCTTGAAAGAAGCTAAAGACCTAGTAGAAGCTGCACCTAAAGCAGTTAAGGAAGCGATCGCTAAAGATGCTGCTGAAGATGCTAAGAAGCGGATTGAAGAAGCTGGCGGTAAGGTAACAATTAAGTAATTAAGCCATCAGGCATCAATTACTCAAATATTCTTACTATAAAAAAAGGAGTCCAATGAGACTCCTTTTTTGTGTTTATTGCGCTGTGTGTGTCAGTCGTTATACCAATTTGAAAAAAGAATGGGATAAATGAACCAATACGGTTCAGTTAACGTTGTCAGCTTATCGATTTCAGAAGAACCAAGACTTGGGGGATTCTCCCCCAAACCCCCGATTGGGGGACGGTTGCGTCCCCCAAGCCCCCTCCAAAAAATAGATCTGTTTTATGTCTAGCAGTTAATTTATTTTCTTAACTGAACCGTATTGACAAATGAACCATCTGTAGAGACGCGATTCATGAGCCAGCGCGTTGCGGGGGTTCCCCCCCTGAAGGGGTGACAAAGAAGCTACAAAGCAGACTGGATAAGAGACATAGCACG